>JBOZRS010000002.1:0-19062 GCA_050789065.1 Microvirga sp.
GGTTCACATCTGTTTTGGCGTCCTGAAAAGCCAAGATGGCTATCGCGTTCCAGCTGCCTAACAGGGTTGACCGTTCAGACGGTATCTATATCAAGGTGCGCGGGCGGTGGATGTACCTGTATCGTGCGATCGACAGCAACGGCGACACCATTGAATTCTGGTTCAGCGAACGGCGCGATCTCACGGCCGCCAAACGCTTCCTGCGCAAAGCTTTCAAACGGCATGGCCGACCCGGGCGGATGATGATTGATGGCAGTCAGACCGATCGTGAAGCCATCCTGTCCTGCGATACGGAATGCCGGCTCCAGGATCGGTCAAGACGCCAGTTGAAGCCGATCCGGATCCGGCAGAGCCAAGATCTCAACAACCGCATTGAACAGGACCATCGCGCTATCAAACGGAGGGTTCGGCCGATGCTCGGCTTAAAGTCCGTTGCCTGTGCCCGAGTGATCCTGGGCGGCATTGAATTGATCCATATGATACGGAAGGGACAGGCGAAGTATGCCTGCCACCTGCAGATTTCATTGGCAGAGCAGTTCGAACGGCTCGCTGCCTGAACTCATAACGGGATCTCAGCCGTCCTCGTGTTCCAGTTCCAAATTTGCGACACATCCGACTGTTCACTTCAGCCTGGCGCCTGACCGACGTCCATGAGCCCGAGCCCACGCGGAGCCCGAAGTATCGGTCTTCCGGTGCGGCAGCCTTGACATCGATCAAGGCCGATCGACCTCATCGACATGTAAGTAACGCACCGTGCAGTTCTAGAACTCCATATCGAACTCTATGTCGTTTGTGCGATCTGGGCACTCCGTCTCCCCCGAGAGATGGCCTTCCGCCATACTCCCGTGCCTTCGAAGCTCAGCAAGAAAACGGACTTATTTGATGATGACGAAGCCAAACCGGTGGCTGTTCAGGATTGTGGCCATCGTGATCGCCGCCGGAGCCATCTACGGGGCTTGGCGGTACCTGCAGCCCAAGGGCCTGCCTGCCGGCTTGGCCAGCGGCAATGGCCGGATCGAGGCGGTCGAGATCGATGTCGCCACAAAAACAGCGGGTCGGATCGAGGACGTCCTGGTCGACGAAGGTGATTTCGTCACCGCAGGTCAGGTGCTCGCCCAGATGGATACCGATGTGCTTCAGGCTCAGCTCAAGCAGGCCGAGGCGCAGAAGCAACAGGCGGTCGTCGGCATTGAGACCGCCCGCCATCAGGTTGTTCAGCGCCAGGCCGAAAGGCAGGCGGCGGTCTCCCTCGTCGCCCAGCGCGAGGCCGAGAGGGACGCCGCCCAGAAACAGTTCTCCAGGTCCGAGGACCTTGCGTCGCGGGGGACCACTTCGCAACAGGTTCTCGACACCGACCGGGCCCGGTTCGAGAGCGCAAACGCGGCCGTCAGCGCGGCGCAAGCCCAGGTGGCGGCGGCCGATGCTGCCATCGCCACGGCCGAGGCCCAGGTCATCAACGCCCAGGCGGCGGTTGATGCGGCAGCGGCCACCATCGAGCGCATTCAGGCCGAGATCCGGGACAGCACCCTCCGGTCGACACGGGACGGGCGCGTCCAGTTCCGGGTGGCGCAGCCGGGCGAGGTGCTTGGCGCAGGGGGCAAGGTGCTGAACATGGTTGATCTCAGCGACGTCTACATGACCTTCTTCCTGCCGACGGAAGCCGCCGGGCGCGTGAGGATCGGGACCGAGGTGAGACTCGTCCTCGATGCGCTGCCGCAATACGTCATTCCGGCCAAAGCGACGTTCGTCGCCGATGTTGCCCAGTTCACGCCCAAGACGGTCGAGACCGCGAGTGAGCGCCAGAAGCTGATGTTCCGCATCAAGGCACAGATCCCGCCCGAGCTGCTGAAGAAGTACATCCGCGACGTGAAGACCGGCCTGCCTGGGGTGGCTTATGTGAGGATTGAAGAAGGGGTGGAATGGCCGTCCAACCTGCAGAACCTCGTGCCATGGCAGAACCAATGAACCACGCCGCACCGATCAGTGCCGCGCCGACGTCCGTCGCCCATCTGCGGGCCATCAGCCTAGTCTACGGCAAGATACAGGCTCTCGACGACGTGAACCTTGATATCCCGGCCGGCTGCATGGTGGGCCTGATCGGTCCCGACGGGGTCGGCAAGTCGAGTCTCCTATCCCTCATTGCAGGCGCCCGGGCGCTCCAGATCGGGGATATCGAGGTGCTCGGCGGCGACATGGCCAAGGCGTCTCACCGCCAGGACGTGTGTCCCCGCATCGCCTACATGCCGCAGGGCCTTGGCAAGAACCTCTATCCCACGCTCTCGGTGTTCGAGAATCTCGAGTTCTTCGGCCGCCTCTTCGGCCAGGATCGGGCCGAGCGTGAGCGCCGCATCGCCGACCTCGTCGAGAGCACCGGTCTGGCGCAGTTCGTGGGGCGGCCTGCCGGCAAGTTGTCCGGCGGCATGAAGCAGAAGCTCGGTCTGTGCTGTGCGCTCATTCACGATCCGGATCTGCTGATCCTCGACGAGCCGACCACGGGCGTGGACCCGCTCTCGCGGCGGCAGTTCTGGGAGCTGATCGACCGGATTCGCGCGAGCCGCCCCGGCATGAGCGTGGTGGTCGCCACCGCCTACATGGAGGAGGCCGCCCGCTTCGACTGGCTCGTGGCCATGGACGAGGGACGGGTGCTCGCCACCGGCACACCAGAGGACCTACTCAAGCGAACCGAAACCACGGCGCTCGAGGAGGCCTTCATTGCCCTGATGCCCGAGGAGAAGCGCCAGGGTCACGAGGCCGTGACGATCGTTCCGCGCTCGGGCAGCGAGACCGAGATCGCCATCAGGGCCAGGGATCTGACCATGCGCTTCGGCGACTTCGTGGCCGTCGACCATGTCAGCTTCGAGATCCCGCGCGGCGAGATCTTCGGCTTTCTCGGCTCGAATGGCTGCGGCAAGACGACGACCATGAAGATGCTGACGGGCCTGCTGCCCGCGAGCGAGGGGGAGGCCTGGCTGTTCGGGCAGCCCGTGAACGCCCAGGACCTCGAGACCCGTCAACGCGTCGGGTACATGTCGCAGGGGTTTTCGCTCTATTCCGAACTGACCGTCCGTCAGAACCTGGAGCTGCACGCGCGGCTGTTCCGGGTCCCTGAGGACCTCATCCCGGAGCGGATCGAGACAATGGCCAGCCGGTTCGGCCTAGCCGAGGTGATGGACGTGCTGCCGGACAGGCTCCCGCTCGGGCAGCGCCAGAGGCTGTCCCTGGCGGTCGCGATGATCCACGAACCGGCGATGCTAATCCTCGACGAGCCGACCTCCGGCGTCGACCCGATCGCCCGCGATGCCTTCTGGCAGATCATGATCGACCTTGCCCGCAAGGACCATGTGACGATCTTCATCTCAACCCACTTCATGAACGAAGCCGAGCGCTGCGATCGGATTTCGTTGATGCATGCCGGCCGCGTGCTAGTCAGCGATACCCCGGCCGGCCTAGTCCAGAAGCGTGGGGTCGAGACACTGGAAGACGCCTTCATCAGTTACTTGGAGGATGCCGCCGAAAGTCCGGCAGGCGCTACTCCATCGATGCAGGAACAGCCTCAGCAGGCACAGCCAGAATCGGTGGTCTCAGTCGGCGATTCCGGCCAGAAGGCGGCAGGGCGGTTTTTCAATCCACGCCGCATGTTCAGCTACATGATGCTGGAGGCGCTTGAGCTCCGCCGCGATCCGATCCGGGCCACGCTGGCGCTTCTCGGCAGCATCATTCTCATGTTCATCATGGGCTACGGCATCAGCATGGACGTCGAGAACCTGTCCTTCGCCGTTCTCGACCGGGACCAGACCACGGTGAGCCGCGACTACACGCTCAATCTGGCCGGATCTCGCTACTTCATCGAGCATGCGCCGATCACGGATTATGGCGATCTCGATCGGCGCATGCGCGCGGGCGAGCTCACCCTGGCGATCGAGATCCCGCCCGGCTTCGGGCGCGACATCGCGCGGGGACGGCAGGTCGAGATTGGCGTCTGGATCGACGGCGCCATGCCCATGCGGGCCGAAACCGTTCAGGGCTATGTTCAGGGCATGCACAGCCAGTGGCTGGCGTCCAAGGTCGAAGCGGCCAGTCCTGCGACCGTCGAGACCCGCTTCCGCTACAACCCGGACGTCGAGAGCCTGAAGGCCATGGTGCCCGGCGTGATCCCGATCCTGCTGTTGTTGATCCCGGCCATGCTGGCGGCCCTGAGCGTCGTCCGGGAGAAGGAGCTCGGCTCGGTCGTGAACCTCTACGTCACGCCCGTCACCAAGCTGGAATTCCTGCTCGGGAAGCAACTGCCGTATGTCGGGCTGGCCATGCTCAACTTCCTGCTGCTGACCGTGCTTGCGGTCACGATCTTCGGCGTGCCGCTTACGGGCAGCTTCCTGACGCTCGCGCTGGGCGCCGTAGCCTACACGTATGCGGCGACGGCGATGGGCCTTCTGATGTCATCCTTCATGCGCAGCCAGATCGCGGCGATCTTCGGCACGGCGATTGCCACCATGATCCCGGCCAGTCAATTCTCAGGCATGATCGACCCGGTCTCTTCTCTCGAGGGTTTTGGCGCCGTGATCGGCCGGATCTATCCAGCGACTCACTTCCTGACCATCTCCCGCGGCACCTTCTCGAAGGCCCTGAGCTTCGGGGATCTCCAGGCCTCCTTCTGGCCCCTGTTGATCGCTATGCCGGTGCTCATCGGGCTCAGCGTCATGCTCTTGAAGAAGCAGGAGACCTGACCGATGCGTCTCTCCAATATCCTCCATCTCGGCGTCAAGGAACTGCGCAGCCTTGCCCGCGATCCGATGATGCTGTTTCTGGTCGTCTATTCCTTCACCGCAGCCGTCTACACCGCCGCCACCGCGATGCCCGAGACGCTCAACCGGGCGCCGATCGCCATCGTCGACGAGGATCGCTCACCTCTCTCGGCCCGCATCGTTGGGGCATTTTATCCGCCATCCTTCCTGCTGCCCGAACTGATCACCGCAGCTGAGATGGACGCCCGGATGGACGCGGGGCTGGATACCTTCGCTCTCAACATTCCGCCCAACTTCCAGCGGGACGTCCTAGCCGGCCGCCAGCCCACGATCCAGCTCAACGTAGATGCGACCCGCATGAGCCAGGCCTTTACCGGAAGCGGCTATATCCAGCAGATCGTCGGCGGCGAGGTGAAGGCATTCGCTCAACGCTATCGCGCGGCGCAGGTCCTGCCGGTCGATCTCGCCCTGCGGGCACGGTTCAATCCTGAGCTGAACAAGGGCTGGTTCGGAGCCGTGATCCAGGTCATCAACCAGGTTACGATGCTTTCGATCATCCTGACCGGGGCAGCACTGATCCGCGAGCGGGAGCACGGCACCATCGAGCATCTGCTGGTCATGCCGGTCACCCCGTTCGAGATCATGACGGGCAAGATCTGGTCCATGGCACTGGTGGTGCTCGTCGCCTGCGCCTTGTCTCTCGCATTGGTCGTGCAGGGCCTGCTGTCGGTTCCGATCGAAGGCTCAGTCGCGCTGTTTCTGGCTGGCGCGGCCCTGCACTTGTTCGCCACCACGTCGATGGGCGTCTTCATGGGGACAGTGGCCCGCTCCATGCCGCAGTTCGGCATGCTGTTGATCCTGGTCCTGATCCCGATGCAGATGCTCTCAGGCGGGATGACCCCACGCGAGAGCATGCCGGAACTGGTGCACGACGTGATGCTCGCGGCGCCAACGACCCATTTTATCAGGCTGGCCCAGGCGATCCTGTACCGGGGAGCGGGTCTGGACGTGGTCTGGCCGCAGTTTCTCGCATTGGCGGCCATCGGGGCCGTTCTGTTCAGCCTCTCCCTGGCACGGTTCCGGAAGACGATCACTGACATGGCCTAGCCCTTTCTTGAGTGGCTTGCCAGCAGACCGTTCGGCGGAGCGGAGCCCGGGCTTCGACGCCCTGTCGTGGACCATCGTGCTGACGATGGTGGCTCTGGTCGGGGTGATCTCGTCTCGGCGGAAGCCCTGAAGCGGGTCGCCTTGCCAAAACGGATCCACAAGGGAAACAAGCTGGCTCCGTCGCAAATCCGGAGCGGGGGGCGAGCTAGGTGCAGGTCTTCACCACCTGCTCATGCGGCGAGCATATCAAACTGCTCCGAGAGTGATGGCTGCCGATTGCAGGCATACTTCGCCTGTCCTTTGCGCATCATGTGGATCATCTCGATCCCACCCAAGATCACGCGGGCGCAGTCCATGGACTTGAAACCGAGCATCGGACGCATGCGGCGTTTGACAGCACGGTGATCCTGCTCGATGCGGTTGTTGAGATCTTGACTATGCCGGATTCGGATCGGCTGCACCTCGCGCCGAGATCGATCCTGGAGCCGGTTCTCGGCATCACACGACAGGATGGCTTCGCGATTGGTCTGGCTGCCATCAATCACAATCCTCTCCGGCCGGCCATGCCGCTTGAGAGCCTCGTGTAGAAAGCGCTTGGCGGCGGTCAAATTGCGCCGCTCGCTGAACCAGAACTCCACGGTGTCGCCGTTGCTATCAATAGCTCGGTAGAGGTATTTCCATTGCCCTCGAACTTTGATGTAAGTTTCGTCCATATGCCATTTCCGGCTGACGGCTCGTTTGCGAAGATTGAACTGCTGTGCGCCCACGGCAACACCACATCGTGGGATGCTGCCCTCTAATGAGGCCACGGCGGGTCACAGGGATGGTCTGGCGTCCGGTTCGACATCATGACGACATCGTTCTTCGTCTCGCGGCGCTCGCTCCGGCTCTCCGTGCATGGCGGCATGCCGCTCTGGCAGGACAAGCCGCCGTTCCGCCGCGAGATGTAACACTGCCCCGTTCGCCCTCTATTTCAGCTTTCGCCACTTTTCTGAGCAAATCCATTCTTGCCTTTGCGCCCCTTCGGTCATTCTTCTGCGACGGGCCCTTATACCGACGGCCTTGGCACGGTTCTTGCTCAATGATCCCGCGTCGCACCTGAAACAGGGCAGGCAAGGGAGAATGACCTATGTCGATTTTGAATATGACGCGCAGAAATATGCTGGCGCTCACGGCGGCAGCATTGGTTTCCGGCGCCACTGCGGGAGCCGCAAGAGCGGAGGAAACGATCAAGGTAGGGATTCTCCACTCACTGTCGGGCACCATGGCGATCAGCGAGACGACGCTGAAGGACGTGATGCTGATGCTCATCGACGAGCAGAACAAGAAAGGCGGTCTGCTGGGCAAGAAACTCGAAGCGGTGGTGGTCGATCCGGCCTCCAACTGGCCGCTCTTCGCCGAAAAGGCACGCGAGTTGATCAGCAAGGACAAGGTCGCGGCCGTATTCGGATGCTGGACATCCGTGTCGCGCAAGTCCGTGCTTCCGGTGTTCAAGGAGCTGAACAGCATCCTGTTCTACCCCGTCCAGTACGAGGGCGAGGAGAGCGAGCGGAATGTTTTCTACACGGGCGCTGCGCCCAATCAGCAGGCCATTCCGGCTGTCGATTATCTCGCCAAGGAAGAGAAGGTGGAGCGCTGGGTTCTGGCTGGCACCGATTACGTCTATCCGCGCACGACCAACAAGATTCTCGAGGCTTACCTGAAGTCCAAAGGCGTGAAGTCCGAGGATATCATGATCAACTACACGCCCTTCGGACATTCCGACTGGCAGACGATCGTGGCCGACATCAAGAAGTTCGGTTCCGCCGGCAAGAAGACGGCCGTCGTCTCCACGATCAACGGGGATGCCAACGTGCCGTTCTATAAGGAACTCGCGAACCAGGGCGTGAAAGCGACGGATATTCCGGTTGTGGCCTTCTCGGTGGGCGAGGAGGAGCTTGCCGGCATCGACACGAAGCCCCTCGTCGGCCACTTGGCCGCCTGGAACTACTTCCAGTCTGTCGACACACCTGACAACAAGGCTTTCATTCAGAAGTGGAAGGCTTTCACCAAGAATGACAAGCGCGTCACCAACGACCCGATGGAAGCGCATGTGATCGGCTTCACCATGTGGGTGAAAGCGGTCGAGAAGGCCGGCACGACCGATCCCGACAAGGTGATCGACTCCATCGTCGGCGTGCAAGTCCCGAATCTCACCGGCGGTGTGTCCGAGATGCTGCCGAACCACCACATCACCAAGCCGGTGCTCATCGGCGAGATCAAGGAGGACGGCCAGTTCGAGACCGTGTCGCAAACCGATGCTCTCGTTCCGGGCGACGCTTGGTCCAAGTATCTCGACGGCTCGAAGGACCTGATTGCCGACTGGAAGACCCTCAAGTGCGGCAATTACAACACTGTCACCAAAAAGTGCGGCGCCTGAGCGGCTGACCGATGAGGGCAGCCGCGGCGGCTGCCCTCGACCTCTCTCCATTTGACGTTTTTCATGATCACTTTGCGCAACATTTTCTGGGTTCTCGTCCTGCTGACGGGCATGAGTTCGGCTGGAATGGCCGGACCTTACGAGGACGCATTGCCGAAATTCGGAGCCGACAGCTATGCCGAAGCGGAAGCTGCTGTCGCGGCTATCGCGAACAGCGGCCATCCCTTGTCACTTCGGGTCGTCGAGGCATTGAGAGACGGTCGGCTTCTCGTGGGAACAGGGCAGGTTGTTATCCGCGATGGATCCGGCGCCCTTGTCGATGCAGCGACAGGTCAGGCAGCGGGCGCGAGTGCGGGGGGGCTCAAGCCGGTTCGAGTCAACAACCGGGTCCGCCGCGCCATCGAGGCCGCGCTCGGGAATATGACGCTCCTCAGCACTGATCCCGGGACGCGGCTCGAAGCGGCGCGTGCCGTTTTGCGCTCCCGCGATGCTTCTGCGTTGCCGACGCTCGATCAGGCTATTGCGCAGGAGACCTTCCCAGACGTGAAGGAAGCTCTCAAGACAGCGCAGGCGGCCATTCTCCTGAACAAGGCCGATGCGTTGTCTGCCGACCGTCTCGGCGCCGTGGCAACCTTGAAGGAACGTGGCGATCAGGATTCGCTCGCTCTCCTGTCCAGCCTGCCGTCGGGAACGCAGCAGGAGATTGCGGAGGCAGCCGCAAGGGCGGCAGACAGCATCCGCACGCGGCTGGCGTTTTGGAACGCCGTTCAGAACATCTGGTACGGGATCTCCCTCGGGTCTGTTCTGCTGCTCGCCGCCATCGGTCTTGCCATCACGTTCGGCACGATGGGCGTCATCAACATGGCCCACGGCGAGATGGTCATGCTCGGGGCCTACGTGACGTTCGTGGTGCAGGAACTCATTCGCACCTATGCGCCCGGGCTGTTCGAGGCTTCGCTTTTTTTCGCGCTTCCGCTCGCTTTCCTCGTTGCAGGTGCGGTCGGCATCCTGATCGAGCGCCTTGTCATCCGCTTCCTCTATGGGAGGCCTCTGGAAACCCTGCTGGCTACCTGGGGCTTGTCCCTCATCCTCCAGCAGACCGTCCGCACGCTGTTCGGGCCGACGAACCGGGAGGTAGGAAGCCCGGCCTGGATGAGCGGGGCGCTGGAGATCGGGGCTTTAAGTCTCACCTACAACCGCATCGCCATCGTGGTATTCGCCATCTCCGTCTTTGCCGTCCTGCAGCTCGTTCTTCGGTATACCTCCCTGGGGCTCCATGTTCGTGCCGTCACGCAGAACCGGCGCATGGCGGGTTCGATGGGCATCAAGACAAGCCGTATCGACGCCCTTGCCTTCGGTCTCGGATCGGGTGTCGCGGGCATTGCCGGTGTCGCACTCTCCCAGATCGACAATGTCAGCCCGAATCTGGGGCAGGGCTATATCATCGACAGTTTCATGGTTGTCGTGTTCGGTGGCGTTGGAAATCTCTGGGGCACGCTCGTCGGCGCGATGACGCTGGGTATCGCGAATAAGCTCCTCGAGCCCTATGCGGGCGCAGTGCTCGGCAAAATTGTCCTTCTCGTCGGCATCATTCTTTTCATTCAACGCCGTCCGCGCGGACTCTTCGCGCTGAAAGGCAGGGCGGTCGAAGCATGAAGACGCAAACCCTGCCTGATCGGCAAAGCATTGTCGTTCTGTCGCTTCTCGCTGTGGCCGCCGTCCTGGTGCCTGCCATGAACGGATTGGCGGCCCCCGGCTCGGCGCTGCATCTGTCGGACCATCTGGTGCCTCTGCTTGGCAAATACGTGTGCTTTGCCCTGCTGGCACTGTCGGTCGATCTGATCTGGGGCTTCTGCGGCATTCTCTCCCTCGGGCACGGAGCCTTCTTCGCTCTCGGAGGCTATGCCATGGGCATGTACCTCATGCGCCAGATCGGCCCGCGCGGGGTCTACGCCCATCCTGTCCTGCCCGATTTCATGGTGTTCCTGAACTGGAAGGAGCTTCCGTGGTTCTGGTACGGCTTCGACTGGTTTCCGGTTGCAGCGCTCATGGTGCTGATTGTGCCGGGCGCTCTCGCTTTGATCTTTGGATGGTTCGCTTTTCGTTCCCGTGTGACCGGCGTCTATCTTTCCATCATCACGCAAGCCATGACCTTTGCCTTGATGCTGGCGTTCTTTCGCAACGACATGGGCTTCGGCGGCAATAACGGGCTGACCGACTTCAAGGATATTCTGGGGTTTCCGCTTCAATCGGCTTCGACCCGCATCGTCCTGTTCGTGCTCTCGGTGGCCGCGTTGGCCTGCGGCTATCTGCTGTGCCGGTGGGTTGTGAGTTCGAAATTCGGCAAGGTGCTCGTGGCCGTGCGCGATGCGGAAAGCCGCACGAGATTTCTCGGCTATCGGGTCGAACACTACAAGCTTGCCGTTTTCACTCTCTCGGCCATGCTGGCAGGCATCGCTGGTGCGCTTTACGTGCCGCAGGTTGGAATCATCAATCCGGGCGAGTTCGCTCCCGCCAATTCCATCGAGACCGTGATCTGGGTGGCGGTCGGCGGACGTGGGACGCTCGCAGGAGCCATCGTCGGCGCGCTGCTGGTCAATGCCGGAAAGACCTGGTTCACGGGTGTCCTGCCGGAGTTCTGGCTCTTTGCCCTCGGCGGCCTTTTCGTCTTCGTGACGCTCTTCATGCCCCGCGGAGTCCTTGGGGCTGCGAGGGATCTTGGGATGCAAGTGAGCCGGCGGCTCGCCTCCCGCCGCTCGTCCGATTCTCTCTCACAGGCGGCGGAGTGAGCCATGACGGCACCCATGACCCCAGCGCTTCTCTATCTCGACAGCGTCACAGTCTCGTTCGATGGTTTCAGGGCCTTGAATGCCCTGTCGCTCACGATCGACAATGCGGAGATGCGCGCCATCATCGGCCCAAACGGAGCAGGCAAGACGACCATGATGGACGTGATCACCGGCAAGACGAGGCCCAGTGAGGGAACAGCCTTGTTCGAGGGATCTCATGACCTGACCTCCCTTGACGAGGCCGCCATCGCGGAGCTCGGCATCGGCCGGAAGTTCCAGACGCCGACCGTGTTCGAGATGCACAGCGTGGAGGATAATCTGCTGCTGGCCCTCAAGAATAAGCGTGGCCCCTTCGCCACCTTGCTCTCGCGCCGCACGGCGCAGGAGCGCGAGAGAATCGATGCCCTTCTGGAACGCGTGCGCCTCACACACTACCGCCAGCGCAGGGCCGGGGAATTGTCTCATGGCCAGAAGCAATGGCTGGAGATCGGTATGTTGCTGGCCCAACAACCCAAGCTCCTGCTGATCGACGAGCCGGCGGCGGGCATGACGGATCAGGAAACGGCTGATACGGCCGACCTCCTGCGCGATATCGCAAAGACCCAGGCCGTGGTCGTGGTAGAGCACGACATGACCTTCGTGCGTGATCTCGGTGTGAAGGTCACATGCATGCATGAGGGTTCGGTTTTGGCAGAGGGGCTCTTGGATGTGGTGAGCGCCAACGAGCGCGTGATCGAGGTTTACCTGGGCCGATGACGATGCTTACAGTCGAAAACCTGTCCTTGCACTATGGCGCGGCTCAGGCCCTGCAGGGCGTTTCATTGACGGCTTCCATTGGCGAGGTGACCTGCGTGCTCGGCCGTAACGGCGTGGGGAAGACATCGCTGCTGCGCGCCATCACGGGCCAGAAGCCGATTTCAGGCGGGATGATCCGTCTCGAGGGACAGGACGTCTCGCGCCTGAAGCCGTTCGAACGCGCAATCCGCGGGATCGCGTATGTCCCACAAGGGAGAGAAATCTTTCCTCTGCTTACGGTGAAGGAAAATCTGGAGACCGGATTTGCGCCACTCAAGCGCGGCGAAAAGACGATACCGGAAGAGGTCTTCGAGCTCTTTCCGGTGCTCAAGTCCATGCTGGGGCGGCGGGGGGGCGACCTCTCTGGCGGCCAGCAGCAGCAGCTCGCCATCGGGCGGGCGCTGGTGATGCGTCCGCGCCTTCTCGTGCTCGACGAGCCCACCGAAGGTATCCAGCCCTCTATCATCAAGGATATCGGACGCGCCATCCAGTACATGCGTGAGAGAAAGGATATGGCCATCCTGCTCGTCGAGCAGTATTTTGATTTCGCCCGTGAACTGGCGGATCGCTTCGTGGTTATGGAGCGGGGCGAGATCGTCCAGCAGGGCAGCCGCGCGGCACTCGAGGGGGACGATGTACGTCAACGCCTGGCCATCTGATGCCATCTCCCGGGCCGACAATCTCCAGCGGCAGCGGGCCGATGGGCAGGTGGCATTCAGTGCCGCCCGGCTGGACGGGCGCACCCGGCCGATGCGCATTCAGGAAAGCGGATCTATGAGGATCAGGTTGCCGAAGGCGCCGGGCCCCAGCCTCGAGGCCGTTCTCGTCAACACGGCGGGCGGCATTGCCTGCGGAGATCGCTTCTCTGTGGCCATCGAGGTCCAGGCGGGAGCCGCCGTCACGGTCGCAACGCCGGCTGCCGAAAAGATCTATCGATCCGATGGTCCGGTCGCGGAGCTGTCCGTCAGTCTCTCGGCGAGCGCAGGCTCGCGCTTGGAATGGCTCCCGCAGGAAACCATCCTGTTCGATCAGGGTCGGCTCGCTCGACGGCTTGACGCCGTCATGGCGGGCGATGCTCACCTGACCCTGTTCGAAGCTGTTGTCTTTGGTCGCGAGGCGCATGCGGAGCGGATCGCGACCGGCTTCTTCGAAGATCGCTGGCGCATTCGGCGGGACGGCCGCTTGGTCTATGCCGATACGCTGCGGCTCAATGGCCCGATTGCCAATTTGCTGCAGAAGCCGAGCGTGGCAAAAGGAGCTCGAGCCCTGGCGACGCTGATTCATCTGGCACCGGATGCCGAGGCGCGCCTCGAGGCCACGCGCGAAGTTCTCTCCTCCGGCAATGGCTGCGATGTCGCCGCAAGCGCGTGGAACGGCGTTCTCGCCGTGCGCTTCTGCGCTGTGACGGTGGAGACTCTGCGCGCCTCCGTCGTTCCGTTCCTTCTTGCCTTTCGCGGTGGACCTTTGCCGCGCGTCTGGCTTAGCTAGGGTTGAAAGATGCAACTCACACCTCGTGAAAAAGACAAGCTTCTGATCGCCATGGCCGCCATGGTGGCCCGGCGCCGGCTGGAGCGCGGCGTGAAACTCAACCATCCGGAGGCTATTGCTCTGATCACCGACACGGTGGTGGAAGGCGCCCGTGATGGGCGCTCCGTCTCCGAGCTGATGGAGGCGGGCGCGCATGTGCTCACCGCCGACCAGGTTATGGAGGGCGTTGCTGAAATGATCCATGACATCCAGGTTGAGGCCACTTTTCCGGATGGAACCAAGCTGGTCACGGTTCATCACCCGATCAGGGGAGCGGCCTCCACGGACGTGCCGGGCGAAATCGTGACGCCGGAAGGCGAGATCGTCTTCAACGAGGGCATGGAGCGTATCGTGCTGACTGTCGCCAACACGGGTGACCGCCCAATCCAGGTCGGCAGCCATTATCACTTCTATGAGACCAATCCGGCATTGTCCTTCGACCGCGAGAAGGCCCGTGGCATGCGTCTCGACAACGCACCTGGCACGGCGGTGCGCTTCGAGCCGGGCTCCACCCGCGAAGTCGTCCTTGTTCCGCTGTTGGGCAAGCGCGAGGTCTATGGTTTCCGCCAAGGCGTGATGGGGGCGCTCTGATGTCGAACGCAAGAAAGCCGGCCTCTCTTCCCCGCGCGGCCTATGCGGATATGTTCGGGCCAACCAGGGGCGACCGGATCCGGCTGGCGGATACCGCCCTCGTGATCGAGGTCGAGAGAGATTTCACTACCTACGGCGAGGAGGTCAAGTTCGGCGGCGGCAAGGTCATCCGCGATGGAATGGGGCAGGGGCAGGCGACCCGGGCCGAGGGCGCGGTTGACACCGTCATTACGAATGCGGTCATTCTCGATCACTGGGGCATCGTGAAAGCCGATATCGGCCTCAAGAACGGCCGGATCGCCGCCATCGGCAAGGCCGGCAATCCGGACGTGCAGCCGAACGTTGACATCGTCATCGGCCCCGGCACGGAGATCATCGCAGGCGAAGGCAAGATCATCACGGCCGGCGGCTTCGACTCCCACATTCATTTCATCTGCCCGCAGCAGATCGAAGAGGCGCTGATGTCCGGCGTCACCACCATGCTTGGTGGCGGCACAGGACCTGCGACCGGCACTTTTGCTACCACCTGCACGCCCGGACCCTGGCACATCGCGCGTATGATCGAGGCGGCAGATGCCTTCCCCATGAATTTGGCCTTCACGGGCAAGGGCAATGCCTCGAAGCCAGGCGCTCTGGAGGAGATGATCCAGGCGGGAGCCTGCGCTTTGAAACTGCACGAGGATTGGGGCACCACGCCCGCCGCGATCGATTGCTGCCTTTCCGTCGCAGATGCCTATGACGTACAGGTGATGATCCACACGGACACCCTCAACGAGTCGGGCTTCGTCGAGGACACTATTGCGGCCTTCAAGGGACGCACGATTCACGCCTTCCACACGGAAGGGGCGGGCGGCGGGCACGCCCCGGACATCATCAAGGTGGCGGGACTTCCCAATGTCCTGCCGTCCTCCACGAACCCGACGCGGCCCTATACGGTGAACACCATCGACGAGCATCTCGACATGCTCATGGTCTGTCACCATCTGGACCCGTCGATTCCAGAGGATCTCGCCTTCGCGGAAAGCCGCATCCGCAAAGAGACCATCGCGGCGGAGGACATTCTTCACGACATCGGCGCACTCTCGATGATGTCCTCGGACAGCCAGGCGATGGGGCGGGTGGGCGAGGTCATCATCCGCACGTGGCAGACGGCGCATAAGATGAAAATCCAGCGCGGGCCGCTTCCCGGCGGGACCGGAGACAACGACAATCTCCGCGCCCGCCGCTATGTGGCGAAGTACACGATCAATCCCGCCATCGCCCATGGCGTGTCGAAGCATGTCGGCTCCGTCGAGGTGGGGAAGCTTGCGGACCTCGTGGTCTGGACGCCGGCCTTCTTCGGTGTGAAACCCGATCTCGTTCTCAAGGGAGGTGCCATCGCGGCGGCTCTCATGGGCGATCCGAACGCCTCGATCCCGACGCCGCAGCCAGTGCACTACCGTCCCATGTTCGGGGCCTACGGCAGGACGCTGACTTCGACTTCGCTCACCTTCGTGTCGAAGGCGGCCGTCGAGAACGGGCTTGCCGCAAAGCTGGGCGTCCAGAAACAGCTCGTTGCCGTCGAGAACGTCCGTGGCGGCATCGGCAAGAAGGACATGGTGCTCAACGACGCCACGCCCTTCATCGAGGTCGATCCTGAAACCTATGATGTCCGTGCGGACGGTGAATTGCTGGTTTGCGAGCCGGCAAAGGCCCTTCCCATGGCTCAACGCTATTTCCTGTTCTGATATGATCCGTGCCACATCCATCATCCGCCGCGAAGCCGTCGACGAGGACCGCGTTGTCGACATCATCACCCTCGATCACGGCGACCGCCACCGGCGGCGGATCGTGCTCCATGCCGATGGCGGCACCGCGTTCCTGCTCGACCTCGACAAGGCTGATGTCATGGAAGACGGAGATGCGATCCGTCTCGACAGCGGCTGGCTCGTGCAGGTGCGGGCCGCACCTGAGAGACTGATCGAGGTCAGGACTGACGATCCCCTCGACCTGCTGACTCTCGCTTGGCACATTGGTAACCGGCACGTCCCCGCCGAGATCGCGCGCGACGCGGTCTACATCGCCTATGACCATGTGCTGCTCGACATGCTGCAGGGGCTGGGGGCAAGGACCGAGATCGTGGAGCGTCCATTCCGTCCCGTGCGAGGTGCCTACCACCATCATGAGCATGCTGGGCACTCGCATCATCATTCCCATGGACACAGTCATGGATGAGGCTTGCATGAGACCGGCGTCGCGAGAGGGGCAGGCCATCCTGCCGCTCTTCGCCTGGCTGTCACCATCCTATCCGGTCGGCTGCTATGCCTATTCGCACACGCTTGAATGGGCTGTCGAGGCGGAGGATGTGACGAATGAGGAGACGCTCATTGCGTGGCTGGACGAGATGCTGACGCTCGGTTTTGGCCGCAACGACGCAATCCTGCTGAGCCATGCCTACAGGGCAGCCGATTGCGGGGATGCCCATGCTCTTGAGACCGTCAACGAACTGACGCTGGCGCTCTCCCCGTCCGCCGAGCTTTATCTCGAGACGAGCCAGCAGGGACGAAGCTTTCTCGACGCAACTCTCGCCGCATGGCTATCGCCGCGATTGATATCTCTCGAAGGCGTTGTGGCCTTCCCGGTTGCCGTCGGCATGTCGGCGGCAGCACACAGGGTCTCTTTACCAATCACGTCGGAGGCCTATCTCTTCGGGCTTGTCCAGACGCTCGTCTCTGCCGCCATTCGGCTCGCTCCGATCGGTCAGACCGCAGGCGTTCGCGCCTGTGCGGCCTTAGCGGTGACCGCGCAGGCAATCGCCCGGGAGGCCATCGACCTGTCGCTCGACGATGTCGGCGGCTCGACCTTCCGGGCCGATCTCGGCTCCTTCCATCACGAGAACCAGTACACGAGGCTTTTCCGCTCATGACATCCCACACTGGACCTCTTCGCGTCGGCATCGGCGGACCAGTCGGCTCCGGCAAGACGGCTCTGATGGAAGCACTCTGCAAGACCTTCCGCGAACGCTACGACATCTGCGCGATCACCAACGACATCTACACGAAGGAGGATGCGCGCCTCCTGACGGTGGCGGGCGCGCTTCCTGTGGAGCGCATTATGGGTGTCGAGACGGGCGGATGCCCGCACACGGCAATCCGTGAGGATGCGTCCATCAACCTGGCAGCGATTGCCACCATGCGCAGCCGGTTTCCCCATCTCGACATCGTGCTGGTGGAATCCGGCGGAGACAATTTGTCTGCGACGTTCTCACCGGAGCTTGCCGATCTGACGATCTACGTCATCGACGTGGCTGGCGGAGAAAAAATACCACGGAAAGGCGGCCCCGGTATTACCCGCTCGGATCTTCTGGTGATCAATAAGATCGACCTTGCGCCGTATGTGGGCGCTGATCTCGCCATCATGGAAGAAGACACGAAGCGCATGCGCGGCCAGCGTCCCTACGTCTTCAGCAACATCCGTGGCGGCATCGGCGTGGATGCGATCGCAAGGTTCATCGAACAGGCCGGCGGCTTGACCGCGTCCGCGTGACAGGGGCAATCCCCAGGACATTGAAATGCGCTCTTGTGGCCCTTCCCGTGAATGCTGGCCGGCATGCCTGCTTTGGCTCACACGGGCATCCACGAGCTCTCAGGATCTGGCGCCGGTATCCTGCATCCTTTCGGTGGGCTCGATCACACTTTGGCCATGCTGGCCGCCGGCCTCTTCGCCGCCCGGCGCGGCGGGCGGGCTTTCTGGGCCATCCCGATGTGTTTCGTCTCCATGATGCTCGTTGGCGGAGCCATGGGCCTTTGACCGTGTTCGCGTCCGTGCGTCCGATGTCAGTTAATGTCACAACGCCGCGTTGAGCCTGGCCAGGAGTTTCTCATTCGGGTTAAGGTCCGGGCTGGATGGCGGCAGATCCATCAGGCTCGCACTGATTACTCTTTCTGTCCAACTTCAAGAGCCGCCAAAAAGATGCCATTCTGCGCACCAGAGGGGCCGAGCTGTCATCCTGTCTTATGGCCATTGAAGGAGACGAGTCGTGCGTGACATTGAAAGTGGCGTTTCAAAGCATTACGCGTCCTACGACGTACTCTCTCGTATCCGCACAGGACTAGCAGAGATGGGGCACGACCCTGACGGGATTTCGCCTGAGGTCTTGAAGCCGGTCGATGAATTCCACATTGGTGGCGCAGAGGCGACAACCGCGCTTTTGGAGAAGCTCTCCATTCAGCCCGATATGGAGGTGCTCGATATTGGCTCGGGTATTGGTGGTCCGGCGCGGATGATCGCGGCGCGTTACGGTTGCCGCGTGACCGGCGTAGACCTGACGCCGCATTTTGTCGAAACGGCCCGTGCGCTCTCCGCCATGTGTGGGATGGCGGATCGCGTACGCTTCGAGGTTGGGAGCGCGGTGGCGCTGCCATTAGGCGACGCGAGCTTCGACCTCGCGCTCCTCCTGCACGTTGGCATGAATGTACCCGATAAGGCGACGCTTTTTCGCGAAGCACGCCGCGTGCTACGCGACGCGGGAATTTTCGCGCTCTACGAGGTAATGCGTACGGGCGACGGCGATCTCAGCTTCCCGGTGCCTTGGGCAGAAACGCCGGACCTCTCGGCGCTGGAGACGCCGGAGACTTATCGCAATGCGGCCAAAGCGGCTGGCTTCGTCCTTGAAGCGGAGGAGAATCGGCGAGAGGTTGCACTCGACTTTTTCGCGCGCCTCCAAGCGCAGGCTGCGAGCGGCGCGCCACCGCCACTGGGACTGCACAATCTGATGGGGCCGACTGTCAAGGAGAAGGTGGCCAACATGATCGCCACGGTTCGGGCTGGTACAATTGCGCCCGTTCAAATGATCTTTTCAGCCGCGCGCCACTGATGTGGTATGGTCTCGGCTCATGCAAACCGTTCCGGGATCGGCACTATTGCAGCAACTTGAGAGGGGCATAACGAACGCAGCCGAGTGGGTCATTCAGGCTGCCAGACCGCAGAGCTGATTGACGAGACGGACTTCGCCTTTCGCCTGACGGTTCCGCTGGATGCAGTGGCCGCGGCGGATCATGCGCATGGTTTCAAATCCGGTCAGGGTCGCGGCGGCGGTTTTCATCGTCTGGAA
>JBOZRS010000022.1:0-48248 GCA_050789065.1 Microvirga sp.
CGCAGCAGCGCCAAGATCGGCGCGGGCAAGTTCAGGCCGTTACGACCGTTGCAACCGGCTTAGCGTGCTTTATTTTCCGTTTTCTGAGGCGACCCCTGTCGGCGCAGCGCGCTCGACTGTGCGCGATGCCATCCAGCGGGCCAAGGCGGCCGGGCTGGCCTGGCCCCTGCCGGAGGACCTGACCGACGCGGCCCTGGAGGAGAAGCTGTTCGCCCGGGCGGGCACCCGGGTCGGCACGCGCCGCCGGCCGGAGCCGGATTGGGCCCACCTGGTCCAGGAACTCAAGCGGCCCGGCGTCAGCATCGCCATCCTGCATGAGGAGTACCGAGCAGACCATCCGGACGGCTACGGCTATTCGCGTTTCTGCGACCTGGTCCGCTCCTTCGAGCGCCGCCTGACGCCGACCATGCGCCAGCATCACGTCGCCGGCGACAAGGTGTTCGTCGACTACTCGGGCAAGAAGCTGCCCATCGTCGATCCACTCACCGGCGAGGTCCGCCACGCCGAGATCTTTGTCGCGGTGCTCGGCGCCTCCAACCTGACCTATGCCGAAGCCACCTGGACCCAGACCCTGCCGGATTGGATCGAGGCGCATGTGCGCATGTTCCGGTTCCATGGTGGCGTGACCAAGCTCGTCGTCCCGGACAACCTGAAGAGCGGCGTCCACAAGGCCTCGTTCTACGATCCCGAGATCAACCGCAGCTACGGCAAGATGGCGGCTCATTACGCGGTCGGCATTTTGCCAGCCCGACCGCGCCGGCCGAAGGACAAAGCCAAAGTCGAGGCCGGCGTGCGCTTTGCCCAATCCTACATTCTCGGTCGCCTGCGCCACCGCACCTTCTTCTCGCTCCAGGAGGCCAATGCCGCTATCGCCGAGGCCGTCGAGCGGATGAACAGCGTACCCATGCGCCGGCTCGGCGTCAGCCGGCGCCAGTTGTTCGAGACCATCGAGAAGCCGGCCCTCGCACCATTGCCGGCCGAGGACTACGTCTTCGCGCAATGGCAGCTCGCCCGCGTCGGGCTCGATTATCACATCGAGGTCGAGGGCTTCTTCTACTCGGTGCCGTTTGGCCTCATCGGCCAGCAGGTCGAGGTGCGCGTCACCCAGCGCACCGTCGAGGCCTTCCACAAGGGCGGGCGCGTCGCGGCCCACGCGCGGCGTTATGCGGGACGGGCGCACGGCACGCAGGCCGAGCACATGCCGAGCTCGCATCGCCGCTATGCCGCCTGGTCGCCCGAGCGCTTCCGCTCCTGGGCGGCGTCGATCGGCCCCAACACCGAGGGCCTGATTGCCGCCATCCTGTCGACCCGCCGCCATCCCGAGCAGGGCTTTCGCACCTGCATCGGGGTTTTGCAGCACATGCGCGGCATCCCGCAGGAGCGTGTCGAGGCGGTCGCGGCCAAAGCGCTGGCGATCCAGGCGCTGACCTACAAGAGCATCGTGTCGCTTCTCGATACCTACCGCGAGCGCGCTCCCGCCCCAGCCGCCGACACACCCGTTCTCACCCACCCCAATGTCCGCGGACCGGGGTATTTCCACTAACAGGAGACCGACCATGTTGACCCATCCCACCCTCGACCAGCTTCACGCGCTGGGCCTGCACGGCATGGCCAAAGGCTTCAAGGCGCTCAGCGCCACTCCCGAGGCCGACGCGCTCGGCCATGCCGAATGGCTCGGCCTGATCCTCGATCATGAAGTGACGACGCGGCAGCAGAAGCGCTTCGAGACTCGGGCTAAGGCAGCCAAACTGCGCCATCCCGCCAGCGTCGAGGATGTCGACTTCCGGGCTCCGCGCGGCCTCGACCGGGCGCTGTTTCTCAAGCTCGCCACCTGCGACTGGATCCGCGAGCGGCGCAATCTGTTGATCACCGGCCCGTGCGGCGTCGGGAAGAGCTGGCTCGCCTGCGCCCTGGGACACCGCGCCTGCCGGGAGGACCTGTCGGTACTCTACTATCGTGTGCCGCGGCTGTTTGCGGCGCTCGATCTCGCCCGCAGCGATGGCCGCTACTCTCGCCTGTTACGCAGCCTCGCCCGGGCCAAGCTGTTGATCCTCGACGACTGGGGCCCTGAGGCGCTCACCGGCGAGCAGCAGCGCGATCTGCTGGAAATCGTGGAGGACCGCTACGATGCCGGTTCGCTGCTGATCACCAGCCAGGTGCCGGTCGAGAACTGGTACGCGATGATCGGCAGCATTCCGACGCTGGCGGACGCCATCCTCGACCGGGTCGTGCACAACGCCTACCGGTTTAACCTGACCGGCGAGAGCCTGCGCAAGACCCGTCACACGCAAGCCGAGGCTTGACCCGCGTCACCACCTCAACCACCATCCATCACCGACCCGAAGAGCGGCGCTCAGGTGGACGACTTCACCTCGGACCCATGGACGGCTTGAAATCGGAATGCCTGGACGGCTTCAGATTGGACGAAGTGGACGGCTTCGTCGGTATCCTCACCTCGGTATCGGAATCCATCAGCGAGCTACGTTCGTCGTGCTCGAATTCGATGCCCCATAGGCCGGTGGTCGGATTGCGGTATACCCGGCCTGAAAACGAGCCTGCGGGGTAGCGATCTGGATATTCGCAGGGGTCCTCGATCTCGAGCGTGTATTCGGTCTCGCTAACCTTTCTCCAGCCAGCGGCCTTAATTGCGTCTTCCATGTCCATTGCAGCTCTCCTCAAAGCTCGCAAAGGATTCTGACGTGGCCTGACGCAAGACACCATCTACTGAGTGGATGGGGTCGAAAAAATTAGATCCCGGCGAGCTCGCGTAAGGCATCATTAAGCGATGCATTCAGGCATTTCGAGCGTCGCGACCAATATTGTGTAACTGGCTGTTGCTCGAGCGGTGATACTTAGCCCAGTGGTCAAGCACTGCATTACCTATCATCGCTTCAGGCGGAAACAAGGCCTCGTGACCTGATACCTCGTCGTGGCATGTTTTTCCATTGTTTCTTGCTTGAGGTAGATTCATTTTCGTGAATACGAAAAGTTGCTTCCAATGAGACTGGGATGGTCAGATGCTGAAGTTCCTCAAGTCTTTTGCCAGCATATTCCAAACCCTCCTCGGAGGCCTGTTTGCATTCTTTGGCATGGCTGTCCTGCAGACCATGGACATGGCGCGGAATATCCTTGAAGTGTTCGGGCTCCTTGAGCCCCGCAGGCGGTCGACCGCGGCCGATGAAGCCGAGGATGCGTTCAATGAGGCTCAGCAGCCCCAGTTCGGCTCTGCGCTTGACAAGAAGACGGTGACTTGGACACCTAATCAGAAAGCCACTCAGATCGTGCGTTGGTGCTACTGGAGGACTGGGTATCAGCCGGGCCCAGAGCCATCGCTCGCCGGGCTGACGACTCGTGAGATCATTAAGCTGAAATCGGCAGATGAGACGACTCTCAAAGCCCTATCGCTGCGGACGCTCGAGCAGATCGAGGTTTGGATGCAGAGCCCAAAGAAGGCATTGTCACCGCTAACGCCAAGCCAGCTCGCGGCGGCGAAATCGCCGGAGAAGATGGGTCGTGAGGCCGCCGAGGCTGGCGCGAAAGCACGCTTAACAGTTGCCGCTGATGCTGACAGCGTGCTCAGAGAGATCAAAGAGACGCTTAGTTTCAGGCCAGCAGGTCCCTCATTCGGGTAATAATCGCGGCCGCATCAATGAGCTGGTTGCGGAGCAACTCGTTTTCCTCTTGAAGGGCGGCACGTGCAGCTCGTTCCCTTTCCAGTTGATGGATGAGCTGGCGGACCGCATGGATAGTCCGTGGATCATCGTCCATCTGCACAGGACGACGGCCACCAAGCACCATCGATGCCGCCATTCCGTTGATGAACGACTCCGTGGCTCCGACAACATTATGTGCAGACATGACACTTCTCCTTCACGCTAAGTGTCAGTATAGCACATGGACTTTCGAACACCGCTAGCTTGACAGCAATAAACTTGTGACAACGGTCGTGCCCGTTATACGGGCATGAGCATCAGGCAGCCATCTTCGGCCACCTCCTAGCCACTACTATTTAATTCAACGAAGAACCTGCAGGGACTTACATAGTTGCGAGAGGGTCGCCCTGTCCGGGGCACAGAGACTTCTGTTTTGAAATGGATCTCAGCCGTGGCATCGCGTCCGACCGCGCCGACCGCGCCGACCGCGCCGAGCGGGCAAGCGGCATAACGGATTGGTTGGGCGGCGACCGGTCAATCTAGGCAGCACAGCTGGTTGTCGGATTTGGAGTGGTATGGCAGGACGATTACAATCTTGCAGCATCCAAGCCTGCTTGCTGATACGGATGCTGAGGACGAAGAGGACCACTGCGACTTCGTCGATTGCTGGAGGCCACGGTTCAAATGAAAAAGAGTGTTGCTGATAGAAAGTTTCTCTCAGAATTCGCTGTAAACCTGTACTCAGGCCGCTGGCAGATCATCATGCCTAATCAGTTGTCAGCAGGCCTCGAAATCACTGATGCCGAAGCAAGGGAGGTCTCGCGCCACTGTCACATCTATCTGATTTGCAGGCGACCGGCCTCTGCGTTTGACCCGGAGGATTTTCACTTCGACGGCAAGTTCGTTCGCGGGCATCTGATATACAAAGTTGATGGTGTTCCTACACGGCTCTCGTTCGAGATGCCCTTCCAGATCACGGATGATGCAGTTCGCGTTGAGTTGGCTCCGTACCCACATCGTGAATTCCGCACGCTTAACTTGAGCGATGAGATGATACGATACGTTCCCGCGATGGCTTTAAGCCTTTCGGGTGTGGTTCAGGAGCCGGCGCTTCAAGGACTTGAGGTGCTGTACGTCGGTCAGGCCTACGCAGAAGGAAATAGGACGGCAATTGACCGTCTAAAGAGCCATTCCACTTTGCAGAAGATCCTCGCTGACATGCATTACGAGATGCCTGACGACGAGGTGCTTCTACTCACCTTCGAGTACGTGCCCTACCGGATCATCTCGTCCCTTGATGGAATCGACAAAAATGCGATCCGTGATGAGCGAGACCATCGCCGCTTTTTGAGCATTATCGATAATCCGTTGACAAAGGCCCAGCAGATCAGCCTGGCTGAAGCTGCTCTCATTCGCTATTTCCAGCCCAGATATAATGTGATTTATAAGGACAGCTTTCCGGCCTCTGACCAAGCGCTGTTGAGCAGCTGTTACGAGCTGGATTTTTCTGGACTGATCGTCGAAATCGACACAGACGACCTCCAATTGGCACTTTACTCCGCTGCGGTAACGTCGTCGGGACATCACATCGCTAAGTTTGATCTGGTGGATCCAGCAGCTCGCCGGAGCTTCTTCACTTTTGTTGATGAGAACGGGAAGGCAGTGGAGATGCCTGGCGTTGTGCCACCTTCCAGGTAGTCTGCACTTATCACCGCCTCAGACCTGAGGCTTACTCTACCTCGATCAAAGTGCGATATAGGTGAGGCGGAGAAGCATAGGGCTACACGTCCGTTACACCTTCTTTGTCAGGTGAACTTAGAAACGTATGAAGGCCTCTCAGCTTTCCCAATAGTTCGTCAAAAGTGATTACAAGGATGTCGTTCAGGTTATTCCTGAATAACTCGAGCGACTTCTTCTCCGCTCGATCGGTTGGTACAATGCCTGCTATGACTACGCCCTTGATGGCGTAGGACTCCAGATCGGATCGGTTACTGTTGTACCGGAGCATAGCGATTTCGGATTGCAAGTGGTAGCGCTGGTCAAGCAGCTGGGTGATTGACCCGGAGAGCTCCTTCGATGGCGGGTAGACATCCTTACGGTAAGAGGCGCCGAGTAGTGGGGTCTTTGCCGTTTTGATCTCAACGAGCGCCAAATTATCTGTCAAATTGTTTCGATGAAGGAAGTCTGCGACCTTATCTCCTTGGCCGGACAGGGTGCGCCCGCCTACAGAAACTTGACCACCAATAGCAACAATTGGAAGGCCAAAGGCTAAGCTGAGGATGAAAGGGTTATCCATAAAGAATGTTTGCCACACACCTTCGGCGTGATTTCCCTTTGTTAACCCTTCCATTTTTGAGATCAGTTGCTCAAGGGTAACAAGCTCAATGTCCCGCTGGAGTTCGAGCAGTTCACGCGGATGCCTCTCCGCAATCTTGCGTTTGTTCCGTTTGATCAGCTCGACAACCGCCATCTGGTCCCGATCTGACAAATTAGGGGCATCCACAGGGACGGTCTTGAAAATAACGTCCTTTGCATATGGGCTACGCATCTCCGGGAAACGCTCTGGGGCGACCTGCGTTAGGAGCGTATTGTGGGCGAGGATGATTTTGTCAGCCCGTGCGCGTTTGAGGGCATTCTCGTGGGTTCGATTGATGGCACGGCGTAACGCATCAAAGTCCTTGTGTGAAAGGACGTAGCTGTCTCCGCGGAGTTCGGTCTCCCTACGCCGACTGATCACAAGATGCCGAATGCTCTCGATCTCTTCGACTGCATCAACGATGAAACGAAATTCCCTTAGGATACCAAGGCCGAATTCTGGATTCCGGATCAGCCCTGCCGGCAGTTGCTCAAGAATATCATAAACGTCACCTGGCTGGTCAGGAGCGCCAATCTCGAAGCCCTCCAGCACGATGCTTTTGATCTTGCTATATTTCGGTTCTAGGAAATCTCCGGGCCGCGGTAGCGTGATTCGAGGAAGAATTGCCAAGAGATCCTTTTCTGGTACGAGACGCATGATCTCGAATGGCTTAATTTCCCCGCCTATGACACCAGCGTCTCTGGCCTCGTTCATCCGCTGATCGGACAAGGTGTAGTCTATCTTTAACGTGCCATCATGCTGCCGATCGAGGGTAAATTGGCCCTGGTAGCGATCAAATGGCGACGCTTCATTCGTTACTTCCGACATTGACTACTCAGACCGCTGTTCTCTGGTGTTCCCTCGCCCCTGCACCTTTTAGCCAGTCCTGCTCTGATTTTAACCCTCTACGCCTCGCTTTGACTCGCCTATCCACCGCGGATGACTAAGCGGGCTTGTGATCCATGATCTAGCGATTGGTTCGCGGAGCCGGAACTAACCTAGAAACGAGACGCTGGCCAACAATGCGGCATAACCGGCGGTCGAGCCGAGCCTTGAGCCGTCTCGTGGTGAGCCAGAGATCAGAGATGCCTCACATGGGTAGCGCTGAGTGGGGGCGGAGAACGGGTGTCCCCAACAGGAAATGCTTCTGTCTCAGTGGGCCAAGCGGCTGATGCACGACCAGCGTCCCCCATTTCGGAGGCTCAGTCGCTCTCCCAAGGATCGACATAGTGGTGGATAGCGGGGCCTAGAACGCCCGGCACATGTAGTGAGAGCGGCTTTTCAGGCCAAAGAAATGGGTCGAATTGCTGCAATGATATTGCAAATGTGAACGCGCCCAGCCTAGAACCGTCTAGGGGGGCCTAGGAGCGACGAAGTTAGTGAGGTACGCCATCACTAGCCGAAGTCCGAAAAGCCATCTCCTTGGGCTTTCTCGTGGGTCGGTTCTAAAGCCTGTACCAGCGATTGATGAACCTCCCCCCGAACTTCCCCCAAATCGTGGCGAAAAGAGTGGGGAAGTTCTCGGCAAAACGTGGGGGAAATCAGATCCGGCAGAGGCCTTGTGCCTGTCCTTAGACAGATTACGGTTTCACAGGTGACGCCGATCGTTGGCAGCTGGCGGCACAACTTCGTTCGTAAGGGTGAGGAACTCGTATTTGCTGCTCTCGCCAAGTCGGACCTTTCTTTAGGTACAACAGGCTATGACTGTATCCGATAAGAGTATGAGATCAGGAACCTGAATTGTTTGCCGGCGCTCGGTTCGGACCTGTTCGTCTTGAGCCTGTACATTTCTGAACAGATCACCCTTGGTCTATTCGCAGCTGCTTCGCCCTTCGGGTGTACCACGACTCTGGTCGGCCCCGTCCATGTACGAATAAGTCTGATCCGAGACAGTTGACACATGCATATAAGATGGGCCGCACGATGTGACGTTCCAGAAGGCCCCTCTCGGGCACTTTCCTTGTGCTCCGTTAGGGACAGCCCTGGAAGCGCATTAGGTGCCCCAGAGGGCCCTCCAGACGAAGCATAGACCCACTTACAAGACGGGGGAGGGATGCCACCTCATCGTTCAAGCCGCAGAGGGATCGCTTCGCGTCTGTTTTGAGAGATATCCTCTAAGCCAGCTCCTGTGATCTCAAACACATTCTGCAGCTTGCTGTGAAGTCCGCCCACGGAATCGACGTCCGTACGAGATGATCCGTTTGCTGGAATAGCTCGCGGAGGAAGGGAGCAAACATCCAAGGCCGTCCGCAGGCACTCCGTCCATGCGGCCACAGGCCAACCGAATCGAACCCTCAAAAAGCGGTTTCTTAATCAGACGCCGCTCGGTCGATGCCAGGTTCCCTAGCACTACTTTGGCAGGCATGAGGAACCGGGCGAGCTGGGCTGACTTCTCTCACTGAAGGATTATCCGCAGGAGGTTGTCATGAGCACCTCAGTGGCGTGGGAACACGAACTTCAGTCCTGGCTCGAACCCTTCCTCACCCCTCTTCATCATCCAGCCCGGCGGCGCATGTGCCCGCTCTATATCGCTGGCCTGATCGGGCCAGGTGAGCGCAAGAGCCTGCAGCCGATCGCCGCCCGGGTGGCGCCAGCCGACTACGATCAACTGCATCACTTCGTGGCCGTCGGCCCCTGGGACGAGGCGCCGCTTGAGGCGGAACTCCTGGCCCGGGCCAACCGGCTGGTCGGCGGGCCAGACGCCATCCTGGTGATCGACGACACGGCGCTGCTCAAGAAGGGCACGCACTCCGTGGGTGTCGCCTCGCAATATGCCGGAGTGGTGGGCAAGCAGGCCAATTGTCAGAGCCTGGTTTCGCTCACCCTCGCCAAGGGTGAGGTGCCGGTCCCGATCGTGCTGCGGCTGTTTCTGCCCGACACCAGGATCCAGGATCCCGAGCGCCTGCAGCAGGCGGGCGTGCCCGAGGCGTTCTGGACGGAGCGCTCCAAGCCGGAGATCGCCCTGGAGGAACTCAAACGTCTGCTGCAAGCCGGCGTGAGCTTCGGGGCGGTGCTGGCCGATGCCGGCTATGGCATCAGCGGGCCCTTCCGGCAGGCCCTCTCGGCCCTCGGACTGGTGTGGGCCGTGGGCACCGTGCGGATCCAGAAGGTCTATGCGGCGGATGTGCAGATGATCACGCCCCCGCCATCCCACGGCCGATCCCGCACGAGACAGATCCCGGATCAGGAGGCGGTGACGGCCGAGGCGATGTTGGCGAAGGCCTCCTGGCGTCACGTCACCTGGCGGCGCGGCACCAAAGAGCCGCTGAAGGCGAAGTTTGCGGCTGTTCGCGTGCGGGTCGCCGACGGACCGGCGGTCTATCTGCGCGGGAAGGCCAATCAGCATCTGCCGGGCGATGAGGTCTGGCTGGTGGGCGAGCGCCGTCGGTCAGGCGAGCGCAAGTACTACCTGTCCAATCTGCCGCCGGACACGAGGCTGAAGCAGTTGGCCTCTCTGATCAAGGCACGCTGGGTGTGCGAGCAGGCGCACCAGCAGCTCAAGGAAGAACTCGGGCTCGATCACTTCGAGGGCCGCTCGTGGCGCGGGTTGCATCGGCATGCCCTGATGACGCTGATCGCCTATCTGTTCCTGCAGCATCTGCGGCTGCAGGCCGCCGCAGGGGGAAAAAAGAAAACCCGGCGGACCACCACCGCACCCCAGCTTGCCGGCCATCCGACGACGGCTGCTTGATCACATCACACACGCCATGCGCCTGCGATGTCCGATCTGCCGAGCCCGCTTCACCCTGGGCTCCCTCATCAAAGTGCCAAGGTAGTGCTAGTGCCTCTCTCTGTCCAGAGTAAAACTCGCGTGTGCGGGATGTGGCCGAGCAGGATAGATGATTTTAGATAGATCCGTTGACCAGGTAACAATCAAGAACGCGCACGCGAGGGAAGCGAGATTGAGCCACTTTTCCGTCTGTCAATGCCGCCTCTGTTCAATTTGGTACACGACGAAACTCGCTGAAGGCGCCGAAATAGTGGATGAATTTTTCTGACCTGAGGGCATAGTAAAGGTGTTCAAGCGCCTCAGCAGTCCACGACAGCATGTTTGGTAGAGAGAAGCCGGGATGGATATATCTCATCGTTGATGCGGGGTCCCTGTGGGGGCTTTCATCGATCCAGCAGTCAATAAACCGCTCTTCCAGGAGGTCCAGAACATCGGCTCTCGCGTCCTCGCCCATATCAACGATGGCATGACAATGCACGTCCACCAACTGTGTCCGCTCATCAACCTTGAATTGGAATACCATAACGTGAGGCCTGAGGAGCCCTGCGTCCGATAGATCTTCGATGCATTTGAGGGCTTCTGCCTGAAAAACCTTCCAGTCATCGGCGAGCCAGCGCAAATGAACCCGGTTAACGGGCGTTCGGAAGCCGATGTGGCGCACAGTCGAGGTGTCTCGATCCTCAAAGAATGCATCGATTTCGACGGCAGCCTTTTTTGCGGCCTGGATGAGCCTGTAGGGATTAAAGCGAGAAGGTCTGACACTGTGGTCGTACTGTACAGAATTGAACGCCTTCGGCCCACCGTCGAAATCGTCTAAAGTGTTTGTGAAGGCTGCTATCGCAGTGAGGTGATCGGAAACGCATCTGGCGATCCCAGGAAAGGGTTTGCTCCAGCGAGCATCAGCTTCACGCCAGCGCTCCTCCTCTTCCCGATCAAGGATCTGCTGGTGACGGATCATGTGCTCATGTTCGCGCAGCGGAGGGTCTCCATTCTGCTCCTCATCATCCTCTTCGAACCAATTGAGTTCATCCATGGCAGAGGTTATGGTTCCAAATTGGTGAGATGGTTCTTCTTCACCGCTGATCGATTCGGTCTGATCGTCCAGCGGTGCTGGGACACACTTTTCCAACTGTGCTTGGTCATCTGGAATGGCAGAGTGAACATTCCCTTGTTCAATTTTGTATGGGCTGGGTTCCGTCTGCAAATCCTTGGGCTTACGTCTGCTCACTCTTTTGACGGCCGCACGTTCAAAGGGAGCCGGTGCGCTCGTCCGAGCATCTGGCTCAGCCTGAAGCCAGGTGTCTAGAGCCGCGTCCATTTTCCGGATGAGAGCGACATACATCTCACGCTCCTCTTCACTGAGAGCATTGAGGCCAATCTCCATGACGCTCTGAGCTTCGCCGAACCGCTTGCGGGAACTGAGATCTCCCTCTTCCGTCAGTTGGAAGACATGCGGCTGCCACTTATCGTCTCTCACTTGGGAGCTGGTTTGGCTGCCTTTACCGGGGGGGACTAGGGTGCTCGGGTTAACAATAAGCCCAGCCTTGACGAAATCCTTTTTGATCACCTGCAGAGACGTTACCGGGATACCCAATTCTTTATGTAACCAGCGCTGCTCTTTGGGGCCGTCGAGAAGCCGGTAGAGGATGGAATTCTGTCGGTCGTCAAAGTCTTCTCCGAGAGCTTTACGGGCTGCGTTTCTTGCCTTTCTGCTATAATTTGCATGTACCACTGCAGCTCGGTGAACCGATGTGGACCGCTCATGGTCCTCGGGAAACCGCAAGTCGGAAAAACTGATCATGACGCCACTCTCAAGCGAATCTAAGGTGGCGGCAGTGTAACGGATTCTGGATGAGCCTCCTGTAATGGAGTCACTGATTTTCAGATGCTGAAAAGTGAATTTCGTTGAGATGGAACGAAAAAGGCACACTCATCCGTCATGGTGCTCCTCTCGTGCCGGGTGGGCAGTTATTTGCCCCACGGTTTGCCGAAAACTTTCCCCAGAACTTCCCCTCGTGTGTGGGGAAGTTCTGGGGAAACTTCATTGCTACTCGCAGCCGGCGTCAAAGACGTCCCCGCTAGAGGCCCCAGGGGCGCTCGAACTCACCGTCGATGGATGGTTCTTACCTGGCAAGTAAAATCGCTCCTATGGGGCTCGTATGGCGTTTGAGGAGCCGAGACCAAAAACACGTGCTGGAAGGCGTCCATAAACGGGCTGGCCATCGCCGACCTGCCTCAAGGGTTTGAACTCGTCCGCCGGCTAATCACGGTGATGGCTGAGTAGATCGTCATCGGCGACGGAGATGCCCCCCTTGATCCATTCTTTTGGGATATCTTCCTGGAACACCATTCCGATGTCGGGCTTAATGCTGCTTGCGTCAAAGCCAGGATGAGCAATGCCGTAGCTCCAGGCCCGTTGTGGGGAGGGGAACGGTCCCAAATTGCCAGATCGAGGAGCGGCGATGGCAGCCGGCTCCACTCCTTAGTTTTATAATTGCTAGATTAATGATGCTTGATCTAGTGCGGGAATCGTGTGATTAGTTAGCGCGTCGCTAGACTAGCGAAGAGGCAACTAGGGAGGGAACCTAATGATCACCGACGTGGCGAAGTGGCTGGAAGACAACAACATGACCCCGAGCAAGCTGGCAGAGGAATTGGATCTGCCACGGAGCCAAGTGAGCCGGTTGATTGCCGGCGAAGAAGAGGTCGACCGGGTCATCGGCTGGGCGCTTGTCGGCCTTGGAACGCGGAAGAAGACTAAGGGGTCGAATGTCTCCGCTGCGGCGTTGCCGACAGCCGCTTTGGCTGAGGATCTGGACGATGACTCGTGGACCGGACAGACGGCTCGTCTGGCCCTGCCAATCCTCGCGGAGATCGCGCAAAGCGAGCCGCGGACGATCTCCTACAAGGAGCTTCACGAGATGATCGCCGATCGCGGTGGAAAGAAGGATATTGGCACCTTGACGAAATATTCGTTCCCGCTCGGCCGTGTCGCAACGGCGATCGAGAATCTCGGGGATAAGATTCCGCCCATCACGTCGATTGTAGTGCGCGGCACGTCAGGGATGCCCTCGAACGGGATCGACGTGCACATCAGGAATTATCTTGATCTGAGTGGAGCTGAAGCCAAAACGCTGAAGGATACCAAGGCGCGTGGGGAGATCGTCCAAAGGCTCTGGAACGATGTGTTTTCGTACAAGAAGTGGCCGGAGGTCATCGCCCGCCTCGGTCTGACGGGAGACCCGAGAATTGATCTCTGAGCGGATCCGGTCGCGAGCCAAAAAAGAAACCCGCCTTCGGGCGGGCTTCTTTGCATCAAACTCCGATAAGACGATCACTTGGTCGTTGCAGTTGCCCTAGTATATATTTGCGGATGACACAGCGTGAGCCGCGGAAATAGGCGCTTACGTCTGCAATCTCACATGTCCCCAATCCATCCATTCCGTCGCGCGTATGCGATTTCCATATGCGCGGTGATCGGACCGGACCTATAGCTCTCAATGGTCACAGGCTCGGACCCGGTTAGGCGGTAATAGGCCTCATAGGTGTCGGCTGCGAGCATCGCAGCATAGAAAGGCGCCCGGGGATCGTCCCGATTAGCCTTCTCACGGAGGATGTCGCCCTTCAGAATTCTGAACCGACCGGCTAAGTGCTGTGCCTCTGACTCATCGTTTCGTACAAGCCAATAGAGCACCGAGACAGCGATCCCGAAAGCTGTGCCACCATGGATCTCTCCAGAGTTTACCACGTTGCGGTGGGCTAGCTCACTACTCATGACTTCAATCGCCCTCAACCGCACCTGATCGGCGGTCTGGTGCTTCTTAAGCGCTGCAATAACGTCGTACGAATATTTCACTGGTTTCAAGAACGGCTGAGGCGTCGAAGGCCTTATAACGACTACACCCTCGGCTACCTCAGGGCTCTCTTCGATCTGATGGAATATCATGGCGGCTGCCAGGTCACGTCCACTCACGATGCTGCAGTCCGGGAGGCTCATCAATTGACCCGCGTCCACATTTGGGACCTGATCAAAGGTATCCGGGGCTCTGCCAGTGCTGATCATCTGCGGGATCCCGACCTTAGTCCGCGCGGCTGATCTTACAAATCGATTGTGGCGTTCGAAATCCCGAAATTGCACAGCTGAGAACCAGCTATTAAAGTGGCGCCGAAACCCAGGGCTGAAATGAAAAACCAACTTTCGCGCTCGCTGCGCTTTTCCTCTCCGCCGGAGAGGCGCGGGCCGATGAAGTTCTCCTCACCTGCCAGGGTGTAATCAAGATGTGGTGGGAGCGGGATAAGGGCGGACGAATGCAGACCGTGCGGCTGACCAATCACCTGGTAATAATCGACACGACAGCTCGGATGGTAGGATACGGCGCCAGGACCTATCCCATCTCGGTCATGGACGAAGGGCTGATGAGGATCGCGGTCGATGACCGGCCTTACCGCGTCGTCATGGAGATCAACCGCCTGAACGGCGATGTGCGACATGTGATTTTCGAAGAGTCCATGCCTATGCAAGCCGCGGATCTGACTTGCGAGAAGGTGCGGCCGAAGTTTTGACAGGGTATCCTCTGACCTAAGTCAGAGAATCTCCAAGGGGGCAGGAGGATGTCGCAATTTCGTCGGTCGGGTCACTATCGGACCAACTCGTACGGAACACGGTTCTATGTCCGAGAGCATGATGTATCCCGGGACGAATGGGGTCATGCGGGACCGCAACAGGCGAGGATCAGACGAGCCGGTCCGGAGCCGGCGGAGCCCATTTCTGCGAGCACGGGCGGCCTGAGCTACCTGACGCCCAATGCGTATTGCCCGGTCTGCGGGGACAAAGTCTGGTTCCTTCAGGCGTGGAACGGTGGACGGGTGTTCTTCGATACGGTCTGGCCAGACTGGGACAAGCACCCGTGCACGATCTCGGAGGATGCGACGCCGCTCTCGGCCCATGAGTATTGGGACGACGTCCAGGACGATCCCCATGTCTATAACCTCGAGATCTATCCTCGGCTCAAAGGAACGATCATCCGGCTTCAGAGGGGCTTGGAAAGCTTCCATTTCAAGGCCGAAATCGACATCACAAAGAAGTTGTTCGACACCGCCTGGTACGACGGGACCAGAGAAGGACGGCAACACCGGATCAGGCTGCTGACCGCCGATCTCGAGCCGCTCGTCGTGACCGGCGTACGTGTAAAAGAACCGAAGTCTCTTTCGGAAAAGGAGCGCCGGGCGATCGCCGACACCTGGAAAACCGGACTTATCAAGACAGCACGACGCATCGAGGGACTCAAGAACGGTGCCCTTGGGTCTCATCCATCCGTTGGATTTTTCATCACCGGGACGGTCGATGAGAGGCGCGCGATCGTTGTCCCGCTCCCAGCCGATCAGACGACGAGCGACAACAGCGGATGGGACCGGAAGTATGGCGGTGGGAGTTGGAGCGACACTGCGGAATACATCAGAGATACGTACAACAGGATCCTCGCTCTTCTGCCAAGCCCTGAGCGGCGGATATCGTTATCTAGAGACGTGATTGTGTTCGCTATATACGATACCATGAATCGTCTCAACCAGGCGTGGGAAGGTGACGAGGACTGGTTGAGCGATCAGCCTGAGACCGTCGCCAGATCGAGGCGGCCGATCATCTGGGATGATGTCGGCTTCACATATTCCTATACGCTCTCAGCGGACCTCATGAAGACACATACCGGCATCTGGGCTGACATCTCCGCAGCCGATCCCATCATCATACCATCGGAGGCCATGACCGTCGATGATGCCCTCGCAATCGAGAACGCTTACTGCCGCTCACGGTGGCCGCAGCATGTTGATGGCCAGTTCAGGCAACTTGAAGCCCTATCCTCACAACTTGGGTTTGCGCCTCTTTTCCGGCTCCTCGTGGCAGAGCTCAGAAAGATCGGCATGGCGCCGCACGGTTCTCTATACGGTTATAGAGTTAGCTTCAGCGATCCAGACGGTGTCGCAACCTTGGACGAGGTCGCCCTGCTTTTTCATCGTTCATCGCCACAGGACGGACTTTGGGTGACCATTGTGCCGGGTTACGGTGCTGAAGAGACAACTCTGGAGAGCTCTCTTCATAGAATTCGCGACGAAAGAGACATCGTGCCTCTCGTACGGAGACTTGGTGTGAAAGGGCCGAGGGATTGAGCGGTATTGCTTGCCCGTAACTACTCATCGATTTCAGGTTTCCTACCGGCTGGCAACTTGTCCAGAGCAGCGCTCCGGCGCATCTCGTCTTCGTTGGACACCTCATGACACATGCGTGCCAGCTACGCCTCGGCCTCGTTCTGGTTCCCTTCAATAAGAAGCAGCCAAAGTCTGTGGCTGATTGCACGGGAACGAAATACGTAGCAGGAGCGTGTGCCCTGTTAGGCCTGGTGTCGATAGCCACCAATTGCGTAGATTAGATCTATCGGATAGCGTCAGTGCGCTTGAGTTCTTACGATTGTCGATTCCAAATGGGCCAGCCCGAACCCATCTCGCCCGAACAGATTTTCTCCCTGCAGGAATTCCTGAACTCTCTTCGACGGATATCTATGTCCGGCAAAGACATGGACGCCGGTGGGTCACAAGATATTCTGGTTGCCACATGTGGGGGCGATCACGATTCTTTATCGTCATTCCTGCAGTCGTTTCGGAAGTTGCCGGAAGAGGATGTATCCTCGTCCGATAATGAGCCGGGGGCATCGTCTGCAACGCTCGAGAGATTTCTGGAGGAGTTTCGCCGACTCCGTATGTGCGATCCAGTACAGACAATCCCTCATGAGGAGGTTGTCGTTGATCAGGAGAAACTTCGAGAATTCCTTTCGAAGTTTGGCAATCTGGTAGAGCTCAATCGGTGTAGCGGAGATCAAATCAACCTTTGGTCGGTCGCAGGGTTGGGCCGGAACGAGATCCGAAACGCTTCCGTGTTGGCATGGTTGCTCGATCCTCGAGAGGCGCACGGACTGGGACCTGCAGTCTTCCAAGCTTTGCTCAAGAGATTGGCCAAGCGCCACGCTGGTTATTTTCCTCTGCCTCTGGAGGAGACGAGTCGATACCGGGTGACTACCGAGCACTATTCGTTCGACGACGATAAGAACCGGGTCGATTTGGTCGTGGACGGGACGAACTTCACTGCTTTCATTGAGGTCAAGATCGACGCTCGCGAAGGCGAGAGGCAAATCGAGCGTTACTGTGAATTGCTCAATGAGCGGAGACGTACCTTGGGACAGAGCAAGGCTGGCCTGATCTATCTCACACGCTCTGGAGCCAAGCCGCGGGACTCGATGCCGCCGATGGTCATCTTGGCGACTTGGAATGATGTTGCCTCCACTATCGAGGAGGTAATCAAAGAACGACGTGGCGTCGGCTCGAACTTCGTGGATCGACTATTGAGTCAGTTCGCACGACACGTCGCACAGTTTTAAAGGGGGAGGATATGTCTTCAGCGCAGATGGATGCTTTGATCGTTCGGCATCTCGCCGACATCGATACAGCGGCAAAGCGAATTATCCACAATGTCCAAGTCGAAGTCGGCAAAGCGCTCGACGAGGTCGCGGAGGAGTGGGCGGACGCGCAGGGATGGACCGGTGTCTTTGAATGGGATGAGAACGAGCTAGCCTTATATCCCCCGGAATGGGGGTATAAAGAACCAGGAAGCGAAGACACCAGTCGGTCGGCTTACTTCTATCTTTACGCCGGGCAAGGTGATGATTTCGGTGAGACCAGTGACCTTGATCAGTTCTGGCTGACTCGGTTAACCGGATCGGGTCGTGGGCAGCTTGGATTCTGGTGGGAATATGAAAAGGGCGTTGTTGCTCCACGCGGCAAGAGGTGGAAGCAGTTCGTGAGGTCTTACATCGAGCGGCTTCAGGGCAAAGGGTTCACGTATGACGAGGAGAGCGGGCTGTTCTTCCTCCCGGTAAGGGTCGACCGTGAGGCTTTGGCCCTGGCCATCGAAAATGAGACGATCGAGGATGCATTGGAGCCGCTCAAGAAAGCGCTTGATCTTTGTCTGGGAGCGAAGGCCATCTTTGATGAGATGTTAGCGACCGCTAGGATCCAGTTCAAAAGTGAAGAATGAGGCGGGTATCGGGCCACCAGTGAGTTTGTTTAAAGTACCAACAGCGATGCCGGCACCATCGATTTTTGAACTGGAAACCGACGCTGCAGAAGCAGAGAGCGGCTACCGGACCTGGTTCAGGGCCATGACTGCGGAAGCGGAAAAGATCACGGGAAACCGTTACTGGCTCCCCGTTGAGAACGTGATGCTTCGATCAAGCCTCGAATACTCCGAAGAGGGGCCGTTACCAAACACGTGGCTGGCCTACGATGGAACGGGCAAGAGTTGGACCGTGCAGCTTAATCCGCCTGGCAAGCCAGGAACCGGTGACGGGCTTACGTCCGTAGCCAAGGATAGTTCCGGAAAGCGATGGCTCCTCCGCCAGGACTGGCTCAAGAAGAACACTCTTTCTCATGACGTAAGGGGAACTGCTTTCCGGGAAGGCACGGGATTGGCGCCCGTTCAGGTCTTGAACGGGAGAAAGGACCGTGAGTGGTACCGGGTTGCTGAACTGGACAAGCCTTCTGATGAAATCCGACGGCAGACGATCGAATTCGTCACTCGATGTGCCGTAGCCCGTACTCTCCATGCCAAGATCGAGCCGGATCAGCAGGACGCGAACGTACTTAAGAAGTTTCAGGAAGAGAGTGCGGATCCGTTCGTCAAAGGAGCTCAACCACCTCAGCCCGAAAAGGTCGTCCGCAGGTTACAAGGCGAGGTATGGCAAGCCTTGAACTCGGAGCTGAAAAAGATCCACAAGAGATTGGATAAACCTGCGCACGCAGCCGGGTATGAGGTGGACGGGTGCTTCAAAGGTGGAAAGCGCGACCTACTCATCGAGATCAAGACGGATTCTTTGGCCCAGAGCCTGTATGCTGGCTATGGGCAACTGATGCTGTACCGAGAGTTGATCCCCACCCTGAAGGACCATGAGCCGGTTCTGCTCGTTCCGGGAGATCCTCCAAAGGATCTCATACAAGCGATCAGAAAGTTACAGGTCAGGGTCGAAACGTATGAGAGGGTTGCCCCCGGTAAGGAGGGCGTCGTTTTCTCTGAGAGCTTCAGGAAATTATGTGGCCTGCCATTGAAGAAGCAGGGTAAGGCATCGCCTCAGTGACGACCTTTGACACCCAGGTAGCCGTTGGATAGCGAAATGAACATTGATCGGATCTCAATTCTCGCCGAGCTCGAGAAGCTAGAGACGACTTCCGACAAGATCCGCGCCATGGCCCGTGCTGGCTACAGGCGAACAGAGATAAGTCAGCTGTTGGGAGTTCGCTATCAGCATGTTCGCAAGGTTCTAGTCGATGCCGGCATTGAAGGCGGCCTTCGGGCCGATATTGAACGCGAGCGTCCGCCGGTATCGGTTGATGCCGATCTCGAGCGTCGCCAGCCGATCTCAGCAGATGTCTTACTCAAGGCTGGATTCCGCCTTCTGGGCGAGTGGGTATTGCTCGAAGAGGGAGAGTTTACGCTAAGTGCGCCGGCGCCCGCTGACGCTGGCGTCTACGCGTTTGCGGTGGATGGGTGGATTCGATATGTCGGGCTGACTCATCAAGGTCTTCAAACCCGCCTGTCCGGGTATCGCCGTGGATACGTGGGCCAGCGGACGAATGCACGCGTCAAAGGGCTGATTGTTGCTGCGTTGTCAGCCGGTCAAACGGTTAAGGTTCTGGTCGCGACGCCTGAGGCTTCCGAATGGAATGGCCTGCCAGTCATCACGGCGGCTGGACTTGAAGCCGGTCTTATCCGGATGATCCGTCCGGATTGGAACATGTTAGGTGTGACATGATCCAGACTGCCGTCCTCGCTTCTTCCAAGAGTTCAGCTGCCGGTGAGCCAGCGCGAGGCAGGAAGCCTGCGGGCAAGGCGAGGGTCAGTCGCAAGAAGTCCAAACGGCGCGTCGAGGAGCACGTCTACTACGTCGTCGAGATCCTTGGATGGGAGTGGAGCTTCATGTTTGGGGTTTCCAATGCCCCCGACATCTCAGGCGGGCCCTATGACGATTACCGCCACCTCAAGATCGAAGGACGTTTGATTCGGCCGTCCCGGCTTCGGGATCGCTCGGTCGAGCTAGTCTTTCTCCCGGACGAGCGTCTCGACCGGGAAAATCGGCAGAACGACCGGCCGATGTTGGTTGGTCATCTGAGCTTCCATGGATCGCCCAATGCGCTGATGTCGATGCCAGCCGATGCCCTTCCCTCTGTCCTGGCCATGCTGATTGCCGACAAATTCAAGTACGTCGTGCTGCACGGCTCCATGCTGCGGTACCGACAGACGGACCTACTGTCGTTCCGGTTCGAAATGCAGATCAGTGACGAGGATCTCCCGGACGAATGAGTCTAGCAACGATCGACACTGGCCGCCTGAAGGCTCCGACCCTCTTGGATTGGCACCTGCCGTCATGGCCGCCGGCGGCCGCAAGCTCCGTCATTTCTGAGAGTGTTTAACGGTGCAGGTCCGTAATCTGCACGCCTATCGCAATTGGACGAGGTTTATGGGGGATCTCGGTAATCGCTGTTCGCACCATCAGGACGGCTGATTTGAGATTTCTGCTTCGATGGCATCTCTCGCGTTTCGTTAACACCTCGGTTTGGTCATCCCTGTACAGGTCTCATTTTACATCATTGGCCGCTGGCAGATGGCGGCCGACCTTCAAATCGAATGCCGAGCGCCTCCAGAAACCGGTCAACGATATCGTGTACTGACCGCTGGCGAAGCACCCGCTGCTCCCGAGTCTCAGGATCCTCGTCATCCCCCTGGATCTCGAACTTTGCGACGGCAACCGGTCCTTCCCGTAAGTAGCCCTCGTTTGGATTCGGGTCGCAGAACCGCTTCAGAAGGATGTTCAATGCGTTCACGACGATGTCAGCATGCTTTCCATTAAGCGCGTCCTTAAATTTCGCGGCCGCGCCTTCAGGGCCACCCTCCCCATGCTCAAGGCAGTAAACAAGGTCGTGGGCGTCCTTGCGCTCGCGCCGATGTTCAAAGGCGAATGCCTTCAGGCAGGTGAACGAAACGATATTGGCATAGGGGATCGTCTCCGTGGTGCGTCCATTCTCTCCGAGTAGATCGGCCGTTACATCCATCCGGTCATGCAGATCAAAAACAAGAGAAGCGTGCGGTATGTTCACAGCGGATACATTGCCCTCCGTAGGCAATTCCTGAAGTGCTCCGCCTTTCAAGTTAGGATCGTCGGCAAGGAACTCCAGGATAACCGTCACACCATGAGGGGTCTTGGTTTTCCAGCGCCAGTTGACCTTGTTGCCCTTCTCGTTCTCACCGCGTTCGAAACCCATCTTTTTCAAGTTTTGTTCTAGCGTGCGGTATGCCTCGGTTTCCGCGAGAATCGCGAGATCGACGACGATGTCGATGTCGCCAGTACCAGCGTGTGGTGGGACTTCCGGAGGGCGTGCTGACACGATGTATCGCGGTGCCAACCCTCCGACGAGGTAGACCGAATCACGCCACGGGCCGAGCCCGCTAAATAGCGTGACCAACACCCGTTCGCAGTCTTGAGTGACATCGGGGCTGTAGTCGACGATAAACTGAGGTTTCGACATCAGGTGTTTAGCCTTTCAGCGCGCAGGTGGTCAGCCAGTTCCTTTGATCGGCCCCCGGCTTGTAACAGGTCAAGATACGTCTGAAGTGGGTCGGCGACCCAAACGCCGTTGATCCGCTCACGAAATACGAACTCGTTTGGCGACTTGGCGTCGAGGATTCCGAGATTCCAACCCTCACGGACTGGACGTGCCTCAATCATGTCTAGGACCGCTTCCGAGGCGGCGCCCTGGGCAAGCCGGCATTGGACCTGCGATACACTCGACAGATACGGTGCGTGGATCTGTCCAGCCATAGATCCGGTGATTTCATAGGGTACGTCGTGATCTTCGCAGACCTGGTCGAGGCGATGAACGAGGTCTCCGACCTTGGCGGATCGAACATAGTAATGGCGCATCGGCTTCGGTTTTGCCGAGGTTTGGTATGTTGACCAGGCGTCGAGCAGCGCCTGCGGATTTGAAACGCGCCGTTCCTTTGTCGGTCCCGATCCCCTCGTTACAACCCATTCGCGTCGCTCCAGGGCAATGAGCGTTTGCGAGACGGTCGTAGGGGAAACTGATGCTCGTTCGGCGATTTCGTGAACCCCGAACCAATTCCCCCGGCATAGCCATACAGCGTGGAGAACCTGAGCGCGGCGACCGACGAAGAGACTGCCTAGGGTTCGTGCCTGACGTTTCGGGATCGGCTTTTCAACATAGAGGTACACGCCGCGGGCCGGAACGTAGAGGCTACCGCTAGTATCGTAGTAACCTACCCCCTCCTCCCGCAGGAGAGATCGGGCGCCCGGGGAGATTGTTTCCGCCACGATAACTGGTACGGCTTGCTTCCCTTCTAGGGACATATGGTCAAGGTATTTTCCCAACTTCCAGGAGGCTTCACGCACATCCCGTGGGAAGGCCATCCGCTTGGCTTCAACGACAAGTAGAATGGGCACGTCGCCTACCTGGATCTCGACAAGGAAGTCAGCCCAGATGGGTCCGGCTCTCGCCTCGCGTGAGACGATGTGGGCCCGCGTGTTCGGTGCCGCTTCAAGCGCGGAGACGAAGTCCTCAATCAGGATGTCTTCGTTCATGTGGTCGGACATGGATATTTGCTGCGCAGTAAATAAGGCCGAATCGGCGTATATCCCATGTTAGTCCCATATTTGCTGCGCAGCAAATATAGGACTTCGCAGATATCGGTCGATCACCGGATAGTATTGCATTAATCCCTTTATGGGCGTGCGTATGAGCCACGCTGACGTCCTTGGCACGCACGTACCCGCGCTTGACCAGATTACGAAGTTGCCTCTCGCAGGGTAGGAATATTTATGCACAAAAGCGAGTCTGTGAGTAACTGGATGCACGAGATTACCGGGGCTGGATCCGAGCTGGAAAATCGTCCGACGGGCTTTATTCGCCCCGATTATCTTGCTGGGCCGCTGATCCATTGCATCGGACAATGAGGGAGACGTTACGTTGGCAGAGAGTGCCGAGGTTCGCCGCGTGCGAGAGATATTGAAGGCCGTCAAGCCGCTTGCGGCCGAGTACTACCAGCTGACGAAAAAGCCACTGGGTGTCACAGGCGAAGTTGCGGAATACGTTGCTGCCGACCTGCTCGGCCTGGAGCTTGCTCCGCCACGCACTCCTGGATATGACGCGATCCGCCACACGGAACAGGGTCCGCAGAGAATTCAGATCAAAGGACGGGCCTATGGAGAAAATGCGAAGCCGGGGCAGCGTCTGGGCACCATAAAGCGAGGCGCAGACTGCGATGCCGTCCTGCTCGTCTTGCTCGACAACCGGACCCTCGAGCCACGAGAGATCTGGGAGGCGCCCTACGGCCTCGTGATAGAGAGACTCGATTTGCCGGGCTCCAAGGCGCGAGAGCGCGGAGCCCTCGGCGTTCATGAATTCAAGCGCATCTCCACAAAGGTCTGGCCGGTATGAGTATCCTTCTGAGCGACATCTGGCCGATCCCAAACCTCACCGAATACAAGCTGCATTTCGCGCGGTGGAACCAGCACGATCAGCCGCTTGAAGTCTGGGCGCGAGACAGAAGGGAGTGGCAAGGCTGGCAGGAATACCGGCCTGCCCGCGACGACTTCAATCGCCCTTGCATCTTCTCCGTCATGCAGTTCTATCACGAGCCTGATATCTGGCTCTTTGGCGGCATCTTCCGCGTCCTCGCCCGGCACCCGGATCGATACGAGGTCGAGCAATCCGATGCCGGCGCCAACTTCATCGGACGGCTGAAACTCCGCTCACCCTACCGGGAGCGGACGACGCGCGTGAACTTTGAGAACTATTATGCGAGTTTCGAGATCCAGGAATTGCTGAGGGAGCCTTACTCCGGCCGCTCCTTCCCCGGCTATGAGGACATCGATCTGTCCTTCGGGGAGCTCGAGACGCTCGTCCGTAACAGCCGTCCTGATTGGAAGGCTGCGCTGGAGAGCGTCAAGGGGATCTACCTGATCACCGACACCAAAACGGGACGACGCTATGTCGGCTCGGCCTACGGCGATCAGGGCGTTTGGTCCCGGTGGTGCGCCTATGTGGCCAGCGGTCACGGCGGCAACGTCGAGCTGCGAAACCTCGTGAGTGATCCCAGTCTCTCCTACTGTCGCAGCAATTTTCGTTTCGCTCTGCTCGAGCACCGCGCTTTTCGGGTTCCAGATGATCTGATCCTTGCCCGCGAAGGCTTCTGGAAGCGCATCCTGCTGACACGCGGCGAGCAAGGCCTCAACCGCAATTGAGCGAATACGGTATAGAAAAGGAAATCGGCTACCCGATCATGGCCTTCGTCTCACGAAAACGACGATCAAGGCAATCGTAATGGCGATACAAAGAACGCCAAGGGTGGTCAGGAAATTGGATGCAAAGTCAGATGACCCGCCCTGGCTCGCAAAGAACAGAAAGACGAATCCGAGGACGATGAATGGGATCATCCATCGGCAATAGACGGCGATGATGATGGAAATGATCAAAGCGATGATCAATGTTCCTCTCCCTCGCAAGTTCGACCTTGAGCCGAGTGAGCGCTCGATAACAGTCGGGCGCTCGGCTGGTGACTGTGCGGGTCAGTTGGAGGTCCACGGTGGGGCCTTACCCTGTGTCAGGCAACCGTGGGAGAACGGTCTATGCGGGCCTGGATCGGTTGAACTTCCACAGGACGACCCGCCGGTCTGGGACAGATTGCCGTCGAGGGTCGCCAGCGCGGCCGTTCAGCCAGATTTGAGCCGAACCTGGGTCGCTCGAGAGCCAGGACATCGGAGGCTGTGGCTTGTGACCTCGACGAGCGGCCAAGGCCGCCTCACTTCCGAGAAGGAAACTCTGGATCGAGGCGGGCAATTTGAGATCAAGGATCCGGCTGTAGGATTCGGTGGTTCCGCTCCCGGGGACGATTTCAGGATTGAACTCTCTTCCGGCATCGAACTTGGTGACACGGATTCCGCAGTAGGCCGCGTGTTCGAGAATGAGGGCCGAAACCAAGTCCTGTATGGCTCGATCACAGTCCAGGGACCTCGCCGCCTCGATCTGGATTCGGATCAAATCCTGCCATGAGGCAGCAGGTACCGTAGATCTGGTTGCTGCCTGCACCAGAGCCAGGTCGCTTTCGTCAACAAGGAAGCCGACCCAACGCCGCGAAACCTTCCGGATGGACAACATGTTGAGGTAGCGGCCCAGGCCGTCGATGTCCTTGGCGGTGAGCGATCCTTTCGGTGCCTTGGCTTCGAGAACCAGGACGGCTTCTCCAGCGTCGTCATGCCAGGACAGCACGATGTCGGCGATGCAGAACTTGCGCCCATCGTAGAACTCTTCGAACAGGTACGACCAAGAGGCGCCGCGGACGGCGCCAGTCGGCTGGAGGCCGAACAGGGCAAGGAGTTGGGGCACCCATCGGGCATGGTCTTCGAAGATCGTGAAGGTTTGGAACAGGACGGGCGTAATGTGGTCCTCTTTGCCGGCCGTGTAGAAATTTCTGCCGTTGGGTTTGAGCGTGCCGCCCAGCTCGATGCGGAACGTGTTCATAGTGTGGTCAAACCAGACCCGCTTCAGCACCCGGTACGCATGCGTGTCGCGGCCGGTCGGAAGAGCCGGAATGCAGGTCCACCAGAACTCATGGGTCATCTGAGAGCCGTTATTCTTCAGAGACGCATTCGACAGGTTCGTCATTATTCGGCACTCCAGCGGCGAGAAGCTTCTTGATGAAGGGCGTAGGCCTCTTGCCGGCGCTCGCCGACATAGGCCTTCACGAGATCGGAAATGGAGACAGCTTCGCTAAGAAGACTCTCCTGAAGGCGTTCTGCCCCCGTCAACACAGCACTCTCGATTGCCGCTCCGACTGTCTGTGCTGGACAGAGAGTCGGGACACTCGTCCGATCATACGGGCAGCGAGCACTGTGTTGGAATGCATTCGTGGGCCGGGACAGGAGACGCTCACAGGTGCGGGGCGTCACAGGATACCAGACAGCATAATTGTGCGCGGGCTGTAGCGTGCCTCCGTCCCATCCTTGACCCTGTCCCTCGAGAGGAGCCAGCGGCGCGCCCGCGAGAGGATCGTGATCTGGATCGATTTCCAACTCGGCGTGCCAAACAGCGCCTCTCCATCGAACATCGAAGGACCCGTGACCCTCGAGATAGAGCCAGGGGCGAAGAAGCTCGATGGGCTCCGCGGCCCCTGTGAGGTCGATCCGTGTCCTGACTTCGAACAGAGCGCCGACGTCCTCAAAGGAGTCTACGGGACCGATAGCCAGTCGCAGCTCGCGGATGGCATGGACGTCGACCTTGAGGCTGATCGAGGTATCTCCATGAGTAAGTTCCAGATGCCTCGATGGGAAAACGCCGATCTCGTCCTCGTGAATAAGGACTGAGGGCACGGGAGGGAATTCGTCAACGACCTCGAATTCATTGGCCAGCGGGCCATGTGGGAACAGAGCGCCGGTGCTGGGACGGATCGCACCCTCACCAAGGTCATATTGGCCAGTCACGCCCGCAGTTCTACGCACATGCTCCTGCATGCCTGTCTTCTTTGAGACCCAGCGGACCATATCGCTGATCCGCTTCGAGAGATGGAGCCAACAATCGTCGATCTCCGGCATCTCTCCCAACCTCTGGCAAAGCGTCTGGTTCGTATCGTCGACGGCGGTTCCCCGGAAGAGTTGGAGGAGGACGTCTTCCACGTCCTCCTGGAGGAGCTCAGCGGCCGCTGTTGCGACGGATGCGTAATTCTTCGGCCCTTTTTGAAGTTCCCCCCAGCGACGGTCCGGAACAGGCTCTCCCTTTGGAGGGAGAGTGAGTTTCGCGAGATACTTCAGGTGTTGGTTCGGTAGCGCCTTTTTAAGGACCGCTGTTCGACGGATCCCCTTTTCCTTTGCATGTTCCAAAAAGTCGGTTAGACGGCGGGCAACGACTTCCCCGTCAGCCGTTCCGAGCTTTTTCGTCTGCCTGACGGCTTGATGAATCTTGGATCGCTCGACGGCCCGAACCGAGATGTGCGTGCTGGGCTCTCGTTCACTCGACTGCACGGATGCTGAGTTCATGGCGTCCCGGTCCCTGCCATGGCGGATTGTTGCAAACTCTATGACATTATTCATCGCGGGTACCTACCGATGTTAGAGGCTGAACGCGTTGCCATCTGACGGCGGTAGCGACGCCCACGGGAGCCCGGATCTGGGCGAAGGACCGTGGTCACGCCCTGCCGGCCGAGAACCGCGACGAGGCGCCTTGCTCTTGAGACCTCGTCGGGGCCTGCGATCGCAGATGCGATGAGCTCCTCGGCTTGGTGGTGGCTCAGATACATGTGCTCGCACCCGTCGCCAGCGTGGAGCGTGATATCGGCGTGTTCGAGCACGAGCCTGAGGACCCGCTCAGGCACCCCACGCTGTCGCACCCGGATTGATGCGTGACGGGTCAGTTCAATTCGTTCGGGCTGTGCGTAGCTCACTGGGCTTGCCTCCGTTGGTGGACCCATAGAAGCGCAAGCGAGACTGTTTGCCTATTTCCCTAAGGGAGAAACGTTCCTCATTTTTAGGGAATACTCCGGGCTCAAATTAGGGAACCGAGGATCGGGGCCGCCAGGGCTTCAATCTCGCCTCTTTCGTGGCTTGGGAAGCTGAACCCACGGCATCCTTCTCACCCGATCGTTCCAGGTATCAATCATGAACGGAGGACCTGGATTCAGACATACCCGAGATCCCTTAGAGCCTCGACCAGCTCAGGATGCATGTGAATCAGGAAATGGCCCGTCTCGGGGTCACGCTCGCCGACCTCCTTGACGAGGGCACTCATATAGAAGTCCGAGCCATCATCATATTTTCGAAAGGTCAGGCCCAAGGTCGTGCCGACTTCACGCCCAAGGCCGCCATACCAGCGGTTCGCGGTCTCATAACTGTCCCATCCCGCAGCCTTCGCGAGCCGTTCAGCTGACATAGGGCCACTCGCATTCGCGCGGAGCATGGCCAATTCATAATCCTTGAGCGGATAGCCTCTAAAGAACCTGATGTATTGTTCTTTTGTCGCGACCTCGGGCGGGCGGCCCTTGCGCTCGTCCGACTCTTTGGCATTCCGGGCGTCGATCCAGGCCTTGGCCTTCTCGAAAGCCTCGTCGAGGGATCGGCCGTCAACGATGTGGTCCAGCGACTTCTTGAAAATGATGCCGACCTCCGGCTTTCCGCGCAGCGTCGAGCCTTTCAGACGGTAACCTTTGTATTCCCGCTCCATTTGGTTGGTTCCCTGTGCCTTTATGACCTGTGATCGCCCACAACGGCTGCGAGCCAAGCGCTCGGATCTGCCTTCCAAAGCTCATGTCGCTCTTTCATGCAGACACCGCAGGGTCGAAACCCAGCGGCTATTGCTGTTGGCTCATCGGCGAAGAAGACCCGGTGCTTGGCGTATTGCCCGCTTGCCAGATGACGCAAGGCGCTCGGACAATCGAGACGACCATAAATCCGGTTCGGCCGATATCCACCAAGCGTTCCTGGCGTTTCGCTCAAACAGGCCTGTCGCTGACCGTTAAGAAGTTTGTAGCGCTTTGAGCTTGGCTCGACGCAGCCGACAACATCAGGCCGGAAATAGCGCATCAGCTTTTTTCGTTCTGCGGGAGCGATCGACTGCAGAGCACGCTGGAGGGTCGTGCATAGGTCGTCGTACCAGGACACCCGCTCACCCTCGAGATCCCAGCCCGAGTGCCGACAGGCGCGATGCTGGAAGAATAGGGTCGCCCAGAGCTCGAGGGGCGTTCCAGACCATCGGCCCGTCTCGCGGTAGGTGCGCTCCATCCGTTGAGCGAGTTTGCCACACTGCGACAGACCGCCCGTAGCTGCATATCCGTCGAGGATGTGTGCGAACTCCGCCGACCGGTTCCATATGAGAGGCGTTGGGATCGCACTAAAGTCCCCGTCACATACCTGTCGCACCCAACGTGTCGTATCTTGGTCCATCGTCCTGATCTTAGTCTTGAGAGTTTCGGGTTATGGCGCCTTGTTGCTGCGGGCAATGGCTCTGGCCACCATCTCGGCGACATCAGCCCGCGTGACACCATAGTGGGCCAAGGATTGGGCCGTCTGGGCGATGCGCATGTCGAGATCCGCTTTGGCATTCTCCAGAGAGGCTTTCGAGACGGTCCCGAGCACCCGTGGCTCGCCGTACCGATCGACCGCCTTCAGGATCGCCGCGTTCGGATCGCCCATGGGGAGCAACAACGGCGGCGGAGCGATCTCGAGGACCTCTGCCCCGATGCTGAACCCGCCCAGGTACAGGCGCCGGTCCCGGACTCCAAGGCGCATGGGATCCTCATTGGGAAGGCGAGTGGCAAGTTGTTTGAGCATCGCCGCGTCGGCCAGGACTCCGCCGGGCCAGGTGCCGGCAGCTTGGATTTCGGACTGAGCCCCCGGGCCTGTCAGGGTCAGGATCTCGTTGTCAAAGGCGAAGTGGACCTTTTGCGCTTCTCGTTTCCTCAGGCCCGCCGTTGCGGTCTTGAGGGCTTGTGCCAGGTTGGAGCGGGATACCGTCAATTCGTATGTGCTCAAAGCTGCCCTCTACCCTCAACGGCCCTGTTCTCGGCCTATGGTCTTTCGCCATCATGATCTATGTGACGGTCGATGGAATTTTTGTCTAACCTGCCTATCAAAGACAAGTCCTGCCTGATCCGGACACCTGATGAACATCGCTGAGATCGAATCGGAGCTGATGGAACTGGCGGAGACTGTCCTTTCTGCGTCAGCAGGTTAGTCACACTGGATGAGATATAGGATTGTGTCTCACATGACGATCGTGCGCCGTAAACAGCCTTAAGGGGTCACGGCACAAACGAGGGGCGGATTGTGTCTTGGTGGTCTGTATTGATCCTGTATTTTGCCGTCGGCTGCCTGTTCATCGTGGCAGGTCCTGTTGCGCGCTTGCGCCGACACGAGGTCCAAAGAATTCAGGAGGAGGAGCCGGCAGAGGCCGAGCGGAAGACGCGGCTCGTATCGACGAGCACCAATGCCATAGCCCTCCTGCTCTGGCCGATCGTGGTTCCGTTCGTATGGCGTTCCACGCGAGAATGGGACGGTACTCGTTCGAGGGACGGCCGGACTCCGCGAGCGGTTCGTCGGCGTCTCAAGAAGCTCCTGGAAGCAGACATCCATGAACTGACCTTTCCCGAGTTTCGGGCACTTCGCACAGGTCTCAAATGGAACCACGTCGATGCCTTCATCAAAGGGCTCGATGATCTAAACATTACTGTCTCGGGGTCCGAGGCCAATGAGAAGGGGCAGGTCAGAATGACCGCCAAAGTCGCCGACGACCTCTTCCAGCCGGTTTACCTTACGGAAAGAGCTGACGAGGAGGCGATATTTCGAGCCTTTAGAGTCGGGGACGAGATATGGCGTTTCACCACGTCGGGCGAGAGCTGGAAAAACCTCTGTGGCCGCGCGGGCTACGCCTTGGTGCGCGATGGGACGGTCGTGGAAACACATGTCACGATCATGAACTAACCCTGGGGAAATCGTGTCTGGCGGGTGGTCGAGAGCGAACTCCTCGGCAACAGTGACCCGAGCAATCACGGTGGGCGACACGATGGATAGAAAGAAGCCGCAGTTTCACGATTTTATCGACGCCCTCCAGGATATCGCTCAACTCCGGGAGAATGCGGTTCTTCGGCACGCGTTTCGCTCCCAGTGGGCCGTCGAACTGTCACTGATGGCTCTTATGCTGAATGATCTTGGGGTGACCGGAGGCACCTCTACCGATCATCTGGATCCACCTGAGCACTGTGATCTCTGTGGTAACGAACTCATCCATGTCGCTTTCTTCGTGGATGGCGCCACCAAGCCCGGCGCTGGGTATGATGGGGCATGGTCCAACATGTGCCCGGACTGCTACTGGAAGGTCGGGGCCGGCATCGGCTGGGGAACCGGGCAGCTCTATCGCAACCGCGGACGTGGGCGATGGCAGTGCATCGCGGGCGCGGATCCTTCGGTCGCTGAGGGCTGATACCGGGCGGGCAGCGTTTCCGGAGCCCTGATCACGCGAGGCATTCCACAACGATACTTCAGTTGGCGCGATTTCGGTAATATCCCTCTAACCCGGCTGTGCTCTCATACCACCAAGTAATCCTAGGGGTGTGGGATGCCAGAGCAATGGAATCTGTTCTCGAAGCCGGTCCTGCCGCCCACGACGGATCCCATCATCGTCCCGCACCAGGCACCGCTCTTCCGCCTCAACCCTGCGGACTTCGAAAACGCCGCCCATGCCCTCGAGGCCTCTGGCGACTATCGCATTCTCCGTCGTCTCAAACCCCGCCCCGTCCTCCCGCAGCGCCCTCTTACCGACGGCGAGAAGATCGGGCTGATCGTCGACACGGAGACCACCGGCCTCGACAAAGCCAAGGACGAGGTCATCGAACTCGGCATAATCGCCTTCATCTATCATATCGACGGCCAAGTGCGTGACGTGATCGGCACATTCGGAGCCCTTCGCGAGCCCGGTGTTCCGATCAGTCCCGAAAGCATGAAGGTTCACGAGATCACCCCGGAAATGGTCGCGGGCCAGGTGATGGATCTGGATGCCGTCGAGCGGTTCATTGCTCCGGCCGATCTCGTCATTGCCCATAACGCTTCCTTCGACCGCCCCTTCTGTGAGCGTCTGGCCCGCGGGTTCGCGGACAAGGCATGGGCCTGCTCGAACTCGGAGATTTCCTGGTCGACCCTCGGCTTCGAAGGCTCCAAGCTCGGGTATCTGATCGGGCAATTTGGCTACTTCCATCGGGGGCATCGCGCCGTCGATGACTGCGAGGCCTTGTTGGAGGTCCTTGCCCACCCCCTCCCCGACGGCAGCGGCCTCCCGTTCCAGCTCCTTCTGGCCTCGGCCCGAAAATCCTCGATCCGGGTTTGGGCCGAAAACTCTCCTTTCGATCTGAAGGATTTGCTCAAGAAACGAGGCTATCGGTGGAACGATGGGTCCGACGGACGCTTGAAATCCTGGTGGACCGAGGTTCCCGAAGAGGCTTATCCGGACGAGCTCCGCTTTCTGCAGACAGAGATTTATCGCTCTTCGGTGGAGCCGGTCACACAAAAGATCACGGCGTACGAGCGTTTTCGCTTTGCGTCCTGATTCATCCGGGGAGACGACGAGCCGGCCGGGTCAGACCCGAACCCAAAGCCTACCGATGAGCTTGTACCGTCCAGGGGTGAGCTTCTCGTAGCTCATGCCGTCCCAGCTCTCACCTGGAGCAACCTCCCCGTGAATGTCTGCGAGAATTCCTCCGGGGCCTCTGCCACCACCGGTGATCTCCCGGACGCCATTCGGGTGCTCATAAACGAAAATCGATATATGTTCGCTCTCGTCCAAAGCGTCAGGGCTCCCGCTGCTTTGGTCAGACATGAGAAACGTTCTCCTCTTCTTCTCGGACCCCAAGATGACATCACCATGATTGGCGAAAACTGGTCCTCCGTCAGCTCCCAGCAGATCGGGCAGATTGCAGAATACATCGCGCGGATCGAGTTCGCGAAACAGGGATTCTCGATTTACATCCCGGAAGTCGACGATCGAGGCGTCGATCTCCTGATTCACCGGGACGACACCGGTTATATGAAGGTGCAGGTCAAGTCATTGCGAGGGACCGGCTATGTCTTCATGCGCAAGAAACATTTTAAGCCCGCGCCTGATCTCGCATTGTGTCTGATCGTGTTCTCCAGTCCGAGCTTCGAGATGTTCTTTATCCCGTCGACGCGGTGGTTGACGCCTTGTGGGATCTTTCGTGACAACGATTACCTGGAGGCAAAAAGTGCCCCTGAATACGGCATCAATGTCTCCCGGAAAAATCTAGACGCTCTCCGTGAGTTCAACTTCGTCGCGCTCACCCGGCCCGCCAACGAGAAGCACGAACTGGGTTGAATCTCCCGTTCCTGTCTATGGATCGTTCCCCATACGACCCCATCGCAGTCAGGCAGAGCCACTGTGGCGAAGGAAACATAATGGGGAAGGTGCTCATCTCCGCACCTTCGGCGGAGATGAGCGAACCCAATCGTTCTGTCAGGAGAGGCGGCCCTGCGGCTGAAAGCACACGTAGGGGGCACCAATCGAACTCTTTGTGATGATCACGCGAAACCGCTGTCTGCCGCTCCTAACGTCTCTTCTTCCACGAAGCCCGATCACGTTTCCAATCGTCACGCGAGCCCCACGTCTCCTCAGCCTTCGCCTTTGGCGTTTCCTTCAGAGCTCTGAGACCTCGCTCTATAGCTGCTCGAGCATTCGCCTGGTCCCAGAGATTGCCGGCAGACGCCTTCTTCGGCTTGGGTTTCGTTTCGTCGCTGGCAGCAGGCGCCTGGCTGGCCAGCTGGTTAATGGTCTCCCGGCCTGCCCTGAGACGCTGCTTCCTCTCTTCGCGCTTTTCTTTGATCTCATCGGCAAGCGGCTTTCCAACCACAGGCCGGGACACCTCGGCACGCGCCTCCATTTCAGCGGCCAGGAGCTCGCGCTCGAGCGCAATTAGATCCGGCTTTAAGCCTCGCCATTTCAGATAAGCCCGCTCGTGGATCGTCCTTGGCTCAGCCTGCCCACGGCAGACCTTCAGGAAACGTACCCGCTCATCGGTGTTCGCTGGAAATTCTCCGCGCTCTAACCGGACTAGCTTATAGGCATAAGGTCGAAGAGCCCGGACCTCCTCGAGCGTGAGCCCGGTCTCCTCACACGCTACACCGGGTCGCTTGGGTGCCTTCACAGGAGACTTCGCCACGATCACCGGCTCTCCCTCGGCCAATCCCAATCGGGTCTCCAACGATTTCCGCTCGGCCTCTCTCGCCTGGATCGAAGGCTTCTGTTTCCGGAACGGTTTCGGCGTTCCTTTCGGAGTCCGATTGCTGCCCCTGAATCCGCCCTGGTGTCCCGTCGACCAGCCGGAGAGCTTCTTGCCGCCGTACTTCTTTCCCATCGTGACCCTCGACCGCCACTCTGGACAGGAACGCTCTCACGGTTTCTGCAGCTTGGCAATTCGGCTCCAGGACGATGTACTTTGCCCCATCTCCGGAACCAAAGGCAACCTGCGCCCTCGGAGACCGAGCGAGGAAATCCAAGGATAGAGCCCCGATGCGGGAGCCCAGGTTCGTCAGGCTTGTGAGGGCACTTCTCCTGGCGGCAGCATCCTAGCGCCGGGCTGCTCGCCGCCGATCCGGGAGATGGAGCCGACTCCGGCGATCCTCAACGGAACCTCCACTCCAAGGATGGACCCGTCAATCCTGAAACTCCTTCGCCATGAATCGCCGCTCGGCCGTCGTCGGATTCCCGAGCTCCACGATCTGGCCGTTCGTCTCTCTCGCTTTCACCATCGCCACGGCCCGCGATCCGTCCGCCTCGATCATAAAGGTGAGGAAGTTATCGCCACACTCATGCGGCTTACACATGCCACCTGCGAAATACACCCTTCCGTCGACTGTCACCCGCTCAATCGGCATCCCGGTTCCATCGAAACGGCCGAACCAAGCCGTGCGCTTCAACCGGGCCGGCAGGATTTTCAGATAGGCCTGGTAATGGACGGGCATCTTCTTGCGCAGGTCCCACGGATAATCAGGCATGCCGGGGGAGGCAGCCTGGACGGGAATCCCCGCACACAGAAGCGATCCGGCGACCAAAACGCCGACACCGAGAGCGTGCCTGAGAAACCGAATTGCCATTGCCCCCCCTCGCGATGACGTGCCGGCCTTTTGGCCGTGCCACGGATCGAGCAGGACTTTATCCGGACCGGGAGGTCAGTCTACGCTGCTGACCAGGCCGACCGAATCAGACTGCCGATAGAGTAAATGCCGATGCCGACCACACCGTTCGGGTTAACCGCTCGCGGTTTATTCATTGTCCTTCTGACCGGGCTGTTCATGGGGATGGCCGCCTCCGACGTCTACGCCCAGGCCGTTCCAAAAGTCGGCACCTGTCCGTCTGGGTACCATTCAAGCGGTAGCGCCTGTCTGCCGTATTCCAAAAGTCCGCGGCCGGCTCTACCGAAGATCGGCACATGTCCATCCGGCTATCACAGCTCGGGCGACTATTGCCTCGGCTACGAGAATGCGAAACACGCGATCCCAAGAACCGGCTCATGTCCGAGCGGGTACCACTCGAGCGGCGATTATTGTCTGTCCTATCGATGAGGCTCAGATCGGCGATAGCGTCATTAGTCTACATCTCAACAACGAGAACCGAAGGAGACGTCAGAAAGGCCATTATCGGTTCTCATTCGAATGCATGGGAGTGGGGATCGCTTGGTAAAATAGCGTGGCAGGGGAAGTGCGGAATGCTCTGCTCGCCGACTTCGACGTTCCTGCCACACGAGAGGGGTTGGAGAATGCGGGGTTCGGAACATAAAGTTCTGAGTTTGAGAGCTTGAGCCTTCAGAACAATCGTAAGTTAATTCGTTATGCGATCTCATTCGCTGACGTCTAAAGCTGGTCCTCTCTTGCAGCAGGTCCATTCAATCGTATCGTGCCATTGGGTATCAGATCTTGTTCTGATCCCAGCAGTGCCGGGAGACTTCGAAAAATGACCAGCTCTGACGAAATTTCGACCCAGGCGGAATGGCTCGCGATCCGAGACGAATTTCCGAATAAGAGTTCCTATCGAGAATTCCGAAAGCGATACCACTTCAATCCAGCGAGCCGAATTATTCTGACCGGACGACCCATCGATGAGGTGGTCCGGGCCGACAATGTCCACCGTCGGCAGATCTACGAGGAATGCTTCGCATATGGAAGGACCGTCGCCCAGGTGAATGGGCTGGCAAAGAAACTGCCCGGCCAGGCGGAGCACGACGCTGATCTCTTTATGGGACTGTACGAGGACGTGATCCGGTTCTTCGAATGAGTGGCGTCAGCGCCGGATCAGCCGATCTTGCGCTGACGCCCGAGGTCTGGTTCCACGGCCGACTACATATGGTGAGGGCTTCGTATCGTGATCGCGGGGGAGACGACTGAGTGTCTTCCTTGAGACGCTAGGGCTGCTCACGGGTGGTCGCGACGGCCACAACTCGCCACGCAGGATGTGGCGATCGACGACGCGAGGAACAATCGCCCGTCACATATCTTGAATCCATCCATTCCGTCGGGCGTACATGATCTCCATGTGCGATGTAATCGGGCCGGACTTATAGCTCTCGACGGTCACGGGTTCTGAACTCGCCAGACGGTAATAGGCCTCATAGGAATCGGCTACGAGCATTGCCGCATAGAAGGGCGCCCGTGGATCATCCCGGTTCGCCTTTTCACGGAGGAGGTCCCTTTTTAGGACCTGGAACCGGCCCGCTAGTTGCCGTGCCTTGCTCATCTCGGCTGCCTCAATCATCGTTGCGCACCAGCCAATAGAGCACTGAGACGCGGATCCCGAAAGCGGTTCCGCCGCTGATCTCACTGGTCTTCACCACATGCCGGTGAGCTAGCTCCTGTCCGATGGCTTCGATTGCGTTTGATCGCACCTTATCGCCGGTCTGGTGAGTCTGAAGGGCACGATTGATCCCGGCAGAGTATTTGACGACCTTCAGGTTCGGAGCGAGGACGGGCTGATCCAGGTGGGTTGCGAGGAGAAGGGAATAGACTGCCGTGTCCGGTCCCGCCAATGCCTTGGCCTTCTTTTCATCCACCGACGTCGCATTGGTGAAGTGTGATGGATTCTTCAAGGCATCGAACGTGTACATCGCCTTCGCCTCGAGAAAAGCGGCAGGCTGTCCCGTTGAGAGCACGATGGCCAGATCAATGTGGTCCCATTCTCGGGCGACGATCAGACCGGAGGGTGCAAGCTCCTTGTGAAGATAGAAGGCGAGCTTGTCTCGGATTGGGAATTCGATTTTGCAGGTAGCCGCCAGATAGGCCAGCTCGTGGGGATGAAACTCTGTGGCAAGGTTTTCAAGGCCGGCAACAAGGGTCGGTTCTATCATCATGCGCGAATCTTCCAGAGGCAGAGAAGGGATCAGCGGATCAGCATAGACGGCGTCTTTGAATGACGCCGCCCTGCCGGTCGGAGCGGGTTGTGGATTGGTGGGCTACGATGCCGTCACAGTTGGCCGGCTCTCTGCTGGTAGGACCAGTGGAGCTCCCAGAAGTCAGCGTAGAGATCGTGCAGGCCGTGATCCCGGACGCTGTTCTTGAAATTCGGGTAGTCGATTCCTGCGACCCGCCGGCCCAAGAGATCGGCGAAGTCCTGCTTGGTCACAAAGACGCGGCAGGCGTAATCCCGGTTCGGGATCTCGATGATCTGCGCGTCAGGGAACAGCCGCTTCAAGTGCTCCTTCTTACGAGCTCTGACACACAGCCGGTTCGGGTCATTGTAATCCTGGACGGCCGACACAAAGGCATCATTGAAACAGATCCACATAGCAGCATCCTTTTCTGTTAGGGAAAATCATTGCTGGCGAGCCCTAGGCCTCATGCGGGTAGGTCGCGTCGATGACGCCACTCGTCCAAGCCCGGGCGTGCCTCCTGGCTCGCCAGTGCCGGTTTTTCGCCTCCCGCCGGCTCTCGAAGACGAAGGTGAAGCCATTCTCGATCGCATTGCCTTCCCGCTTCATTGGGTAGGCCGCAACAATCCGCCCACCCATCTCGGAAGGGGCGGACTTTCTGGGATGCAGATAGAGCCAGCCTCCAATCAGGGAGAGAGCCTCCGGCTCGGACACAACCCAGCACGATGAGTGGTAGGTATGGGCCTGCCTCCTATTGCGAGTCAGGCCCTGGAGGCGGTTGTCTTGTCCGCGGCGGCAAAGCAGGTGGATTGATTTGGTCATGCATTCTCGGGGTCAGCGCAAGATCTGTTCCTGATTATACGCTAAGGTAGAACGAACAACGAATCTGCCCATCGGCCCCGCCGTTGGGCTATGCGGCGCGAGCCAAGGTCTTGGGCAGTCGCAGGGGACGGAAGCCGTCCACGAGCACAGGCTGCTCGCCCCAGGCATAGGTGCCGGTGAGGTTGATGTGCTCCCAACTCAGAGGCGACACGTGTTTGAGTACCTCAGGCCGAATGATCCGTCCTTGGCGGCGGAGATGATCCACGGCTCGCCCGAGATACACCGTGTTCCAGTGTATGATCGCACTGACCACCAGGTTCAGACCGGAGGCACGGAAGGCTTGGCTCTCGAACGAGCGATCCCGGATCTCACCACGCTCGTGGAAGAACACCGCGCGTTTGAGCTTGTGGGCTGCCTCGCCCTTGTTCAAACCAGCCTGGCAACGCCTCCGCAGAGCAGGGTCCGAATACCACTCGATCATGAACAGCGTGCGTTCGAGACGACCGAGTTCGCGCAGAGCGCGGGCCAACTGACTGGGATTACGAGAGGCGGCAAGCCGCTTGAGGATCGTCGAGGGAGCGACCGTGCGTGTCTGGATCGAGGCCGCCAGATGAAGGAGGTCGTCCCAATATTCCATGATCAGGCTGGTGTTGATCGACACACCAATGTGCTCTTGCAGCGCAGGATAGGTCTCCGGTTTCTCGAAGGTATGGAGCTTCCGGTCTTTGAGGTTGCGCAGCCGCGGAGCAAACCGGCGACCCGTCAGGGCGAAGAGACCAAAAACATGGTCACTCGCGCCGCCTGTGTCCGTGAAATGCTCCTGGATGTCGAGTTCTGTCTCGTGATCAAACAGGCCATCTAGCACGTAGGGAGCCTCGCTCTCGGTAGCGCTGATCGGCAGGATGCTGAAGTAGCCGTACTGGTCGGATAAGTGGCTGTAGAACTTCGAACCGGGTTCGCTACCGTAATGCAGGTTGATGTCACCACGCTTCCCGGCACGATCACTGGCCTGGAAGAACTGCCCGTCCGATGAGGCCGTGGATCCGTTGCCCCAGAGCAGGGCATGTGGGTGCTGAGCGTGCCCGTCGGTGATGCAGGCCTGCGCCAGCTTGTACGTCTCCGGTCGCGTATGGAAGATCCGCTTCCAGGTAATCTCCTGCGGGCTCACTCCTTTCGAGGCTGCTGCCATGCGCTTGGCGCCGAGATTGGTCGCATCAGCGAGAACACCGGCCAGCATCGCCGGGATGCTGCGCGGCGGCTCCTGGGTACGAATGTGCGTGAAACGATCGGCAAACCCGGTCCAGTTATGAACTTCCATCAGGAGATCCGGTACCTCGATCAGCGGGTACATGTCGGCCAGTTCCCACTTCAACTCCTCGGCCGCCGCCGGCACGTCGCCGGGCAAAGGAGTAACGACGAGCTGCCCGGCCTCAAGCCGGACGCCCTCGAGCTTGCCGTTGCGGGCGCGGTAGGCCAGCCGCTTCAGGTTGAAGTCGACCATCTGTCGTGCCTCGCTCAGATAGCTGATAGCATCCTGTGGTACACCGAGCCCGAGATCGTCCGATGCTTTCAGGGCGGTGAAGGCGGGCTTCGGCATCAGCTGTTCGTCCATGGGCCGGAAGGCGCGACTGCCCTCAACCCAGATGTCGCCGGAGCGCAACCGATCCCGTAAGACGGCCAATGTTGCAATCTCGTACAGGCGGCGATCTGGTCCAGCGTCTCCAAAGATCAGTTTACGGCTCTTGGTGCTGAGATGGCCGACTGGCACGCGCTCGGGCAGGGTGCGCCGGCTCGCGGCCCGCAAGGTCTTAAGTGTCCCGATGGCTGCCAACAGCGAGTCATGTTTGCGTGACGAACAGAACGTAAAGGTCTCCAGGAACCGCGCCGTGTACTTGCGGATACTGCTGTAGCGCTCCGCTGCCAGTAGAAGCGGATCGGGATCAGCATCCCGCACCATGGCTTCGACTTCCGGTTGGGCCTGCAACAGGCGGTGCCACCCGACTTCATCATCGAGAACATCGATGGCATTGCGGCCCGTGTCACTGGCGGTAACGAGAGCTCGCAGGGTGTCCCGGAACAGGCGCAGCACCTTGGTCGTATCTTGTTGAGCCTCAACATACCGCTTCTTGCGCCGAGTATTGGCTCGCGCGAAGAGCCGGCCGATCAGCTTGTTGAACATCGTGACCGCGGCATCCGTCAGCGTCTGCTCGAGCGTGATCGTTTGAGCCACAAGGGTGGCTCGTCTCCTGCGAGCGCCGAAGTCGGCAACCAACCACGCGGGTGTCACATCGCCTTCTCGCACGATCTGGGTCCAGCGCTCTGGATGGATCCGCGACTGCCGCTGGGGATCGATCGCCAAAGTGCGGACAAATGTCAGACGGTCCATGAGGCCAATCAGATTGTCGGCGCTTGGCGCATCTGGAACCGATCGCAGCCATGCAAGCCGGGTCTGCTGGACGGCCGGGTCGACCAGGAGGAGAGCTTCGAGCTGCTCGATCTGGTCCGCCGAGAGCCCCTCCAGAAGAGCCGCTTCTGCCCGTTGTCGGGCAATGGCGCGCCCGGCAAGGCCAATCTTCTCGAGAGCAGCATCGGGTAAGAGAAGAGCGCCGCGACGGCGCAACTCATTCACGACCGCGGTCATGATCGGCAGACCGCTTTCGGTCGCGCTGGCGGCCCCGGCAGCTGCGAGAAGGGCTGCTCGACGATCGTCCCGCGTCGCCGTCCGGACGCCCAGGTACTTCGCCAGACGGTGGCTGTGCTCAAAGCGGGTCGGAATGCGACGCGCGTAGGATGCAAAAACGTCCGGGGCGATCCCCAGCTGCTCGGCCACGTAGGCGACCATGGCAGCAGGCGGGTCTTCGTCCATCCCCAAGACCCGGCCCGGATAGCGCATGATGCAGAGCTGGATCGCATAGCCGAGCTGATTGTGAGGGCGGCGGCGGACTTCGGCTTGCAGACGATCCTGCGGAGACAGTGTGTAGTGCCTGATCAGGCTCTCCTCGTCGTCGGGAATCCCGAGCAACGCCTGGCGTTCGTCAGGGTTCAGAAGCTTTCGGCGGGCCATCGATTACCTCGCATAGTGTCGGCTCAATCGCTCCTGAGGAGCCGGACATTGGTGCGAGATCTACGAACCCCGTACAGCTGCTACCCTGCGTATCCACACGTTACCTTCTGGGTATCGTTACCAGCAGGGTTCCGGCTAATCGCTGAGAGCGCCGGGCTGCTACCTCCCAGTAAGTGCGCTCGGCGCCGGACAATGGATCGTCAAGGAAAGGCGAGTTCCTGATTTGTTCTATCTTAGCGTATAATCAGGAACAGATCTTGCGCTGGCCCCTAAGCGATCCAACACGCCGGGCCATCCTCCTCCGCTTGTCGGAGGGACCTGCCACGGTGTCGGAACTGATGGATCCGTTTGCCCTGACCCAACCAACGATATCGAAGCACCTCAGGGTCTTGGAGCAGGCGGGCCTGATCGAAACCGCACGGGACGCCCAGAAGCGTCCCCGGAAACTGGCGCCGCTTGCCATGAAAGATCTCGCCGATTGGCTCGAGCTGTTCCGCCGCCAATGGGAAGGGCGGCTCAACAACCTTGAGGCTCACCTCGAACAAATGAAACAGCAGGAGAAGTGAAATGCCGGACTCGCCCTTCCTTAACTCGGACGCAGGGTTCATCGTGGACCACGCCTCAAACACGATCCGCCTGACACAGATCCTTGCAGTGCCCCCGGAGACGGCCTTCGCGGCATGGACCCGCCCGGAGCATGTGACCTGCTGGTGGGATCCGACCGGCGAATCTCTAACCACATGCGAGATTGACCTGAGGCCAGGCGGTGCCTTTAAGTTCGTGACGCAACGTCACTCGGAGATGCCGTTTCAAGGCGAGTACCGTGAGATCTCTCCCCCTCATCTTCTTGTCTTCAGTGCTCTGGGAGCAACCGGACGGGTCATGCTGCAGGAGGAGGCACACGGCACTCACCTCACGGTCGAGATCGAGTGCGCCTCACGCGAGCATCTTGAGCAATTCGTGAAGATGGGTGTTGCGGATGGCACAGCGCAGACACTGGACAATCTCGTCAGTTACGTGTCTTCGTTATGAACGCCGCTGGTGGATGTGATGGGCCTTCGCCTCATCACATCCCTCTCCTGCTGCCGTGAATGTCCATTGGGGAGCACGAGGTTTCGTGGGGCACCTATGCAGCACGCAGACGGCTCTCGATGGTGGGCTGCCGCGCTTGGAGACCTACGATGAACGACAGCAACAATCTTGATGCGCTCCTGGCAGAGGAACGGGAATTGCAGTTTCCGTCTTTTAGCGCCGATGTCGCTTGGGCTCTCGGTAGCCACATCTACCAGCGTGCGAAGGCCAGCTCCTTTCCGATCGCGATCGAGATTTCCAGGAACGGTCAGCAACTGTTCTTTGCGGCCCTACCCGGGGCAACACCGGACAACGCCGAATGGATTCGCCGCAAGCGGGCAGTGGTCCAACGCTTTCACCACAGCTCCCTGTACATGTCCATCGAGGCCGAGGTGAAGGGGCGTCCGTTCTTGCAGCGCTATGGGTTGTCCGAGCAGGACTATGCGGCAGCCGGCGGCGGGTTTCCCATCTTCGTCAAGGGGACAGGATGTGTCGGTGCAGTCATTGTCAGCGGCCTTCCTCAACTCGAGGACCATCGCCTGGTGACGGAGTCGGTCCGAGCCATCATGGCTCAGTCGACAATGTAATACTTCAAGGAGGTGAGAGATTGTTCGATAAAGCCCGACACGGCAGACTGCCGCGTGTGCCTTAGTCGGTCCGGCACCTTCTCCTTTGCCCGTCTCCCGACGTGGCCAGCTTCGAAACCTGAGGGCGTATGTATGGATCCGAACAGAGTGGTTGCGGATACCTTCCTGGGCCCCGCCGCTGACGCTGTGGTGGCGACGGACCGAGAGGGGATCATCCAGGTGTGGAATCCAAGTGCCGAGCGGATCTTTGGCCATTGTACCGACCAGGCAGCAGGCCAGTCGCTCGATCGCATCATTCCCGTGGGCCTGCGTGCCCAGCACTGGGACGCGCTCTATTATGTCATTGCAACGGGTGAGGGATCCGTTGCAAACTTTTCGTTTCAGAGTTTCAGCTACGGTGACCACAGTCACAGGAGCGGAGACAGGGATGTTCAAAGGCAGGCATTTTGACCGGTCGGTGATCCTGCTCTGCGTCCGGTGGTATCTGGCTTACAACCTCAGCCTCCGAAATCTGGAGGAGATGATGGCCGAGCGGGGGATCTCCGTCGACCACGCGACCATTCACAGATAGATTGTGCGCTACTCGCCCGATTTGCTGAAGCGGTTCAATCGGAGCAAGCGAGCCGTCACCGGCAGGTGGCACGTCGACGAGACATATATTAAGGTGCGCGGGCGATGGACCTATCTCTACCGGGCCGTCGACAACCATGGCGACACGGTCGAGTTCTGGTTCAGCGAACGACGGGACCTCATTGCTGCCAAACGGTTTCTATGCAAGGCGATCAAGCGGCACGGCCGACCCGAGCGGATCGTTATCGACGGCAGCCAGACCAATCGCGAAGCCATCCTGTCGTGTGATGCCGAGAGCCGGCTGCAGGACAGATCGGGGTGCAAGCTGCCGCCAATCAGGATCCGGCAGAGTGCCTACCTGAACAATCGCATCGAACAGGATCATCGGACCATCAAACGGCGGGTTCGCCCGATGATGGGGTTCAAGTCCATGGGTAGCGCTCGCGCCATCCTGGGCGGCATTGAAATGGTGCACATGATCCGAAAGGGACAGGCGAGATACGCCTGCACTCAGCAACTGTCGCTCGCCGAGCAGTTTGAGCGGCTCGCCGCATAAGCCAATATGAACCGCACGTAGATCTTTCTGTCCGCAGCCAGAAATTGCGACAGAGCCCCCAGATCTACACCCACCTGGATACCTCCCGCCTCCACCAGATGGTCCGCGACCTTCATCCGCTCAATGAGGAGTAGTAAACTGGGAGACGGGACAGAGACCCTGTATAGGAGTAATTGGAGTTTGGAGGGGCAGCCAGATACGACCGCAACCGAAGCTATGACTTCGGAACATTCAAATGGGCTGGTCTGATCCTTCCTGTTAGTGTTGTTACTGTTCGCTGTAGAAACTCCAGCTGAGGCAATCTTGCTCTTCTCCGATCACATCATCTTCGTTGACGAAAGTGGTGATCACTCGCTCAAGTCGATTGATCCTCAATATCCGATCTTTGCTCTCGCTTTCTGTATCATTCGCAAAGACGATTACATCCATCGGCTTGTTCCTGCTGTTCAGGAGTTCAAGTTTCAATGGTTTGGGCACGACTGCGCGATTCTGCATGAGCACGAGATACGGCGAGCCGAAGCCCCATTCGTGTTCCTTGGCAATAAGGACAAGAAATGGCGCTTTATGAAGGAGCTAACGAAGATCATCGATGAATGCCCAATGGTCGTTGTAGCGTCTGTAATCCGGAAGGACGTGCTGGCCCGCCGCTACACCGACCCCAAGAGTCCCTACGAACTGGCGCTTCTGTTTTGTATGGAACGGGCACGTGAGTATCTCGATGAAATCGCGAAGGACGCAAACGGGCTGACCCACATTGTCTGTGAGGCAAGGGGCGGCAGCGGGGGCAAGGAGGATCGAGAACTTGAGCTTGAGTTCCGCCGTATTGCGACAGGCGCAAATCCCCTCAGCCGCGGGCCGATAGAAGGCTTTGAGATCCTCTTCGCAGACAAGAAGGCGAATTCGGTCGGGCTCCAGATTGCAGACTTGATTGCTCGACCTATCGGCCTGAAGACGCTGCGTCCGGATCAGGAGAACCGAGCCTATGACACCATCCTGCCGAAGGTGTGGGACCGGAAAGTTTTCCCGTAGAAAAGCGAAAGGCCCCGGTAAACCGAGGCCCAGCGCCGACCGAGGACAACCCCCAATCCATTTACATCAGATATTGGGTTGAGTTGCGGGAATGTCAAGTTACACCCGTCGGTCCGTGCTTGGCTGACTGGATAAAGACCGCCAGCTGATGGTTGAGCGTTTCTCCCAAGAGCGAATAATGGTCCAGCAAAACCTCATGCTCCCCCTGAAGGCGCCGACATCAAGACGCTATCAGAAGGCCGCCTAGAGGGTGTCTGGAAATTAAGCTGCTGCATGCGCTAATCTTTTGATCATGAGGCGGCACATCGCGAGATAAATCCACGTCTCGGTGGTGGCCGAGAGGCGTTCCCAATCCTTCGCCAGGCGCCGATTGCGGATCAGCCACGCAAAGGTGCGCTCGACAATCCAGCGTTGGGGCAGAACAGAAAAACCGGCCGGCATCTCGGGCGCGGGTTGATCGATTGGCACCCGCACCCAGCGCCGCGGCCGCTTCACGATCAGCAACGTCCACCCGAGTTCCGTTGCCAGCCAGGTGGCCAGACCCTGGTAGCCCATGTCGGCAAACAGGCATTCCACCTCTGGGTAACGGCCTCTCAATTCGGCCAGCACCGCTTCCGCCGCACGACGGTCATGTACATCAGCCGGATGCACCAGCACGTGCAGGATCAGCCCTTGCGTGTCGACCACCAGATGTCGTTTGCGGCCGGAGATCCGCTTGCCACCATCGTAGCCGCGCTCACCGCCAGCCTCGCTGCTACGGGCTGTCTGGCTGTCGATGATCGCCGCATGAGGCTGCGGATCACGACCGACCAGCATCCGGGCTTGAGGACGCAGGGCATCATTGATGCGCCGCCACGTGCCGCGCTGGCGCCATCGTCGAAAATGATCGTACACGCTTTGCCAGGGCGGAAACTCATGCGGCAGCAGGCGCCAGGGCTCACCGCCGCGCAGGATGTAGAGGATCGCATTCAGCACCTGCCGCAGATGATGCTTGCGAGGGCGCCCGCGGCGGGTTGTGGGGGCAAGGAGGGGCGCCAGGATGGCCCACTCTGCATCGCTCAGGTCGGTGTCATAGCAAAGGATTGTCATGCCCCGTCAGATGGGCATCTCCCGATTTTCCAGACACCCTCTAACACTACTTTGGCAGGTACGAGGAACTGGGCGAGCCTTGCCGATTTCTTCTGAAGGATTTTGCGCAGGAGGTTGTCATGAGCACCTCAGTGGCGTGGGAACACGAACTTCAGTCCTGGCTCGAACCCTTCCTCACACCCCTTCGGCATCCGGCCCGCCGGCGCATGTGCCCGCTCTACGTCGCTGGGCTGATTGGGCCTGGTGAGCGCAAGAGCCTGCAGCCGTTAGCTGCTCGGGTGGCCCCGGCCGACTACGACCAACTCCATCACTTCATCACCGTAGGGCCATGGGACGAGGCGCCGCTCGAAGCCGAGCTCCTGGCCCAGGCCAACCGACTTGTCGGCGGTCCTGACGCCGTCTTGGTGATCGATGACACCGCCCTGCTCAAGAAGGGCACGCACTCGGTTGGGGTTGGTCCACAGTATGCCGGGGTGGTGGGGAAGAACGCCAATTGTCAGAGCTTGGTCTCGCTCACGCTCGCCAAAGATGGGGTGCCAGTCCCACTAGTCTTGCGGCTGTTTCTGCCGGAGACGTGGATTAAGGATCCTGACCGCCTGCAGCAGGCCGGGGTGCCCGAGGCGTTCTGGGTGGAGCGCTCCAAGCCCGAGATCGCATTGGCGGAGCTCCAGCGGGTCATGCAAGCGGATGTGAGCTTCGGGGCGGTGCTGGCCGATGCTGGCTACGGCATCAGCGCGTCCTTCCGGCAGGCGCTCTCGGCTCTGGGATTGCGCTGGGCGGTTGGAACCGTGCGCATTCAGAAGGTCTATCCCGCTGATGTGCAGATGATCGCCTCGGCGACCACGCGCGGACGCCCGCGCAAGACGCTGATCCCGGATGCCGAAGCGGTTTCGGCCGAGGCCATGCTGGCCTCAGCGCCATGGCGGCGGGTCACGTGGCGGCGCGGCACCAAGGGGCCGCTGCAGGCGAAGTTCGCCGCTGTTCGCGTGCGGGTGGCCGATGGCCCGGCGGTTCAGTTGCGGGGGCATGCGGCCCAGCACCTGCCCGGCGACGAGATCTGGCTGGTGGGCGAGCACCGCGCGTCGGGTGAGCGCAGGTATTATCTTTCCAATCTGCCGCCCGACACGTCACTGAAGCAACTTGCATCCCTGATCAAGGCGCGCTGGGTGTGCGAGCAGGCGCATCAGCAGCTCAAGGAAGAACTCGGCCTCGATCACTTCGAGGGCCGCTCCTGGCGGGGTCTGCACCGCCATGCGCTGTTGACGCTGATCGCCTACTTGTTCCTGCAGCACCTGCGCTTGCAGGCTGCGCAGCGGGGAAAAAAGGAGAGCCGGCGGACCACCCCCGCAACCAACACTGCCGGCAGTTCGGCGCATGCTGCTTGATCATCTCGCGCACGCTATCCGCCTGCGATGTCCGATCTGTCGAGCCCGCTTCACCCTTGGTTCAAGGATGGGAGTGCCAAAGTAGTGCTAAAGCGGATTTCGGATCAGTGTAGAGCATAGCCGGCATGCCTGAACCAGCCTCGGGCATTCTGGGCCGTGATGGTATCGAGAGCAGGTTTGAGTTCCGCCTCCAGGGCTTCAAGGCTGCGGGCAGCTTTGGCCTTGAGGCGCTCTTTCATCTTGGCCCAGGCCTGCTCAATCGGGTTGAACTCCGGTGAGTAGCGCGGCAGGTACAGCAGTCCGATCCCGGCTCGGGCGAGCAACTCTCCCACTTCGGTGGCGTGATGCGGGCGCAAGTTGTCCATCACCAGAATGGCATCTGGCCGCGTGCGTTTGAGGGCCGGCACCAGCACCTGTTCGAGATAGGCCAGGAACACCGGCGTGGAGGTCGAGGCCTCGATGCTCATCGTGGCCACCAGACCGTCACAGGCGAGCGCCCCTAAGACCGTCAGCCGCTGCCACGAGCCAAGGGGAATGGATCCATGCGCCCGCTGCCCGCGCGGAGCTCGCGCACGGGTGCGGGCCATTTTAGTCGTCACCCCGCTTTCATCCAGAAACACCAGGCGTTGCGCGGGAAGCGCGCTCATCTGCTGGCGAAAGGCCTCCCGCTCACGGGCGATCTCGAGCCGCGCCTGCTCGGCCGCCCGGAGCGTCTTTTTTTCACCGTCAGCTTGAGACGCTGCAGCGTCCGGCACATCACCGGACGGCTGACCCGCTTGCCGGTAAGCGCAAACAGGCGCTCACCATACTGATCCAGGTAGGCATCGTTGGTCTCAGCCACGAGCTCCTGCAGCAGCGCCAGTTCGCCGGATCCCAACACACTGGCAGGACCGCCCCGGTGGAGCTTTGGGCAGCGCCGTCCTTCCTGGCGGGCTTGGCGGATCCAGTTCGACACGGTGGCCGGGCACACACGAAAGCGGCGAGCAATCGCGACTTGGCTACCCTCTCCTTGCTCACAAGCAACCAGAACGCGCTCGCGCAGATCGGCGGAATAGGGCTGGGGCATGGCTCGCCTCCTGTGCCATATCCATAGCAACGCACAACCCGCTGCTTTGGATTCACATCAGCTCGAAATCCGCTTTAGTGAATGCTATCGAGCGCCTGGCGAGCGCGGGCGAGATCGAAGATGTGGTCGAGGTGGTCCGATCGACGGCCCGCCGGATGATCGGATCCGATGGCAACGCAGTCGTCCTGAGAGAGGCCGACGACTGCCGCTATGTAGAGGACGACGCAGTCGGCCCGCTCTGCAAAGGCAGC
>JBOZRS010000023.1:0-103975 GCA_050789065.1 Microvirga sp.
CGAGGTTGAGCGTCTTGTTCGTCTTGTAAGTGCCGAGCTTGGTGTTGAACACGAACACGTCCTTGCCCGCCCCGCCGGTCAGCACGTCGTTGCCCGACCCGCCCGCTAGCGTGTTGTTCCCCACATTGCCGACGATCTTGTTGGCGCCGGCATTGCCGGTGAGCACCAGATTCCCGGAGCCGGTTGCGAAGAGGTTCTCGATTTCGTTCCCGTCGACGTTGAAGTTCACGCTGGTGTACACCGTGTCCCAGCCGCCGCCCGGCAGTTCGATCACCTGATCGTTGGGATCGTCCACATAGTAGACGTCGTTGCCGCTCCCGCCCTCCATGCGGTCGGCGCCCGGACCGCCATTGAGGACATCATTGCCCGTTCCGCCCAGGAGGACGTCGTTGCCGAGCCCGCCACTGAGCACGTCGTCGCCGGCGCCGCCATCGAGCGTGTCGGCCCCGTCGCGGCCCGTGAGCGCATTGGCGGCGTCGCTGCCGTTCAGGAGCACCGCGCCGGTCGCGGCCGAGATGATGTTCTCGATCCCTGCGAAGTCTGCGAGATTAACGGAGCTCGCGCTGGTGACCACCGTGTCGTTGCCGCTGGTGTCGATCACCTTGTCGGCGGCATCGATGTAGTAGGTATCGTCGCCGTAGCCGCCGGCCAGCGTATCCGCGACACCGGCATCGTTCCAGCCGATCAGCACGTCATTGCCATTGCTGCCCGTCATGGAATTGGCGAGATTGTTGCCGGTGCCTGTCGCGGCCGCGGTCAGAACCAGGTTCTCCACATTGAGCTCGAGCGCCCAATCGATCGACGAGACGACCGTATCGTTGCCCTGATCCAAGGCTTCCGTCACGGTGTCGCCTGCTGTGACGTAGTAGATGTCGTTGCCCGCGCCCCCGTCGAGAACATCGGAGTCGGCGCCGCCGTCGAGCCTATCGTTGCCGTCGTTGCCCCGCAGTTCGTCATGGCCGGCCGCGCCATGGAGATTGTCGTTCCCGCCATAACCCGTGAGAGTGTCGCCCCAGGCGGTGCCATGGAAATCGTCGTCCAGATCATACACATCGCTTCCGGAGACGATTACGCCGTGCTCGCGGGGATCGATGATCTGGGCCTGGATCGAGCTTGTATCGTCGTGCCATGTGACTACGACGCGCCCGTCGAGAAGAGTCGTCACGCTCGGCTGATCTTGAGGCCGGTCAGCTCCGTCCCGGTTGATCAGGACCGGGGCGCCCTGAGTGATTGCGCCATTCGCATCGATGCCGAAGATTTGGCTGTAAATATCATCTCCCCAGGCCGGAACCGGGTCGTGGTTGGTCCAGGTGACCATGAACCTCCCATCATTGAGAGCCGTAACACGGGGTTCATGCTGATAGCCGCTGGCCGTAACGGCATTGAGCTCTACCTCGGCGCCGACCGCAGCTCCCGACCCGTCGTAGACCTGGATATGGACCTTTCCGGACAGCCCGCCATTGTCCGTCTGTTCATTCCAGGCGACGACAAATTTCTCGCCCGTGCCACTCGTCTTGAGCTTGGTGATCGTGATGCTGAGAGAGTTGCTGGAGAACGGGGATCCGGTTCCGTTGGTGTACATGATCCCGGACCGGAGGGGCAGTTCGCCTCCGGAGGTGCCATCAGCATTGTAAATCTTGGCGCGGATGGCCGCGGTCCCATCGCCGGAGGAATAGTCGGACCAAGCAACGACATATCTGCCATTGTCGAGCCCGGCGACGACCGGTTGGGTTTGATTGTCGACGGTCGCTCCCGTGTTGACTTGGAAATCCGAGCCATTGACCGGGACAACTTCGCTGCCGACATGGAACTGCCAGGCCCGGATGTTCCCCGGGTCGCCTGCCTCGCTCACATCGTGCCAAGTAGCGACGAAGTCGGTCTCACTGATGCTTGTGATCTCCGGAAATTCCTGCGTGCCCGTTGTCGTTGAGTTGACGGAGAACTTGTTGCCGACCGCAAGGCCGTTGATGGTAAAGACCTGCCCGAAAATATCGGAATCGTTCGCCGAGGAGGAGTCGCTCGCGTATTTCCAGAGAACGATGAATTTTCCATCTGGCAGCACCGCCACTTTCGATGCCGTATGGATGCCGTTTAGCGCCGTGCTGACGATGAATTCGTTGTAGCCCTGTTTGCTGCCGTCGGCATTGAAGATCTGGGCCCGAACGACGACAAGATTGCCGTGCTCGACGTCGTCATTGCTGTGGTCTGTCCATGTGACGACAAACCGGCCATCGGCGAGCGCCGCAACTGCCGGTTGCTCCTGATCGAGGTTCGCTGTCGTGTTGACCAGAAAATCGCTGCCCCAAAACGCGGGAGTGCTCATCGTTACACCTTTTCCATGCTTGCCTGAGTTGTCACGACTCGATCGGGACGACCCGGAGAGAATGTTTGAATACATCGTTGCGGCAGGCGAGCGAGCGAGGACCTGTCCAAGCTAAAATTATGGTCATCGCTTCCATCCTGCTCGGGTTGCGCCCTTCACGAGAGGCCCGCAGCCACCGAAAGGGCCAAGATGCCAACCCGATTCACCTCGTCTTATTTGTTATATCCTTACTTTAGGTTTGTCGAGGTTAACGAAGCCTGAAACGCACTCCGTTTCACTGGCGACATAACGGGATGTGCGAATTGTCACACCCTGGCAGGCTTCAAGGACAGGCGCCCCTTTCCCAGGGGGCGTGGGTCGAGTTCGAGGGCAGGCCGAGGGCATCGGCCCTGGCTGCGGGATTCGGTCGAGACCTCGGAAATTCCGTCCTATGACATCGAATTCTACAATGCCGCCAAGGCCATCCGACCCACGGGGCCAATGTCTGCTCCCCAGGCGCGCCAGAGGCTGGAACGATCATTTCCTTTGAGCCGTCCTGGCGGATGGCATCTCGGCCGCAGCCATGAGTAATCACGGCTTCGGCGCGTTCAAATTCCAGAAACTGAATTTTTAACTTGAGAAAAACCAACATAGGTTTAATGGGAGGCCAACCCTTCCAGCTAGGCCATTTCGATCCTTCTCCATGTCCTGCCGCTTCTATTTCAACCTCACGAATGGTGAGGACGTCATCCGTGATGAGGAGGGCATTCTGGTCTCGGACGTTCAGACGGCCGTGGTGGCCGCGATGGAGGTCATCGAGGAGCTTCGGTCTGAAGATCCGATGGCGGCGGCGGAATGGCAGGACTGGTGCCTCGACATCGTCGACGGGACCGGGCGGTTGGTAGAGAGCCTTTCCCTGAGTGATCCGCTTTCGAGGGCTTCACGTCCCAATTAAACGCCGCAAGAATCCCTGTGCGGCGAGCAAGTCTGGATGCCACAGTGTAAGAATATAGATGTCCGGAGACTGCAGGAGGCGACCTTCTTTGCCTTGTGCATCGGCCAAAAACGCGACAGTTGAATTTTTTGATACAATATATTAGACCACCGATTATCGAATTCGGCTTTCGGTTCGATGCCGTCGAGAGACACGACTTTTTTCGGAGCTTGAGATCATTGGGTTGGAGCGCCCGTCCAAAGCGGCCGCGGACCGGCTAAGAAGGGCACGAGGATGGCGAAACATTTTCTCGTGACGGGTGGAGCCGGATTTATCGGCTCGGCGGTGGTTCGGCGGCTCGTCCGCGAAACCTCCCACCGTATTCTCGTCGTCGACAAGTTAACTTACGCTGGCAACCTCGATTCCTTGTCATCTGTTGCACATGATCCGCGCTACGCCTTCGAGCGCGGTGATGTAGCTGACTCGGCCCATATGCGCACCGTGATAGGGCAGTTCCAGCCCGACGTGATTATGCATTTGGCCGCCGAGAGCCATGTCGACCGCTCCATCGATGCCCCGGATGCGTTCGTGCAAACCAATGTTATCGGCACTTTTGTTCTGTTGCAGGAGAGCCTCCGCTACTGGCGTAGCCAGTCCCCCAGGCGCCAAGCCGGCTTCCGCTTTCATCATGTCTCGACGGATGAGGTCTTCGGCTCCTTGGGGGATGAGGGGATGTTCCATGAGGAGTATCCTTACCAACCCCGCTCGCCATACTCGGCCTCGAAGGCGGCCTCGGATCACTTCGTACGTGCCTGGCACCACACCTATGGGTTGCCAACGATAATCACCAATTGCTCGAACAATTACGGGCCTTACCACTTTCCTGAAAAGCTTATTCCACTGATGATTTTGAACGCGCTCGAGGGGAAGCCTCTACCGGTTTACGGTAAGGGTGAGAACGTGCGCGATTGGCTCTACGTGGAAGACCATGCAGCAGCCTTGATCACGGTAGCGGAGCGGGGTGCGATCGGCGAAAGTTACAATATTGGCGGATGGAATGAGCGGACAAACCTCGATGTCGTCAGGGCCATCTGCCGCGTGGTGGACGAGTTGGCGCCGGACCCGTGCATTGGCCCGCGCGATGCGCTGATCACGCATGTTGCGGACCGGCCGGGGCACGATTTACGCTACGCCATCGATGCGTCTAAAATCAAACGGGAGCTTGGTTGGGAGCCTGAGGAGACCTTCGAGAGCGGCCTTCGCAAGACAGTGCTCTGGTTTCTTGAAAACCGGTCCTGGTGGGAGCGCGTTCGGTCCGGCATGTACCACGGAGAGCGACTTGGCCTTGCTCTTTAGGACAGACTGTTCATGGCGGTCCCAATGGCTCTCCGTCGATGCTGCTCGCGTCGGCACGGCTTATCAGAGATGAATGAGAGGGCAGTGTGCTGACAGTTGAGCCCGCAGCGATTCCCGATGTGAAGATCGTGACGCCGAAGCGTTTCGGCGATGATCGAGGCTTCTTCTGTGAGACTTACAACCGACAGCGATTCGCACAGGCGGGTATCGCTATAGAGTTCGTCCAGGACAATCACTCCCTGTCCGTGTCCGCTGGGACGGTTCGTGGGCTGCACTTTCAGAATGCACCGTTCGCTCAGGCGAAACTCGTCCGAGTGGTGCGCGGGCGCATCCTTGATGTTGCCGTCGACCTTCGGCGGTCGTCTCCAACCTATGGCCAGCATGTCGCGGTGGAACTCTCTGCCGATCAGGGGTGCCAGATGTTTATCCCAGTCGGATTCGCGCACGGCTTCTGCACCCTCGAGCCAGATACCGAGATCGCGTACAAGGTTTCTGCCTATTTTTCGGCCGCTCACGATTGCGGTCTGGCTTTTGACGATCCAGCGCTCGGCATCGACTGGCCTGTCGATCCGGCGTGGGCAGTTTTGTCTGACAAGGATCGGCGGCAGCCCAGGCTGGCTGACCTACCGGTTTATTTCCCCTGAGTTTGGAAGATGACTGCGCGTATCCCCAACCCGTCAGTAAATACCCGCGGGGCATGTTCATGAAAGGCATCATTCTGGCCGGGGGCAGCGGCACACGGCTGCATCCGATGACCTATGTGACCTCGAAGCAGTTGCTGCCGGTCTATGACAAGCCGATGATCTACTACCCACTCACCACGCTAATGCTGGCGGGTGTGCGGGATATGCTGATCATCGCCACACCCGAGGACTTGCCGCGGTTCCGGCAGCTTTTGGGCAGTGGTGCGCAATGGGGGCTTCGCTTGTCATATGCCGAGCAGCCCAAGCCTGAAGGCCTCGCTCAGGCTTACATCATCGGCGCTGACTTCGTGGCGGATGAGCCATCCGCTCTGATCCTTGGGGATAATCTCTATTATGGCCATGGCCTGACGGAGCGGCTGCGCTCGGCCGCAGGCCGCGCCGCAGGTGCTTCGGTGTTTGCCTACCACGTGACTGACCCGGAACGGTACGGCGTGGTCGCGTTTGACCGCAACGGCCGCGCACTCTCAATTGAAGAGAAACCCGAGCGCCCAATGTCTCGCTGGGCCGTCACGGGCCTGTATTTCTATGACACGCAGGTGGTCGGTATCGCGGCTGGTCTCAAGCCCTCAGCCCGCGGAGAGCTCGAGATCACGGATGTCAACCGGGCTTATCTTGAGATGGGCCAATTGCAGGTCGAACTCCTTGGGCGTGGCTATGCCTGGTTGGATACAGGCACACCCGATAGCCTGATCGAGGCTTCGGAGTTCGTGCGGGCCCTGGAGAAGCGGCAGGGCTTCAAGATCGCCTGCCCGGAGGAGATCGCCTACACCTCCGGCTGGATCGGGCGCGATCAGCTCGTTGACATTGGCCGCCGCCTATCAAAGAGCACCTATGGACAGTACCTTCTGACCATTGCTGAGGCAGCTCTCTAAATTTATTGCGACCAAAGAGCACCTGCAGACCTATCTGAGCCGCTGCGGCCCATACTGCGATGGGCCGTTGGCCTTCGGTTAAAGCTCATCAAGCCTTGATGATACGGGTATTCACGATGCCAGCTCTTGCACAGACATTTCGGGTGTCCATGATGAGTTTCGCGTGCTCCACCACGAGGTGATAATCCACACTGTCGTGATCGGTGGCGATGAGAACGGCATCATAGGCGGACAAGGTCTCAGGGGTCAGACGGACGGAGGGTCGTCCGGCGAGCGGACCGTGCTTACGGGTTGTTGGCAACTCTGGGATATACGGGTCGTGGTAGTCGACCTGGGCACCGCGAGCTTCCATCAGCTCAACCAGCTTCAGGGATGGGCTTTCCCGCATGTCGTCGACGTTCTTTTTGTAGGCAACGCCGAGGATCAGGATTGTCGATCCGCTGAAGGATTTCCCGCTCCGGTCGACCGCCTCCACCAGTTTTTCGACCACGTAGTACGGCATGTGGGCGTTCACTTGCCCGGCGAGCTCAATGAACCGGGTGGCGATGTCGTATTCGCGGGCCTTCCAGGTGAGATAGAACGGATCGATGGGAATGCAGTGACCGCCCAGGCCCGGCCCGGGATAGAAGGGCATGAAGCCGAAAGGCTTGGTCTTGGCGGCGTCAATGACCTCCCAGATGTCGATCCCCATAGCCGCGTAGACCACCTTCAGCTCGTTCACGAGGGCGATGTTGACGGCCCGGAAGATGTTTTCCGTCAACTTCACGGCCTCGGCCGTGGCCGCGGAGGACACCGGCACGGTTTTCGTTACGAGCCGGCTGTAGAGCGCCTCGGCCAGTGCCAGGGCCTCAGGGCCGTCACCACCGACCACTTTCGGGATCACGGAGGTGCCGAAATCCGGATTGCCGGGATCCTCTCGCTCCGGCGAGAAGGCCAGGAAGAAGTCATGGCCGCTCTTCAGGCCTGTGGCCTCCAGGATCGGCTTGAGCACCTCCTCCGTGGTACCGGGATAGGTCGTGGACTCCAGGACGACCAGTTGCCCCTTACGCAGGTGCTCGGCGATTGTCTGGGCTGTCGTCTCGACGAAGGACAGGTCCGGCTCACGATGCTTCGTCAGCGGGGTGGGGACGCAGATCAGGATGGCATCTGGCTCGTCGAGGCGGCCGAAATCGTTCGTCGCCTCCAGTCGTCGTGTGGTGACCGCCGCGGTGAGGGCGGCGGACGGAATATGGTTGATATAGCTCTCGCCCTGGTTGAGCTTCTCGACATAGGAGGGATTGATGTCGAAGCCCAGGACCCGGAAACCCGCCTTGGCGGCGGTCAAGGCCAGGGGCAGGCCGACATAGCCGAGGCCAATGATGCCGATGGTGGCTTCGCGGGATTGAAAGCGCGCCAGCAATTCATTGAACTCTGTGGCGGAAACAATATGCGGCACCTGATTTGCTGTCATTTTGGCCCAACTGTGCTTTATATGTGCTGAACCCTGTACCTAGGTCAGCGAAAAAAAAGCCCAAGCTCCGTGGTCCGAGAGCAAGATTGCGGACAATCTTTCTAAGTGATATCCGCTGCTCCCTCCCAGTCCAGGGTAGGTGCATGTCTAGATGGTTTAGTATCACTTCCGCGGCCTTGCTCGTCCTCGGCTTGGCTTATAATTCGTGGGCCTTCTGGCCCGACCAGCCCGAGCGCTATACCGCCCCTACGAGGCTGTCCCTCCTGATCCAGAGACACGTTCCATGGCTCTATCGCCCCCCAGCATCTGTATTCGCTAGCCGGTACGGGGGTGGCGCGACTGCAACAGCGGCGGTGCTTGGCCCCGACTGTCGACGCCTCGCGGTTAACAATCCGCTGCTCACTGAACAGAGTGGCTATGCGGCCATTAGTACGAAGTACTGTAGTAGATTTATCGACATAAGAAAATTGTCTAGTTTGATCAAGTCAAGCGCCGGAGACAGTACTGGCTGGCATTATACAAGTCTAAATTCTGGGGAACTTGCGGGCCTCGAGATAAAATTTCGTCCAGGGGATGTGATTGAAACATCTTCGAAGAATATTGCTGCATTTGTTACCAGAGGAGGGTGGGGAGATCTTGAACCCTGGGGCGTTTGGTCTGTAGGTAAAAGGGCGAAATTAGAACTTCCTCTCGATTTGGGTGCATTTGGCCCGCAGGTCACCGTCTCGGTTATGGCGGGCGCGCTGATTCCGAATCAGGTTGTGATGGTTAGTGTGAATGGCCAGCGAGTTGCAGATCTAAAGTTCAGCACTGAAGCTAGTGAGCAAAGCTTCACCATACCGCGTGAGGCTGTGCATAGCGGAGTATTGGCGTTCATGTTGAACATACAGCGACCTGTCGCGCCTGCTGATGTCATTGCGGGCAATAGCGATCCACGCCCTCTGGGCATCTCCCTGCTCCGGATAAAGGTCACATGATAAAGCTCGATAAAAAAATTGGAGTGGCATCGGGGAAGAGGGCCATTCTGCTCTTAGTCGGTATGCTGATCGTGCCGATGCTCGCGATTATTAGTGCGCTTTCCTTCGCGCATATTCGGACGGGCGATGGTTCCGAATACATTGCAATGTATCTTGCCTGGAAAGAAGCCGGCCGCCCTTTCCTTTCCGAGGTTGTTGGTCAACGGTATGAGGAGCTTCGACAAACGGGAGCCATCAAGGGCATGGTGCCTTATGCTTGGTTCAAGGAGAACTTTCCGGCTCTGAGCCTAGGTCAGACCCAGGACGTAAACCATTTTTGGTTCTATAGTCTTCTTGCGGCATGTCTCGGAAAGATTGCATCTGCCATAGGTCTGTTTCGGGACCCGACTTACGCGTTTGCTCTACTTCATGCATCGCTCGCCCTTATAGCAAATGCTGTGGCATTAAGGCTATTCGGCGTCGCCGGACTTATTACGGCAGGCTTGCTGTTTGTCGGTTCGCCAGCCCTGTGGTTCATCGACAAGATCCATACGGAGTTCTTTACCGTCGCGACAACGTTGACTGCAGTCCTCGCATTACTGGCCGGACGGTTGACGTGGGCCACTTTAGCATTCGCCGTTGCGTCAACTCAGAACCCAAGCTTTGCGCTTCCTGCCGCTGCGACTGGGATCGTATGGCTGTTCAACACAGCAGCCCCCCATCCAACACGCCTAGACGTAGCACTGGTGGCCCTTGCATCCTTGATCGCGCTTCTGCATCCCTTCTATTATTTTTCCAGGTACGGAGGCATTACTCCGCAAGTTATTGGCTACGGGGCGGAGTTTTCCCCTGGAGCGCTTCTGAACAGCCGAATCTGGTTCATCGACCCGGATCTCGGCTTGCTCCCCCACTGGCCGATGTCCGTGGGTCTTCTCATCTTGGGAGGGATTGCCTGGGCATGGCGACCAGTCTTCTCAGGGGGCGTCCAAGCATACGCGCTGATGGCTCTGCTTTTTGCAACCAATTTCACCGTACAGTCAGCGACGATCAACTTGAACGCTGGGGGAACCGTCGATATCGCAAGATATGCCTTGTGGTATCTCCCATTTTTTGCGCCTTTCATCATAGCCATGAGTAACAAGGCGTTTCCCACCTTTTCAGCTACTCGCAGGCCGCGCTTGTGAGGACGTAGTGGTGCAGGCACCGGCTCCGGCGCGCCTGATCGAGGGCGGATTGCCCACCGAAGCCACCGTCGCGCATGTGCTCGTGTCGAAGTATGCCGATCATCTGCCGCTCTATCGGCAGGCGCAGATCTACGCGCGTCAGGGCATCAGTTTGGATCGCTCGACCCTGGCCGATTGGGTTGGGCGAGCCGCCTAGCATCTGCGGCCGGTGCATGAACGACTGCTGGCGCAGCTGAAGACCTCGCCGTGGTTGTTTGCCGCTGAAACCACCGCGCCCGTGCTCGATCCTGGCCGTGGCCGGACGAAGACGGGTCCGTTGTTTGCCTATGCCCGGGACGATCGGCCGTGGGGCGGCACGGATCCGCCCGGGGTGGCCTACGTGTATGCGCCCGATCGCAAGGCGGCGCGGCCGATTGAGCATCTGTCCGGTTTTGCCGGCGTGCTGTAGGTGGATGGCTACGGCGGCTATCGGGCTCTGACGGGAAGCAATCAGGTCACCCTCGCGTTCTGTTGGGCGCATGTGCAGACGGCGCTTTTACGAGTTGGCCGTGGCCGGCGCAGCGCCGATTGCCAGCGAAGCGCTCACGCGCATCGCCGAACTCTACCGGATCGAGAGCGAGATCCGCGGCATGTGCGCCGCGGAGCGCTGCCGGATTCGCCAACAGAAGAGCCGTCCGGTGCTGGAAGCCCTGGAGCCATGGCTGCGTGGCAAGCTCGGTCTGCTCAGCCAAAAGAGCAAACTGGTCGAGGCGATCCGATATGCGCTTGTGCGCTGGGACGGGCTGACCCGCTTCGTGGACGACGGGCGGATCGAGATCGACTCCAACGTGGTCGAGCGGGCGATCCGGCCTTAGGCCTTGACGCGCAAGAATGCACTGTTTGCCGGCTCGGATCGCGGGGGCGAACACTGGGCGGCTGGTGCTATTCCAAGCTCGACCCACACTGCGATTTACTGATCCGGCGAGTGGTCGAGAAGGGCTCTCTCGCTCTGCTGCCCATTCTAAAGTTTGGCTAAGCAACGATAGTCTACAACATTATAAGGTTGGACGACGCACGGTCCGGACAAGACCGGATCTTCCGGAGAGACGAAGCCCAACCGGACGCCTTTGGCAGGAGAGGGTGGTTGCCCATAGAGCACATCCGCAGCAATGTTGTCACGAGGACTGCGCAGGTCGCCAATCGTGATAAGATAGTTGATTGTTGGATACATCGAAGCGCTGTTTGACACTATCCGGCCAGTCTTGTGTAGCAATGGCAGGGTTTGGCGGACGAGAGCCTGGTATTTGTGGATTTCGGCGGCCTCGAGAACGAAGGATGAGAGCACTGAATGGCTGATGGTCAGCGCGGCGAGCCCAAGGGCTGCCGCGGTCAGAGGTGTCGCCGTAAGCTGGCGGCGGGATGCAAGCAGGCCAATCGATGCGCAGGCATTGACGATCCCGAAGGTAACAACCGCAAAAAAGTGTTTGTCCACGGCATAGGTCGAACCCCGGCCAGTGATATAGAGTACTACTAGTTGCATTAGAGCTAGGCTGCTGACCGCGAACCCGGCCGAAGCAAGCCAGTAAGCTCCCGGGTGGTTTGCGCGATACCCCGAGACCAAGAGTACGCCAGAAGCCAAAGCGGCAAGGAGCGGAATGGTAATTCGGGCCGCATCGGTCATTGGGAACCCAAAGGTTAGGGCTCCATTGTGGTCCGCGATATGAGCCATGACTGGCAGCGTCGGATGGATGGCGAGAACCAGTGCGGCAAGAGCGGTGTAACGGATAGCTCGAAGAGTCGATGCCCGCGTCCGGTGTATGGCAGCACCAAACAAGAGGATGATCCCATACGTTCCTGCGAATTGGAGCGCGGGCATAAGGTGTGCAAAGGCGATGATGACGGAAGTCGCCAAGGCGAGGCCATCGAGAACAAGCGAGGAAACCCTGTCATTGAGAGCGGCCAAACCCCAAAGCGCCAGAATAAACATCGCAGACGCAACATTCTGCGCGAAGAAGAAGTTCGCCGCAACATCATGGCCAAAGAGGGCACGAGGTCCGAGCCCTAACCAAGCGAGCGCAAGCAGCGCCGCTGCGGACAAAACAGCCGACACAGCACCCGCGCGCAAGGCGAGGGAGAGAAGCCCCAAATAGATCAGGGCGGTGGAAGCAACCGAGACGTTGGATAAGGCAACCAACCCCGATCCAACCATTTGTCCTACAATGGCGGCAATCCAGTGGCTTAGCCGAGGATAAATGTTCATCTCGCCAAGGTTGGGCAGGGAACCAGGAACCCCCCAGAAATCCATAAGAGTGCGGACCAGCGCATAATGGTGCGCCACGTCCACCTCGCCGGCATGAAGTTTTCCTGATGATAAAAAGGTTGCAGCCCATACCAGAACGAGAGCGGTGGCGGCTAAGGAAAGGCCAGCGCGGCGCGCAGCAACTTCATCCCAGGTCTGAGCGAGCATCGATGGAGCCTTAGGTACAAGTTGGCGAAATCAGCCTACCTGCGAGAGAAGGGCAGCATACTTAAGCTGACAGGCTTTCTATAGTAGCCAGTTAAGAGCCGAGTCTGCAGGAACTATATCTACCGAGTATCGAGGCGGCTTGCCAATGGATTGCGACCAGAGCATAGACAACGCACCGGCCGCTGTGCCCCGCGTAACCGCTCTCGACGGGATCTAAACAGCGGACGATAGCTGTCTTTTGTTAACTGGTCTCACATTCCTTCTCATGATGAGATCAGCGACGGCACGCCCCTCGCGGATTGCATAGTTCGTCCCTCTATCCTCCGGATATACCTGAGCCATAGTAGAGATGAACAGGTTTTCCAGGGGCGTTTCCATACCCGGTACGATCTTAGAATACTGGCGCTCCATGATGGGCTGAGCATAATCTGCATGCCAAACATGATGTCCTACGATCCAGGAGCGCTGGAATTCAGGGAACATCCGCTGGATGTGGGGTAGAGAAAATTCCAGCAGCTCGTCCTTGGACATGCGATAGAGACGGTCTTCCGGTGGCAGATATTTGGACAGGTAAACGATGTGCTTGCCACCATAGGACTCGGGTGGTTCGAAATTCGTATGTTCGATGATGCCTACGAACGGAAACGACGGGTCACCGACATTCAGCCAGTATGTCTCAGAAAGGCTGCGGTCGAGTTCGAGCACCAAGCAGACATTGGCGAGGTAACGCACGCGCCGAAGGCGCTCCACAAACGCGGATGGGACGTGATTCTCGATCAGGTCTGCGATTTGGGGCAGTGCCGGTGTAGCCAAAACTGAATCGACAGCAATCCGCTCTCCAGTGCCGAGTTGCACCGCCTTTACCTGTCCCTGATCTGTGACAAGGTCGGTTACGGGAGTATTGAGGCGGATCTCTGCGCCGAGCCTACGGACTTCATCGCCGAGAGCATCTGCGAGAGCTGCAAATCCACCGCGGTAATAGGCGAGGACTTCTCGTCCGTCAGAGCTACGCGAGCCGCCCCGAAGAGCAATCTTCTTCCAGAACCAGACAGCCGACACTTCATCGGCATAGGGTCCGAACTTTCCGACCAGCAGAGGTTCCCAAACGACTTTGTAAACGCGCTCGCCGCAGATTCTGATAAGCCACTCTTTTGCAGTCAGGCCCTCAAGGCTCATCCAGTTTTTGACTGCACGAGCACGAAACACGACCGTGCCGAGTCTGATCCGGTCAAGGAGGCTAAGTGGTGAGAACTTAAGCAGGTCTAGAGGGCTACTCAGCTTGAAGAAGCTCTTCGCGTAATACATTCCAGTTCGTGTTGGGCGAAGCACGACTTGGTCCTCAAGACCAATCTCTTTGACCAGATCAATGACGTAGCGATCATTGTTGAACCAGTGGTGGTAGAAGCGTTCCAGCATCTGACCACCAATATCAAAGCCGCTAGCAAGTCCGCCTAGCGAGGAATCGGCTTCGAATATTGTTACTTTTGCGCCGCTCTTCAGCAATCTGAGCGCGGCCGCCAAGCCGGTGAAGCCACCGCCAATGATGGCGACGTGCGGTGAAGTCTGAGACATTGGAATTCCCAAAGGTTACTGATCTGAACGTGCGGGCGAAGGGGCAATGACACCTAGTTGCCGCTGACCGGATTTGAAGCTCCCAGCTACGAATACTACGAGGCCGGCAAACGTGGTCGGGACCCACAGCAAGAGATGAGCTAATACTGCGAACGCAGCGGCATTCGCTTCTGCTGCCCCAAATGCGATCGCCGATTGAATCGCGAAAAAATGAAACGTACCGATATAGCCCGGAGAACTCGGCAGGAGAGTCGAAAGTGTAGCAACTGCCAGAGCGAAGAATGCAGGCCCAGTCCCGAGTGGAACGCTTGTTGCTTTCGCAGCAATAATGAAAACGCCTCCTTCGAAGGCCCACACTACAGCTGAAAGCGCGATCAATGCTAAAACTGTGAATGGTCGTCCCAAGCGCACAATCGTATCGACTAACATCGACACGATTCCGAACGCCCTGCGTGCAAGAGATGACCGCTGCACCGCATCCAGATGGCGGATTCGGCTGAGAACAAGGCGTTCAATCAAAGGCAGCAGAAATACTCCGCTAACCGCAACTGCACCGGCGACAGCCGCCCATGAGGCGAGACGGGTCATGGTCCGGCTGATCTCGCCAGTGGCGGCAAGCGGCAGGGCGATCGCGAAAATCGCAAGCAGAGCGAACAAATCGAGAAGGCGCTCCACTACGAGAGTCCCACCGATACGTCCGGCTTCGAGACCCTGCCTGCCGCTAAAAGCGAATAGCCTTAGGACGTCACCCATCCGAAGCGGTAAGACATTGTTGGCGGCGATACTCACCAAGAATGGACCGCCGACCTCTTTAATCCGCAATTCGGGAGCTGCCGGCCTGAGCATCATCCACCAACGAACAATGCGTGCGCCGTAGCCAACTCCAAGGCTCAACACAGCCCATGGGATGAGTGACCACGTGGTCCCAGTGATCGCCTGCCATGTCTCATCAACGGACAAACGCCGAAGAGCCAGCCACAGAAAGAAAGCAGAGACCCCGAGACCGATGACGGGCTTCAGCCATCGGCTGAAGGCAGAACTAGTCCGGCTGGACGCACTCGCTTGATCTGACGGCATGGCGACCATCTTCATTCCCAAACCTTCCAGGGCGCCTTGTTGGTTGTCCAAAGCTCTTCAAGCAGCTTCTTCTCGCGCAAGGTATCCACAGGCTGCCAGAAACCCGAGTGACGGAATGCTACAAGATCGTTCTGTGCGGCTAGTGTCTCAAGCGGGCTGCGCTCCCAGACGTCTTCATCGCTGCTAAGCAGGTCAAGTACAGACGGCTCTAGAACGAAGAAACCACCGTTGATCCATCCCGTTTCGTCTGCAGGTTTCTCGCGGAAGGCCTTGATTGTCCCCACATCATTGAGCTCTAGAGCACCGAAGCGTCCCGGCGGCTGTACGGCGGTTACGGTTGCTGAGCGTCCGTGACTGCGATGGAAGGCGACAAGATCCTTGATGTTGATGTCGGCAACTCCGTCACCATAGGTCAACATGAATGTGTCATTGCCAATAAACTCTCGGACTCGACGAAGTCTGCCGCCTGTCATGGTGTGTAGACCCGTGTCAATCAAGGAGACGCGCCAAGGCTCAGCCACGCTATTGAAGTAATTTGTTGCCCCTGTCGCGAAGTCATAGGTAACGTCGCTCCGGTGCAGGGCATAGTTCGAAAAGTATTCTTTCACGAAATAACCCATATACCCAAGGCAAACCACGAAGTCATTGAACCCATGATGGCTGTATATCTTCATAATGTGCAGGAGTAGAGGTAACCCCCCTACTTCAATCATTGGCTTCGGCCGCGCATGCGTCTCTTCCGCCAAGCGGGTGCCCAAGCCACCAGCGAGTATTACGACCTTCATTGTTTTCTTTCCGATTCCACAAGCAAGCGTTTAATGGGAGTCCGATGTGACCAAGCGGACTGACGTTTCACGATGTGCCGAATCCAGCGGAGGTGAGGCAAGGCGATCAATGGTCGCCTCAGTAACTGTGATCGGCATCCGCTTCACGTTCTTATAGATACGGCCGATATACTCGCCTATAATTCCCAAAAGCAAGGCATTCATACCAATGGATAACAGGATAAGGATTGTCGTACTCGCGAGACCCACCGGCCAGTCGGTCCGAATGAAAAGTTTTCCAACAAAATAATACAGGGCTCCGAGCACCGCGATGCTGGACATTATAAGTCCGAAAACAGTTGCGATACGCAGAGGGACAACGGAGTGATGGAGAATTCCGTCGAGCGCCAAGCCCAACAGTCGCCACAAGTTGAATTTGCTTGAGCCGCGTTCCCGAGCAGAGCGATCATACACAACACCAATCTGCTTGAAACCCATCGATGCAATCAGCCCCCTCAGGTACGGCTGCTGATCAGAAACAAGCTTCAGCTGATCAATGACACAACGGTCGATGAGGCGAAAATCTCCGGCATCATGTGGCAGTTCATCCTCGCTCAAAAAGTCAACTAAGCGATAGAACAGCTTGCGGGCCCCATGCAGCCAGTGGCTTTCGTTCGGACGGCTTCGCCGGATGCCGTAAACGACTTTGTAACCCTCTTCCCAGTGCTTCACGAAGTCTACGATCAACTCGGGCGGATCCTGGAGGTCAACATCCAGCTGAATCGCGGCGTCGCCGCGGGCATTGGTATAGTTGGTCAGAATGGAACGCTGAAAGCCAAAATTCCGGGAAAACCGGAGTACCCGGACGCGGGGATCGCGCAGGCTGAGCTCGGCAAGACGCTCGAACGTGGCATCAGTGCTGTGATTGTCAGTAAAGAGGATCTCGAAATCAAAGGTTTCATTTAGAGCCTCCATTACTGGAAGGATCCGCTCGTAGAACGGTAGTATGTTGTCTTCCTCATTAAAGACAGGAACGCAGATCGAGATTTTACGCTTTTGGTCCATCCCAGGCTCCTCTTATCTCTTTTGGCCTGTCGCGGCGATCATTGCTTCAATCCCCGCACGGAGCGATACTCGTGGCCTGAAGCCGGTTGCATCTTGAAATCGATTTGGCCGCCCAACAAGCCACAAACACTCATCAGGGCGGTAGCTCAGAGCGCCAAAGTTGAGCAGGTCCTTTGGTTTGCCCAAAGCTTCAGCCGCGGCAAGTGCGACCTCTCTGACTGTAATAGGTTGGCCTGAGCAGAGATTGAAAGGGCCTGTGTGTCCCACGAAGGCGGCTTTTGCGGCAAGCACTAGGCCCTCTGCAACATCCTCAACGTATAAGAAATCCCGAACCTGCTCGCCTGGAGATAGAGCGACAGGCTCATCATGGTTCATACTGCGAAGTATGGACGGAATAAGTCGATGCTCTGCTTCACCGGGACCGAACACGTTAAACAGGCGCAACCATTGGAAGTGGATGCCAAGATGTTGGGCGAGCGCTCGGCCCCACAGCCCCGCGGCTGCCTTCGAGGCACCATACAGGCCCGCCCTTGCCAACGGCGCGTCCTCGCTGACGAGAACTCCCGGTTGCGGTTCGTGATACTCGGAGCATGACCCGACGTAAATAACGGCTCGCGCACCGACTGCCGCCGCCGCATGAATGATTGCGTCAGTCCCTAAAACATTGGTTTGTAATGTTGTGATTGGGTCCCTACTGCCCGGGGCTACACCATATGCAGCAAGATGAAATACTGCGTCATAACGGCGTTCAGACAGCTTCGAAACAATGGCCTCCTTATCGAGACTTGCCGTTTCGATGACAGACATACCTTCGGGCTTATGCCGCCCCTTACGTATCAGAAGAGTCGACCTGACACCGATCTGGGTGAGGTGGGAGCAAAGCGCTTGACCAATGAAGCCTGTGCCGCCTGTGACAAGAGCAGTCGTGAGGGTCATACCGCAGCCTTGTCTTGATACGCGGCAATTTGCTCAGCCATGAGCAGTGCCGCGTTCTCACCCACTTGATGGCGTCGATACCAGTCCACAGTCATGGCAACTGTCTCATCCAAGCTAAGGATCGGTTCCCAGCCGAGACGAAATCGTGCCTTCGAGATATCTAGGCGAAGAGAGTGGGCTTCTTTCAAGGGAGATCGATGAATCTCAATGGGAAGCTCTTCTCTCCAGTGGCGCTGAAACTCCCGCAGAAGGTGCTCGACACTGATCTCGTTTTCGCGCTCTGGCCCAAAATTCCATGCTCCTATGGATTCCGAGTGCCCGTCTAGGAGCTTGCGTCCAAGGACAATATAGCCACGCACGAGTTCAAGCACATGCTGCCACGGGCGTGTAGCGGAGGGGTTGCGCAGGATTATAGGCTGGTGCGCATTGATTGCTCGAACGATGTCGGGGATAAGCCGGTCCTCGGACCAATCTCCTCCCCCAATCACATTACCGCCGCGGGCTGTCGCAAGCCGGATCTCGCCAGCTAAGGGTAGCATAGTTTGGATATAGCTAGATGCGACAAGTTCCGTGCATGCCTTGCTGGCGCTGTACGGATCTTTGCCTCCAAGCCGATCGTTCTCGCGGTACCCCCAAGCCCATTCGACGTTGTCATAAACCTTGTCGGTGGTGACGCAAACGATTGCACGAACGCTCGGGCAGTTGCGAGCCGCTTCGAGGACATGGAGGGTCCCCATGACATTGGTGCCAAACGTCTCAAGAGGGTCACGGTATGAGCGGCGAACCAGTGGTTGGGCTGCAAGGTGAAATACGACCTCTGGCTGTGATGCTGTTATGACATCGCGGACGGTGTCCCAAACCCGGATATCACCAAAGTTGGATGCAATCCCGTTGGCAATATTGGCAGCTTCAAACAAACTGGGGGAGGTCGCCTCTGGCTGAAGGGCAAGACCAGTCACGATGGCGCCGTCTCGCTTAAGCCATTCCGTCAGCCACGCGCCTTTGAAGCCGGTATGCCCAGTTACGAGAACTTTGATATCTTTAAAGCTTCCTTGCACGGCAATCCTCGTCCCATTTGCACAATAGTCCGCCCTCGGCTTTTATGCCTTACGGGTTCCTCTCGTGGCTCTCGTACCGGAAGTCAAGAAGGCATCCTGAGTTCGTCGCTGGGGTGCGCTGTGCGTGATACGAAAGAATATTGCCTATTTGCTGTTTCTGGTTGCAGAAAATAAATTATTGTATTTAAGATTGAAAATCGGACGAGCCTATCCCGCTCCTCGGTACTGAGGGGCGGCCAACTCGGGGCAAGTCAAACGACCTTCATCAAGAGGCGCAATGCCACACATACTCGATTCTGGATGGCCGCGTATTGTCGGTTCTGTGACATGGAGGCGAACTCAGTTCTCACGACATTGACATGCCACGAACCCGCATTGTATGTGCCCTCCGCACCAGAGGGTGTTCCGAATTCACCATAGACAGAGTGGATTGCTTTGGAAACGACGGTCGGAGGGCCGCGCTTGTGGGGCTTTGGTTGATAAACAGGCCCATAGTCGCACCTTGCGCGTACCATTAGTGTGCATAGCACCTGAAACATGAGGTATGCTGAACAATGAGTCCAAAGAGAGCACTGATCACAGGCGTGACTGGACAGGATGGGGCTTATCTTTCGAAGCTTCTGCTCGATAAGGGCTATGAGGTTCATGGTTTGCTTCGCCGCAGTGCGTCTGCTGATGTCGTTGATGCGCGACTGAAATGGATTGGGGTCGCGGGCAAAATTCGGCTGCATGACGGCAACTTGACTGATTTGTCAGGCCTTATCCGGGTTCTTCAGGAGATTCGTCCCACCGAGGTCTATAACCTCGCTGCACAATCTTTTGTGAAATCGTCTTGGCAGCAGCCGCTCCTGACTGGGACTGTGACGGGGCTCGGCGCAGCCAACATGCTTGAAGCTGTCCGGATCGTTTGTCCCGAGGCTCGCTTTTACCAAGCCTCGTCGTCAGAAATGTATGGCTTGATCCAAGAGCCTGTGCAGTCGGAAAAGACGCCCTTTTACCCACGGTCGCCCTACGCAGCGGCCAAGCTTTATGCTCACTGGATGACCGTGAACTATCGTGAAAGCTTTGGTTTTCATGCGTCGAGCGGCATTCTGTTCAATCATGAGTCGCCCCTGCGCGGGATTGAGTTCGTCACTCGAAAGATCACAGACGGCGTCGCGCGCATTAAGCTCGGGATGCAGGACAAATTGGCACTCGGCAATCTTGATGCCAAGCGGGACTGGGGCCACGCGCGGGACTATGTCAAGGCTATGTGGCTAATGCTCCAGCAGGAGAAGCCTGACGATTATGTAGTTGCGACTGGACGCACCGTGTCCGTCCGAGACTTCTGTTCGCTCGCCTTCGCCCAAGCAGGGCTCAAAATGGAGAACCACGTCGTCGTTGATGAGCGCTATCTGCGGCCTGCAGAGGTCGAGGTCCTGCTTGGCGATCCTGCGAAAGCGAAGCAGAAACTGGGCTGGGAGGCTGAAACCTCACTGGAGCAATTGGTCGCCGAAATGGTAGAGGCTGATCTTGTTCGCTTAAAGCGCCACGAGCACCTCTGATCCCAAGTTGGCAATAACGGTATGCGGGTCTTGATCACCGGAGCAAGGGGCTTTGTCGCTCCCTACGTTTCCGAGGCACTGCGGCACATCGGCGGGCCCGGTGTCAGGCTTTTTGCAACAGCGAAAGAGGCCTGTGAGCATCCGGTCCATGGCCCTGTCGAGGCACTTGATGTGGTAGATTCCGCTGCCGTCGCGGCTGCCATCACCCGCTATGCTCCTACGCATGTCATTCACCTGGCCGGCATCGCTGCGCCTGCTGCCGTGAGCGCTGACCCAGAGGCTGCTTGGCGAGTTCATGTTCAAGGTGCTCTCAACCTTGCGCGGACAATCCTGCGTGAGGCCCCTGAGTGCTCGCTTCTTCATGTGGGTTCAGGACTGGTCTATGGGGACAGCGCGAGGGACGGTCTGCCCGTCGGGGAGGACGCACTGCTCGCTCCGATTGATGAATACGCAGCGAGCAAAGCAGCAGCGGACCTTGCCCTTGGGGCACTCGCAAGGCGAGGGCTAAAATGTGTGCGTCTGCGTCCATTCAACCATACCGGACCTGGCCAGACGGACGCCTTTGTCGTTTCAGCGTTCGCAAAGCAGATCTCCATGATCGAAGCGGGGCTTGCCCCACCGGTTATTCGGGTTGGTAACCTTGATGCGGAGCGCGATTTCCTTGATGTCCGCGACATTGCCAGCGCCTATGCGCTTGCAGTCCAGTCCTCTGAGGCGTTGGAGAGAGGCATTATTCTCAATATAGCCTCGGGCCGCGCTTGGAGCATTGCAGAAATTCTGGAGCATCTCCTAGCACAGAGTCGACTGAAGATTACTGTTGAGCAAGACCCAGAGCGCCTCCGCCCCAGCGACCTGCCACGTATTATCGGTGACTCAACTCGGGCCCACAGATGCTTAGGATGGGCGCCGGAGTATGCTTTCTCCAATACGCTTGCCGCTGTTCTAGACGATTGGCGGATGCGTTTACGCTGATCCTGGTTCAGGCACAGGTCCGCATAATATGGCTTCATACCCCGGGGTTCTGTAAAGGCTGAGATCTTCAGAAGATGGTCAGCCCAGGCAGATATGTTGCGGATTCGTTTCTAGTGAGCCGAGGGATAGTAGATAGCTGCACGGAATGATACAGCGTACGAAATCTTGTCTATTGACGTGTCGAAAAAACATATTTGCGTTAGCGAGCTACATTTTAGATAAAGCAGTGCTTCTTAGGCGCAGGTGGCTCTAAACGGCCTTCAGGATTGGCGAGGTCTATCGTGGAGAATGGAATGGATTCCTTATCTGATGGCTTCTACCGAGCTTTTGAAGAAAAATACCGTGGCTCCAGAGAGCTAATAAAATCCCGTCTGCGGGTCTATTTGCCTTTCATTGAACCCCTCAAAACAGCTTATTCCACCAGCAGTGTCGTCGATTTGGGTTGCGGTCGAGGTGAGTGGCTCGAGTTGCTCTCCGAGAGGGGGTTTGCGCCCCATGGTGTCGACCTCGATGAAGGAATGCTTGCAGCCTGCTATGAGAGAGGGCTTCAGGCTTCAAAGGGAGACGCTATAAATTTCCTAAAAGCCTTGCCAGATGCTAGCCAACTCGTAGTCTCCGGCTTTCATATTGCAGAACATTTGCCGTTTGCAGACTTGCTCGAGTTGGTGCAGGAGGCCTTGCGCGTACTTAGGCCTGCTGGGTTGCTCATATTGGAAACGCCTAATCCAGAGAATTTAAGGGTCGCTGGGACAAGTTTCTACTTGGATCCAACTCATCACCACCCACTGCCGCCTGAGTTGCTCTCTTTCTTGCCGCCACACATTGGTTTTGCCCGGACGAAGGTTATAAGGCTCCAAGAAAGGCCAGAGTTGCTGAAATCCGCCAGGGTTTCGCTCAACGATGTATTGGGTGGCGTAAGTCCGGACTACGCTATTGTCGCTCAAAAATCCGGCGAAGAATCTGTAATGGCCCTTGCCAGCCGGGCGTTTGATGTTGACTACGGCGTGACTTTCGACCAACTCGTCACTCGATTCGATACGCAATTTGCTGAGCAGACTGGGCAATTAACAAAGCAAAACGAGCAATTGGCGAGACAGGCTGAGCAAGTAGCGAAGCAGGAAGAGCAGTTGGTGAGACAGGCCGAAAAAACAACAGAAGTATCGAAAGCCACACAGCGTCTCCGCACCATGCTCGAAAGTGAACTGTCTTCAAAAAACAAGGCCATTGAGACCAAGGAGGCCGAAATCTCCAACCTCAGGCAGGAACTCGCTGCCGTTTATCAGTCGACTTCTTGGCAGGTTACTGCGCCGCTCCGATCCATCAGTCGCAGCGCAGGATGGGTTGCACGTGGCGTATGGGCTTGGATCACTTTGAAGCCTGGGTCCCGTCCCCGCCGCGCGGCAAGGCGAGTCCTAGTGCACGTTCCAGTATTGAGAAACCGCTGGGTAACACCCGTTGGTTCTTCGAGCGCAACCAGTGGATCTAACGGTGCGGTAGAGAAAGGTGAGCGATCCACGACGCACCTTGCCGCTGACACGGAGAACCGCGCCCTCATAGCAACATGGCAATTGGATCTTAGTTCTGAATCGGAAGGGGCGCGGCGGATCTATCGTCGATTGGTGCAGGCGCGCCAATCCACGCGGACAAGCCGCTATTGACGCTTCCGCAAAGCGAACCAGTCCGCTGCGAATGAATATGGCACAGGAACCACTGGGCGATTGTACTGACATAAGATCGCTACTGTCGAAAGTTTTAGCGTCATGAAACTCGTATTTGATCTGCAAGGGGCCCAAAGCACCAACAGGCACCGGCCAATAGGGCGCTATTCGCAAGCCATGGCCGAAGCTATGGTCCGTCGCGCGGGCACACATGAAATTTGGATTGCACTCAATGCCACCTTTCCAGACGCTGTTGGAGCAACGCGGGCGGCCTTCAGCACTCTGCTCCCCCAGGAACGGATTGTAACCTGGACGGCACCGACCCCTGTGGCGTATAATGATCCGGTTAACACTTGGAGGCGCAACACTGGCGAGATCTTGCGTGAGGCTTTCATCGCAAGCTTAAAGCCTGACATGGTGCACGTTTCCAGTCTTTTTGAAGGTGCGGTCGATAACGCACTCACCTCAATCGGCTCATTGACGGATGGACAGCGAACAGCCGTAACACTGCATAGTGAGTCTGCGATCACCAAGCTGCACTCATCCTTAGGGTATCAGGGCAGTGGGGCCTTTCAACAGCGGAAACTGGCCAGCCTGCGCCGGGCCGGCCTTTGGTTGACGACTTCCGATGCCTCTCGTCAAGAGGCGATTGACTATCTCCAACTCCCTGCGGACAAAGTCGTTAATATCTCAGTCGCTGCGGATACGGTCTTCCGTCCAATCACACTCAGCGAGGAAGAAACGCGAGCGTTAAGCCAGCGATACGGCTTAACGCGGTCTTTCGTGATGTGCACTGCCACGGCAGCATCGCAGGAGGGCTTGCTAGAGGGCATCTTTAAGGCCTACGCAGAACTGCCCAGCATAGTGAAGCGGGATTACCAGCTGCTACTCGTCAGTTCTCAGGACGAAGTTGATGCCCTCAGGCGCGAAGCGCTGCGATGGAGCCTAGGTAGTGATGACTTCGCTATTGCGGCATCTGTTTCGAACAGCGATCTTGTGGCTCTTTACAACCTCTGCACAGCATACTGCCTGGCTTCAACGGGCGAAGGTCACAGCTTGTGCGCGCTTGAGGCTATGCAATGCGGAGTTGCCACGATCGGAGTGAATACTTCCTCGGTCCGTCAACTAATTGGTCGTGAAGATGCCTTGTTCCCTGCTGGTGATGAAAAGGAAATTGCTGCCAGCCTGCACAAGGTGCTCACCAATGAGGCTTTCAGGCTGAGTCTCGCTGAGGGAGGCTTAAAGCAGGCGAGTACTTTCAGCTGGGATGAGTGTGCACGGCGAGCATGGGCTGCTTTCGAAGACCATGACAATACGCGGGAGCAAGTTCAAACGTACCAGGTCAAAGCTGCACCTGATGAGAGACCTCGCTTGGCCTATTTGTCGCCACTTCCTCCAGAGCGCAGCGGCATTTCGGATTACAGCGCGGAACTCCTGCCGGAGTTGGCGCGGCACTACGATATCGACGTGATTGTGGATCAGCACGAGATCAACGATGCGTGGATTACGGCGAATTGCGCGGTCCGTGATCTTAACTGGTTCAGACAGAATGCTCGAAACTATGACCGAATTCTTTATCATTTTGGGAACTCGCCGTTCCACAAACATATGTTCGAACTTCTGGAGCTTCATCCAGGCGTTGTGATGCTGCACGACTTCTTCTTGAGTGGCGTACTCGCACATCAAGAACTGCACTCGGGTTGGGTAGGCTTTTGGACCCGCGCCCTATATTATTCACATGGGTTTGGCGCTCTTTATGAGCGGGCGCAGGCAGCACATCCTACGGAGCTGATGTGGAAGTACCCTGCTAATTTTCCCGTTTTGCAAAGCGCCCAAGGGATTATCGTTCACAGTGATCACTCGCGGCAGTTGGCCCGGCAATTTTATGGGCCTCACGTTTCCGACGATTGGGCAGTAGTCCGATTTCTGCGGCGTCTCCCTCATGTACGCGACCGTAAGGCTGCGCGCGCGGCGCTCGGGATTGGCGAAAGAGATTTCGTAATCTGCTCTTTTGGTATCATGAACCCGACAAAGCTGAATCATCGCTTGTTGAATGCTTGGGTTGGTTCGGGACTTTCTAAAGATGCAAACTGTTACCTGATTTTCGTTGGGCAGGAGGACAAAGGCGAGTATGGGGCCGAGTTGCGTCGCATGATCAGCAACGCGTCAGGTGCAGAGCGCATTCGGATTACTGGCTTCGCTGCACCCGAGCTGTATCAGCAATATCTTATTGCGGCCGATGCAGCAGTTCAGTTGAGGACTCAGTCGCGTGGAGAGACATCAGCTGCTGTTTTTGATTGCATGTCTTATGCCTTGCCAACAATCGTGAATGCTCATGGATCAATGGCAGAGCTGCCGGCGGATCACACGATCATCTTGTCGGACGACTTCGAGGACGCTCAGCTGGCGGTGGAGATTGAGGCTTTGCGCGCCAATCCAGAACGTCGGAGGATGCTTGGAGAGCAGGCGCAGTCTTATGTCCGATCGAACCATTCTCCGCGGTCGGTCGCCGATCAGTACCATGCCGCGATTGAAAACTTTGTTCACCAGAGCATTGAAACAGTCAGGAAGCGGGCATTGACCGCGTTACTTGACGTTGAGGCTCCGCAACAGGATGAGCAGGAGTGGGTTGCGCTATCACGTGCATTCGACCTTAATTTGCCCTGGCGTCAACCTCAGCGCCAATTGCTAGTTGACGTCTCGGCGAATGTCGTAACGGATCTCAAAACAGGGATCGAACGCGTGGTCCGGGCGCAGATCCTGGAGTTGCTTCATAACCCGCCATCAGGCTTTCGGGTTGAGCCAGTCTACCTTGTTCAAACGAAGAATGGGTGGGAGTACCGCTATGCCCGTAGGTATACGGCCAAGTTACTTTCCCTGGACGGTGGAGCACTGGAGGACGCAGCGGTCAATGCAGCGTCTGGAGATATCTTTTATAGTCCGGACTACCATCCAAGCGCTGTAACTCTTGCTGCAAAGGATGGGATTTACGCTGATTGGCGCGCACGCGGCGTCGAGATCAACTTCCTTGTGTATGATCTCCTGCCAGTACTTAGACCAGAATTCTTTCCTGGCCACTCGGATGAGACACATGCTCGGTGGATTGGCGCAATTGCTGCCAATGCCGATCAACTAATCTGCATCTCTCAGGCGGTGGCAGACGATCTTTCATCTTGGCTGGCGCAACAGGGTGAGCAACTCTGCGCGGGATCAGGTCCGGCGATCATCGCTCTGCATCTTGGGGCCGATATTTCGGCTGCCACTTTGTCGATGGGCATGCAAGACGATGCTGAAGACATTCTCGCGCGGATCGGTGCTATACCTAGCTTTTTGATGGTCGGAACCATCGAACCACGAAAGGGGCACTTGCAAACCCTAGCTGCGTTTGAGCAGCTTTGGCTCGAGGGGATTGAGGCGAATCTGGTCATCGTTGGCGCCGAGGGATGGAAAGGGGTGCCCCACGAACAGCGGCGAACTCTCCCGGAGATCGTCGATAAGCTGCACAACCATCCTGAACAGGGACGCCGCCTCTTTTGGTTAAAGGGTGTAAGCGACGAATATCTGGAGAGGATCTATGCAGCCTCTGCGTGCTTGATTGCAGCCTCGGAAGGTGAGGGCTTCGGGCTTCCCCTGATCGAAGCTGCACGGCACAACATCCCGATCCTTGCACGGGGTATTCCGGTGTTTCGCGAAGTCGCAGGCGAGTACGCCAGTTATTTCAACGGAAGCGGATCAGGGGATCTCGTTGATGCGATCAAACGTTGGCTCTTGCTCTTTGCTGAGGCGCGCCATCCACGATCTGAGGGTATGCCATGGCTTACTTGGGCTGAGAGTGTCGAGCAGTTGAAGAACATTCTTCTGAAGAAGGATCTTCATCAAGCCAAGATAGCTGCCGGGTGTCCGTTTTCTCAGCAAACAAAGATCGGGGCGAGCATGCAACTGATCGAAAAGGCGGAAGCGCATAGCTAATAGCCAGTTGCGGTAACAACTGAGTATTGTCGACGTAAACGTAGGCGAAACTGCCTCGAAGAAGGGCCAAAAATGAACGAAACGTCCCTCAAGTTTGGCACCAGTGGGCTGCGAGGTCTTGTGACGGAGCTGAACGGCATTCCAGCCTTCGTCTATACTCGCGCGTTCACGGAGATGCTCAAGGAGGACGGCTCGGCTGCCGTCGCCCAAGGGCGAGTGCTAGTTGGACGTGATCTCCGACACAGCAGTCCGAGCATTGCGCAGCTGTGCTGCGCTGCCATTCAGGAGGCCGGTCTCGTCGCGATCGATTGCGGCGCTCTTCCCACGCCTGCGCTTGCTTATCATGGTATGCGCTTCGGCCTGCCTGCGATCATGGTCACCGGAAGTCATATCCCGGAAGACCGCAACGGCTTGAAATTCTATCGGGCGCAGGGGGAAATCGACAAACAGGATGAGGAGCGCGTCCTCGCATGGCACGCCAAGCTGAACATTCAAGCCGTGCCTGAGGGCGTGGTGATGAAGAATGTGGCGGCACCCAGCATGGATCTGCTCCAAGCCTACAAGACACGCTATACGGATTTCTTTGGCCCGGAAGCGTTGGTGGGGCTTACCATAGGTGTCTATCAGCATTCCTCGGTTGCCCGGGACGTGATCGTCGACGTGATTCAGTCCCTCGGCGGTAGGGCCGTGGCGCTCGGTCGGGCGACGAGCTTCATTCCGGTGGATACCGAAGCCCTGCGAAAGGAAGATGAGGTTTTGGCGCGGCAATGGGCTGGCGAGCAGACCCTCGATGCCATTGTCTCCACCGATGGGGATGCCGATCGGCCTCTCATTGCCGATGGAACCGGCACGTTCCTGCGTGGCGATTTGGTCGGCGCAGTCACCGCAAGGTTTCTTGGGGCTGATACAATCGTAACGCCTGTTACATCCAACTCAGCGCTGGAAGCTGCAGGCGTATTCAAACGGGTCGTCCGGACGCGGGTAGGGTCGCCCTATGTGATCGAAGGTATGGCAGAGAGTGCCCGCTTGGGCGCTCGCGCCATTGTTGGTTTCGAAGCCAATGGGGGCGTCCTGCTGGGTACGGACATTATCCAGGATGGCCGTCAACTGGCAGCGCTGCCGACACGGGATGCCATGCTGCCCATCCTTTGTGTCCTGGCCGAAGTCATCGCACAGCATCGACCGCTTGCGAGGATTGCCTCTGAATTTGCCTTCAAAGCCGCGGCCAGCAATCGACTCAAGAACGTCGCCACAGAAAAGGGTGCGGCGTTCGTGTCCCGGCTCCGGGACGAGAACGACTTCCTCTCCCAAGTCATGGCACCGCTTGGAGGCGTTGATAGATACGATGACCGTGACGGACTCCGCCTGACGGCCAAGAGTGGCGAGGTCGTCCATTTCCGTCCCTCGGGGAATGCGCCAGAACTGCGCGTCTATGTCGAGGCGGAAACGCAAACGCGTGCTGACAGCTTGCTCGAGTGGGGGCTTGCCGTGGCGGAACAGCATACACGCTGATCTCTGGCCCAAGTGCGCGGATTGCCTTGTATCAGAACTGGCTGCGCCATGTGAGATCATGTCAACGCGAGGAGTTCCCTGATCCTTGCTGCATATGCGTCGGGTGAGAAGAGTTCGGCTGCGCGCGTTCGAGCCGCGTTGCCGAGCCTCATCCGGAGACCAGGGTCGACCCGGAGTCTTTGAAGAGCTTGCGCGGCCTCATCAATGTTTGCATCCGCCCAAGACATGTTCGGATGTTCATAGGTATCCTGCGGGTCATGGGCCGGGATCAAGCTGTAGCCGACCGGTACACCCGTTTCAGGGGTTAAGAAGTCCGTGCTGCCTGACCAGTTGGTTGCAATGACCGGGATCCCCCGCAGCATCCCCTCGGCGATGACGAGGCCGAAGCCTTCGGCGCGGTGCAGGGACATGATGACGTCCGCTTGCGCGTAGAGGGCCTCCACTCCCGCAAAATCAAGAGTGTCGCCAATGAATATGATGTTGGGAGCATTGCCTGCCGCTTCGTTCATCAACGCAATTGCCTTGGGGTAGGCGAAAGCATTTGCGTATTTCACGATCAGGCGCGCGCCTGAATCATTACCGAAGGCCTGCCGAAATGCGCTAATGGCTGCACAGGGATTCTTTCGCTCAAAGCTCGAAGCAATATTGAAGATGACAAGCGCCGTGAATGGCTGGCTAGCCGCCTTGCTTCGCTGTGTCGACCATGAAGCCACCTGGCTTATGGAGTGAGGCAGAACATGCACCGGCCGGCCGCCGGCAATCGTGCGGATTGCATCCGCGGCGAAGCGGCTTGGTGTCCAGATCTCGTGGACAAAGGGGACGCCCAAGCTCCAGTCCTTGGGCATCTGAGGCAACTCCCAGACCCAGTGCGCCACGACATGCTTGTCTGTGACGACCTCCCGACCAAGACGAAGGAGGGCGAGTGGGACCAAGGGAGCGCTGACGTGCAGAAAAAGCGTACCCGCTCCAATGAGCTCGCGCCCATCGTTGAAGGTGAAGTCGGTATAGTCATCATCATACAAAAGAGTCCGGGTGAGATCGATCCCATAGACGGGGAGACCGGCTCTTTTGAGGGCGTCATGGCACGCCCGTGCACCTTCTCCAAGACCTGAAGCTGCTCGCAAGGGACCAACCACGATGATAGGCGCAAGGGCCTTGCTCTCGGCTGTAATGCGAGGCGCCAGCCAGGATGAAAGATGAAGCAAGGCAGCCCGTCTGGCGCTGCGGGGCAGTCGTCGCCAGAGATGGAGATGGGCGAACTTCAGGATCTGGCGTCGCATCAATGGTTCCCAGAGTTCACGCTTGCACCCGTGCGGGCAGGACCGGCGTTAGGACGACACAGATGTGCGTTTCAGCAAGCTCGCCCGCGTGATCGGGGGGTCGCCGGCTTCATACTGCTTGAGAACGGCATCCGTCTCTCCCTGCATGACAATGACGCCACTATCCATCCAAAACAGGCGAGTGCACCACTGAGCCAGAATTTGGGGGGAGTGCGAAGCAAGAACCAGGATTTGCGAGCGCGACACAAAGCTGTCGACGCGATCGCGCGCCTTGTTCAGAAACCGACGATCACTGGCCATGATCCACTCGTCCATCAGGAGAATGTCCGGCTGCAGGGCTGTTGCGATGGCAAAGGACAAGCGCATGCTCATACCCGATGAGTACGTCCGCACAGGCAGGTCCAGGAACTCGCCCAATTCCGTGAATTCGGCAATCGAAGGGGCCAGCTTCTTAATCTCAGACGGGTGGAGCCCCATATAGATGCCGCGCAACAGGATATTTTCGTATCCTGTTGCATCAGGATCTGCACCAAGACCGATATTCAGAAGTGCACTGACGCGTCCATCAACATCGATATCCCCCGAAGTCGGCTCGTAAATACCAGCCAGGACACGCAGGAGCGTGCTTTTGCCGGCCCCGTTGGTGCCAATCAGGCCAATGCGCTCACCATGTTCAATGTGGCATGAAACGTTGTTGAGCGCATTCACGACAGTGTGCGAGCCGTCCTTTGCAATCGTCCGAGACCGAGACATGGCTTTTCCCGCCTGCAAAAGGCTGCGCTTGAGCGAGCGGCTGCTGTCACGGTAGAGCGGAAAGCGGAGGCTGATATTCGAGAGGGTTATCGATGACATCGTGTCAAACCCAGAAGGGGATGCGGGCCCGGAACCGGGTGAAGAACAGGAACGTCACGAGATAGCCGAAGATCGTGACCCCGAAAGCCATCGCCCAAACCGGCCAAGGAATTGAATGACCCAGCAGCGGACCGCGAGCGATCTCGATGAATGCATAGGCTGGGTTCAAATACATCACCCAGAACTTATTGCCCAGGGAGACCGGCATCCAAATGATTGGGGTCAGATAAAAGACAATTTGGACAATGCTCCCGACGATTGGGCCGATATCGCGAAATCGGGCGCAGACCATCCCAATGAGGAATGTGAACCAAAACCCATTTGCCAGGATCAGAGCAAGGCCGACCACGCTTACAAGGCTGTAGAGCGATTGTGGCACAGCGAAAAAAATTAGGACCGCAGCTCCAATGACGCAATTATGGAGAAAGATGATCAGGTTGCGCAGGACACTTCGGAGCACATGGACTGTTACCGGCATCTTGACTTGGAGGAGAATGTGCTCGGCTCGCACAAAGGCCGTCGTGCCATCGCTGATGATTGACGAAATCAGGTTCCAGAACAGAATCCCAAAGGTCAGGTACGGCAGGAACTCTTTGATTTCGTGATGCCAGATGGCGGAATAGAGAACGCCCAGGGCGATCACCATGATGCCCATGCTGATGGTGAGCCAGAACGGCCCGAGCACCGAGCCGCGATAGCGCTGCTGGATATCCTGCCAAGCCATGCTGCTCCACAGCCACCAGCTTCTGCATCCTGTGATGAGATCATCGAGAGCCAGCTGAATTGGCGTCCGGCGGCGAGCGGAAAGGCCAACGGGCTTATCTATGGGTTTCAAGGCCAGATTGGCATTCATAGGATTCGGTTTGACTGAATGGATAACAAAGGCGGTTAATGCGCGCCCGCCAACAGGTGAGTCAACCATAAAATGGTCGCAACAAGAGTCAAATGTTAAGTTATTATGTTTCTAAAGAACATGGCTGTCAATTCAGGATCAAATCACGGCCTGCCAGCTTTCTCAATCTATCCTCTCACGGAATAGGCGAGTCGTTGAATTCAGGTCCGTACACCTCAGATCAGGCGACGCGATGTGCCAATACCACATTCGTCTCTCCGTTCTCGTTGGAAGCGAATATCAACTCGCTCCAGCGACGGATATTCCAACTTTCTTGTAGGCCGCAAACAACCTGCTCCGGTACAGGTCCTCAGAGAATTTGGCCGCTTGCAAAGGTCCTCGGCGAGAAAGTTCGCTTCTCAGGTCAGCATCAAAGGTGAGTGCCCGGATTCCCTTCGCCATCTCATCGATACTCAGAGGTTTGACAAGCACGGCGGCGTCGCCCGCGACCTCAGGCAGCGAACTCGTGTTTGAGGTCAGGACCGGGACACCAAGCTGCATTGCCTCAAGGACGGGAAGTCCGAAGCCTTCGTAAATCGACGGGAATGTAAAAAAGCGAGCGCACTGCAGAAGGGCCGTCACATGGCGCCGTGGCAGGTAACCCAGTCGGCGCACGTGCTGGGAGCCTACAGTGTCGATGAGCTCCAAATCTTCTTTATTCAGCCAGCCGTTCGGCCCGGCGATCAGCAATGGAATGCCGGTGTTGGCCATGAGAAAGGCCTCTATGAGGCGCTTGAGGTTCTTCTTCGGCTCGATCGCACCGAGAAACAAGGCATACTTGCCGGGCTCGGCACCGTAGATTGTCTCAACCAGTCGCGCTGCTTCCGCATGCTCGATTTTGGGGAGTGTAGGAACAGGCTGATAGGTCACGCTCACACGGTCTTCAGGGACGTTCAGGAGATCCATGATGTGGAGCTTGGACGCTTCCGAGACCGTAATGATGTGGTCTGCCTCCCGTGCAATCCTGTTATGGAGTCGAAGCGAATGCGCGTCTCTGTCGATGATGAAGTAAGGGAACTGAAGGGGTATTAGATCGTGCAGAGTATAGATATTCGGCACTCTCCGGGCCTTGAGCGCTACCGGTCCCGTCCAATGGGCAAGTTCGATGCCTTCCGGTACCTCAACTTCCATGAAACGTTCTTTGAGCGTGAAATACAAATGGGCACGTTCGTAGACCCGTGACTCATTCAGCACATGGTCGACCGACGGCAATGCCGGCTCGAAGGCATCCAAGTCGACACCCTGGGTTGGCACTTTCAGCGGGCGCCGCACACGCTTTGATAATCCGAGGGAAGCGCCAGCCAGGAATGAAGCATTCCGAAGCAACCGGGTCCACCGGCTGCCAGGGAGTTGCGGACTGCCGAAGACCTGGACGGCAAGGCTGAGTGACGAGGCTTGACGTGGGAGCTTCGCCTTCTGCCCATAAAGGACGGTCACTCCAATGCCTGAGGCCTTCAGGGTCCGGGCGAGTGTTCGCCCATAGGACCCGATCCCAGTTGCGGTCTTGCTGAGAAACTGTGAGCCATCAATCAGGACGCCCGGTTCGGTCATAGTGCTCTGAGCCTCACGTACGTCTTGCATTCAGGAGAAGACTGAAGCGGAGGCTGGTGCATCACCCAAGGAGCAGGTGTGGTAACGGAGCGGACACCCTCCGGACGTGGAATAGCGGATCTGTAACACGACCATGACCTTTATCAGAGAACGGTAAAAGCAATTTGCTCTCGGCTGAGCTTGCGCCAGAGGTGTACCCCGCGAAAAGGAGCCGCGCCACCCAGGAATACGGTTAGAGCTTGATTTTCCGCAATAGGTCAAAATCACCGTAGAGTTCTCCGCGTCGCGGGTCGAATGCCAGCGGCACGGGAAAGGCATCGAGCAGAGGGCCAGCATCAAAATGAGCGGGGCGCCAGTGCCTGTCGATCTCCGCCATGGCCATGCTCCAATCCGTTGGCTGGGTGCGCTCACAGCCATACACGGTGATGTCCTTGCGCCCAAGGCCCGCGTAGAGATCACGAACACGATGATCCAGACAGGTCTCGTTAAGGTTGACCCGTTTGCTGGTGTTGGAGCCATCAAGGTCGAAATACAGGCAGGGGATGCCGTAGCTTTCTGCGAAGACGAGGCCGTGCAGACTTACGCTGAGAATTCGCCGACAGGATGTAATCTCTTCCATGCGCTCCATCATGGCATCCAACGTTGGCTCGACCACCGTGTTAATGATTTTGACCCTATCCCCGAACTCTGGAGGAACCTTATAGCGCGCAAAGTGCGGTTTGGCTTGAGCGTTTGGGGCGAACTCTGTGAGTTCCGTCACATGGACAATGACGCCCAAGTCCCACCGTTTTTCCTTCGCGGGCGGAAAAATCGAAGGGAGAACCCAAACAGGATCGCCGTAGACCTCGGGCGCAGGGATTCCTGCTTCGAGGAAGGTCTGCCGTGAAAAAGGCCCCCTGGTGGCATGGACGCAAACTCTGGTGTGGGGGGGAGCGGCGAAACGGCCAAGAGCAGGGTCGAAGGAATTATATTTGGCGTCCAAGCCAGTCCCCCAGACATGAGCAATTCCCCCACGAACATTGTGGGCAATTGTCCCGACTGCGAATATTCTTTCCTTAAACGAAAAGAACCTCTCCTTGCGACAGACACGCCCGCTTAGAGCTGTGACCATGACTGCGCTAAGGGCATCCCCTAGGTTCGTGTAGTGGAGCTCCGGCGACCTCGCCCAAGCCAAGCGAATTGCGCCATCCGGATCGGAAACGCGATCGAGCGTGCCTCTGTTCAGCAGGTCATTGAGGCGGTCGATGCCCTTGAAAAATGAGCGGCGGGCGACGTGCTGAAGACGACGGGGAACGGAACACAGGGAATAGAGTGCTTGGTAATAAAGGGCCATGACCCTGTGCAGGACACGGCGAGGCAAGCTAATGTGATCGTTATAATACATCATTTAACCCTTGTCGGGAATCGCTCATACCTTCCGTCTCAAACAAATGTCAATCGGCATCTAACTAGGGCGCCGAGGTCCACCCACTGCGGGCAGCAGAGAGATGTGCCAGAACAGTGCCGACTGATGCTCGTCGGTTTCTAAGCCTTGCCACAGAATCGTTTTGGCCCAATGGTCTTATTGGGCCGGAAACCCCAACGTCGCGGTAAGTGACAGTTACAATTGCTAATAGGGCGTATAGTAGCCGCGAGGCGCAGGACGGTCATAACGGTCATAGCCACGGTAGCCATAATCCTCATCATCATAGCGGCGGTAACTGCGGCGCGAGCCACCTTCACAGGCCAACCGGCCGTTTCGGTTCGCAGCCTGGCCGCTCGGGCAGTACCTCAAATCGAGTTGTGACGGCACATAGCGGCCATACACATCCCGGCACAACGCTCGCAGATACGGGCCACGCTGTTCGATTTCAGTGCAGCTTTCCACGAAGCTTCCATAGGCCTGAGCCTGAGCTTTGGTGTTCGCCGCAAGCAAACCCATTCCAATCAGTACCAGAACAAGAGCCCGACGACCCATTTTCCTCTCCAGATTTCGCGCAGGGCGCCAATTCGTTTTGCACACAATGAGAAATTTCACCTGAGCCATAGGTGAACGTATGAGAGGACAGCCGGTTCACTAAAACCGGAAGACCGCTTTGCGGCAGGCAATAGACCTCTATTCAGGAGCGGGCCGTTTCTTGGATGACCTTCAACCAATCCTCCCTGTGTCTGCGCTCAACCAAGAGCGCGGCAGCCCCGCGTGACAGGGCCCCGAGAGAACTCGGTTGGTCGAGGATCGACCGCAAGCCCTGGCGGAAGCCCTCGGCATCCATGGTTGGAGCAATGACCCCGGCAGCCCCGTGGCCGATCTGCTCGGGTAGGGCGCCTGTCGGCATGACGAGGCTTGGCATAGCCCAAGTCAGGGCTTCGGCAATGACGCCAGACTGACTGGCCTCGCCATAGGGACAGAGCAGCAGATGATGGCTTGCGAAGAGTTCTGCCGCTCGTTGATCGGTAATCCACTCGAGTTTCAGATCAATCTGCGGCCATTGGCCAAATGCCTCCCTGACGTCCGAGGCAAGGGGGCCGGAACCCGCGATGGTCAGCCGCCATCGAGGATCGGCCTTCAAAGGCTGCAAGGCCTCGGCGAGCAGATCCAAGCCTTTGTACGGCAGTAGACGTCCATAAAAGAGGAGTTGGATAGGCTCATCCGGGGATTGCCGTTCCGGCAGGTGCAAGCGCTTGGTTGGGTAGATAGCTTCCAGAGGGACCACTGAAGTCTTGCGGCGAGAAGCCGGGACCCTCTCCGCCAAGCGTTGGGCGACGCAGCTTGACAGAGCCACGATCCGGTCGGCGGACTTCAGTAGCATATCCTGCGTCACCCGCTGCCAAGTAGCGGCATAGTCGCCCGGGTGGGGTTCTGCATCGTGAGCAATATAGATGACTCTCAAACCTCGCCTCTGGAGCAGGCGGATAAAGGGCCATGCAAAAGGCGAGTTCATTGTCATGATCACGGCATCCGGCTTGAGAGATGCCAATGCATCCGCATGCCTTGCCAACTGACCAGGCAGTGACCATGCCCGCCGCCAAAGGGAGGAGAGGGAAGGGCGATCAATCGTGGTGACCGGAAAGTCACTCGTTCTGAATGCCTCGATGTTATCGTTCTGCTGCGCAAGCGATAGGGTGATGTCAACAGGATGACTTAAGTTGCTCAGGTAGTGCGCCAAATATAATGTAACAACTGAACCTCCTCCACGACGCCCCCAATAATGAAGAACAACCCTATGGCGCTCAGAATTTAGATTTTGTTCTGCTTCTATTATTTCTAAACTCATTGTTGTGTCCGACTTTTTTGAATATTTTTGGCGCATGCGTGCGAGCAAGAAATTACAATTACTATGCTTTGGTGCGAATGCTCTGCCTCTGCCCTTCAGTTTTCCCGATGCCCGGCGAGAACTCGTCTATCATACCCTCAAGCGAGCTTTCGGTGCGCCCAGCATCCGTAATTCCAGAGGCGTGCCGGGATCAACCTCTATGTCCATTCAGGCATGGTAGATGCGCCTGCGATCGCCAAACGCGATCCCGGGAGATCACACCCCCAAGAGGGGGCCAATCGGGACAGTCACAGCCTGTACTTCGCTGCGCGGGAGGGCACAGATGTGTGCGATGGAGCGTCGCACCCAAGCGCATTCTATTCATCACCTTTGCTTAGAATACCGTTACTGTTGAGTTGACGTCGGCTTAACCGGTGTTTACGAGGCCGGACACGTTTTAATGAGGGGCCGGAAATGAGCGAGGGCAGCAACCATATTTTACCTGTGATTATGTGCGGCGGTTCCGGAACCAGGTTGTGGCCAGCCTCTCGCGACAGCATGCCGAAGCAATTCATTGATCTGCTGGGCGAACATTCCACTTTCCAGACCGCTGTCCAGCGCGTGAGCGCACCGGAGGTCTTCCTCCGTCCCACTATCGTGTCGAGCAGCGACGTCCGGTTCATCGCCGCCGAGCAGCTGGCGCAGATCGGGGCCAAGGCGGATATCATCCTCGAGCCCGTCCAGCGGGACTCCGCTGCCGCCATCGCCGTGGCGGCCTGTCATGCCGCCCGGATTCACCCCGAGACGGTCGTCCTCGTCATCGCGGCCGACCATGTCATCGATGATCCGTCCGCCTTCGCGGCCTCCTGCCGGGTGGCGTATGAGCCGGCTCGCCAGGGCTACATCATGACCCTTGGTGTCGTGCCGCAGTATCCGGCCACCAGCTACGGCTATATCCAGCCCGGCAAGAGCCTCAAGGGCACCGAGGCCTACCGGGTTGACCGCTTCGTCGAGAAGCCGAACGCGGACACGGCGCAGAGCTATATCGACCAGGGCTTCCTCTGGAACAGCGGCAACTTCATGTTCCGGGCCGACGTGATGATCGAGGAGCTTGAGCGTTTCCAGCCGGAGATCCTGGCCGCAGCCCGAAACGCGCTCGAACGCGCCGTCACTGATCTCGATTTCATCCGCCTTGATGAGGAGGCCTTCAGGCAGGCGCCCAAGACCTCGATCGACTATGCGGTCATGGAGCGCACCGAACGGGCCGGGGTCCTGCCGGTTTCCTTTCACTGGTCGGATATTGGCTCGTGGGGCGCTCTGTGGGACGCTTCACCCCGGGATGAGGCCGGTAATGCCTTGCGCGGCCACGTGGAAGTGGTCCAGTCCCGCAACAGTCTCATTCACAGCGACGACATCCTGACAACCGTCGTCGGACTCGATGATGTCATCGTGGTCGCCAAGCCTGATGCGGTGCTCGTGACCTCCCGGAACCGCTCCGAGTTGGTGAAGGATCTCGTAGTTTCGATGAAGGCCAAGCAGTTGCCCGAGGCGACCGAGCACCTGCGCATGTACCGTCCCTGGGGCTGGTACCAGCGGATCGACCGAGGCTCCCGCTTCCAGGTCAAGCGGATCATGGTCCAGCCCGGCGGGCGTCTGTCCCTGCAGAAGCATCACCATCGCGCCGAGCACTGGGTCGTGGTGCGCGGCACCGCCGAGGTGACGGTGAACAGTGAGGTCACCCTCGTACACGAGAACGAGTCGGTCTACATCCCGATCGGGGCAATCCATCGCCTTACTAATCCAGGCCGCATCCCGCTGGAACTCATCGAGGTCCAGGTGGGCAGCTATACGGGCGAAGACGACATTATCCGCGTCGAGGACGTCTACGGACGCTAAGGGAAACTGCAGACCTTACCGGCTCCGGATGGGGACCTGTCCGGAGCCGAGATCTGACACGGCTGTTAAAGAAGATTCGCGGCGTTTAGCCCGATCATCAGCATCCCCACATGCTGGGCATGGACCATGTCTCCGCCCAGGGCCATTGTAACGGCTTCGGCCGCAGGGACGCGAACGAGGGCGATCTCCTCGCTGAGCTCCGGGGTAGCCGGCCCCGCGCAGAAGGCGGGCTGGGCCAGAACGACATGGACGCGGTTCGTGTGGGTTGCCGGGTTGGGCGAGAGGCTCGCCAAAAGCCGAAGTTTTTCGGCGGCGTAGCCCGTCTCTTCCGCCAGTTCGCGGGCCGTTGCCGTGGCGGGGCTGTCGTCTGAAGCATCCACCACCCCGCCGGGGAGCTCGAGGGTCGGGCCGCCATAGCCATGCCGATACTGTCGGACGAGCAGGACGTGATCGCCGGCGTCGACGGCGACCACATGCACCCAGTCCGGATATTCGAGAACATAATACGGGGCAACCTCCACACCCGACGGCGTCACACAATCGTCCGCCCGCAGAGACACCCACCGGTCACGGAAGATATGACGGGACCGATGCACTTTCCATTTCATGGGATATTGGCTTTCGAACTTTAGAGGGGACGCTTCTCGGGGAACCTCGAGCAAGCTCTCATTTGTTCCTGATCGCCGAGGGATGGCCCGAAGCGCCTGCCATGCCCGAATAACAAGGCGCATCTCGGTTCGCCTCTATAGGCGGTAGGCAGCCCTTCAGAACTGGCCATCAGCCGTGATCAGATGGAAGCCTACCGCCGCAAATTCTTAGCAGGAAGTGATTATTCCAGGAACAGGAGCCAATCCTCGCCAAAGTGCTCCGACATAACGCGTTCCGGCGAGACCTCATGAACGTTGCCGTCAAACCCGAGATATTTTAACGTCCCATACGCTTTGAGAACCAGTTGTAAGAGCGGAGCCGCGTTATCCCGGGCTGCATTGAACTCGAGAATCATCTTGGGACGGTCGCGCCTGAGGATCATCGGCATCCCTTGGAAGATCAGATATTCGCCGCCTTCCGCATCGATTTTGATGAAATCGACCTTTTGGTCGCGGCAGACCTCATCGAGAGTGACGGTTGGCACGGTGAAGATATCGGCATCGGTTTGGGTATAGCCCTCCGGCACCATCGTCGCGTTCTTCGGATCGGCACGCGGAACACAGAATGTAACAGTCCCAGCCGTGGCAGAGGCCGCGGCTTGGATCACGGTACTGCGCGTTCTGAAGCCATTGACGGAGAGCGATGCTTCAGCGGCCTGAGCGGCACGAGGGTTCGGTTCGAAGGCGATCACCTTGCCGTCAGGCCCGACCAAATCGGCCATCAGAACCGAGTAGTACCCAAAGTTCGCACCGACATCCAAAACGAGCATCCCGGCCGTCACAGTTTTGGCCACAAATTGGGTCAGCCACATCTCCCAGTAGCCGTCGGTGAGGAGATGGGTTGCGAAGCCGATATCGCGGGTGTCGGTGAAGAACTTGTAGCGAGCGAGCATCGTGGACAGAGCGCGATGATCCCCCAGGTACAACGGGCGCACGCGCTCCCGCGAGAGCCTTTCGGCCTCATCTCGCGGGAGCGCCAGCAGTTCACGAGGGGGAATCAGCCTTGTTGTCTCCGTCCGGAGAGCTGCGATCCCGCCTCGAACCGCGTCCTCGAGCCTTGCGGTCGGGTCCGGCCATAGGGCCCGCGCCAATGCTCGACGCATTCTGGAGAGCACCACTGGCATCCTCCTAGTCCTTGTGACTTAACCTGATGGTGAGTGCCAACTTATTGGATACCGCGCGCTTGGACATGTCGCTACCACTCTTTATCAGCGGGAAAGCCGACTGCCCTCAATAGGGCTCGAAGATGGACGGGGCTGATCTGAGCTCGCCTCCTGTTCCCGCCGCCCGGGCTGGCAACGCGGGCTGGCAACGTTAGAGATCACCAGGCGGCAGCTACCCACACCCGCAATCGTGCAGTAGGTTTTCCATGCGCTTGGTCGAAAAGCATGGTCAGGTCTTCTTCGCGCCGATGGGCCGTGCAGTATTGCCCGGCACCTAAATTGAATATCGGATGAAGCAAAACCTGAAACTTCAGGTAAGTCACAATGACTGTTCGCCCATTTGAGACAAAGTATGAGATCATCGCCGCATCCTCCTGACCGCATTCACTATTATCCCTATATTGACGGCATCCGTGCGCTGGCCGTACTTTCCGTTCTGATATTTCATCTCCACGGTCCATGGTTGCCAGGCGGGTTTGTTGGCGTCGACGTGTTCTTCGTCATTTCCGGCTTTATCGTCAGCGCCTCGATCGCCAAGTTTGAGAGGCTGGGATTCCTCCGCTTTCTTGGCTTCTTCTATGCCCGGCGCATCAAACGCATATTCCCGGCGCTGACAGTCTGCCTGCTTGTGACCATCTGCCTGACGGTGCTCTTCATTCCTGCGTCCTGGCTGAGTCAGGTCAACCAGCAGACGGGCCTCAGCGCCTTTTTCGGCCTCAGTAACTTTGTTCTTGCCCAAAGTGGCCGCGACTACTTCGCTCCGACAGTCGACTTCAACCCGTTCGCCCACACCTGGTCATTGGCGGTTGAAGAGCAGTTCTATGTCCTTTTCCCGGTGATGTTTTTCGCTTGGCTTGCCAACGGCAGGGGATGGAAACTGTCCGTCACACTCTTTGCTTTTGCCGTGCTCGTCTCACTGGCGTGGGGTGGGTGGCAGACGCAGACAGACCCGACCCGGGCCTACTTCCTGACCCCCAGCCGGTTCTGGGAACTCGCGGCGGGTGTCCTGCTATACCAGCTTCTGGCTCTCAAGCCGGAGCCATCAAGGAGCGGCGAGCACCCTGGCATCCTACGTGGCCTTCTCGGGGCCGGCTCATTGCTCATCATGCTGGCAGCCTTCGTCCTCTCGAAACCAGAACAGTCCCCGGTGCCCGGCGTTGTGCCGGCGGTGCTGGGAACGCTCGGTGTTATCTGGAGCCTGCATCAGCATCCTGAACAGCGGCACCTGCATCATGTGCTCAGCGGCCGCTCTTTGGTTTTCACCGGCAAGATCTCCTATTCGTTGTACCTCTGGCACTGGCCCATCTTCGTGCTGTTCCGCTGGACATGGGGTCTGGAGAGCCTGTTGCTTCGGGTGCTGGCGCTCGTCCTTGCGTTTCTGCTGGCTGGTGCTTCTTGGCGGTTTATCGAAACGCCCATTCGCCGGAGCGGCCGTCTCCGGTATCTCCCCCACGGCGCGGTTGTCGCCGGAGGCGTCGTGGCCATCGCCTGCGCGTGGTTCGTAGCCAAGAGCGTAAGCGGTCACCAATCCCAACTGTCTCTCAGCGTGGTTAGCCGGAACCCGACTGTTTGGTATCCCGATACGACTCCGCCTTCTTCGGAATATGCGGGCTGCAGCAATCGCCCCGATCGGGAGCGAATTGAGGGAGGATCCCTGCTGACCTTTAGCGCCAAGGGGTGCATTCACGCACCTGCGCCGGGTGAGGCAAGCGTCTACGCTATGGGAGATTCTCATGCGATGGCGTATGAGGGGCTGTTCAAACAATACGCGAGAAGCCGGGGAACACCCGTTCATGTCTATGCGAATGCCGGCTGTCCCGTCATTAGCCTGCAGCCCTCGCGCGATATCGAGATTCCCTGGTGCCGGCAGGCCACCGATGCGGCTCTGCGCGACCTGCACACCCGAGCCAAGCCTGGCGATGTGCTCTTTCTGCCGTCCCTGCGACTTGCGCGCCTTTCCGACCAATGGATCTACTTCGGGGAGCTTCGCGCCAAGGACGAGATGTTGGGAGCTCGTGCTGATGAGGGCCGCCAGCGGGCCATCGCCCACGCAGTCGCAAACCTAAGAGAGCTTGCCGAACGCGGCGTTCACATTGTCTTCGAAGCACCGAAGCCGCTGTTCAAGGCACCGCCATTCCGCTGCGCCGACTGGTTCAATCGGACAAATCCAATTTGTGCTCAAGGTTTTTCGATCTCGCGCGAGTTGCTGGACACGTTGCGCGAGCCGGTGCTCAGGTCATTTGCCGAAATCGCCCGTCAGGTGCCGGGCGTCAGCGTCTGGGATCCCTACCCAATCCTCTGTCCGGAGGAGCAGTGCAATGCTTGGCGTGATGGCTTGCCGCTGTTCCTCGATGGAGACCACATCAGTGGCTATGGCAATAGGTTATTGCTCCCGTCTTTCACAACTGCCATGGATGCCGCCTTGGTCGCCCGCAGGCAGAGCAATGGAGAATAATCAGTCCACTGGGTTCAGAGAAAACCACCGAATTCCCATGATATCCCTGGGCTGCCTCAATGATGTTTTGTTCTCGGATGAGGAAGTGGGATCGATCAACTCGAATCTGATTTGAACCTGTCCGTCCTCAGTCACGCCCTGCGGAATCCGCGCCGTCATAACCTGGGAAGTGACGGGCAAGTCCCAGGTTGCGACGGGGATGTCATCAGCGAAGACTTTGACTTGAGTGCTTTGTTTTGGCGGCCCGCCCATCAGAGATTGGATCTCGGCCTGCAAAACAAGATCCGACGAGACGGGGACGAGGCGGAACTGCAAATCGGCCATTGCGCCCTTTGTTCCGATGCCCCACTGGTCCGGAATGTGCCAGCCACATCCCAGGTAATTGGTGGAACTTCTCCTGAGGTCACTCAGTGCCAGTCCGGCACGTTTGCCGAGCGGATAGGCAACCAAAGGGCGACGCCAGCAGTCGCTTGTCCGAGTAATGTAATAAGCCTTGTAAGCCTCGCTCACCTGAGGGTTTTGCGCCATGACAAGGACCGACAGCTCGAATAAGGCAAGAGCGGTGGCGGCTCCGTAGAGCATCAGGTTCCACGTGCGGCGGGAAATAATCGGCATTGTTCGAGCTCAAGGCAGAAGCTTTGCGCCTTGTCCCCAGAGGACAAGCAGCGGCACGTCGATGAGCCCAAGAATGGGCAGCGCGATCAGCATCAGAATACGGCGAGAGGCAATGAACTCGCTAACCGCAATCGCGAAGGGCGCTAGGCCAACCACGTAGCGGGCCATACCAGCCATGCCTGTGGCGAGGGGGAGAATGATGCAGATCGAGGTGAAAACTGCCTCGGGGACCCGACGCAGCCACACGAGATAGCCTGTCAGCGCAAGCCCGATCAGAGCCCAGAGTGCACCCCACTCCGCCGATTCCGCGCCGGTTTCCACTCTCATCAGGTCCTTTGACGATAGACCCTGAGCGAGCAACTTCAGAGGGTTATAGAGTTGGTGCTCCCACGCTCGCTGGATGTGAGCAAAGGCCAGTGCATCGCCAATATGAGCGTAGAGATATGTCATGTAAATGAACAGCCCAATCGGTGCCAGAAAAGTTGCCAAGACGAGTTGCGGGTTGGCGAGGGCTACACGTGGAAAGGATTTCAGGGAGTAGCCGTCTGACAGATGGTCACGCAGGGCGCCGGCCACGATAGCAAGCGACATGAACACTCCGGTCGGTCGAGTTGCGGACAAGAGGGCGGCACTCGCCGCCGCAGCCAGATACTGACGCCTGGAGAGCAAATGGAGGCAGATCACGGTGAGAAGAAAAAAGAGCCCTTCCGTGTATACCGAAGCGAAATAAAACGAGAGCGGCCCAAAAAACAGGAGAAAGCAGAAGGTCAGGACCGTTCTTCTGTCGGGGAAGAGCATACCGGCGGTGAAACCTGCAGCAAGCGTTGCGGCGTTTGACACAACAAGGCCTGCCGTAAGGTGAGGAATGGAAAGGAGCTTTCCCACGACCGAGGAAATCAACGGGTAGAGAGGAAAGAAGGCCCAGTTGGCAGCATCCCCCCGGATGTGACCGGAAGGGCTCAACTGATACCCGTTCATGATAGACAGGTACCAGTTGCAGTCCCATTGGCATAGAGAATGCGAAAAGACTTCGGCCCGGAAGTCGGACTTGCTGATGCTAAAGACAAGGTACATCAAAACCCGACTTGCCAGAAAGAGGCCGAGAATCGGCAGACCTGTCACAAGGGCGTCCTGCAGGCGATATGAACGGCCTTGTACGGCCTGAGCCGGTTCGACGCTGGTCAGCATGTTCTCAACCTTGCTTGCAATAGTACTGCATGGGGGCAGTAGAGTTGCTGGCCCTTTGACAGAATAACTACCAAGCATCCCGTTCATGGTTCCCCACTGGACGATCTTGCCGCATGCCGCCTCCAGCACGCCGGAGGAATGACACACCAGATCCAGTCTCGGCTTTACAGGCAGCAACCGGATCGACGCACGCCTAGGTAGCTTATTCTGAGGCTTTAGGCACAGAGATTCCTGGAGATCAATACCGATGCTTCACGACGTCTGATCAAGCTAGTACGACCGCGCCGCTACTGAAACTGTCATCTTGAAGATATGAGCTTCGCCGGGAGGGATTAGGACAATGCCCGGCTTCCTGGAAAGCTCGCTGTTGAACCCTTCCGGATCGGCATAGCCATACCAGGGTTCGATGCAGATGAAGCCGGCGCTTGGCTTCGCCCAGATGCCGAGATGCGGTAACCCTAGGAAGGCGACCTTGATCCCGCGTTGGCCAGGAACGCCGTACCAGACACTCTGGCTTGCAATCCGATCGAACACGATGGCTCCCTCATGAAAGAGAGCGTCGCGCAGCTTCAGGCGATCTCCCTCGACCGGGCTGGGGTGAGGGAGCAATCCCATGAGACCGTCGACAGTCCGGCGGATGGGGGCTGTTTCAGGGGCTTCGAACCGAATCTCGTGAGCCTCACGAGACCCGCCATCGGGTAGGGGCCAACGGACGCAGGGTGAAAGCCGAAGGATGCCGGCATAGTCTGGGAGCCGAGATTGGCGATTGAAACAGTGACAAGAAGCCGCCCGTTCTCAATCTTGTACGCAACATCGAGTCTGAAATCGAAGGGGTAGTGCTCCCGTGTCGTGGCGTCCGCATCGAGCCGGAGCCTGCAGAACGACTCGCTCGCCTCGATAACCTCGAACTGCAAGTTGCGGGCAGATCCATGCTGCTTTAGGACGTACTCCGCACCGTCGACGCGGATGCGGTCGTTGCGAACCCGTCCGACAATCGGAAAAAGAAGGGGCGAGCGTCCGGTCCAGAATGCAGGATCGCCATCCCACAGAAGGTCACGCCCGCCTTCATCGCGAAGGCTGCCCAACTCAGCCCCGTGGGCCGAGACTTGAGCTTCGAGGTCTGGTGTCGACAGTGTGATCAGCACAGGAGCGACGTCCCTTGTAAGGAATGCGAGTATGATGGCGACAGCGCTGTTGACCAAAAGGATTCCACTGCCTCATTGCACAGATTGACTCGGGCACTACGGGCAACGAGGCCGCTGGCAAGCGAAATGGTTCAGCGCGGAACGATCTGACCAGACACCTTGCGTTTCCAAGGACTGGCTTTCCCGCAGGGCAGCGGACACTTGGAGGCATACGCACCGATGTGCTGAATTTTCTGCCGCTTGGCCTTCGCGGCTCGCCGGTGATCATTCTGGGTTTTAATGAAAGCGCAGGCCGCATGCGCCGGCCCCATGTTATCCAGACTGTCATCGCCCCCAAGCTCCAGAGCCCGCAGATGCTCGACAATCCACCGCTCTCGGACGCCGTCGATCTTGCGGCCGCATAGCACACATCGGCCATTCGTCATCTCCCACACCTGAAGCCGGCGGTGTGGGGTGAGTTTCCGGCGAGGCGTTGTGCCGACGTCTTCGATTTCAACGAATGGCATAGGGCCCTCACTTCCGGCACGAATGAGATGAGGGGGAACTGCCATCGTCTTTGGACTGCGCCTCGTCGGATAATACGTCGATGACCCGAGGCAACAGGCGCTCCCATTCGGCGCGCAAGGTCTCGCAGGATAGGACCAAGGCAACGAGTTCGCTCTTTCGGTCCGAGCCGGCGGGAACGAGGCGCACCCGTATGCCGAGCGATGCACCGGTCGCAACGCCTGCGCGAGGAATTGCCCGGTCGGACACTGGCGTGTCGCGAGGGTGGGGTGGGCGTCGGACTGGTGTCATCGGAGTGGCTCCCTGTTCCTGAGGATGCCTGTTCGTGCTGCTCCGGCGAGGCCAGCGCAGGCGGCATGCTGGCCCATCCGTCGATGCCTCTCGCGTGAGACGCGCAGCCTGCCCAGGGCATCACAGCCCCTCGCGAGGGCGCGGAAATAAGTCGCGAAAGGACAGACTACCTTCACGTTAGCTCTCCAGCTCTCAATCAAAGCAGACTTTGCTTATAATTAACTACATGACTTGAACTGATGGTCGTCATTCATTTTAAGTATAGAAAAATGATACCATAATAAGCAATTTAGTCAATTGTTGACGATTGTAGTTTAAAAATCTACTTTAAAGAATAACTATCCAATAGAAGTTATGCTGAGGTATGGACAGACCCCATACAGTGAATTCAGAGAGTTTAGTCTCGCTTCTATTGCCCCCGCCGACCAAACGATCGGTGTCTGGAGGTGTTTTGCCCGTCCTGGGTGAGGAGGAGTGATGCTGACGGACACGGAATGGCTGGGGCTGGGGCGGCTGGTGGAGCAGTGCCATTCAAATGGGGAGCCACGAGAGCATCGAACGCACAAGCAGGAGCCAGCGGTGTGTGCAAAGATGCTCAGAGTCAATAACTGAAAGCATCGGGTGCGAGAATTCGAATCCACCTCCGATGCTTCAGGGGAGTCTGCGAGCGCCGAATGACCCTTTATGATGCGACCAACAGGGCAGCATCGCCGGAGAACAACCCGCCTGCGGATCCTTCGGTGGCTAAGACTTCATTGGCAGGAAGGTATGGGTGGACACCCATCCGACCTCTCGCCCGATGGACACAAGGTAGGCGCGATCATCATCGAGATTCTCAACGCGGCAGGCGATGGTTCATTGGTCAACCGGAGGACAATACTCGACCGTCGCTACCACGGAGAACCGGTTCGCGCCTATGGCGCTGGGAGCATGGTCCTCCCCAGCGGCATCCGGGATTGTGCGGTTCACCGTCAATGCATCGGCCTGCTGCGCGGATCGGGCACGCTCCAACTCAGCAAGGATAAGACGCGCCACGTTCCGCTGGCGAGACCAGTCTGCGGCCGGGAGCTGCGCGTTCGGGAAACCAGCTCCCTCCAACTTTTGCGAGCAGCTCCGCGACTCGTTCAATCTCTTGGTCGGTGATTGGATCACATCTACGGAAGATGGAATGATGACACTATGATGTAAACGGTTACATAGTCTACGTCGACGAGACTGTGAAATCATTGTTTGTCCTGGATGATGCGACGGAGGATCACTCCGGTCCGACCATAGGGGAAGCAACTCCTCCCGCTGAAGCCGGGCCTAAAGGCAGTGAACAGTCTTCTCCGGGATGTGCCATCCTTGGTCATGCCATGAGCGGCGGAGAGTCGAAGCCACGCCGGGGCGGTCTGAGCTCCGTACCCTGCCAACGGCGGCTCGCGTAACCCTACGGGCGAAGCAAAGGGACGGCCTGGGCCCACGTAACGCTTTCTTAATCCTTTTTTGCCGCTCCAGCCAAGCTTGCTCCGCCACGGCTCCCATGGAATGCCTTGGATCAAGAAACAGTGGATACGTCAGAGAGGCTCTGATGCAGTCTCAGCGGCACGGCATCCTCCCCATGATCCTGGGGATCGTCCTGACGGGAGCAAGCTGCACCCGGCCTCCTGACGCGGCCCTGCTGGAATGGGCGGCCGCCCCAGTAGAGGCGTTCAGCCGCGGAATGGAGACGAGCCTTCGTGGTCTCAAAGACGCCGCTGACGACCTTCCCCTCTCACCGCACGTTATTCCGGCGTCCAGCCGGTGTGCCTTCTCCGATGACGGTAAGCTCAACTGTCGTGAGGCCGCCATTCATGCCTGCAAGGCGCAGGGTTATGGCACCGGCGAGGCCGCCGGCACCGCAACCATCAACGCTTGTCGCCCAACCAGCCTCAGGGATGTCTGGAGCGGCGACAGTCCGTCGTGCCGCACCAAGTACCAGCTGACTGCAGCACTGTGCTGGTAGCGCCGACAATGGTCGAATCCAGCCTAATGGAGGATCACCCAGTCGACGAGGACAAGAGGGACAACCGTGCCGAGCATGAAGGAGAGGACCTGCTGTGTCACAGCGATCATCTTTCGATGATCAAGGATGGCACGCGCCGATCCGGCCCTCTGTAAGAAAGCACACACGCTCCTGAGGAGAGTTCGTGATAGGGTGGCACGGATGAAGCACCGGAAAGTCGAGCCTCCGGTGGATTCCCCAGCGTCTCCACACAACGAATCCCTCAGGCATCGGGCATGGCAGGTCCTTCAGTGTGTCGCCGATGATCTGAACAACCAGGAGATCGCAGCACGGTCGGGGATTACGGAAGATGCCGCGAGATGCCACAACAAGGGGATCATCCAAAAGCTCAAGGCGTCTTCAATCGCCCACGCAGTTGCGGTTGGGTCTCGTGGGAGGATGATCTGTTAGAGAGAGTGACGCTCCGCCATCAGTCCTTGGCAGGGCTTTCTGCAACCGTGCCATCAAAGCCGTCCCGAGAGTGAGACGAGCAGATTGCCCGTGAGGATCTGGTAGAGGCGAGGCCATCGCTCTAGGGGCGATGTCCGCGCGTGCACTCGTACCGGTGCCAACTCGGAAGATGGTTCATATCGAACGTTGCCCCCATGGAAACTGCGACCATACTCTCTCATAATGGCAGTCAAGAACCGTTTGGATCACGACTTCTATGAAGCTTGGGACAGCAGTCTTCAGGCGACATTGGCCGGCTCTTGGGCACCCGAGGAGCCTCCAATCTCTCGCAACAGTGCATCGAATTCCGCAGAGATCTGATCACACGATGATGCCGCTCCTTTGGGAGCACAAGGCGTGTTTCTGTCGCGGCGTCGGTCGAGCGTCTCAAGTTGCTGCAGGCAGAGTGCCATCAGCGTTGACCGCTCCGACGGTGCCCCTCTCGAGATGCAGGGGGATTCGTCAGGGGGCCGCGCGATGCGCGAGCACGATCTGAACCGCCAGTATGCCTTCAAGTTCTGTGCAAGGGGCAAGGTCCCTCAAGGTTTCGACAACCGCAGCGGCCTAGGCGCCGAGTTCCGGGCAACTGAGGGGCCCATCCAGCCCGAGCGCCGCGTAGATCTGCTGGGCGAGCCGTTGTTTCCAGGGACTCAAGTCTGCCCACGGCGGCGTGGAGCGGATGTCGGTTAGGAGATCATGAGGTGAGGCCGACCAGCTTTGACCGTCTGCCCATGGTCTTCTCCGTTGTGCCGTTCAAATCACCCCGAGCCACCGGAGTCGAGCGTTTCTCTTGTTTGATTAAGAAACCAAGCAAAACGGGCCCCTGCACCGGGCCTGCGCGAGCGCTCATTGACCGGACCACATAGGGTCTGGTTGCCGATCCAGGCATTGCAGACAGCGCGTGCGCGTGATCCACAGATTTTTGTAGAGATCTGCCTGCGCCGTGCCGCATCGGCCAAGAGCCGCAACCTTTTCAAAAGGTTCACCCTGCGACGGTGGCCTCCGGGCGGGGCAAGGATTCGTGTTCGTGCAACGCTCTCAACCCGAGGCTCTGGCGTCGGACAGGACATCACCCGGGCTCGCGAGGGGCTGCATCAGCAGGGAAAGAGATATGATGTCAGAGAAGTTTAGCCTTCAGAAGACGACCCGGCCAAAGCGAGCGAAGCGCCGCCCGGACGAAGGAAATCTCCACCTCTGTCCCGCCAATCTCGGATCCCTCTTTGCCAAGCGCCCACTGGTCCTGGGCGAGGAGGAGGCCGACTATGATGGATGGCTGTCCAGGATCACCGCGGCCATTAAGCCAGTGGATATCTTCGAAAGCATGTGGGTTAAGGACATCACTGACCTCACCTGGGAAGCCCAGCGCTTGCGGCGGCTCAAGACGGAGATGCTGGTCCAGGCGGGCCAGGGTGTGGTGGAAGACCTTTTGCGTGCTGCCTCGGGCGCCGGGCTGATCAACAACACCCACTACAGCATTTCGGGCCTTGCGACTGGCTACAGGCTTGGCAGCGTCGGGTCGGTCATGCAAGTCAACTGGGTCCTGCGCCGATTGGGCCTGGATGCCGATGCCATAATGGCGCGAGCGCTCTCCAACCGGCTGGATGCGGTAGAGCGGATTGAGCGCATGCTAGCCGGGATCGAGGCGCGTCGGAACCGGGTTCTCGGCGAGATCGAGCGGCGGCGGGAGTCGTATATCCGCCAGTCCCGTAGGATCGCCGATGATATCGACACCGACCGCGAACCGGGCGCGGTTTGAGCGCCATGTCCTCGCCCCGGCAAATCACAGCAAACCGAGCCAACGCGCAGCACAGCACGGGCCCACGCTCCACGGCCGGCAAGCGGCAATCCGCCCGCAACGCCCGTAAACACGGCCTCGCGGTGGCAGTTTCCGCCATTCCGGAATTATCCCAAGAGGTTGCCGATCTGGCGCGAGCCATCGCCGGAGAGGATCACGGTAATTCTCTGGTCCTACAGGCGGCCGTTCATGTCGCAGAGGCCGCAATCGACGTGCTCCGGGTTCGCCACGCCAAGACGGATCTCCTCATTAGGCTGTCCCTCGCTCCAGATCACCCGACACGTTCACCCCTTGAGGCCGCGACATCGGTCGGCCCCCAGGAGGCAACGTTGGAGATCTTCGGTGGAACGAGGCTCGAACAGTTGGACCGCTATGAACGCCGGGCCCTGTCGCGGCGAAGCGCCGCCATTAAGGCCTTTGACGCGCTGCGGGCTGCTGCCCAGGCCGAGCAGTCCTAGACAGTGGAGCCCCCGTGGATTGAGCGGGAACTGCGCTCTTGTCATGTCCGGCGCTCGTCGTACATCTTTGTCCGGATACACGGAGCATCCCATGGCGACGGCCAAGGTTTTCAAATCCGGCAACAGTCAGGCCGTCCGACTGCCGAAGCAGTTTCGTCTGACAGGTGATGAGGTTGAGATCTTCCGCCGGGGAGACGAGATCGTCCTGCGGGAAAAACCTGCATCGCTGGCCCGCGCGTTCGATCTTCTTTGCGACCTTCCGGACTTCGAGCGCGATGATACCCCGCCTCAGGACCGCAAGGGTCTTTGATGGCCCGCCCCTGCTACCTCCTGGACACGAATATCTGCATTTACATTCGCCGGGAGCGCCCGAAGCTCGTCTTGGATCGTTTCAAGGTGCTACCGCCCGGTTCGACGGCCATCTCTCTAGTGACCTACGGGGAATTGGTCTATGGCGTTCGGAAAAGCGCTGATCCTCACAAGGCTATGATGATTCTGGAGGAGTCAACGGCCCTGATCCTGGTCTTGCCGATGGCCCCTGATGTCGACAACGCCTACGGCACCATCCGGTTGGATCTGGCGGCGCGGGGTGCAGGCATTGGCAACCATGACCTCTGGATCGCGGTCTACGCGAAGAGCCTTGACCACATCCTCGTCACCAACAACGAGAGCGAATTTGGGCGGGTTGATAGTCTCACGGTGGAGAACTGGACCAGAGGATCAACACGATCCTACCGACGACTTCGAAGCAGGCAGCCACCGATCACACCGGCCGGCTGCCCGCAACAACACGCACCTCACCAAAGAGAGCGCTTCGGTAAGGTGAGAACCCTCTTCAACGCTCCCTAAACGACGTGAAAATCGGCATAGGTCATCTTTAGCCCCGCAGAGAGCTTGGCAACCGCGACCTGCGCAGCCGCGCCGGTGCCGTCCGGGTCGTAATAGAGGACCCCATGGGCACGATCGTAGATGACGCGGTCCGTTGCGTCATGAGCGGCCGTGCCTGTCCAGAAAGTCCACGACTTCAGTCGGCCCTCCGGCCCCAGGTTCGCGAATGCCGTGTGATCCAGCCAGACCCTATCATCGACAACGGAAAAGTCTCGAATGATATCAGGGTTTGTGGTGCCATCCGGGGCGGTGTTGAACACGAATGCGTCCTTGCCCGATTCTCCGCGGAGAATGTCGGCTCCAGTCCCGCCATAGAGGCGATCATCGCCGATCCCACCGATGAGACGATCATTTCCGGCGCCGCCAAGCAGCCAGTCGTTGTTGCTTTCTCCGACGAGCAGATCGTCCTGTCCGTTACCATAAATATGGTCGTTGCCAACCCCGCCAAACACCGTATCGTTGTGGTCTGTCCCGTAGAGGACGTCGTTCACCTTCATGAACTGGAGCTGGCCGTAGAGAGGCACGTCCGACTTGCTGATGCCGGTCGGGAGGCTCTTGGTCCAGTCGATCCCGACTGTGTGCAACACCGACGCGACAACGGAGTTGCTGTTCACGTCACCTCCGGGGAACGCCCGGAAAACGTCGAACCCATAGTCGAGATGGGCTCTGTCAATATCGACAGCGTGCTTCACCATAATCGTCCACACGTCCTCGGGATTGCTCGTCCCGAGATCAATCACCGTGTGATGGCGCTCCTCCGGAGTGTCCGCCCCCCTTCGGTCCGGCGAGGTCGCCAGATCGGCATTGGCGAGCGTTTCCAGCTTGCCGTGTCCACCAAGCGTGCCTCGGATCACCTTCTCGGAAATGATGTTACCCTGCGCATCGGTTTCCGTCTTGACGAGATAGAGATGGAAGAAGCCGCTATTGATCCCGCGCTCCTCGACGGGCTTGGCTTCAATGGCAATGGTTGTGGGCATAGTGATCTCCTTGACGAACCGGCCCCGCCCGGACATGGGAATTCAGGCTGCACCATCAACATTGCTGATGGCTTTGCTGTTCCATGAATAGTAACTAAATTTCGGAGAGAATCCCTGCCTCCGGTTGGCTCAAGCGCCACCTCTTCTTAAGGATCTGATGCCCTCTATGGGCCCTCACCGTCGGGATCATCCGGGACAGGAATGCAGGGCCAGAGGGTACCGTAGCTTAGCCAATCTTCGATAAGCGGCGACCCGATATAGGGTGGCTTGGTGGCTGGAAGCGTCCACCACAGCGCGTGCCCGTCGTCCGCATGCCATTGAGACAACGGGCACAGGGTCTAAGTGCGGTCGATCCATCTGACCTGAGTCACCAGAGCGGCCGCGGCGCGGAGCAGTGGCGCCGGCCTTTCCCGCTTGCTTAGCGGGCCAATTCCCCAATCTCGTCCAAGCTTAATATTCGATTGGCTTTGGCTGCACGATCATTGCTCATGTAACTGCCGTTCGAATTCCGAGAGGGGAAGGCTTTGGAATAGGGCGGGGGAGTGGGATTCACACTTGCGCTCCCACATCCCGTCAGCCTTTTCGCCCATCGCGAAAATCAGTTCGAGATCAATGCTCAGCGCTTGCCAGAGGGTTCAAGCTGCTCCAACTTTCTCTCCAAGTCCATTTTAAGCAGTGCGACTGAGGCTGCGTACAGGCGATCAATGGCCGTCGGAAAGCGACGTGAGTTGATGCGGGCTTGGGAGCGATTCCTCAGCAGGGGCATCGCACAGGAGATGGTGCAGCGGAAGTATCCTGGCAGACAGGTATACCTGACGCATTTGCTACCCCGGCCGGGGATCTGGAGCTTTAGAAATAGAAGTCGTAGGAGTGGAGTTGCGAGAGGTGCGTCTTCACCACAATTGAGAAATCAGATTTTGCGTCGCCATTCAGGTCGCCATTGAGAACGAACCCGCCTGATATCTTGGTCCATTGCAGCTGCCCCTCCGTCCCAGTGAAGTGTGGGACTAGTTTGAACGCCTGATCCCCAGCACGGTGGGAGTTGGCATCAACGGATCTCAGATCGACCCGATCGCGATGCTCAAAATCCATGATCACATCGCGCTGGCTGATGGTCTTCCCACTGTCGGAGCGTGATAAGAAGACGAACGTATCACCGCCGGGGCCGCCCCACAGGTAATCCTTACCCGCTCCGCCGATCAGGGTATCATTACCTGCCCCGCCAAACAGATTGTCGTTGCCGCCCTCTCCTGAGAGCCAGTTCGAGGCGTCGTTGCCCCTAATGTCATCGTTGCCTTGGCTGCCCGCGACAGCAGTTTCACCTGCATAGATTGGCATCCAAGCCCCGCTCGGTAGGCCGCCATGAGCCGCGGAGTCGGCCGACATTGCGTTGTACCAAGCCTCAGCGATCCTTGTGTTGCCGGAGGCGTTCGGATGGGTTCCGTCGATGAGATCGGCGACAGTGACATTTTGCTCAACCAGGACCACATGCTCACCTTTCGCGGCCGCAGCAGCCACACCAGCCTTGATCGCATCGTTCGCAGCTGGGATCTTCTCGTACCCTGTTGCTCCGGTCACCAATGGGGTCAGCGTCGAGACAAAGACGGTTGTGCTAGGAAGCTTAGCAGAGATCGTATCGACAATATGTTCGATCTCTCCCTTGAGCGTGGAGGGATCCTCCCCGTTCGACATGTCGTTCGAGCCGATCATCAGGAGAACGACACTTGGTTGATACTGGTCCATCAGACCGGACACGCGTGGGATCAGTTCGTCAGCGGTCTGGCCATTAGTGAGGTGGCTCGGTTTGTCTGAACAGGGTTTTCGGCCCGTTAAGTGGAGCGTCCGCCGGGGTTAGGCTGCCGCGAGCTGCGACAGTGGATTGAAGTAGGCCTGATCGGGTGTCCTCCGGTCAAGGCTCGAGTGAGGCCTCCGGCCATTGTAAAAGGTCAGATACCGGCCGATGGAGGCTCGCGCTTCGGACACGCTGTCGTAGGCTTTGAGATACACCTCCTCGTATTTGATGCTGCGCCACAGGCGCTCAACAAAGACGTTGTCCCGCCAGGCCCCCTTGCCATCCATGCTGATCGCGATCTCATTCTTGAGCAGCACGCTGGTGAAGTCGTGGCTGGTGAACTGACTTCCTTGATCCGTGTTGAAGATCTCAGGTCGACCATAGCGGGCTAGGGCTTCCTCCACAGCCTCGATGCAGAAGGCCGCCTCCAGCGTGATGGACAGCCGCCAGGCCAGAACCCGCCGGCTGAACCAGTCCACCACCGTCGCCAGATAGACAAAGCCCCGCAGCATGGGAATGTAGGTGATATCCATCGCCCAGACCTGGTTCGGTCGCGTCACCGGCAGCTTGCGCAGCAGATACGGATAGATCTGGTGGCCTGGAGCTGGCTTGGAGGTGTTGGGTTTGCGGTAGAGCGCCTCCAGGCCCATGCGCTTCATTAGCGTGGAGACATGCAGGCGCCCGACCGTGAAGCCCTCTGCGTTGAGAAGATCGCGCAGCATCCGGCTGCCTGCGAACGGGAACTCAAGATGCAGTTCGTCCATGCGCCGCCTGATGGCCAGGTCGGCCGCCGATGCAGGATGCGGGTGATAGTAGAGACTGCCCCGGCTGATCCCGAGTTCCTCGGCCTGCCGGGAAAGCGGCAGGGCATGCGAGCGGTCGATCATCGCTTTGCGCTCGGCCACACTCCGGCTTTGGCGAGCGCGTGCTCTAAAAAATCATTGGCCAGGGTCAGCTCGCCAATCTTGGCATGCAGCGTCTTCACGTCCACCGGCGGGGTTGCGGCTGTAGCCTTCTCGGCCCCGAACACGTCGGCGGCCCCGTCGAGGAGTTGCGCCTTCCACTGGGTGATCTGGTTGGGATGGACATCGAATTGTTGCGCCAACTCGGCCAGGGTCTTCTCGCCCTTCACGGCGGCCAGGGCCACTTTGGCCTTGAAGGCCGGCGAGTGGTTCCGGCGCGGTCTCTTGCTCATCGTCTCTCCTGTTCGGCAGCCATTCTGGCCGCTCTCAGGCGGAAACTCCACTTAATCTCACTGTTCAAATTTCCCGAGCCGGCTCTTCCTCACAGCGCCTGAAGCCTCTGCCCATTCGCCAAAGCACGGAAATTTACTTTGCCGGCTACATAAATTTTGCAACGCAACGTCCTTCCCGGAAGTCCGGGATCTCCGAAGTATGAACTAATTTTGGCAGAACGAACCCAACTGCGTCATCGTTTGGGTTGACGTCATGATCGAGGGGCTGGAACGCCTCTAGTCTCGGTGCGCGGCACCGCCGAGGTGACGGTAAACGGCGAGGTCACCCTCGTGCATGAGAACGAGTCGGTCTACATCCCGATCGGGGCGATCCACCGCCTGGCGAACCCGGGCCGGATTCCGCTGGAACTCATCGAGGTCCAGGTCGGCGCCTATATGGGCGAAGATGACATCATCCGTGTCGAGGATGTTTACGGACGTTAGAGCATTTTTCGGCGAAGTGGATCCGGTTCGCCGTCAAAGAAATGCGGCGCAGCAAAGAAGAGAGCGGATTCCACGTGAGGGGAAGCAGCTCTAGAAGGCTCGGCGCTGGATCTCCGATACCCCGCTAGAGCAGATTGGCGGCTTTCAGTCCGATCATCAGCATGCCCACATGCTGCGCCGGGACCATGTCTCCGCTTAAGGCCATTGCGGCCGCTTCGGCTGCGGGCAACCGGACAAGGGTGATGTCCTCGCCGGGTTCCGGCAGAGCCGGGCCCGTACAGCGGACCGGCTGCGCCAGCACTACATGAACACGGTTCGTGTGCGTCGCCGGATTGGGCGACAGGCTCGCCAGGAGCCGGAGGGTTTCAGAGGCGTAGCCTGTTTCCTCCGTCAGTTCGCGCGCCGCTGCAGCGAGGGGGCTAGCGTCTTCGGCATCCACCATCCCGCCGGGGAGTTCGAGGGAGGTGCCGCCATAGCCATGCCGGTACTGCCGGACGAGAAGGACGTGGTTCTCGGCGTCAATGGCGACCACATGCACCCAGTCCGGGTATTCGAGCACGTAGAAGGGCGCGATCTCCACGCCCGACGGCGTCATGCAATCGTCGGCCCGAAGCGATATCCACCGGTCACGAAAGACGATGCGGGACCGTTTCACTGTCCATGCCATGGGAATTTCATCTTTCGGAGCAGGAGGGGCGCGTTTTTCCAAGGTCCGGCCGACCTTGCGCTTCTTTCGATGCGGATGACGGCCTGGAATCGCAGGTCTTACGGCGACGTCACCGAGATTTCCATTTCAAAGGCCCGGTCACCGCCCGCGGGAACCAGAACGATGCCGGGCTTCTCGGACAGCTCGCCGTCGAATCCTTCCGGGTCGGCATGACCGTGCCAGGGCTCGATGCAGACGAACCCGGCGCCGGGCTTCGTCCAGATCCCGAGATGGGGCATCTCCCTGAAGGCAACCCGGACGGCCCGCCGGCCCGGAACTCCATAATGGACGACCCGGCTCGCGATCCGGTCGAACACGATGGCTCCGTCATGGAACAGCTCGTCCCGCAGCTTCAGCCGGTCTCCCTCGACAGGAGACGGGTAGGGCCTGGAGCCGATCAGACCGTCCATGGGCCGGCGGATTGGGGCCGTCTCGGGGGCCTCGAAGCGGATCTCATGCGCCTCGCGGGAGCCCCCATAGGGCAGCGGCCAGCGAAAGGCTGGGTGGAAGCCGAACGACGCCGGCATGGTGCGGGTGCCTCGGTTGACCACCGAAGCGCCGACCAAGAGGCGGCCGTCCTCGATCCGGTAAGTGACGTCCAGCCTGAAATCGAAAGGATAATGCCTTCGCGTCGAGGCGTCCGCGTCGAGCCTGAGCCGGCAGAACGATTCGCTGGTCTCGATGACCTCGAACTGCGAGCCTCGGGCGAAGCCGTGCTGCTTCAAGGGATATTCGGTGTCCCCGATGCGGACGCGGTCGTCGCGGACCCGTCCGACGATCGGGAAGAGGAGAGGGGAGCGCCCGGTCCAGAACGCAGGATCGCCATCCCATAGAAGGTCGCGGCCTGCTTCGTCGCGAAAGCACGCCAATTCGGCGCCAAGGGTCGAAATCCGGGCTTCGAGGCTGGGGCTGGAGAGGGTGATCATCGGTCGAATGGCTTCCTGATGAAAGCCGCCGTCGAGGCGGGCACAGGGTCAGATCATGGCCTTCATACTACAAGAGGCGCACCGGACCTATCGTGGCCAGAGATTTCGCGCCTCGGCCCGCATCGCCGGTCCCTCGCCCAGACGAGACCGTCCCCGCGCCGATCTTTTCCCGCCTTCAGGTGTTGTGTCCCCTGGAACGTGCAGGAGGATCGGAGGGGTGATGGGGTTTGACGGGGATATTCTCGATTGCCTGATCGTGGGCGGCGGGCCGGCGGGGCTGACGGCGGCGCTTTACCTGACGCGGTTCAAGCGCCGCTGCATGGTGATCGACAGCGGCGCGCCGCGGGCGGCCTGGATCCCGACCAGTCACAACATTCCGCTCTTCGCCGAAGGGATCTCGGGCAAGGACATCCTGGCCCGCGCCCGCGCCACCCTCGAGCGTTACGGGATGCACGTCCAGGCCGGGACGGTGACCGGCCTGCGCAAGCAGCCGGACCGCTTCATCGCGATCATCGAGGGGGAGGGCGGGGGCACGCGCCAGATCGCAGCGCGGCGGGTGCTCCTTGCGACGGGAGCCGTCGATATCGAGCCCGACCTGCCGGACGTGCCCAATGCCGTGCAGCGCGGCCTCGTGCGCTACTGCCCGATCTGCGACGGCTACGAATCCCGCGACCAGAAGGTGGCCGTGATCGCCTATGGCGATCACGGGATCGGGGAGGCGGTGTTCATCGCCCGCACCTATTGCCGGGACGTGACCCTGCTGAGCCTCGGGCAGCGCCTGGACCTGAACCCGGAACAGCGGGAGAGGCTCGACCGGCACGGCATCAAGGTGGTCGAGGCGCCGGTCGAGTCCCTCGATATGGAGAGCGACCGCATCGCCGCCCTGCATGTGGGCGGCAAGGAGCACCGCTTCGATGTGCTCTATTCGGCGCTCGGCCTGAAATACCGCTCGGACCTGGCGCTCTCCCTCGGGGCGGAGCACGATTCCAAGGGAAGCCTCATCGTCGACAGCCATTGCCAGACCACCGTGAAGGGGCTCTACGCGGCGGGCGATATCGTGAGCGGCCTCGACCAGATCATGGTCGGCATGGGCCACGCCGCGCTCGCCTCCGCCCACATCCACAATCATTGCGAACTGCCGACCGAGGACGAAGCCGGCGGCGCATGACGCCGCCTCAGGCCAGAGCCTTCGCCAGAAGGGGAAGGCTGATATCCATGCGGTAGTCCACGGAGGAGTGGTTGTCGTGGAATTCCTCATAGGTGTGGGGAATGCCGGCCGCTTCCAGCTTGCGGTGCAGGATGCGGGACCCATAGACCATGTTGTACTGGTCGAGGTCCCCGCAATCGATGAAGAGGGCCTTCAGCGCGCGAAGGTTGTCCCGGCAGCGCGCGTCGTCCGCCATCCGCAGGGGGTCCCAGCGCAGCCAGTTCGCCCAGCGCTCCTCGATCATCTCGCAGGTATCGGGCGTCACCGGGAGCCGGATGCCGCAGAACTGGCTCGAATCGGGGTCGAAGCTCGCGGCCTGGGCCAGCAGCATCAGGGTATGCCAGTCCTTGTCCTTCGCCTTGGGGCCCTGCTCGAACTTGGCCAGGAAGGTCTCGATGGACATGCCGTGGTCCATCAGGTGCCGCAACGCTCCCGCGAACTCGCCCAGGTGATAAAGGTACTCGAAGCCGACATCGCCCGAGTGAGAGGCCGCCGCCGACCAGACGGAGCCGCCGTGCCGCAAGGCATGGACGAGCGCGCCGTAGCCGCCCGAACTCTTGCCGAACACGCCCCGGCGCCCGTCTCCGCCGCAGCCGAAGCGGTCCTCGACCAGGGGCAGCATCTCGCGAATGAGGAAGGTCTCCCATGGGCCCATCGCGGCGCTGTCGATGTATTGGTTGCCGCCGAGCCGGGTGAAGCAATCCGGAAAGGCGACCGCCACGGGCGGCATCGCGCCCGTCCCGATGAGGCGGTCCAGCCGTTCCGGGACGTTCTCGCCATAGTTCTTCCAGTTGGTGTGGGCGGGGCCGCCAGCCGTGTAGCCGACGAGGTCGACAAGCAGGGGAAGACCCTGGCCGTCGTGGCCCGCCGGCACATAGACGTCGATGCGGCGCCGGGCAGGGTCGCCGAGGAGATTATCCTTCAGGAAACGGCTGTCGAGCCAGAGGTGATGCACGGTGCCTTCCGGCACGTTGTGATCCTTACGCATCGTCATCCTCGTCGGGTTGCAGTGGGGCGCTGTGACAACGGAGCGGGCAATTGCCCAGAATCGGAGCTGCTGAGTCGGTTAATAAGTCTTTACCCGAGCTAGCCATTCCACCAGTCCCGGGTCTAGGGTGCAACCTCATCAAAAAATCTGCCTGGGGGAGTTCCTATGTCCGACGGTTACCTGCCGAAATGGACCCTGAAGACCGAGGGGGCCATCATGCCCGACGAGAGGCTGCCGACCGGGCAGATGATCGTCGTCGGCCTGCAGCACGTGGTCGCCATGTTCGGCTCGACCGTGCTGGCGCCGATCCTGATGGGGTTCGATCCGAACGTCTCGATCCTGTTCTCCGGCGTCGCGACCCTGATCTTCTTCTTCGTGGTCGGAGGCCGGGTGCCGAGCTATCTGGGCTCCAGCTTCGCCTTCATCGGCCCTGTGCTGGTGGCCACGGGCGCCACGGTCGGAAGCCCCAATCCCAACATTCCCCTGGCGCTCGGCGGCATCATCGCGGCAGGCGCGGTCTATTTCCTGATCGGCCTCGTGGTCCAGCTGGCGGGGCACCGCTGGGTCGAGCGGATCATGCCGCCGGTCGTCACGGGCGCCATCGTGGCGGCAATCGGGCTCGTGCTCGCGCCCATCGCCATTGCGAGCGCATCCGGCACCTCGGGCACCGATCAGGTCGGCACGGCCTTCGCGCGCTGGATTGCGCTCTCCACCGTTCTGGCGGTGGGGCTCGTGGCGGTCTACGCGCCCGGCGTCTGGCGGCGCCTGCCGGTCCTGCTCGGCGGAGCGATCGGCTACCTGATCTACTACATCTGCGCCAACCTCCTCGGCCTCGGCCAGGCCATCGACTTCTCCAAGGTCGGCCAGGCGGCATGGTTCGGCCTGCCCACGTTCCACAGCCCGGTCTTCAGCGCGCAGGCGATCAGCCTGATCGCTCCGGTGGCGATCATCCTCGTGGCGGAGAACCTCGGGCACATCAAGGCCATCGGCGCCATGACGGGCCGCAACCTCGATCCCTATCTGGGCCGCGCCTTCATGGGCGACAGCATCGCCACCATGCTGTCCGGCGCCGCCGGCGGCACCGGCATGACGACCTATGCGGAGAACATGGGTGTCATGGCCGTGACGCGCATCTTCTCGACGCTGGTCTTCGTCGTCGCCGCCGGTTTCGCGCTGCTGCTCGGCCTCTCGCCGAAATTCGGCGCCTTCATCGGCACGATCCCGGGTCCGGTGCTGGGCGGCCTCTCGATCGTGGTGTTCGGCCTCATCGCCGCGACGGCGGGCCGGATCTGGGTGGAGAACAGGGTCGATTTCTCGAACCCGCGCAATCTCATCACGGTGGCGGTGGCCCTGGTCCTGGGCGCCGGCAACTTCAAGCTGACCCTCGGCGGCTTCACGCTTGACGGCATCGGTACCGCGACCTTCGGGGCGATCATCCTCTATCACATCCTGCGCATGAGCCCCGTCGCCGCGGAAAGGCCGCAGGCGGCGGAATAGTCGGCTCACCATCAGGAACACGCTTTTGAAGCCCGCGTTGAGTGTCAACGCGGGCTTCGTCCTGTCTGAGCCCGGCCTCCCGATGTCCCGGCCGGCGAGGTCCGCATCCTCACTCGAAACGGATGGTGCCATGAGCTCCGGACAGAACCAGACCCTTCCCCCGCAGGTCCAGGACCGGCAGCCCGGTCACGAGACCGAGATGAACCCGAGGCCCGATTACGAGCCCCGCTATCCCGGCAGTGGAAGGCTCCAGGGCAAGAGCGCCCTCGTGACCGGCGGCGACAGCGGCATCGGACGGGCGGTCGCCGTCCTCTTCGCCCGCGAAGGCGCCGACGTGGCCATCGTGTACCTGAACGAGGGTGAGGATGCGCAGGAAACGAAGCGGCTCGTCGAACGGGAAGGCCGGCGCTGCGTGACCATCGCCGGCGACGTGGGCGATCCGGGCTTCTGCCGCAAGGCCGTCGAGCAAGTCGTTCAGCAGTTCGGAAAGCTCGACGTGCTCGTGAACAACGCGGCCGAGCAGCATCCGAAGAAGGAGTTTGCCGAGATCACGCCCGAGCAGATCGAGCGCACCTTCCGGACCAATATCTTCGGCTATTTCTACATGGCGCAGGCGGCGATGCCGCATCTGAAGAAGGGTGCGGCCATCATCAACACCACATCGGTCACCGCCTACCGGGGCAGCTCCGAACTCCTCGATTACAGCGCGACGAAAGGCGCGATCGTCGCCTTCACCCGCTCACTGGCGCAGAAACTGGCGAGCGAGGGAATCCGCGTCAACGGCGTGGCGCCGGGCCCGATCTGGACGCCCCTGATCCCGTCGACCTTCTCGGCCGACAAGGTCAAGCAATTCGGGGCGAACACGCCGCTCAAGCGCCCTGGCCAGCCGAACGAGGTGGCCCCCTCGTATCTGTTCCTGGCCTGCGAGGACGCCTCCTACATCACCGGATCGATCCTCCACCCGAATGGCGGCGATCCGACCGAGTCCTGAAGCAAGAAGGGCGGCTTCCGAGGAAGCCGCCCTTTTCGAAGGAGGGAAAGTCTTTCCATCAGCGTCTGCGCCGCACCCTGACAGGAATGGGCGCCGGCGCGGAGCTTGCCACCGCGAAGAACAGCATCACGGCGGAGAGGGATCCGCCGATAAGAGAAAGTACTTCCGCAATTTCGGCCTGAGATGCCATGCCAGTCACAGCGGCAAGCATAGTAAGGATCGTAAAGATAAGAGATGCACGAAGCGCAACAGAACGGTTCATCGAATCTGTCTCCCAGGTGTTCTGGAAAACGTGCGGGTATGATCCCGGTTCCATACTCGGCCTTATCTCCCTTAATACTTGAGTTTTTTCAATCTCGGTGAAATGAGCTTGCCTTTTTTGGCGGAACCGCACAGTCGCGCTTGGCGTTGATTGAGCGTCATCGGCTTGAAAGTCGATTTAACAGTCACGCGAGGTAACACCATGCTCGGTTGGGCAGTCACTTTTCTCATCATCGCTCTGGTCGCCGCTCTGTTCGGCTTCGGCGGCATCGCCGGAACGGCCGTCGAGATCGCGAAGCTGATCTTCTTTGTCGCGATCGTCCTGTTCGCCATTTCGGCCGTCATCGGTCTGCTGCGCGGCCGCAGTCCGATGTGACCGGGCGGATATCGACCCGACATGAAAACGCCGCCCAGAAGGGCGGCGTTTTTCTTGCGCGGCACTCGCCGGGAGAGGAGCCCGTTCACCCCTGCAGGGCGGCGCGGGTCATGCTGTCCGGACCCAGATCCTCGACGTCGTCCACGTTCAGCAGGGAGGCGAGGCGAAAGCGCGCACGGTTGACCCGGCTCTTGATCGTGCCCACGGCGCACCCGCAGATCTGGGCGGCCTCCTCGTAGGAAAAGCCCGAGGCTCCGACCAGGAGCAGGGCCTCCCGCTGGTCGGAGGGAAGCTTGGCGAGGGCGCTGCGGAAATCCTCGAAATCGAGCCGCGAGCCCTGTTCGGGCTGAACCTTCAGGCGGCCTGCGTAGGAGCCGTCCGGATCCTCGACCTCGCGGCGGCGCTTGCGGTATTCGGAATGGAAGAGATTGCGGAGAATCGTGAAGAGCCACGCATTCAGATTGGTGCCGCGCTCGAAGCGGTGCAGGTTCGACAGAGCGCGGAGAAGCGTATCCTGAACGAGGTCGTCGGCGCGATCAACCTGGCCCGACAGCGAGATGGCAAAAGCCCGAAGACTAGGAACCGCCGCAAGAAGAGCCTCTCGCAGGTCGGGCTCTGGGGTCATTGCGACCCCTCCTGACCATTGTCGTTCTTGCTGGTTTTGGTGGAGCTGCCTTTGTCGAGCTGGTCGAGCAGGTCCTTGAAGCGATCCGGGACGGGCTGCTGCATCAGTTCGTCGTACATGGCGCGCAACTGGTCGCCGATGCGCTTCTGGCTGGTGCTGTCGAGCTTCGGATCGGTCACAAGCTTTTCGCCCAAGGAAGCCTCCGGAATGACTCGAGCCAGCTTGTTACCCTTTTCTCCCGTCATTTGCATCCCCTTGCTATCCCGCCTCAGCCGAAAGGGATAGCCAACCTTGGCAGTATCCATATAATCGTTTTCGAGCAATAACGCTTGTTGCTGCGCCCGGTTCCACACATGGAACTTTATTGATTTTGCCGAGTTGAATGGTCCATCGGTACAACGAGTCAAAAGCACATAAGGGGAAGCGAATGTCGACAGCTCAGCTAGTCGTCCAACACTTGCCGTATCTTCGCCGCTACGCCCGCGCTCTCACCGGAAGCCAAATGGCCGGGGACGCCTATGTGGCCGCCACACTGGAAACCCTCGTGAGCGAGCCTGAGACGATCGGACCTTCGGGCAACGTCAAGGTCGAACTTTTCAAGGTCTTTACCCGGATCTGGAATTCCCTGTCGGTGAACGGCCGCAGCGAGCAGATCCAGCGCGATCTGCCGGCGGAAGTCCGCCTCGGGCAGATCACCCCGCTCCCGCGCCAAGCCTTTCTCCTGTCCTGCCTCGAAGGATTCGGGGAAGAGGAGGTCGGTCAGATTCTCGACACCGATACCAAGGCGGTTCGGGAACTCGTCGACGAGGCCGGCCGTGAACTGGCGGCCGATATGGCCACCGATATCCTCATCATCGAGGACGAGCCGCTGATCGCCATGGACCTGGAAGCCCTCGTGGAGGGTCTCGGTCACAACGTCATCGGCGTCGCGCGCACCAGGACGGAAGCCGTCAAGCTCGCGAGCACCAAGCAGCCCGGCCTCATCCTGGCCGACATCCAGCTGGCGGACGGCAGCTCGGGGCTCGACGCGGTCAACGATCTTCTGAAGGCGTTCGAGGTGCCGGTGATCTTCATCACCGCCTATCCGGAGCGCTTCCTGACGGGCGAACGGCCCGAGCCGGCCTTCCTGATCGCGAAGCCGTTCCAGCCGGCGAACGTGTCCGCCGTCATCAGCCAGGCGCTCTTCTTCCAGCAGAGCGCCAAGCGCCGGGAGGCCCGCGCGGCCACCGCCTGACGGGACAGATGCGGCGCCGGCATCGTGCGTCGGCGCCCGCCCCGGAATTACGGCCAAGTATTCGCCCGGCTTCGCAGCCGGGCTTTTCTTTTGGACATAGCGGATCGCAAACAAAAAAAGACGGGCTACGAGCCCGTCTTAAGGTGCCGGCCAATGCACAAGGGGAATGCGGGGAGGACCAGGAGGCCGGTGCTTAAAGAACGCGGCGTCTCAAACAATGGTTCCCTCTTTTTTCTTGAGTTTTCCTAAGCCAATTCACAGGAACATCACAGGATCGGGTCGCGTTGTTTCGGCATACGGTTCAGCTGGAACAGCAGGAGAGAGGGATGGTGAGCACCCCCGCGGCATTGATCGGACTGACCGGTGTCGTCTTCCTTGCCGGGAGTTTCGTTCCGGCGGCATTCAACATCGCCTCTTTGGCTCAGTCCCCCGGTCTCCTGGTGCAGGCAGCGGCCGGGCAGGGGGGCGCATCCCCGAAAGGGGACCGCATGGCCGAGCCGCTGCCGGCGGACAGCCGGGCCCCGGTCTCGACCGTGGAGCTCGTTGGGCTGACGCACGCCACGATCATCCTGCGGGACCGTGATGGGAAGGTTCTCTACCGCTCCGATCCCCGGTTCGGCATCACCACCTACTCGAAGAATACGGACCTTCCGGTCATCACCTTGAAGGAGGACGTGCGCGGCCCCGTGGTGCAGCACCCGCAGACGAACCGCGAGGGCACCGAGATGCCGCAGGACCAGAAGCCGAAGCGCCGTAATCCCGTGGGCTGCATGGGCGATGTCAGTCCCCTTGCCAAGGCCGGCGCGGACAGAACCTCGAGCCTGTGCCTCGCCCAGCTCGGCCAGTCGCTGTCCTGAGAGCGGCCCATGGCGCGGATCATCATCAGGGGCCTGGGGCGGAGACCGGGCGATTGAAAGAGACAACCATGCCTGTCGGCCGGCGACGCCTCTTCGCCCGGTTCTGGCAATCCGCATCTGGCTTCTGGACCCGGCAGTCGAAGCGTGAGGCCTGGTTTCTCACGCTGGCTCTCCTGGCCATCATCCTGGGCCAGCTTTTCGTGCAGTACCGCCTGAACGTCTGGAACCGGGACATCTTCAATGCCCTGGAAAAGCGGGATATCGGCCTCGTCGGCCATTATGCGCTCCTGTTCGCGCCGCTGGCTCTTGCGGCCGTCGCCTTCAATGTCGCGTCCGTCTGGGGAAGGCTGACGACCCAGCGTGCCTGGAGGGCTTGGCTGACGGATCATCAGATCGACCGCTGGCTCAAGAACGGGCGCTATTACCAGCTGAACCTCGTGAAGGGAGAGCATCAGAATCCCGAGTTCCGCATCGCCGACGACACCCGGATCGCCACCGAGTCCCCGGTCGATTTCGCATTCGGCGTGACGACCGCCGTGCTGACGGCCGTGACCTTCATCAGCGTTCTGTGGTCCGTGGGCGGCTCCCTGTCCTTCGAATGGAACGGGCAGACGATCGAGATCCCCGGCTATCTCGTCTTCGTCGCAATCATCTATTCCGTGCTCACGACCACGGCGATGCTGTTCATCGGCCGCCGCTTCGTCGAGATCGCCGAAGGCAAGAACCAGTCTGAGGCGGAATTCCGCTATGCGGCGACGCGCCTGCGCGAGAACGGCGAGAGCATCGCCCTGCTGGGCGGCGAGCCGGAGGAGCGCAGCTCCCTCAGCGTCGCTCTCGGGCATGTCATCATGCAGTGGCGGGACCTGTGCGGCCAGTACATGCGTACATCGGCCGTGTCCTACGGGAACTACGTGCTGGCTCCCGTTATCCCGATCCTGCTGTGCGCTCCCAAGTTCCTGGCCGGAACCATGTCGCTCGGGGACGTGATGCAGGCTTCCGCCGCCTTCGTGACGGTTCAGCAGTCCTTCAACTGGCTGATGGAGAACTATCCCAAGCTCGCTGACTGGACGGCTTCCGCCAATCGCGTGGCAGGCCTGCTCGTCTCCCTCGACAGGCTCGAAAAGGCGGAGGGGCCCGGTATCGGGCATATCAGCCATGCCGAAAAGCCGCAGGAGGCGGCGCTGGAGCTCAAAGGGGTCTCGGTGGCCCTCGACGACGGAACGGCCGTCGTCGGGGAGACAGAAGTGGCGATCCATCCGGGAGAGAGGGTTCTGGTCGTCGGAGAATCGGGAGCCGGCAAGAGCACCCTCATCCGGGCCATAGCGGGCCTGTGGCCCTGGGGCGGGGGCGAGATTTCGATCCGTCAGGGCTCCAGGCTGTTCTTCATGCCCCAGCGCCCCTACGTGCCCATGGGTACTCTGAAGCATGCCGTCGCCTATCCCAATCCCACCGACAGCCTGGAGAACAGCGAGGTCGTCCAGGCGCTCGAGGATGCAGGGCTCGGGCACCTTGCCGGTCGGATCAACGATGAGGGCGTGCCCTGGGAACGAACCCTTTCGGGCGGCGAGCAGCAGCGGCTCACCTTCGCACAGCTCTTCATCCAGAAGCCTCACCTCATCGTGATGGACGAGGCCACGTCCGCTCTCGACCCGGAGACCCAGGAGCGCCTGTTGCAGAAGGTGTCCGAGCGCCTGCCCGAGGCTGCCGTCATCAGCGTCGGGCACCGGCCGGAACTCGAGGCATTCCATGACCGGAGGCTCGTTCTGGCGCGCCAGAAGCATGGGGCGAGGCTCGTGGCCGATGAAGTCCTCTCGCCGAGGACCTTCGCCCTGCGCCAGGTCCTGGCTCTTCTGTTCCGCAGGCCATCCTCGTCAGACAGGACCGACGCGAGAGCGCAGCGGGAGTGAGCCTCTCCGGGATTGGCCCGCAGGGTTCGGAACAATTCCTCCGAGCAGAGGTTGCCACTACCGATACGCGCAGAGTGCGTATGTCCATATGGAAGGCGGCAAAGTTGTCTTTGGATATCGCTAGCTACTTGTAAGTAATTGTCTCTGATTTGTGATCGAAACACCGTAATTGTATTCAATTATAGCATTGTGAATTTCGGAACGCTTTCCGGTTCTATTCGTTTGACAACCGCGCATCTCGGCGCATTACGCGATTCAATGTACTCTCAGGAGAAAAAAGCAATGCTGAAGAAGCATATGGCGGCCTGCCTTGTAGTGACGGCTTTCGCGGCTGCGCCCGCTCTCGCCCAGACCTCTCCGGCTCCGTCCGGGCCGACGGATCGCCCGACGGCTTCGGGTTCGGGCTCGACCGCAACCGGCTCCTCGGCCATGCAGCCGGGCACGGCCGGCTCGTCCTCCATGGGCTCTTCATCCTCCTCGATGGGCTCCAGCTCGATGAACAAGGGCGCAGCCACGCAGGGTCAGTTCATGACCAAGCTGCAGACGAACCAGATCATGGCCTCCAAGCTGATCGGGACCCGCGTCGTCAGCGCCAACAACGAGTCGATCGGCGATATCAATGACGTGATCGTCGACCGCAACGGTCAGGCCGTGGCAGCCGTCGTCGGTGTCGGCGGTTTCCTGGGCATCGGCGAGAAGGATGTCGCCGTTCCGTTCCAGTCGCTCGAGTTCATGAGCGCCCAGCAGGCGAGCGCGATGAACAACCACTCGAACAACAGCTCGGGCAACAATAGCCCGGCGACCACCGGATCGACGGCGACGGGCTCGACGGCCATGAGCGATAGCGGCTCCAAGGGCGAGCCGGATCGGGTCGTCCTTCGCATGACGAAGGCGGATCTCCAGGCCGCTCCGAGCTTCGATGACGACGATGACGACAACAGCAGCAGCCAGAACCGCAGCACCACCGGTTCTGCGGGCACCTCCGGCTCCTCCAGCCAGCCGATGACGACGGCTCCGAAGCAGTAAGACCGGCTGGAATGTGTCTTTGAAAGGCGGCGCCCGGGATCTCCGGGCGCCGTTTGCGTTTCGGCGGCGGACGCAGGAATGGCACGCAAAACAAAAGGCGCAGCCAGAGGATGGCTGCGCCTTGAAAGGTGCCGGCCCAAGGGGGCATTCGGACCGGTTGTCCTTCCAACGTGCCGGATCAGAGAAGGTTCCAAGAAAAATTCCTTGTCCTGGGAATTCGCTGCCGGCCCGCCGGTGCGCGGGCCTGGACGTCTTGCCGCATCAGGAACCCGGGCATGGCGGGCACGTTCCTGATCCAGAGCCATGCAGAGGTGATCATGACAGCGACGAACGAACTGGACGCAGTGCTTTGCCAGGAGGAACTGCCGGACGAATTCTCTCGGCTGGCTTCGAGTTCTCCCCAGCGGGACAAGCCCTGCGTGGCTTCGATGCTGAGCGGCATCGTCCCGACCGCTCACGAGGACGAGGTGACGTGCTCCCTGCTTCTCAGGCGCCACCTCCTCATCCCGGTCTGGCGCAAGCCCAGCGCCACGGGCGGGGGTCTTCACGTTTAGCAGCATTCCACACAGCGGAAACGTTCATCCCATGGTAGAGGCTTCCCCCTTGTCGGTGCCGGGCTCGACGGCTGTCCTGCTGCACCCCAGCACCGTGCCGGTCATCGACGTCTTCCGGTCTCTCGCGCGCCTGGAGGACCAGTACGATCTGGTGCTCCTCGACGAGCCTGAAGAAGCCCTGGCCGCCTACATGCCGCGGGAGGCCGCCAAGGGGATCGTGTCCGACATGCTGCTGCTGGCGTTCGCCCTGGTCCGGCAGAGGGGCGGGCCGTTCCGCCACAGGCCCGTCAGGTCACGGCACGGGAGCATGGACGAGTACTGCCTGCTGACGCTGATCGGCTCGTTCCGCATCCCGACCATGGATCTCGCCCTCGAGGCCGCATCGACCCTCGGGATCGAGGCCATGGACTTCATGCCATCGCTCGTCGAAGGGGTTCTGCGTCAGATCGCCCAGGGCTCGGTGGCCTTCGCGGCGCCGAGCCTCGCGGAGTTCAGGACCCTCGTCGGGCACGGGACCGATCTGGCCGACGGATCCGACGCGTTCTCCGTCAATTCAGGCTTCAAATACAGGTCTTAGGGAATTTCTTGAATATGGTAAGCAACAAACAAGTAAAGGGGCCGCGAAGCGGCCCCTAAACCTTTGCGCAAAGGCTGGCGATCATTCCTGGGAGCTGCGTGTGCCGCCCGAGGCCTGGCCGCCTTTGCGGCCCGCTTCAGAAGCGAGCTCGCGGTCCTGAGAGAAAGACCGCTTTTCAGCAGGAACGCTCTTGCCGCCTTTGCTGGCAATTTCGCGCTGCCGGTCAACATCCATCGACGCGAAGCCTCGCTTCGAAGTCGAACTTCCCGTTGCCATCATTTGCCTCCTTAGCGATCGGTGTTCGTGCTTGAACAACCGCTCGCAAATTCGATGGTTCCGTTGGGAGAGTCGCAACCTTTGCAAAAAAATCACATGAAAAGATTCTGATTCATCATCCTGATGTTGCCGTCTTGATTGTCGCAGTTCAAAGAATATGGCGAATTCTTGTTTGCATGAAAAACATTCGCGACTGGCCAATTATCAAGAATATTTCACCCGTTCGATGGAAAACTTCAAAAATATACGCACCAAGGGGGCGTGTAGTTTTCAGCCCCGTCGAGAGTCGAAAACGGAAACTAGATTTTTCCTCTGGATGCATTGAATCGTGGAAAAGCTTGCCTGTCGGAGAACATGACTCGCACAAGTTTTGGTTGTTTTCTGCGGCCCGCAAGTGCCTGCGCGGGTTCGCGAAGCTTAGGCGTGGCAGGCTGTCGCACCGGCCCGCCAGAGAGCAGCCGTGTGGAACCGGCCGGGCGGACCGGTTGCATGCTCCGGTCGATCGGAATTAGGAGAAGGAGAGGCAAATGCTTCCAGAGCGATCCGCGCGGGAGGATCGCTTCGGAACCCAAGGGGATCTCAACGCTCTCCCGCCGGAAGGCGGCGAGCCAGAAGCGAGGGTGACATGGCTTACGACGACAACAATGTATTCGCGAAGATCCTGAGGGGCGAACTTCCTTGCCAGAAGGTCTACGAGACCGATCGCGCTCTGGCCTTCATGGACATCATGCCTCGGGGCAACGGGCATGTCCTCGTCATCCCGAAGACCAGGGCCCGCAACATTCTGGACGCGAGCCCGGACGACCTCGCCGATCTGATCAAGGCCGTCCAGATCGTCGGGAAGGCCGCCAAGGAGGCGCTGTCGGCCGATGGGCTGACGATCCAGCAGTTCAACGAGAGCGCAGGCGGACAGGTCGTCTTCCACCTGCACTTCCATGTCATCCCGCGCTTCGACGGCGTTTCGCTCAAACCCCATACGGGCCAGATGGAGAACTCCGAAGTCCTGGCGGATTTCGCCGCGAAAATCCGCGCGGCGCTGCCGGCGTCTTAAGCAGCTGACGCTGCGGGTGGCCTGACACCTGTCGGGTGAGCGGCCCGATGGCTATTCCGCCCAATCGAGCGAGCGCTTGACGGCCTTGTCCCATTCGGCATTCAGGCGCTCGAGGCGGCTCGCCTCCATGGAGGGCGTCCAGCGCCTGTCGATGGCCCAGTTCCGCACCAGTTCGTCGGTCCCGGCCCAGAAGCCGGTCGCGAGGCCCGCCGCATAGGCGGCCCCGAGGGCCGTGGTCTCGATCACTCTCGGGCGCACGACCGGAACGTTGAGAATGTCGGCCTGGAACTGCATCAGGAGCTCGTTGACGACCATCCCGCCATCGGTGCGCAACTCCTTCACACCGATGCCGGTGTCCTTCGCCATGGCCTCCAGCACTTCGCGGGTCTGGAAGGCGGTGGCCTCCAGGGCCGCGCGGGCGATGTGCCCCTTGTTGGCATAGCGCGTGAGACCGCCGATCAGGCCGCGCGCGTGGGAGTTCCAGTGCGGCGCATAGAGGCCCGAGAAGGCCGGCACGATGGTGACGCCGCCATTGTCCTCGACGCTGCGGGCCAGGGGCTCGATATCGGTGCTGGCCGCGATGATCCCGAGATTGTCCCGCAGCCACTGCACGAGCGCCCCCGCGATGGCGATGGAGCCTTCCAGGGCATAGACGGTCTTGCCCTGGCCGAAGCGGTAGCCGACGGTCGTGAGCAGGCCGCATTGGGACGGGTAGGGGTTCTCGCCGGTGTTCATCAGCATGAAACAGCCGGTGCCGTAGGTGTTCTTGGCTTCGCCCGGCTGGAAGCACGCCTGCCCGACGAGGGCCGCCTGCTGGTCGCCGAGGATGCCCGCGATCGGAACGCCGGCCAGCGTGCCGACGGTCTCCCCGTAGACCTCGCTCGAGGACATGATCTTGGGCAGGCAAGCCCTGGGAATGTCGAAGAGCCCGAGGATCTCCTCGTCCCATTCCAGGCTGCGCAGATTCATGAGCTGCGTCCGGCTGGCGTTCGTCACATCGGTGATGTGGCAGCCGCCCTGGACCCCGCCGGTGAGGTTCCAGACGAGCCAGGTGTCGATGTTGCCGAACAGAACATCGCCCGCCTCAGCCTTCTGCCGGGCGCCGGGAACGTTGTCGAGCAGCCAGCGCAGCTTGAGGCCCGAGAAGTAGCTCGCGAGCGGCAGGCCGGTCTTGGCCCGGAGACGGTCGGGTCCGCCCTCCCGGGCGAACTCCTCGACGATGGGATCGACGCGGGTGTCCTGCCAGACGAGGGCGTTGTGGAGGGGCTCGCCCGTCCGGCGATCCCAGATCAGCGTCGTCTCGCGCTGGTTGGTGATGCCGATGGCCGCAAGGTCCTGGGGCTTCAGTCCCTTCTTCGCCAGCGCCTCGTCGATCACGGCCTGCGTGTTGCGCCAGATCTCGAGCGGATCGTGCTCCACGTAGCCGGGCTTGGGATAGATCTGCTCGTGCTCCTTCTGGGCGACCGAGACGATGTTGCCTGCCCGGTCGAAGACGATGAAGCGTGAGCTGGTCGTGCCCTGATCGATGGCGCCGACGTAGTTGGCCATGGCGTTCCTCTCGTGCGTTATTGCGCGGCGACGACCGCGGCTTTCTGCTTGGCGATGTAGGCGTCGATCCGGGCCGCGCTGTCGGCCGGAACATGCAGGCCGAGCTTGGAGCGGCGCCAGAGAATGTCCTCGGCGCTGCGGGCCCACTCGCGGCGGACGAGGTAATCGACCTCCGCCGCCGTCAGGCCGGCGCCGAAATCCTCACCGAGATCAGCCATGGACCTGGCGGAGCCCAAAAGCTCCTCGATCCGCGTGCCGTAGGCCCTGGCGAGCCGATGGGCGAGGGCCTCCGGCAGGAAGGGCCAGCGCTGGCGAACGGTAGCGAGGAAGCGGTCGAAATCCGCGTCCGGCATATCGCCGCCCGGCATCTTGGCCTTCTCGGTCCAGGTGGGCTTCATGGCCGGGAAATAGGACTTCAGCTCGTCCAGCGCATGCTCGGCGAGCTTGCGGAAGGTGGTGATCTTGCCGCCGAAGATCGACAGGACCGGCGCCTGGCCCTGCGGAGCGTCGAGGTCGAACACGTAGTCGCGGGTCACGGCCGAGGCGTTGATCGAGCCGTCGTCGAAGAGCGGGCGCACGCCGGAATAGGTCCAGACCACGTCGGCGGGGGTGACCTGATGCTTGAAGAAGTGGTTCACCACGTTGCAGAGGTACTGGATCTCGTCCTCGCTGATGACGACCTTCTTGTCCGGCACGGATTCAACCGGGATGTCGGTGGTGCCGATCAGCGTGAACTTGCCCTGATAGGGGATCGCGAAGACGATCCGCTTGTCGGTGTTCTGGAGGATGAAGGCCTGCTCGGTGTCGAAGAGCTTCGGCACCACGATGTGGCTGCCCTTCACGAGGCGCACGTTCTTCGTGGTGTTGAGGCCGAGCTTGGAGTTGAGCACGTCCGCCACAAACGGCCCGCCGGCATTGACGATGACGCGGGCGCGGACCTCCTGGGTTTCCCCGGTTTCCACGTTCTGCAGGCTGGCGATCCAGGTCTCGCCGTCGCGCCGCGCGGAAACGAGCTTCGTCCGCACGCGGATGTCGGCGCCCTTCTCGAAGGCGTCGAGGGCGTTCAGCGCCACCATGCGGCTGTCCTCGACCCAGCAGTCGGAATAGACGAAAGCCGTGTCGAAACCGGGCTTCAGGGCCTTGCCGGCCGGGTGCCGGGTGAGGTGGATCGTCTCCGTGCCGGGCAGCTTCTTGCGGGGCGCGAGATGGTCGTAGAGGAAGAGGCCGAGCCGCACGAACCAGGCCGGGCGGATGCCCTTCTCATGGGGTAGGATGAAACGCAGGGGCCAGATGATGTGGGGCGCGGATTCCAGCAGGCGCTCGCGCTCGAACAGGGCTTCGCGGACCAGCCGGAACTCGTAGTATTCCAGATAGCGCAGGCCGCCATGGATCAGCTTGGTCGAGGCGGAGGAGGTGTAGCCGGCCAGATCGCCCTGCTCGCAGAGCACGACCGAGAGGCCCCGGCCGACTGCATCCCGCGCGATGCCCGCGCCGTTGATGCCGCCGCCAACAATCAGAAGATCAGTCACTGTCGTCACGAAACGCGTCTTTCCTAGAAGCCAAGCAATTCTGTTTCCTGCAAATGAGTTCTTTAGCCGCCTAAGGCAAGCTAATTCTCGGAATTTTCACGCCCCTTTTGCAGCAGCAGGATTAGCACGAAAAAGCCCAGGGAACAGAGCGCCATGGCGAGGCAGAGGCCCATCACGGCCGCATAGCCGCCCCACCAGCCCCAGAGCGCCCCGAAGACGAAGGGGGCCGAGGCGGTCGTGAGCCGGACCGGCATGGCGATCATCCCCTGCACGACGCCGTAATTCTCGCGGCCGAACAATTCGGGCGGCAACAGGGCGCGGATGATCGTCATCATCCCGTTCGAGGCGCCGAAAAGCCCGGCAAACACGGCCACGAGCCAGGATCCGGGCGGGATGATGGGCAGAAGCGCGAAGGCCAGCACCCCGAGAACCAGGGTGATGACACCGATCCCTTTCATGCTGAAGGCCTGCTCTCCGAAGGCCATGACGAGCCGTCCCGCGACCTGGGCCGGACCGATGACCGAAAAGGCGAGGACGGCCATTTCCAGGCTGAAGCCTTTCTCCACCAGAAGCGGGATCAGGTGCATCGGCAGGCCCGCCGCGATCATGCCCTGGAGCAGGGATGTCGCGACGAAGCACCAGAAGGCCGGCCGGCGCAGGACGCGCTGCGACCCGGGACCGGGCGCGTGGGCTCGTCGGAGGCCGAACAAGGAGGCGCTGCTGGACGGAGCCCCCGGAATGGAGGTGGCGTGAAGCACGGCGCACACGGCGAGATTGAAGCCCGCCAGGACCAGAAGGGCGTTCCGCCATCCGTATTGCTCGATCAGGAGATGCGTGAGCGGGATGAAGACCGTGCTGGCGAAGCCCCCGACCAGGGTCATGAAGGTGATGCCCCGGCGGGCCAGAAGGCCGAGCCGGCGCGCCAGAACCGCGAAGCCGGGCTCGTAGAACACGGCGCTCATGGTCACGCCCAGCCCCATCCAGAGGAGCACGAACAGCGGATAGCTCGCGATCCGGGACCAGAGGACGAGGAGGAGGGCGGCCAGGATCGAGCCTCCCGTCATGACCGCGCGGCCATGGCCCAGATCGATCAGCCGCCCGACCGGAACGGCGCAGAAGGCGGAGGTGCCCAGCGCCAGGGAATAGGCCGCCATCAGCTCGGACTTGGTCCAGCCGAGTTCCTGCCCCATGGGATCGATGAAGAGCGCGAAGGCGTAGAAAATCGACCCGTACGAGACGAGCTGAGCCGTCGAGAGCGCGGACACGAAGGCCCAGGGCATACGGTCGGGTGTGGACATGAGAAGGGTCTAACGGACAACTTTCTTCGTTTATGTCAGCCGACGGCGTTGACGGATAGACCTTTAGCCCTCATATGAACAGCACAGCGACAGCGCTCGACGAGCCGCTTGAGCGGGACTGCGTGACGGATATTCGCGAAACCAGCGAAGGCCCGGTCCCCTTCTTCAATCGCTCCATCATACGACGGCCCCATCACGCGGGCTGTCGCCACAAGAGCCCTGAAGTGCTTCGCTTCACATAAAGCCGGACATGCTTTGCGGCTCACCGCATCCGTTCGAAAGATACACACACTTTGACACTCTTCACCGATTTCGGATTGGCCCAGCCGATCCTGAAGGCCCTGACGGCCGAAGGCTATGAGAAGCCCACGCCGATCCAGGCCCAGACCATTCCCTATGCGCTCGAAGGCCGCGACGTCTGCGGCATCGCCCAGACGGGAACCGGCAAAACCGCAGCCTTCGCGCTGCCGATCCTCCATCGCCTGAGCCAGAACCCGCGTCCCCGCCGGCCCAAGAGCACCCGCGTGCTCGTGCTCAGCCCGACCCGCGAGCTCTCCGGGCAGATCGCCGACAGCTTCAAGGCCTATGGCCGCAACCTGAAGCTCGCCACCACGGTGGTGTTCGGCGGCGTCACGATCTCCCGGCAGGAGAAGGAGCTGGCGCAGGGGGTCGACATCCTCGTCGCCACGCCCGGCCGCCTGCTCGACCTCGTCGACCGCAGGTCCCTGAGCCTCCGCGACGTGGAAATCCTCGTCCTCGACGAGGCCGACCAGATGCTCGACCTCGGCTTCATCCATGCGCTCAAGCGCATCGTGACCCTGCTGCCGAAGGAGCGCCAGAGCCTGTTCTTCTCGGCCACCATGCCGAAGACGATCTCGACGCTGGCCGAATCCTTCCTGCGTGATCCGGCGCATGTCGCCGTCACCCCGGTGGCGACGACCGCCGAGCGCGTCGAGCAGAGCGTCATCTTCGTCCCGACGGGCCGCAAGCAGGCTCTTCTCGAAGTGCTTCTGCGCGACGAGTCGATCGACCGCGTCCTCGTCTTCACCCGGACCAAGCATGGGGCGGACAAGGTCGTGCGTGGTCTCGACAAGGCCGGCATCGTGGGTGCCGCCATCCACGGCAACAAGTCTCAGCCGCAACGCGAGCGGGCGCTGGCCGCGTTCCGTGACGGCTCCTGCCGCGTGCTGGTGGCGACTGATATCGCCGCACGCGGCATCGACGTGGAAGGCGTGAGCCACGTCATCAACTACGACCTGCCGAACGTTCCGGAATCCTACGTCCACCGCATCGGCCGTACGGCGCGCGCCGGGGCGACTGGCCTCGCCATCTCGTTCTGCAACGACGAGGAGAAGGCCTACCTGAAGGACATCGAGAAGCTGACCCGTCTCAAGGTGCCGGTCGCGGATCTGCCGGAGGGCTTCTCCGCCGCTCCGGTCGCAGGCGAGGCATCCGAGCCGCGCCGTGAGCAGCCGCAGCGGGGCCGTCCCGCTCCCCACGCGCGGGGGCATCAGGGCCACGGTCAGCCGCGCAACGCCGATCCGAACGCCTCGACGGGCCCCAAGCGCCGCCGCGGTCGTGGCGGTCAGAAGCCTGCCGGCGGACAGCCGCAGGCCGCGCCTGCCGCCGGGCATCAGCAGAGGCCTGCTCAGGGCCAGCGCCCTGCCCAGCAGCCGCAACAAAGACCGACTCAGGCCAAGCCCGCACCCCGCCGCCCCGAAGGGCGCAGCGACGGCGCGCAGGTCGCGTGGCTCGAGAAGCGGCCCCGCAGCCGCTGATCCAGGACGACGAAAAAAGGCGCCTTCGGGCGCCTTTCTTTTTGGGACGGGACGCCACGGGGCTCACCAGGCGGCGAAGAACGTGAAGTCCCGTCGCAGCGGCCTCCATGTCTGGACCGTCCGGGGTTCGCGGAGGAGTTCGGGCAGGCGGGCCCAATAGGCTTGCCGGTACTCCCGGTGGATCTGAACCTCCGCGACGTCGTCGTAATCCGCCCAGGTCTCGTAGAGCATGAAGCGGGCCGGGTCCTCCGGGTCCTGATGCAGGGCGGCATTGATGAAGGTGGCCTCGTGCCGCATGGCGTCGAGCACCGGCATCAGCAGGTCGAGAAACTCCTCCTCGCAGCCGGGCTTGAGCGCGAGCGTCACGATGAAGACGACGGTTCCGTCGTGCTCCCTGTGCGGGGGCTTGGACGGACGCGAAATGACGTCATGCTGCACAGGTTCTCTCCTTCGCTCGTTGCTGATGGTCACAGAATGACCGTCGCAGCGAGCGAAAGAAATTACCTGACGGGTAATGGGGAGCCGTCCGGGCCGGACCGAGGGTTCAGCGTCGCGCCGGCTGCAGCAGGCTCTTGTCGAGCATCACATGGACGCCCTTGTTGCCATTGACGACCTGCGTGATCCGCAGGTCCGCCGCGAGGCTGCACAGGGCATAGGCCTCGGCCTTCGTGATTCCGGTGCGGGCGACGATCAGGTCGATCATGTCGCGCAGAGCGATCACCACGCAGTCGTCGAGATCCGGATCGAACGCCATGGTCATGATGTGGGTCGGCGTCTCGGCCATGGGCCAGGCGAGGCGCATGTCCTCGCGCAGATGCAGCTCGAAGGTTCCGATCAGGCCGGTCTCGATGGCGGTGACGCACACCTCTCCGTCGCCCTGGGCGCCGTGGCCGTCGCCGACGGAGAACAGCGCCCCGTCCACATGGATCGGCAGGTAGAGTGTCGTGCCGGCGACCAGTTCCTTGTTGTCGAGATTGCCGCCGTTGCGGCGCGGCGGCAGGGTGCTGAGCGCTCCCCAGGCGGCCGGAGGCGCAACGGCCATCACGCCGAAGAAGGGTCTGAGCGGAAGCTCGAGGCCCCATGGCAGCCGCCCGACCATGCGCTCCCGATCAAGGGGAATGTGCATGAGATCCATCGTGTCGAAATCGTCGGGCAGGGCTCCCTTGAGCGGAGCGGAATAGGTGAAGCCCCAGTCGTAGTGCAGCGCGATGTCCTTGATGCGGACTTCCAGAACCTGGCCCGCCTTGGCGCCCCGGATCTCGACGGGACCCGTGCAGATGTGGCCCGGCAGCTTCGGCCTGTGGGCCGCGTGAACGGCCGCCAGGGGGGCCGGGATCGTGAGGGGAGCCTTCGGCATCACCTCCGGTCCGCCGGAGACGGTGGAGATCGTGACCGTGTCGCCCGAATCGACCGTGAGGAGCGGTTTCAGGCCCGCGTCGAAATACCCCCAGTGCACGGTTTCCGGGGAAGCATCAATTCGGTGATTGGCCACGACGCACCTTCGAGAACGATGTTGATGCGCGATGTCTCGCATTCCCTTGCGGTAAGCGCAACACACGGCGCGGCTGTCCGGAAAGGAGTGGATTCAATGATACGGGTCCGCCGCGTCGCGCAGCCCGTCGCCCATGAAGTTGAAGGCGAGGACCACAAGCACCACGGGCACGATGGGGAAGAGAAGCCAGGGATAGAGTTGCACGGCCGCGAGGTTCTGTGCCTCGTTGAGCAGCACGCCCCAACTCGTGACCGGCGGCCGCAGGCCCAGCCCCAGGAAGGAGAGGGCCGTCTCGCCGAGGATCATGGAGGGGATCGACAGCGTCGCGGAGGCGATCAGGTGGCTCATGAAGTTCGGGATGAGGTGGCGCGCGATGATGCGCGGCTTGGAGGCGCCCATCAGTTCGGCCGCCTTGACGAAATCCTCCTCGCGCAAGGACAGCAGCTTCGAGCGCACCGCGCGGGCGAGGCCCGGCCAGTCGAGGAGCCCCAGGATGATCGTGATCCCGAAGAAGACGAGGATCGGGCTCCAGTTGGGCGGCAGGGCGGCCGACAGGGCGAGCCAGAGCGGGAGTTCCGGCAGCGAGCGCAGGATCTCGATCATGCGCTGGACCACATGATCGACCCAGCCTCCGAGGTAGCCGGCGAGACCGCCGAAGAAGAGCCCCAGCGCGAAGGACACGGCGATGCCGATGATGCCGACGGTCAGCGATATTCGTGCGCCATAGATCATCCGCGACAGCAGATCGCGCCCGAGCCTGTCGGTGCCCAGCAGGAACATCGTGCCGTCTTCCGGCGGGCAGAACAGGTGGACGTTCGTCTGCCACATGCCCCAGAACGCGTAGGCATCGCCCCGGCAGAAGAAGCGGATCGGCTGCGGCTTCGACGGATCGACGGTGTAGACGCGCCGGAACGACTCCAGATCGAACGTGTACCGGTAGGGATAGACGAAGGGGCCGACCAAGCGCCCCTCGTGCATCAGGTGAATGCCCTGCGGCGGCGCATAAAGGAAATCGCCATGGCGCGTGGTCTGATTGTAGGGTGCGATCACCTCGACCAGGGGCACGAGGAGATAGAAAGCGAGCAGGATGTAGGCGGCGGCGAGCGCCACCTTGTGGCGGCGGAACTTCCACCAGATGAGCTGCCAGGACGAGGCGCGGTAGAAGCTCTCGTTCTCGGCGCCCACCGGCTCCGTCGCTCCGGGATTGAACGGAGCCGGATCGACGTAATGGCGCTTCGTCGGAAGAGCCGTGTTCATCGGGCTCCTCCCATGCGGATGCGGGGATCGAGCCAGGCCAGCAGAAGATCCGAGACCAGCATGCCGACGACGGTGAGCACCGCCACAAACATCAGGATGAACCCCGCCAGGAACTGATCCTGGCTCTTCAGCGCGCCGAGCAGGATGGGCCCGACCGTCGGCAGGCTCAGCACCAGCGACACCAGGACGGATCCCGACACCAGATGCGGGAGCAGGTTGCCGATATCGGCGATGAACGGGTTGAGGGACATGCGGAAGGGATATTTAACCAGGGCCTTGGTCGGCCCGAGTCCCTTCGCCTTGGCGGTCACGTAGTATTGCTTGCCGAGTTCGTCGAGCAGGTTCGCGCGCATGCGCCGGATCATGGCCGCCGTTCCGCCGAGCCCGATCACCACCGTGGGAACGACCAGATGGGCCAGAAGGGAGCGGATCTTCTCCCAGGTCCAGGGCTCGCCCGCATATTGCGCGTCATAGAGACCGCCGATGGAGATCCCGAACCAGCGGTTCATGTAGTAGAGCAGGATCAGGGCGAGCAGAAAGCTCGGCGTCGCAAGCCCGATATAGCCGATGAAGGTGGCGATGTAGTCGCCAGCGGAATATTGCCGCGTCGCCGAGTAGATCGCGATGGGGATCGACACGAGGTGGATGAAAACCACTGCCGCGAGATTGATCACGAGGGTGAGCCATAGGGCATCGCCCACGACGTCCACCACGGGCTTGTCGAACTCGAACGACCAGCCCCAGTTTCCCTGCAGCAGGCCCGAGAACCCGTTCGGACCCGGCATGACGCCGAGCCAGACCAGGTATTGCTCCCAGGCAGGCTTGTCGAGCCCGTACTGCTTGATGAGGAACTCCGCCTTGGCAACCGAGGCGGGGTCGCTCTGCGCCCGCAGATCGGCCATCAGGTTGCTCAGGTAATCCCCGGGCGGCAGCTTGATGATGAAGAAGACCAGCGCCGAGATGATCAGCAATGTCACGGCCATCGTGACCAGCCGGCGCAGCAGGAAACGGATCATCGGCGGGCCTCTTTGCCGGTTGCCTTGTTCCAGTGGAGCTCATCCACCCGGTAGATGCCGATCATCGCCGTCGGCTCCCAGCTGTAGAGCGCCTTGGCCGGAAGGCCCTCCAGGCCATTGCGGACGACGATAGGCTGGAGAGCGCCCGCGACGGTGCCGATGCTCCACTGGTTCTCGGCATGGTTGCGCAGCATCTCCTGCCAGATCCCTTTCTGGGCGGTCTCGTCGCCCGTGTTCATCCACTCCTCGTAGAGATCGAGGAGCCGCTTGGCCTCGGGCATGTCGACCGGCTCTCCGTTCTCAGCCTTGGTCTCCACGTATTGTCCCCATTTCGGCCAGGAATAATTGTCCTGGCGCATAGGCGCGAGTTCTGTCGGGGGCATGATGGGGGTCGCAAGCGCATTGTCGAGGCCCTGCGCCGCCACCATGACGGTGAGGCCCGCGAAGGAGCGGTTGCGCAGGACCGTGCGGTCCTGCGGTTTCACGAAGAGCTTCACGCCGATCTCGCGCCAGAACTCGCCGATCAATGTCAGTCCGTCCACCACGAGACTGCTCTCGCCGTCGGTCTCGACGATGATCTCCAGCTCCCGCCCGTCGGGAAGCAGGCGGATGCCCGCGCCGTTGCGTTTCGTGAGGCCGACCTCGTCGAGAAGGCGCGAGGCCTGGGCCGGATCGTACTGCGCGTTCAGCGTGCGGAATTCGGGCACGAAGAGCGGGCTCTCCGCGACGACCGTGTTGTTGCCCTCGACGCCGAGACCGAACAGAAGCGCGTTGTTCAGGGTCCTGCGGTCGATGCCGAGCGACAGGGCGCGGCGGAAACGCACGTCGCGGTTGAGCTTGCGCCAGACAGGATCCACCGTGTTGAGATTGGGATAGAGGGCAAGCTCCGCCCCGCGCGCATAGGACCAGAGCAGGGTCTTGTAGCCTTTCGCCTTCTCGCCCTCCTTGAGCACGGGAATGTCGCCCATGGAGAGGCCGCGGAAGAGGAGATCCTCCTCGCCCGCATTGGCCTTGGCGGCGAAGAGACCGCTAGCCGCCACGTCCATGATGATGCGGTCGACATAAGGGAGTTGCCGGCCCTCCCTGTCGGTGCGGTGGTAATAGGGATTGCGCTCGAACACGAAACGGTTCGCCGGCGCGGCGTTCATCACGTGCCACGGCATCAGGGTCGGCAGATCCGGATTCGTCTGCTCCTTCATGTCGTCCATGCGATTGTGCAGGGCGGCCCACGATTTCAGCTTCTGCTTCTTCGCCTGTTCGTCCAGCGCGGCCTTGTCGGCATATTTCCCGTGGAACTGCTTGAGGTATTTCGAGGCCCGGTAAATGCCGGGATCGAGCGGGCCCGCCAGCTGCGGCAGGAAGCGCGGGTTGGGCTTGTCCCAGCTGTAGCGCACGGTCCGCTCGTCGATGACTTCGAAGCGCGGGGGCTTCCCATCCACCAGCATGAATTCCGGAGGACCGGCCGGGGAGAGATCCTTGTTCAGCGCGATGTCTTCCCAATAGTAGCGGAAATCCTCGGCCGTGAAGGGGGTGCCGTCCGACCAGCGGTGGCCGGCTCGCAGGGTGAAGGTGAAGACCCGGTCCTCGTCGTTCTCGACCTTCTCCAGAAGATCCGGCTGGAGCTGCAGGTTCCTGTCATAGCCGACGAGGCGCGTATAGGTGTAGGTCGAGATGTACCGGATATCGCGGGCGCGGGGCACCAGGGTGACGATGTCCCCGCCGTACTGGCCGGTCGCATCGACCACGATGGGCGTCTTGGGAAGCCGCTCGGCCAGGGGCGGGAGTTCCTGCTTCGAGAGCCTGTCCTTGAGAGAGGGCGGCTCCAGGGAGCCCTGGGCCAAGGCGGGAAGCGCCACGAGTCCGAGAATGGCCGCAAGCAGGAGCGGCTTCGTCCGTGCGGTGAAAGACATCACGCCGCCTCCCGGGCCGTGGTGCGCCCCAGACGGACCCGGTGGCCGGGTCCGATCTCTTGCATGAAGCCCTTGTCGCCCGGCGCGATGCGGAAGGGCTCCGGCCATTCCGCCGGATTGGAGAAGCTGCCGGCCCGAAGCTTGGCGAAATCGAGGGGCCGGTCGATGTCCGGGTCCGGAACGGCGGCCAGAAGGGCCTGCGTATAGGGATGGACCGGATTGCGGAAGAGGGAGGCCTTCGGGGCCTCCTCGACGATGTAGCCCCGGCACATGACCGCGATGGTGTCGGCGATGTAGTCCACGACCGCGAGGTTGTGCGAGACGAAGATGTAGGACAGCCCCAGGGCGGACTGCAGATCCTTCAGGAGGTTCAGGACCTGGGCCTGCACGGAGACGTCGAGGGCCGAGACGGGCTCGTCGCACAGCAGCACGCGCGGCTCGAGGGCGAGGGCCCGCGCGATGCCGAGCCGCTGCCGCTGGCCGCCGGAGAAGGAATGCGGATAGCGCCTGAGCGAGCGCTGATCGAGGCCCACCATGTCGAGGAGCTGCTTGGCTCGCTCGTAGCGCTCGTCCGGCGTGCCGATATTGTGGATGCGCAGGGGCTCGGTCAGGATTTCGTAGACCGTCATGCGCGGGTTGAGGGACGAGAACGGGTCCTGGAAGATGAACTGCACGTTGCGGCGATAGGCCGTCAGGGCATCGCCTTCGAGCTCATGCACGTTCCGCGGCCCGGTGCCGTCGTCGAACAGCACGCGGCCGGAATCGGGCTCGAGGGCCCGCATGATGATCTTGGAAACCGTCGTCTTGCCGCAGCCGGACTCGCCGACGAGCCCCAGCGTCTTGCCCGCCGGGAGTTCGAGATCGACCTCGCTGACGGCGCGGATGGTCCTGACCTGACCGGAGAACCAGCCGGAGCGGAGCGTGAAGCACTTGGTCAGGTGCTCCGCCTTCAGGATCGGCCCGGCGGGCTGGAGGCGCTCCGGCGCATGGGCGCCGGCGAGGGCCGTGCTTTTCACCTCGCGGATGGGTGTCAGCCGTTCGTTCTCTCCCATGGCGAAGCGTGGAACCGCCCGCATGAGGGCCTGGAGATAGGGATGCTGGGCATTGCGGAAAATGTCCTCCCGCGACCCCGCCTCCATGACCCGTCCGCGATACATCACCACCACGTCGTCCGCGACGTTCGCCACGACACCGAGATCGTGGGTGATGAGCAGCACCGACATGCCGGTCTCGGTCTGGAGCTCCTTGATGAGGTCGAGGATCTGGGCCTGCGTCGTAACGTCGAGCGCCGTCGTGGGCTCGTCCGCGATCAGGAGGGCGGGGCGGGTGATCAGGGCCATGGCGATCATGGCGCGCTGGCGCAGCCCTCCGGAGAGTTCGAACGGATAGGTCTTCAGGGCTCTCTTCGGGTCCGGGAAGCCGACCCTGGCCAGCACCTCCATGGTTCGTTGAAGCGCCTTGGCCTGGCTGACCCGGGCATGGATCATCAGGGCTTCGGAGATCTGGTCGCCGATGGTGTGGAGCGGCGAAAGGGAGGTCATCGGCTCCTGGAAGATCATTGCGATACGCCCGCCGCGAAGCGCATGCATGGCGTCGCTCTCAGGCTTGAGTTCCGCAATGTCGACCGGGGTCTCGCGCGACGGATCGTTGAACAGGATCGAGCCGCCGGTGATGCGGGCGTTCTTCGGCAGGATCTGGAGAATGGCCTGCGCCGTCACGGACTTGCCGGACCCGGACTCGCCCACGAGAGCCACCGTCCTGCCCTTCGGAATATCGAAGGTCAGGCCATCGACGGCCCGGAAGTCGCCGGCGTCGGCGTTGAAATCGACCGTCAGCTGACGGACCGACAGAAGCGGTGCCTCCATGACCTCCTCCAGCGGTTGAGAGGATAACACATCATAGCTCAACCGTGATCCTCGATCGCTTCCGAAATAGTCTATCAATCGGAAGGAACTTGGTTCCGTTCCGGGCGAGATGGGCCAGCAATCTTTCGCAGAACGACCATATGGCCTCGTCGTGGATCAGGTGATGCGTCAGAAGACCGATGGGTTCGTCCGGGTCCGCCGCTCCCGTGACGCGCCTCTCCACGGCGGCGGCCGCCTTGGCGACGATCTCCGCCGGATCCGCGAGGCTTCCGGTTCCATGCCAGTCGACGGGGTCGATATGGGTGTTGACCTGGGCGAGACCTTTCGCAGGATGCGCCGAGGCGCGGTCCCCGAAGGTCGAGAGGGCCGCATATCCGGCCTGCGGCAGAAGCGGCACGAGGCCGGGCGCGATCCGGTTCCAGGGCGGGACGAAGACCGGCAGGAGCTTCGGCCCGAGACAATCTCCCGCAACGCGCAGAGACACCTCGGCTTCCGCCATCATGACGTCCTCCGGACGGTGCGCGCCGAACTCCGCCTTCTTCTCGCCGAGGGGAGCATGGTTGGCATGGCCCGAGCCGTGGACCAGGGCGAAGGCGGCGTCCTCGTCCGCCAGACGTCCGGCGAGGGAGGCCTCCAGCATCCGGGGAACGACCGCCAGGGCGAGACCCGCTTCGAGACGGCGGGCAAGGCCGAGGAGCCGGTCCAGCTGGGGCGTATCGGCCACCGCATCGTCGTCCCGCCACCAGAAGCCGACGGGGCGGCCCTGATCCTCCGCCCGGCTCAGGGCGCGATCCAGGGGAGACCAGTCGATGGCCCCATGCAGGGCCGGCCGAGAGAGCGCGAGCTCTTCCGCGACGGCAACGCTCCGCCGCGCTCCGTCAAGGGACGGGGGAGGCGACGAAGAGCCTGGCCGGGACAGGCCGTGGCGGATCGCCTCGGCGAGGCGCTGCGGCGACAAGGCGTCCTCGGGAACGACGTCGGCGATACCGAGGGCCTGCAGGCGCTCGGCGCGCATCCGCTGCTCTGTCTCGCGCCCAGCCTCGAAGGGAACGAGCACGGACCGCACTCCGGTCCTTAGGAGATCCACGACCGTGTTGTAGCCGGCCTGGCTGACCGACAGTTCCGCCCGCGCGAGCAGGGCGCGGAAATCGGGCCTCGCCCGCTCGACGACCGCATGGGCCGGAGCGAGCGCCTTGATCGACTGGAAATCCATTTCAGCGAGGCCCCGCCCGACGAGGATGCGCCACGAGCGGTCCGCGATGATCCGAGCCGCCGCGACGGCTGCGCGGTAGAGCGGCAGGCTCGCGGCGCTCGATCCGCCGGACACGACGATCCCGTGCCGTGCCCCTTCCGGTATGGGATCGGAATCCTCGTCCACGTAGCCGGTGTAGCGGAGGAGGGGCCCAATCCGCTTATCGATCGGCCAGGAGGCGTCGAGGGGGATGAAGTGCGGATCCCCATGGACCAGGATGGCGTCGTAGTCGCGCAGGATGCGCCGGTGCGCTTCCTCGATCCGCTCCGGTTTGACGGGAGCGACCAGGATGTCGCGGATCGAGCACAGAACGAGGGGGCGCGGGCTCAGGCGGCGCGCCTCTTCCGTGAGGACAGCGAACTCGTCGGCGAGAACCCTACGGCCGAAGGGGAAGAGTTCGGTGATCAGAATGTCGGGCCGTGCCGCCCGCAGGGTCTCGGCCAGGAGAACACGGCGAGCTGTGAGACGGCCTTCGCCGACGGGCGCGCCCGCTTCGTCGAGCAGCGTCCTGAAGTCCGTGCCGAGAGTACGCACGGGCGGCAGCTGGACCAAACTGACGTTGTCGATGCCGGCTAGCCGCGCGGGACTTCCGCCCGAGACGAGTGTGGTCCGGTGGCCCTCCCGCGCAAAGGCGCGCGCCAGGGCGGCAGCCCTCGTGAGGTGGCCCGCTCCCAGAAGATGCGTGACGGCGATCAGGACGCGCAAGCTCATGCTCCCGCCTCCATCCTGAGGCGGGCGAGCGCCGCATGCAATCGCGCGGCGGCATGGTCGAGGTTTCGTTCCTCGCGCACAAAATGGTGCGCGGCCGAGCCGAGACGCGTGATCCGTTCCGGGTCTTCGAGCAAAGCGCTCAAGCCTGCCGCGAAAGCAGGAACGTCGCCGGGCCGCATCAGGAGGCCTGTCTCGCCATCCCGCACGACGCTGCCGACGCCGCCATAGGCGCCCGCGACGACGGGGCAGCCGAAGGCCTGGGCCTCCAGCAGCACCATGCCATAGGCCTCGTTCACGGCAGGCCAGACGAGGAGATCGGCCTGCTCGTAGAAACCCTTCATCGCGGCCCGGCTCTCGACCTGCCCATGAAAGCGGATACGCGACCCCAAGGGCGCGAACAGGCTCTCGACCTCCGCCCGCGCCTCGCCGTCGCCGACGATGTCGAGGGTCCAGGGAAGGTGCTGAATCCGCGCGAGGGCCGCAGTGAGGATGCCATAGGAGGCGAGCTTGTCGCCGTCGCGCATCATGGCCACGGTGAGAAGGCGCGGCGTGGTCCCTGGGCCGGGCCGCAAAGCGGGCTCGGGCCACTCCTCCGTATCCAGGAACGGCGGAAGATCGACCAGGATCTGGCCGGGCGGCCTCGCGGCCTCCAGGGCCGGCCGGTCCTGGGCCGTCATGACGAAGATCGCGTCGGCCCGGTCGAGCGCCGCCTCGGCTCCCCGATGGCCGATGGACCAGGCTCCGCCAGCCCGTTTCGGGGCCCTCGATCCTTCGGCGACGACGTAAGGAATGCCAAGAGCCTCGGCGACGCGCGGGCCGATCCAGTCTGGCGCCTTGTAGTAGACGTGATAGGTGAACCACAGGCCGGGGCGCTGCTCTTTCGGCAGGGCACTGTGACGGGCGATCAGGCGGGAGGCCTCATCGAGGGACTGCCGCCGGAGATCCTCCTGAACCTGCCGGTCACCGACCTTGTCGAGGGTTCGCAACTCGCTGGCGAGGAAGGGCCGGAACTCGGCCCGTTCGAGGGCCTTCATGAGCAGTCGCGCCATGGTGCGGTCGCCCGAGGGGAGGGGATGGCTCGGGCTCTTCAGCGGAGCATAGAACGCGACAGGGCTCGAAAGGCTCACACAGGCTCCGGTTCTCTCGCGCAGCTTTCAGTCAGGGATCGGAAGCGGCTTTCCAGAATGTCGATCCCGCCTTCCATGGAAAAGTCCCGCCGAAGCCGCTCGAAGGCCGCTTCGCCCAGGACCCTGCGCTCCTCTGGGTCGCGGATCAGGAGATTGAGCGCGTTGGACAGGGCCTCCCAATCGCCCGGAGGCACGAGCCGCCCCTCGATGCCGTCGCGAATGAATTCAGGAATCCCGGCGAAGTCCGTCGCCACGACGGGGAGCTTCTGGCTCGCCGCCTCCATCAGCACGTTCGGCAGCCCGTCCCGGTCGCCCGACGCGGCCTTCTTCGAGGGCAGGACGAAGATGTCCGCCTCGCGCAGCAGCGCGATGACATCGGGCTGGGCCTTGGGACCCAAGAAGGCGACCTTGTCGGCGATCCCGGCCTTCTGGGCCTGGGCCTTGAGGACGTTCAGCAGGTCGCCGCCGCCCACATGGGCGAAGCGCCAGTGCAGGTCTGGCGGCAGGGCGGCCAGCGCCTGGAGCAGATCCCCGAAGCCCTTCTTCGCCACCGCCCGCCCGACGGACACGATGCGGACCGGGTCCATCGGGTCGGACCCGTCGCGGGCGGAGCGAGCCTCGGGCGGCGCCGGGAAGCGGGAGAGGTCGAGCCCGTGATAGACGAGCGAGACGTGATCGGCTGACGGGCTCAGGGACTGCAGGTTCTCGGCTCCATGCGCCGTGCAGGTCACGCCCCAGAGGGACTCCGCCATCTTCTCGCGCTTCTCCCAATCGGGGGTCGTCCAGATGTCCTTCGCATGGGCCGAGAAGCTCCAGGTGCGGCCTGTCAGCAGGGCGGCGTAGCGAACCACGGAAGCAGGGGTGTGGAGGTAATGCACGTGGAGATGCCGCACGTCCTCCGGCAGTTCGCGGGCCATGACGAAGGCCTGACCGAGGCGCCGGATCCGGTTGGCGGTGAAGTCCCGCTTCAGGTCGCGCCAGAAGGCCCTGAGGGTCGGACGGAAGCCCTTCAGGGGCAGGCTCCAGAAGGCGCCGCGCAGCACCCGAAGCGGCTCCTCGTAGAGGTATTCGGGCAGATAGGCCACCCGTGCCTTGATGGCCCTGTTCATGGGATGCACGGCCCGTTCCGTCGGGTGGCGCAGGGACCAGATCTCCAGTGGCACGCCCCGGCTTTCGAGGGCGAGGATCTCCTGGGCGATGAACGTCTCGGAGAGGCGCGGATAGCCTTTGACGGTGACGGCGATCCGCCGGGCTGTAGCAGAGGGAAGCATCCGTGATCTTACTCGGCCGCCTGACGATAGGCGGGAACGGGGGTGTCGGTGGTCTCCGTGAGAGCCTTAAGCCGCTCCTGCACCCGGTCAAGCCCGTCCAGGAGGCCGGGGATGACGACCTCGGACGGGCGCGGCTGCGACGACAGGCTGTGCAGGGCGGCCGCCATCCGCTCCGGCGTGCGTGGCTCCTTGTAGTCGCTCAGCATGCGCACGAGGCCAAGCCGCTCCGCCTCGACGGCGCGGATGTACTGCTCCAGCCGTGGCCTGGTGCGCGGGACGATCAGGGTGCGCTTGTCGAAGGACAGGACCTCGCAGAAGGTGTTGTAGCCGCCCATGGCGACCACCGCCTCGGCCTTCTTCATGAGCCGCTCGATCTTGGTGTCGAAGGACATCACGTCGAGCTTGGGCTGCTTGCCGATGCGCTCCACGAAGGCGCGGCGCTTGTCCCGGTCGATGAAGGGGCCGAACAGGATCAGGGCGGGCATCTCCAGGGTCGGGTCGGTCTCGTAGGCCGAGATCACCCAGTCGATCAGGTCGTCGCCGTCGCCGCCGCCGCCCGTGGTCACGAGGATGAAGGGCTGCTTGGTGATCTTGGGATACTTGACGAGCGACGGGGTGGGCGGCGCTTCCCGGCGCAGATAGCCCGTATAGGTGATCCGCTTCTCCGTCGCGGCAGGCAGGTCGAAGGCCTTGAGCGGCTGGTAGACGTCCTTCAGGCCATAGACCCAGATGTCGTCGTAGTACCGGATCAGGGCCTCCTTGGCGCCCTTGCGCTCCCATTCCGGAACCAGCAGGGCGGGCTCGTCCATGATGTCGCGGATGCCGAGCACAAGGCGGCAGCCGGTATCGTGCAGGTACTCGAGGGCGGGCAGGATCTCGCCGCGAAAGCCCGTGGGCTCCTTGTCGACGATGAAGATGTCGGGCTGAAAGACCTTGGCCGCCTGGAGAATGAGGGCCTGCCGCAGCCCGACCGCCTCGTCCAGGCCCATGTTGAGGTTGAGGCAGCGGTAGTCGCCGTCCGGCAGTTTCGTGACGCCCGGAATCCGGATGTAGTCGACGCCGCTGCCGAACTCGAAATTGCCGATCACGGGAGAGCCGGAGATGATGACCACGGAGGTTCCGGGCCGCTCCTGCACGATGGCGTTCGCGATCGCCCGCGACCGGCGCAAGTGACCCAGGCCGAACGTGTCATGACTGTAGATGAGGACGCGGGTATCCCGGTGGGGCCCGACTGGAGCCGGATGAGGGCTCGGGTCCTCGTTCGAATCCACGACCAGGTCTGTCATCAGGGGCCCCTTGGTGGGAGGCGCGTCGGTTGACGATGAGTCGCCCGTCCCTACCTCTCCTACAGTCCACACCGATCAAATATGGCAACTTTCAGGATCGGCTAGAGGTTCGCTCAGGGACTTGAAGGTGGTAACTCTACGTCAATGGAAAAGAGCCTCTTCCGCTATATCTGGAATCACTCAAAGCGCGACCAGCTGATCATTTGCGCCGTCGTGCTGCTGTCCCAGCCGTTTTACTTCATGTCGCTGGATCTGCCGCGTCTGATCGTGAACCAGGCGATTCAGGGCGAGGCCTTCCGGGACGGCAATGTCACGGCCCCGTTCCTCAAGATCGGCTTCCACTGGCCCTCATGGCTCGGCGGCGGCTCCGTGCAGGTCTTCGAGGGAATCCAGGTCGGGCGGATCGGCCTGCTGTTCGGGCTGTCCTGCCTCTTCCTGTTCTTCGTGATCGTCAACGGGCTGTTCAAGTACTGGATCAACGTCGCCAAGGGGGTGCTCGGCGAGCGGATGCTGAGGCGCATGCGCTTCGACCTGTTCTCCATGGTTCTGCGCTTCACGCCGAACGCCCTGCGGACGGTGAAGTCGTCGGAAACCGCCACCATCATCAAGGACGAGGTCGAGCCGATCGGGGGCTTCATCGGGGACGCCTTCATCACGCCGTCCCTGCTGGGGATGCAGGCCATTACGGCCCTGTTCTTCATCATGGTGCAGAACGTCTGGCTGGGCCTGATGGCCCTGTTCGTGGTCGGGGCGCAATTCACGATCATTCCCCGGCTCCGGCGCCAGCTCCTCTATCTCGGACGGGAGCGCCAGCTGGCCTCCCGCGAGCTGGCCGGGCGTATCGGCGAAGTCCTCGACGGGATCGAGGTCGTGCACGTGCACAACTCCTACAACTGGGAGCGGGCCGAGATCGGCCATCGCCTGTTTCACCTCTTCAACATCCGGCGCGAGATCTACAACCGGAAATTCGTCGTCAAATTCATCAACAATTTCCTGTCGCAGCTCACCCCGTTCTTCTTCTACGCCATCGGCGGCTATTTCGCCCTGCGCGGCACGCTCGATATCGGCCAGCTCGTCGCCGTCATCGGCGCTTATCGCGAGCTTCCGCAGCCGTTGAAGGAGCTGATCGACTGGGACCAGCAGCGGCTCGACGTGCAGGTGAAATACGAGCAGGTCACCCAGCACTTCGCGGAGGAGCGGCTCGCGCCGGCCATCGAGTTCCGCGAGTCCCAGGAGGAAGACGCCCCCTTGACCGGGCTGCTCGTGGGCGAGGACATCCGCGTCAGCGACCCCTATGGCGGCATGCTCATCGACGGCGCGTCCTTCGCGGTCGAACTGCCCGCCAACGTGGCCCTGCTCTCCAATGGCGGATCCGCTGCCAGCGTCCTGGCCCGGATCATCGCGCGGCGGACACCGGGCTTCGGCGGCCAGATCCGCATCGGCGAACGCGACCTGATGCAGCTGCCGGCCTCCGTGGCCGGATGGAGGATCGCCTATGCAGGCGTGGATCCCATTCTGTTCCCCGGCACCATCCGCGACAACCTGGTCTATGGCCTGCGTTCCCGGCCCCTCGGCAAGGTGGAGGAGGACAAGCGCAGGGCGGATCACCGGATCGCCGAGGCGATCAGAACCGGCAACCCGGTCGAGAGCATCAGCGATGAATGGATCGATTACGAGCGGGTCGGCGCAAGGGACGAGCGCGAGCTCGACCGGCTCCTGGTCGATCTCCTGAACCGGTTCGGCATGGGCGACGCGATCTACCTGTTCGGGTTGTCGGGCCGGATCGATCCGGACCGCCACCCGACCCTGGCCGAGCGCCTGGTCGAGGCCCGCAGGCGGCTGCAGGACACATTCCGGTCGAACGGAATGGCCGATCTCGTCGAGCCTTTCGACATCTCCCGGTACAACAATCAGGCGACCATTGCCGAAAACCTCCTGTTCGGTGTGCCGGTCTCCGAGGCGTTCGTCGGGCGCAATCTCGCCGAGAATCCGGACTTCCGCAGCGCCATCAGAAACGCCGGGCTGTCCGACAATCTGATCGACATCGGCCTGCAGATCGCCGAGACCATGATCGAAATCTTCCAGGGCGTGCCGGCGGGGCATTCCCTGTTCGAGCAGTTTTCCTTCGTCAGCGCGGAGGAGCTCACGGAGCTGCAGGCCATCCTGCGCCGCCGGACGGATCTCAGGCGGGAGGACAGGACCCGCATCCTGTCGCTGCCGCTCGCCTATATCGAAGCAAGGCACCGTCTCGGGCTGCTCGACGATGATCTGAAGAACCGGATCGTGGAGGCGCGCGCCCTCGTCCGCGAGACCCTCGAGAAGGCGGAGATCGCGGGAGTCGAGTTCTACGATCCGGAGAGGATCTGCTCGGCCGCCCCCTTGCGGGATAACCTCCTGTTCGGGCGCGTGAGCTACCAGGTCGCCAATGCCAGGGCCCGGGTCGCCGAGGCGATCGCCGCCGTCGTCCGCGAACTCGATCTTGTGGAGGATGTCGAGCGCATCGGGCTCGATCAGCAGGTCGGCACGGCGGGCCGGCTCCTGTCCCCGCAGGAGAGGGCCAGCGTCAATCTCGTCCGCTGCCTCGTGAAACGGCCCGACATCTTCGTCGTCGACGGGGCCTTTGCTCCGTTCGATGAAGCCCGCAGCCAGCAGATGATGGAATTGCTCATTGAGCTGTTCGAGCAGCAAAGCCTGTTCATGGTCCTGCCCAATGATCGACAGGCAGGGGCTTTCGATGTTCAGATGCGTTTCCGCGACGGACAGATCATAACCGAAAAGGTGGCTGCTCCGGCCTCCAGGCGAAACAGGCTGGAGGCGGAGCCCACGACAAGGATGGCAGGAGAGGTGGCATGACCCTTGAGGCGGAGGTTCAGTCCTTGCGGCAGGTCCCGATGTTCCGGGACATCGACCCGGCGCGTCTGAAGCTTCTGGCCTTCACGAGCGAGCGGGTGCAGTTCGCCGACGGACAGCGGTTCTTCTCGCAGGGCGATGCGTCCGACGCCGCCTACGTAATCCTCGACGGGCGGGCCAGCGTCCTTCTCGATACGCCGAACGGGGAGATCAAGGTTGCCGAACTGGGCGGCAACGCTCTCGTCGGGGAGATGGGAATTCTGTCGGACACCCCGCGATCTGCGACGATCATGGCGGCCGAGCCCACCACGGCCCTGCGAATCGACAAGCGGGTTTTCCTCGAGTTGCTAGCCCAATTCCCCCAGATGTCCCTGGCGGTCATGCGCGAACTGGCGCAGCGTCTGGAGCGGACGAACGCCCAGCTCGTGGCGCAGTCGTCCTAAGGCAGGAAAAAAACGATAATTCTTCGGGGAAAAATCCGATTCGGGTCGGATTAACCCTTCTTTTACCGTCAAGCTGTCCGATTCTCGACACAACTACCCGCCAACCCTTGATGCAGAAACAAGGGGATGATCCGGTCGTCAGGCCGGGTCATGCGGGAACAAGTGATGCCGACAACTGCGAGAACGCTGCTATGCGCAGTGCCGCAACCCGTTGCGGATGCGCGCAAAGCTGGTGGACGACGCAAAAGCCGTTCACTTCGTCTTCTCCTGGCTCTGGGTGTGACTGTGGGAGTTCAGGGTATGACGGCTGGGCCTGCCGCCGTGGCCACTCTGCCGAGTGCTTTGGTGGCAAGGCCCTACGCCGCCGCCCCCAGAGCGATCGTAGCTGCTCCGATCGTGACCGCCTCGATGGATTTCACGCCGCAACTCGGCAAGGAGCCCGGGCTCTTCCGGTCGATCCTCGAAGGCGCATTCTCCTTCAGAAAGCCTCGGCCGGCTGCGCCCAAGCCCGAAGACATGGCCGAGAGCGCCGGCGACCCCGACGAGGTGATCCCCTTCGGCGGGCGCAACATCCCGCGCTGGCTCGTCCATTCCATTCTCAAGGCCGCCCATGTGACGGGCGTCGACCCGGTCTACATGATGACCCTGGCCGACGTGGAGTCGAGCCTGTCCCCGGAAGCCAAGGCGCCGACCTCGACCGCCCAGGGCCTCTTCCAGTTCATCGACCGCACCTGGCTCGAGATCGTCCAGCTTCACGCCGCCGATTACGGCTTCGGCGCGGCCGCCGAGGCCATCAAGACCGTCGATGGCGAGCCGGTCGTCAGCGACAAGGATCGGGAGTGGATCATGAATCTGCGCACCGATCCCTATTTCTCGGCCCTCATGGCCGGCGAGCTGATCAAGGACGTGGAGCGGGCTCTGTTCACCCAAGGGGAGCGGGAGCTGGCCGAGGCCGAGCTCTACATCGCCCATTTCCTGGGCGCTTCCAGCGCGGTCCGCTTCCTCGAGGTGCTCGACAAGAGCCCCAACACCAGGGCGTCCAAGCTCTTCCCGAGGGCCGCCAAGGCCAATGCGGGGCTGTTCATGGAAGGAAAGGGCCGCAGGCGCCGCCCGGTCAGCGTCGCCGAGCTCTACAACAAGATCGATTCGAAGATCGTCCGCCGGATGGACCGCTACGACGATATCGGTCCCTTCCTGGCCGAGATCACCCGTCCGTCCGAGCAGCCGCCGGCCGCGACCGCCGCCCTGCAGTGATCAGAACGCCTTGAAGGTGATGATCGTGTGCGTGTCGGCGATCTCGGGGATCGACTGCACGTTCTCGGCGATGAAGTGCCCGATATCGACGTCGTCATCCACGTGGAACTTGGCCAGGATGTCGTAATTGCCGGCCGTCGAATAGATCTCCGACGCGATCTCCCGGTCGGCCAGGGCGTTCGCGACGGCATAGGTCTTGCCGAGCCTGCACTTGATCTCGACGAAGAAGGTCTGCATGGGGCGCTCCGGAATGGTGTCGGGTTCAAAATTCTCGCCGGGAGATATGGCACGAGACGGGGCTCGCGGGAACCTCCCTCCTGGAGGGCGGCCTATTTATCGATCCTCATGGCCATGATGCAGCGCCTGGACGGGTCGTGCCCGGCGGCGGCCTCCTCGCGGAGTTTCCCGCCATGGCCGGGCCCGGCATCCGCTGGATCGATTTCCACGAAGCCGAGCCGGGAATAGAAGGGTCCGTTCCAGGACAGGTCCCGATAGGTCGTCAGCGTGACCGCGCCGAAACCCGCGCGCCTGGCAAAATCCACGGCGGCCGCCACCAGTCCGGCGCCGATCCCCCGCCGCTGGTGCGAGCGGGCCACCGAGACCTCCGCGATATGGAGCCTGCCGTCGAGCTCATGGGCCGCCAGGAAGCCGACCGGCCGGTCGGCCTCGTCCGCGGCGATCCAGAGCATGCCGCCCCGGCAGGCGGCCGCCAGCATGGCCGGGTCCATCGTGGCCCCGTCCGCGACCCATTCCAGGCCCACGTTCCGGAAGACGGACGCGGCGGAGGTCTCGACCTCCGCCAGATGAGGCAGGTCGTCGGCGTGGGCCGAGCGAATGGACGGCATGCCGGCGGGCGTCAGGAGCGGCCGATGCTCACATAGGTGAAGCCGTGGCGGCGCATCTCGTCCGGGCGGTAGATGTTACGCAGGTCCACAACCACCGGAGCCGCGAGGGTTGCCTTCAGACGCTTGATGTCGAGGGCCCGGAACATGTCCCATTCGGTCACGATCACCAGGGCGTCGGCGTTGCGGGCGCAATCGTAGGCATCCTTGGCGTATTCAACGCCGGTGAGCATGGCGCTCGCGGCCTGCATGCCCTCCGGATCGTAGGCGCGGACCCGGGCGCCCGCATCCTGCAGGGCCGTGATCACGTCGAGGGAGGGCGCGTCGCGCATGTCGTCGGTGTTGGGCTTGAAGGTGAGGCCCAGCACCGCGATGGTCTTGCCCCGCACCGAGCCGCCGCAGGCGGCGATCACCTTGCGGCCCATGGCGCGCTTGCGCTGGCTGTTGACCGCCGCCACCGTCTCCACGATGCGGATCGGCGCCTCGTAATCCTGCGCGGTCTTGATGAGGGCGAGCGTGTCCTTCGGAAAGCAGGAGCCGCCATAGCCCGGCCCCGCATGAAGGAACTTCGCACCGATGCGGTTGTCGAGCCCGATGCCGCGGGCCACGTCCTGCACGTTGGCGCCCACATGCTCGCACAGGTCCGCGATCTCGTTGATGAAGGTGATCTTGGTGGCCAGGAAGGCGTTGGCGGCGTATTTCGTCAGCTCCGCCGTGCGCCGGGACATGGCGAGGACGGGGGAATGGTTGAGATAGAGCGGGCGGTAGATCTCGTTCATCACGCCGAGCGCCCGCGGGTCGTCCGTGCCGATGACGATCCGGTCCGGGCGCTTGAAATCGGCGATGGCCGCGCCCTCGCGCAGGAATTCCGGGTTGGAGACCACGGCGAAATCCGCATCCGGACGGGTCTCCTGGATGATGCGCTCAACCTCGTCGCCGGTGCCGACCGGCACGGTCGACTTGGTGACCACGACCGTGTAGCCGCCCATGGCGGCGGCGATGTCGCGGGCGGCCTGATAGACATACGAGAGGTCCGCATGCCCGTCGCCGCGCCGGGACGGGGTGCCGACCGCGATGAAGACGGCCTCGGCGCTCTTCACGGCGTCCGGCAGGTTGGTGGTGAAGGTCAGGCGGCCCTCGCGCACGTTCTTGGCGACGAGTTCGGCGAGACCCGGCTCGAAGATCGGGATCTCGCCCCGGTTCAGGGCCTCGATCTTGCCCGGATCCTTGTCGACGCAGCAGACATCGTGGCCGAAATCCGCAAAACAGGCGCCCGAGACCAGGCCCACATAGCCCGATCCGATCATCGCAACGCGCATCAGGAACTCTCCATTCTGACAGGGAACGGGTTTAGGGCGGCCCAGGCTAGGCCGCAAGCGGCTCTTGGGCTCCGGCCGAAGACTATTTGTAATAATAACCCCTTTGACATCCAGCAAAACCGCGACCAAAAGAGCGCCGTTTTCATCACGGGGCATTCATGGATAACCCTTTTCTCGTCGAGGTCACCCGCGGCAATCTTGTCGAATCGCGGCACAGGGGAAGCGTAGCGGTCGTCGACGCCGAAGGAGCCACCGTTCTGTCGTTGGGAGACGTGGAACGGCGCGTCTTTCCCCGTTCGGCCATCAAGGCGCTTCAGGCCATGCCTCTGGTCGAGAGCGGCATCGCGGACAAGTATGGCCTGACCGACGAGGAGATCGCACTCGCCTGCGCGTCCCATTCGGGCGAGCCGGAGCATGTGGCCGCCGCCCGATCCATGCTGAGGAAGGCCGGGCAGGATGTCGGCTGTCTCGAATGCGGGGTCCATTGGCCCATGGGCGAGGCCGCGAATCGGGCGCTGGCAGCGCAAGGTCAGACCCCGAACGCCCTGCACAACAACTGCTCCGGCAAGCACGCGGGCTTCATCTGTCTCGCCTGCGGGCTGGGCGAGAACCCCAAGGGCTACGTGACGGCGGACCATCCGGTGCAGCGCACGGTGCGCGAGACCCTCGAGGAGATCACCGGAACCTGCCATCGGCTGGAGAAGAGCGGCATCGACGGCTGCTCGATCCCGACCTACGCGATCCCATTGCCGGCGCTCGCCTTCGGGTTCGCGCGCTTCGGCGCAGGCGTGGGCCTGCCGGGCGAGGGCAGGGCGGCGGCCGAGCGCATCCGCAAGGCCGTGGCCCGGCATCCCTTCATGGTCGCTGGCACCGGGCGCTTCGATACGAAGCTGATGGAGATCCTGAAGGAACGCGCCTTCGTGAAGGTCGGGGCCGAAGGGGTCTATTGCGCCGCCTTCCCGGAACTCGGCCTCGGCGTGGCCCTCAAGGTCGATGACGGCCATTCCCGCGCGGCCGAGGCCATGATGGCCGCCCTCGCGCTGCGTTTCCTGCCCCTGAGCTCCGAGGAAAGGAAAGCGGTCGAGGCCCTGGGCCAGCCCGTGCTCAAGAACTGGAACGGCATCGAGGTCGGACAGATCCGGGTCGATCCCACGCTCCTCGGTTAAGGGATCGGGCAGAGAGACCCGAAAGGGCCGGGGCTCTCGCTCCCGGCCAATGCCTCACAATCCCAGCAGCGCCACGATCTCGCTTGCTCCTGCATTAGGCGACAGGGTGCCGTTCGCGATGGCCCTTTCGATTTCGGGCACGCGCTTGCGCAGGGCCGGATCGTGGGTGAGGCGCTCGTGCAGGCGCTCGTGGACGAGGGCCCACATCCATTTCTTGTCCTGCTCCCGCCGCTTGGCGGCGAGCTCACCCGTCGCCTCCAGGCGCTTGCGGTGGTCGAGCACCTTGGCCCAGAGCTCGTCCAGGCCCTGGCCGGTCAGGCCCGAGACCGTCAGGACGGGCGGGGTCCAGGTGCCGGAGGCTGGGCTGAGGATATGCAGGGCGGCCTTGTATTCCGCGGCGGCGGCCTTCGCCTTGATACCAGCATCGTCCGCCTTGTTCACCGCGATCAGGTCGGCGAGTTCGAGAATGCCCTTCTTGATGCCCTGCAGCTCGTCGCCCGCGCCCGGCAGCATCAGGACGAGGAAGAAGTCGGTCAGGTCCGCGACGGCCGTTTCGGACTGCCCGACGCCGACCGTCTCGACCAGGATCACATCGAAACCCGCCGCCTCGCAGAGCAGCATCGTCTCCCGGGTCTTGGCGGCGACGCCGCCCAGGGTGCCGGAGGAGGGGGAGGGGCGGATGAAGGCGTTCGGGTCCGCCGCCAGCCGCGCCATGCGGGTTTTGTCGCCCAGGATCGCGCCGCCGGTGCGGGTGGAGCTGGGATCGACGGCCAGAACCGCGACCTTGTGGCCCCGCTCCGTCAGCATGCTGCCCAGGGAATCGATGGTGGTCGACTTGCCCACGCCCGGGACGCCCGTGATGCCCACGCGGACGGCGCGGCCGGTGCGGGGCATCAGGTCCTGCAGGAGGTTGCGCGCCGCCTCGCGGTGGTCGGGGCGGCGGGACTCCATCAGGGTGATGGCGCGCGCCAGCGCCGCGCGGTCGCCGCGCGCGACGGCCTCCGCCGTGACGTCCGTCCTTTTGAGTGAGCCCCCGGTCATGGGGATCCTTTAGCGTCTTCCGGAGGAGTTTTCACCAGATAATCGGATCCATGCCGATCCGTCCCCAGCCGGGAAGCTTGAGCGCCGGACGGCGGATGTCGAGCCCCGCCACCAGCCCCAGGAAGTCCACCTCGATCCCCTCGACCCAGCCCAGCGTGAACCCGCCGTAGCCCGCCAGGGACACTTGGATGCCGGTCCGGCTCGGCGTGAGGCCGATCGGGTTCTCCAGCGGCTGCCAGTCCTTGCCGAGCGCCGTGGGCGGGAGGGCGGCGTCGAGTTCCGGCACCGAACGCAGGACATGCGCCACGAAGGTATTCGAGTTCGGGCCGGGCCACGCGTTGTAAGCGCCGGAGGTCCGGTACGGATAGGTTGCGACGGCCTGCCGGATCTTCGGGATCAGCGTCTCGGCCTCGCCTCCCTCGATCACCACGACGGGATGCGGCGCATTGCCGAACCAGCGCCCGTCGGGGACCCAGCCGTTGGTGCGGACGGGATTGCCCCAGCCGACCTTGTCGTAACGGGTGTACTGGCGGGCTCCGGCCTCCTTCACCACCACCCAGGTGTGATGGGCAAAGATGCCGCGCCAGCGCCCGACCCGGGCCGCATAGACCGCCACGACGGCCTGAGGCGCTTCGGCGGGGGCGGGCAGGAGCTGCGCGCTCGACCAGTCGGCATCGCGCCAGTTGGGCGCCACATCCTCGCGCATGGCCCACCAGACGGCGTGAGCCGCCAGCGGAAGCAGAAAAAGGCCGATGACGAGAAGGAGAATGCGGGCGAGGACGAGCATGGGACGGACGTATGTCTCTCGGTCCCGGTCATCAAGGCGACGCGGCAGGCCGGTGCGGTCACCAATCGTTTACCATATCGGCTAAGGAGTGGGGCCTTTTCCCGGCTTCTGCCTTGCGCCCGCCATGATCGGGGGCAAAACAGCACGGCTCCCATGCCTCCTTCATTCCACGGCCTCATGCTTCCTCGCCTTTCCCGCCTTGCTCTCGTGTGCCTGACCGGTCTTGCGCTCTCCGGCTGCGTCGGAGGGGACGAATCCGCGCTCACGGCGCCTCTGACGTCGCCCCGTCCGGGCCTGTCGCGCGACCCGAAGCTGCTGGTCGCGACCACGCGGCTGCCGGTCGGCGATCCGCCGCGCAAGCCCTGGTTCTCGAGCGAGCGCTCTCCGGATCTCGTTTTCGCGGAAGCCCGGCTGACGCCGCCCTCCAGCTCCCTCCTCGGGCGCGTCACGGCGAGCGACTGGAACATCAGCGCGGTCGCGTCCCTCAACAGGACCAACGCGGCGCAGGCCTTCGCGCAGGCCGCGCTCGGACGCGACCTGCTCCTCTACATCCACGGTTACCGTGAAAGCTTCGAGACCGCCGCCGCCTCGACCGTCGAACTGTCGGAAGGCATAAAGTTTCCGGGGGCCACGGGTCTCTTCACCTGGCCCTCCGCCGCCTCGACCTTCAGCTACGTGGCGGACCGCGAAAGCGCCATGTGGTCGCGCGATGCGCTCGAGGATGTGCTGACCGCCATTGCCAAGACGCCGAGCGGCGGGCGCATCCACATCGTGGCGCACAGCATGGGAACGCTGCTGACGCTCGAAGCCCTGCGCATGCTGCGCGCGGATGGCGGCGAGAGCGCCATGGAGCGGATCGGCGCCATCGTGATGGCGGCGCCGGACATCGATATCGATCTCTTCGCCCGCGGCCTGGAGCGTCTTGGTCCCGACGCCCGGAAGATCACGGTCATCAGCTCCACCAACGACCGAGCGCTGGCGGTGTCGAGCCGCCTTGCAGGCGGCATCGTGAGAGCCGGAGCGGCCGATCGCGAGCGGCTGGAAGCGCTGGGTGTGCGGGTCGCCGACGCGTCGGAGTTCGGCGGCGGCATCATCAACCACGACCTCTTCCTGTCGAACCCGGAGGTGCAGCAGGTCGTGAAGCGGGCGATCGAAAGGGCGCAGTGAGCGGCGCCCCGAGTGTCGGGCGGCGGATTACTCCGCCGCCTGTTTGGGGCCGTAGCCGAGCCGGTGGTTCAACTCGCCGATGAGGTTCACGGCGGCGTCGGCGATCACGGTGCCGGGCGGGAAGATCGCCGAGGCGCCTGCCTGATAGAGCGCGTCGAAATCCTGCGGCGGGATCACGCCGCCGACCACGATCATGATGTCGTCGCGGCCGTACTTCGCCAGCTCCGCCTTCAGCTCCGGCACCAGCGTCAGGTGGCCGGCCGCCAGCGACGAGACGCCGACGATATGCACGTCGTTCTCGATGGCCTGGCGCGCGGCCTCCGCGGGCGTGGCGAAGAGCGGCCCGATATCCACGTCGAAGCCGAGATCCGCGAAGGCCGACGCGATCACCTTCTGGCCGCGGTCGTGCCCGTCCTGGCCCATCTTGGCGACGAGGATGCGCGGACGGCGGCCGTCGTTGTGCTCGAACTCCTCCACCAGACGGCGGACCTTCTCCACGGCTGGCGACGCCATGCCGACCTCCCGCTTGTACACGCCCGAGATCGCCTTGATCTCGGCCCGGTGACGGCCCCAGACCTTCTCCAGCGCATCCGAGATCTCGCCCACCGTCGCCTTGGCGCGCGCGGCTTTCACCGCGAGGTCGAGCAGGTTGCCTTGGCCCGAGGATGCTCCCTTCGAAAGGGCATCGAGCGCCGCGTCCACATCCGCCTGGTTGCGCTCGGCCTTGAGGCGCCTGAGCTTCTCGATCTGGCTCGCGCGCACCGCCGCGTTGTCGACCTTCAGGATGTCGATGGAGGCTTCGTCCGTGGGCTTGTAGGCGTTCACGCCGATGATCTTCTGGTGGCCTGAATCGATGCGCGCCTGCGTGCGGGCGGCGGCTTCCTCGATCTTCAGCTTCGGGATGCCGGCCTCGATGGCCTTCGCCATGCCGCCGAGCGCCTCGACTTCCTGGATGTGCTCCCAGGCCTTGCGGGCGAGCTCGTAGGTGAGACGCTCGACATAATAGGAGCCGCCCCACGGGTCGATGATGCGCGTGGTGCCGCTCTCCTGCTGCAAGAAGAGCTGGGTGTTGCGGGCGATGCGCGCGGAGAAGTCGGTGGGCAGCGCCAGCGCTTCGTCGAGCGCGTTGGTGTGCAGCGACTGCGTGTGCCCCTGGGTTGCGGCCATGGCTTCGACGCAGGTGCGCACCACGTTGTTGAACACGTCCTGCGCCGTGAGCGACCAGCCGGAGGTCTGCGAGTGCGTGCGCAGGGGCAGCGACTTCTCGGACTTGGGATTGAAGCCCTTGACGAGCTTCGCCCAGAGGAGGCGTGCCGCGCGCATCTTGGCCACTTCCATGAAGAAGTTCATGCCGATGGCCCAGAAGAACGACAGGCGCGGCGCGAACTGGTCGATGGTCAGCCCCGCCGCGAGACCGGCGCGGATATATTCGACGCCGTCGGCAAGCGTGTAGGCGAGTTCGAGATCCTGCGTCGCTCCCGCCTCCTGCATGTGGTAGCCGGAGATCGAGATGGAGTTGAACTTCGGCATGTGGGCCGAGGTGTAGGCGAAGATGTCCGAGATGATGCGCATCGAGCCCTTGGGCGGGTAGATGTAGGTGTTGCGCACCATGAACTCTTTGAGGATGTCGTTCTGGATCGTGCCGGAGAGCTTTTCCGGCGGCACGCCCTGTTCCTCGGCGGCCACGATATAGAGCGCCAGGATCGGCAGCACCGCGCCGTTCATGGTCATCGACACGCTCATCTGGTCGAGCGGGATGCCGGCGAAGAGCGTGCGCATGTCGTAGATGGAGTCGATGGCGACGCCCGCCATGCCGACATCGCCCGCCACGCGCGGATGATCCGAGTCGTAGCCGCGATGGGTCGCGAGGTCGAAGGCGACCGAGAGCCCCTTCTGGCCCGCCGCGAGATTGCGGCGATAGAAGGCGTTGGAATCCTCCGCCGTGGAGAAGCCGGCGTACTGGCGCACGGTCCAGGGCTGGTTGACGTACATGGTGGGGTAGGGGCCGCGCAGGTAAGGCGCGACGCCCGGCCAGGTGTCGAGAAAATCGAGGCCGGCGCGGTCCTCGAGGCCGTAGGCCCCCTTCACGGCAATGCCTTCCGGCGTCAGCCAGGGCTCGGCCGGGATCTGTGCCGCGGACGGCGCCTGGGAGGCGTCAGCCCAATGAATGCTCGTGAAATCGGGAATGCGCGTCATGGTCCGAAACGGATGCCCTCACCGGGATGAGTGATAAGAAGTTGCCGAGCATTCTAGGGCATTCGCCGCCGGGATGCTATCAGCGCATCGTCTAGGGTGAGAGGCCGGCGCGGTGTCAGCCCCGGCGCGCGGAGCGCGGGAAGAGGATCCATGTTCAGGCTCGGCGTTAGGGATTCCCTTCCCCTCTGCTGCGCTCCGGCCGGGAATGACATTGAGGAATCCCACCGTGTCATCCCCGGCGGCCCGGAGGGCCGGGAAGGGGATCCATGGGGTCGCGCGTGTCAGTGGATTCCCTTCCCCTGCGGTGACGGCGTCACCTCCGGCCGGGAATGACAAGGTGTGGTTCACGCTCGCTGTCATCCCCGGCGAGCGAAGCGAGGGAAGGGGATCCACGGTCGGGCTCGGCG
>JBOZRS010000003.1:0-48935 GCA_050789065.1 Microvirga sp.
GCGGAGCTGAGCCGGTGGTGCCGAACAATCCCACGCATCCGGCCATGACGCATGACAAAGCGGCTGATCGCCGGCGCCATCGCGTGGAGAACCTATGGGCGCGGCTCAAGGAGTGGAGGGCTGTGGCCACCCGCTCCGACAAAACAGGCGCAAGCGATCTCGGAACACTCCACCTCGCTGCAGCGCTCGACTGGTTGCATAACAGACCCTAGTGGAGCCGATCCGAACCCGCCTCCTTGAGATGAACCAGCTTGTGGAGTTTGTGTCGGTCCACGCCGAGCTCTCCGGCCCATTCGGTCAGAGCGGAGCTGTAGAGTTGGGCGAGGAAGCGTCTGGGGTTCTCCGCGCCACCTTTCATCCTCACGAGTTCACTCAGAGCCTGTCTCAGCATCGCACGATTCACGGCCATGGTCACACCTCGTTCCAGCGTGATCAATCTGTCGGCGCGTGGGCCGTACTGTCAAACGACCAAAAGGCTTACTGGTCCGCGCCGATCTGCGGCAACCAAGCCGGCCTGGAAGCGCAGCCAGTCCGCTTCCTCCTCGGGAGGGACTGCAGCGGTGGGCGGGAGCATTGCCTGGACCTTGCGCCGCAAACTACCAAGCGCTTGTCCTCGACGGTCAAGCAGGTCCTCCAGAAGGGATCACAGTATCTTTGCGTCTCAACTCCAGGCAGCCTGCCGTGTGCTGTGCACCTGCTGGGAAAAGGAGGATCGCGATGAAAAGGCTTCTCTTGACACTGGGCATTCTTCTGGCGAGCGCTCTGCTCATCCCCGGCGATGCCGAAGCTCGGCGTTATGGTGGAGGCGGTGCCCGCGTCGGCGGTGGCGGCCACAGGATGGCGGTCCATCGCGGCGGGATGGGCTACCATCGGATTGGCGGGGTTGGCGGGAGCTATCGCCGGGCTGCGATCCGCAACCCGGGAGGGCGCTATGCCTACCGCGCCGGCTCTGGGCGCTATTACGGTAATCGCTACTACGGCAGCCGCTACTATGGTGGGCGCTACTATGCGGGGCGTTATCCCTACTATGGCGGCTACTACGGGCGCTACCCGTACTATGGGGGCTGGGGAGCGGCCGGACTGGCCACGGGAGCGGTCATCGGAGCAGCGGCCGCGTCCACTTACCCGTACTCGACGTACCGGACGCCGGTCGCCTCAACAATCGGCGGATACTGTGCGACATCGGTCCGGACCTGCGCCCTAACGAGCTCGGCGCCGGTCGGAACCGGATGCTCCTGCCGCACGTCAGGAGGACGGGCCCGCGGCACCGTCGTGGGTCCCTGACACGCTCTCGCGGCTGCGGCACCTCTTTGCTTGGATTGCGACATCGCACGGCGAATGTCGTGGCTACAGCGGCGCCCCGGTCCGCCGGGGCGAGTGGCAAGGTGCCCTACCGGGGAACGGATGATCAACAGCAGCGTCGGTCCCGTCAGCGACCGGCCGTGGCGACAGGTGAGGCGAAGGCTCCACCAAGCGCAACCCAGGTCGATCCTGTGTCGCCCTCACGTTGCAGGTAGAGGTAGCCGGTCTTCCGCCACGACAGGACAGCGTTGCGCTTGTTGTCGAGGATGAAGTCACCCCGATCGGTGCGCACCATCATGACTGCATGGGGTTCGCCATCCTCATCGATTACGGCCGTCATGCGCAGCGCTCGCTGAGGAAAGCCGGCGGCAATCAGGCGCTTGCGCTTGACCAGCTGGTAATCCTCGCAGTCGCCATAGCCGTCCTCGGCAAAATCCCAGTGATCCTCCACCCCCCAGTGCTCCATATCGGTCATGGGCTTGATCGCGGCGTTCACCTGCCGATTGACGCGGACGAGCGTCTCCCAAACCTGTGGTGTTAGAGTGATTGTCGCCGGTTCGGAAAGGTTGACCGCGCACTCCTCAGGCCTTTGTCGGCAGAAGCGGTTCCAGCCCGGAACCGGTGTGACGGGATAGTTCCTTGTGGCAGCAGCCTTGGATGAGGAGGGCAGGGCGGCGACAGTTTGGGCTTCAGATCCGCCGCCGACCAGCATCAGAGCCAGAGCGAGGGCTGTCGGAGGTAGACTGCATTTGCGCAAAGTGAAAACGTTCAGGAGTCCGGAGAGAGATTGTCGCATTGCCCCGCCATTGTGCTGTTAAGGTCTCTTCCTCAAACCTGATACAGCGATCCGGGCAATCTCAAGGCAGGAGGTAAGTCACCGCTTCACGCATCTCCGGAACAGTGGGAAAGCGCAGAGCCGTGGTTTGATTCAGCCGGCCTGGAGCCAGCACAGGGCCGAACCTCCGTGTACGAGAGGTTCGCCTGATCGGCTGGTAAATGGACTTGGGCCGTGTGCGACAGGCGCGAAGCGGACAACCAGGGTCCCGACCTTCATCATCCGGCGCTGGTTGGGCCAGACGCCAACCGCCTGACAGGCTGATGGTCATCGTTGAAGGTAAGGCGTATCGCATCCGTCGTGTGCGGCATTCTGTCGGCTCGGCCCCCACTGTTATGAGGAGAGGTGTTGGAGTTCCTGCCGATATTTGTGCGCCCTCTGGTGCGCAAGTCCACTGAGAGGATAAGACGGAAGACCTGAGGCGCAGCAGCGGAAGGCAACCAAAAGACCATCGTCGCGTTAAATGCCGCATCCACTTGGCTTGACCCTTCAATGGCCAAGCCTGACACGGAGATACTCGATGCGACATGTCCTTCTGACAACTGCCGCCTGTGGTGCGCTTGCCCTCGGCACCATTGGGGCGATGGCCCAGACCGCAGCCCCGGTGCCGAACGCCAGCGGATCGCAGGTGACGAACCCCAACTCCTATGGGAGCACGGCGTCCCAAGGCGCGGCTGTGGGAACAGGAGGTCCTGCGAGTGTCCCGTGCGCTCCAGTGCCGAATGCGAGTGGATCGCAAGCTACGAATCCCTGCACCTATGGCTCGACGGCCAATCAGAACCAGCCCCAGCCCGGCATGGGCCCGACCGCAACGGGTTCCGTGCCGCCTCCGGTCCCGAATGCGAGCGGATCGCAGACCACGAATCCAGCCACCTACGGCAATACGAAGCCTCAATAAGGCGATGAGCGCCGGGGATGCCGTCGCGCAGAGACGACGGCATCCCCTGGACTCCCGGTCCCGCCTGACTGCCTCTCCGCATCCGAGCCCGGTACCCCTTCATAGTGCGTTAGCCCGCTTGTCTTCCGGTCGTATCATTGAACTGCGACGACACAGGCGGCGCCTTGGTCCGCAGACGCTCTGCCCTGCCAGGGAGGCGAGGCGCGGATCCCTGAAGGATGCTGCGTGCAGGAGACTTCCATGACGACCGAAAGTGACAACGTGGCACTTCTCAAGGAAGCTTATGCGCAGTGGTCAGGGCAGAAGGGCGCCGATTGCGGATGCTGGATCGAGATCATGGCCGATGACATTTCCCTGGGGTCGATCGCCAATGGTGCCCCGGAAATGCCCTTTTCCGCCTCGCGCAGCAGCAAGGCCCAGATCCTCGATTATTTGGACGAGCTGCGACGCGATTGGGATATGGTTTCCTTCGACATGAACGACTTCATCGCCCAGGGCGACCGCGTCGTCGCTATTGGCCAAGTGGCCTGGCGCAACAAGGCGACCGGAAAGGTGGCGGAGACTCCAAAGGTCGATGTGTGGCGCTTCCGGGACGGGAGGGCGGTCCAATTCATGGAGTTCTACGATACTGCCCGTGCGTTTGCTGCCGCTACATTTGAGACCCAATGAGCCCGGCCGCCATCGAGACGGGTTCGGCGCAGTCGAAATCATTGGTGGCAGGTCGAATACGGAAGCCCCGCTCAGGCTCGGACGATGCCCTGCCAGTCATCGCCGGAAAATCGCGGCTCCTGTCCGTCAGGTCGCCTGCAGGGCGCCTTTCAGGGCGAGCATCTGACGCACTTCCGCGGGGGGCGCGACGCGGTGGCCGAGCTCCTCGATCAGGCGGCGGATCTTGCTGACTTGCTCTGCGTTGCTCGTGGCGAGCTTGCCGCGCTCGATCATGAGATTGTCCTCGAGCCCGACCCGGACGTTGCCGCCCAGGATGACGCCCATGGTGCCGAGCGGGAACTGCTGGCGTCCGGCGGCGAGGACGGAGAACTGGTAATCCTCCCCGAGCAGGCGGTCGGCCGTGGCCTTCATGTGCATGAGTTGCTCGGGTGCGGCATCGATCCCGCCAAGGACGCCGAGGACGAACTGCAGGAAGATCGGGCCTTTGAGCAGGCCGCGCTTGCGGTAGAAGGCCAAGGTCTGGATGTGGCCTACATCGTAGCACTCGAATTCGAAGCGCACGCCGCGGCCTTCGCCGAGATCGGACAGGATCGTCTCGATGTCCCGGAAGGTGTTCTGGAAGATGATGCCTCGCGTGGCCTCCAGGAATCCGGGCTCCCAATCGTGCCGCCACGTCTCGTAGCGTTCGGCCATGGGGAAGAGGCCGAAATTCATTGAACCCATGTTGAGGGAGCACATTTCCGGCTCGAGTCGGCGCGCCGGGGCGAGCCGTTCGTCGATGCTCATGCGGGAGCTGCCGCCCGTCGAGATGTTGAGGATCGCGTCGGTCTCCCGGGCGATGGTGGACAGGATCTCCTCGAACAGGGCCGGATCGGCGCTCGGCATGCCGGTCTGCGGATCGCGGGCGTGGAGATGGATGATCGCCGCGCCGGCCTTGGCCGCATCGATCGCCTGCCGGGCGATATCCTGTGGCGTCACCGGAAGATGCGGGCTCATGGTGGGGGTGTGGATGGAGCCCGTTATGGCGCAGGTGACGATGATGGGCCTGCTCATGCGGCATCTCCATAGGCGAGGCCCGTTTCCCGGGCGAAGGTGTCGAGACTGTCCACGATGATGCCCATAATCTCGTCGATCTGGTCGTCGGTGACGATGAGGGGCGGACAGACGAGGAAGTGATCGCCCAGGCGCCCGCCGCGGGTGCGCCGCGAGTAGATGATGAGGCCCTTCTCGTAGGCGATGTCCACCAGCCTGTTGTGGGCATTGAGGTCGACCGGGAGAGGTTCCATGGTCTCGCGGTCCGCCACGAGCTCGAAGGCGAGGAGCAGGCCCTTGCCGCGCACGTCGCCGACGAAACCATAGCGCTGCATGAGGGCGTGGAGCCGGGCCTTCAGCTTGTCGCCCTGCGCCTGCGCCGCCTCCACGAGGCCGAGGCGTTCGATCTCGCCGAGCACCGCGAGGCCCGCCGCGCAGGCGAGGGGATTGCCCGCATAGGTGAACCCGTGGATGAATCCGCCGCTGTCGATGACCGCATCCGCGATGCGCCGGTCCGCGACCATCGCTCCGAGTGGCACGTAGCCCGCGCCAAAACCCTTGGAAAAAGCGATCAGATCCGGCCGCATGCCCCAATGATCGCAGGCGAGATATTGCCCGGTGCGCCCGGCTCCGCTCATCACTTCGTCGGCAATCAGGAGAATGCCGAACTCATCGCAGATCCGGCGGATCTCTCCGTAATAGCTGTCGGGTGCCACGAGGGCGCCAGTCGAGGCGCCGCCGACCGGTTCCATGATGAAGGCCAGAACCGTCTCGGGTCCTTGCCGCAGGATCTCGTCGCGCAGGTAGCGGGCGTATTTCAGGCCGCGCTCGTGGTCGCTCAGACCGTCCCGGTCCAGGTAGCAGGTCGGCGCGGGGATTTTCGGCATCTCGTGCATCATCGGCGCGAAAGGCGCGCTCATGAGCGACATGCCGGTGACGCTGAGCGCCCCGAGGCTCGACCCGTGATAGGAGGGAAACCGCGATATCACCTTGAAGCGCGAAGACTCGCCGGTCGCAATGGCGTATTGCCGGGCCAGCTTCAGGCAGCTTTCCACCGCCTCGGACCCGCCGGACACGAAGAAGACCCGGTCGAGCCCCGTCGGCATCCGTTCCGCGATCCGCCGGGCGAATTCCTCCGCGGGCTCGTTCTCGAAATGCAGCCGGTAGCCGAAAGTGGATTTCTCCATCTGGCGCCGCATCGCCTCGAGGACCACCGGATTGGAGTGGCCGATATTCGACACCATCGCGCCGCTGGAGCCGTCGAGATAGCGCTTGCCCGAGACATCCCACATGTAGACGCCCTCGGCGCGATCCAGGAGCGGGCGACGCAACCGCGTCTGATAAAACAGGTTCGACATGGTGGCTGGTCCTATCCCCCTCGTTTCGTTCCTTCGGAACGTCCTGGGCCGCTTTTAAGAAACATGGCTCGACAGGAATGAGCAAATAAATAGGATGAACCATCCTCATTCAGGAAAGGAATGGTCCAGCGTGACAAGGGGGCGGGCACAGCGGTTCGTATGGACCATGGACTGGAACCTGCTGCGGACCTTTATGGTCATCGTGCAGGAGAAGGGCATTACGTCGGCGGCCGAGAAGCTGCGCCTCAAGCAACCGACGATCAGCAACGCGTTGCGCCGCCTGGAGGGGCATTTCGACTGCCGGTTGATCGAGCGGCGCCCAGGGGTCTTCGAAGTTACGCCCGCGGGGCAGCGTCTCTATGCGGAATGCGTGGCTCTGTTCAACACCGTATCGGGCCTCCACGCCCTCGTGCACGACCAGTCCGACGAGGTGACGGGCCGGATCGAGATGGCCTTCGCGAGCCATGTGGTGTGCCCCTTCCTGGATGACGTGCTCGCGGAGTTTCACCGCGACAACCCTCGGGTCACCTTCGCGACTTCGGTGCTCTCCAGCCAGGAAGTGATCACGGCGGTTGCCCGGAAGGACGTGGCCTTCGGGGTCTGCCTGATGCACGAGCGCAATCCCAAGCTGGAATTCCGGCCGCTCTATCGGGAGAGCTTCGGCTATTTCTGTGGGCGCCAGCACCGCCTGTTCGGCAGGCGCGGGGTGAGCATGAGAGACCTGCGGGACGAATCCTATGTCTCGTTCAAGACGGACCAGATGGCCGACGCCCTGTGGCCCATCGCTATGCTCCGGCAGCAGGAGGAATTCGCCGGGCCGGTCATCGGCACCTCGTCGCATCTGGAGGAGGTCAAGCGGCTCATCATCGCGGGCTTTGGCTTCGGCCCTCTTCCGATCCACGTGGTCGAGGACGACGTACGCAAGGGCCTTCTTTGGCGGCTGCCACCTTACGAGAACCCGCCCGAAATCATCGTCTATCTGGTGTACGATCCGGCCGCCCGGCGCAGCAGGGCCGAAGAACTCCTTTTGGGGCGCCTGCTGGCGCAAATCGACGCGACGCCGCTGGAGCGGCGAACCTATCCGGCTGTCGCCTGAGGGCGGACCCGTCGGCCTCTCCCCCTAAAAGGAAGGGGCACCGGTGACCCTTCGGGTGCGTCCGACCCGCGATTCCTCGCCCTCACGTCCGAGCCAGACCGACCCGGCGGCCCGCATGGTCGGGCCAGCCCAGGCGGTCGGAGGCGGCCTTCCAGGCTTCCAATCGCTTGGCAATGGCCTCGGGCAGCGGCGTGGAGCGGCGCCTGTCCAGGTCCACGTGCATCGTCACGACCTCGAGGCTTGCCGCCAGGAAGCCCTCCTCGACACCCCTGATCTGGTGGAAGAGGTGGAGGCGCTTGGCGTCGAAATCGAGCAGGCGCGTCTCGATCACGAAGGGCGCGCGGGCGGGAAGCTCGCGATGGAACACGGTGTGCAGTTCCAGCGCAAAAGTCGAGCAGCGCTCCCGCGTGCGGTATTCCGGGTCGATCCCGATGCGATGGAGCCACGCGACTGATGCGATGTCGAAGGCCGTCACATAGGCGGCATTGGTCATGTGGCCGTTGAAATCGATCCACTCATCACGAACGGTCTCGCGGACCGAGATCCAGGGGGCTTCCATGAAACTGCCTTCAAGGATGTGAGGGGTGCCGTCAGGCGCGCTCCAGGCCGCACCATTCCGACGTGAAGAGCGCCAGGACCTCGCTGACCTGGAGGATGCTGTCGAGCGACACCCATTCGTCGATTCCGTGATAGCTACCCCCCGTCGGGCCGTAGCAGGTTGCGGGCGTATCCCCATAGAGCTGAAAGAAGCGCACGTCGGTCGTGGCCGTGGAGGCGAGCGTCGCCGCTTCCGAGCCCATGACGATCCGGTGAGCCTGGGCGAGCACGCCCATGAAAGGCGTGTCGCGGTCGACAACGCATCCCTCGGCCTGGAAGCCCCGATAGGAAATCTCGATATTCGCATTCGCAAGCGCCGGGTTCCGTGCCTGCGTGGCCGCTATGCTCTCCTCTATCGCCGCCCTGACGCTGGCGAGCGGCGTGCCGGGATAGAAGCCGACGCGGACCAGCATGGTGGCCGCGCAAGGTACGGTCGAGCCCCAGTCCCCCCCCTCGATGCGTCCGAGATTGAAGTTCAGCGGATGGGGGTAGGCGGCGAATTCCGGATGGCGCCGGCTTGGCTGGTTCCATTCTGTCTCCAACTCCTGCAGGCCCTGGAAGAGCATGTGGCAGGCCAGGATCGCATTGGATCCGACCGAGGCCTCCAGAACATGGGCGGGCTTGCCGATGACGCGGACCGTCACCCACATGACGCCGACCTGCGAGGTCATGATGGTCTGCCCGAAGGGCTCGGGAATGATGGCCGCATCTGCTCTCTCTCCGCGTGCCACGCAGGCGAGGGCCCCGTTGCCGGTGCATTCCTCCTCGATCACGGACTGGAAGGCCACGGCCGCCGCCGGCGCGAAGCCGAGATCGCGAAGTGCCTCGAAGGCCAAGCAATAAGCGACGAGGCCGGATTTCATGTCACCCGCGCCGCGCCCATAGAGGCGCCCGTCACGCTCCGAGAGTTCGAAGGCGGGGGTCGTCCAGAGCGACTCCTCGCCTGGGGGCACCACGTCGATATGACCGTTGAAGATGAGCGAGCGCCCGGCGGGCTGGCCTCGGGGCGCATGCCGGGCGACCACGTTCGGGCGGTTCGCATAATCCGGTATGACCGGGGGCGAGAAGCCCGGCAAATCGCGGATGGCGTCCAGATCCACATCGAAGGTTTCGACCGCAAGGCCCATCTCCGCAAAGATGTCCGCCATGATCTCCTGCCCCGGCCGCTCGCGGCCGAGGGTGGTGTCGGCGCGCACGAGTCGGCGGAGGCGTTCGACGGCCTGGCCGCGCCTGGCCGCTATGGCGGCTCGCAGGTCGCTCCGGAAGGTCTGGTCTTGGTGCATCGGGTCCTCGACGGACTAAGAGGGGACATCTCATTCGGGCCGGGAGGCCGGCTGCTTCCGGTGAGCACAGCCGGGCCGGACGAGAGCGTCAAATAGAAACGGCCAATGCGGCGCATTCCTCCGCTCTATGAAGTGGCCTCGCAACCCATTCATGAAAACAATCGGACTTATTTCAAATATCTATTTGCGAGATGCTCCCCCGGCGCTTCTTCTAAGGGAAGGGACCGCATCGGAAAGGCGGCAGCCACCGGCTTCTTCCCCGAGAGCCGACAGGGCAGACACGAGGGCATTCGGGGCTGGGAGAGTATGCAATGTCGAGGTTCTCGCCACGTCGCATCGCCGCAGGCCTTTCGGTCGCGCTGATGCTCGTATCCGCGGCCGCGTCGGCCGATGGGCTCAGCGATGTCAAAAAGAGCGGTGAGCTCAGCGCAGCCATGAGCGGTGCCTATCCGCCGTTCAACTTCATCGACTCCAACACCAACAAGGTGGTGGGCTTCGATGCGTCGATCGCCGAGGCCATCGCCGAGCGCCTCGGTGTCAAGGCCAAGATCGTAACGACCGCCTGGGACGGCATCATCGCCGGGCTCCTAGCCAGCAAGTACGACTCCATCGTCGGCAGCATGACGATCACCCCGGAGCGCGAGAAGGCCGTCGATTTCGTCGGTCCCTACTATCATGCTGGACGCGGCGTCTTCGTCGCGGAGGGCTCGCCGATCAAGAGCCTCGATGACATCAAGGGAAAGACGGTCGGCGTGACCCTCGGCGAGACCCATGAGAAATGGGCTCGCCAGCAGGGCGGCTGGACGATCAAGACCTACAAAGGCCTGCCCGAGCTTCTCCTCGAGCTCAAGGCTGGTCGCGTCGACGCCATCATCGGCGACAACGTGGCGGTTCTCGTGGCGGCCAAGAACAGCGGTGACAAGGTTACGCAGCTCAATACGCCCAATATCGAGGGCGGCAGCGTCGGGATCGGCATCGCCATCCGCAAGGGCAATCCCGAGCTGAAGGCCGCGATGCAGAAGGCTCTCGACGACATCATGGCGGACGGAACCTACGAGAAGATTGCCATGAAGTGGATCGGTCGCGACATCCGCTGATTCCGCCTCAGAGCCCACCGGACCTCGGGGCTTTCCGCCCCGAGGTTCCTTTTTCGAGCGCAGCCTCGCGTCCCGGGAGCCGCCCATGGATTTCGGACTGATTGCCCGCATCGTCCCATTCTTTCTGGAAGCGGCTCTCGTTACGGTCGAGCTGTCGGTGCTGTCGCTCATCCTCGGGCTGTCCGTCGCGGCACTGCTGACGGCCGGCAGACTGTCGGGCTCCGCTATCCTGCGCACGGCGGCGACGGCCTATGTGAGCGTCATGCGTGGCACGCCGTGCCTGATCCAGCTCTTCATCCTGTATTTCGGCGGGCCGCAGATCGGCATCAATCTCAGCCCCTTCACGGCCGGCGCCATCGGGCTCGGCCTCAATATCGCGGCCTATATGTCGGAGGCCATGCGTGGTGCGATCCTCGCGATAGACCGGGGGCAGATCGAGGCGGCGCGCGTCATCGGATTCAGCAAGTCCCAGACCATGCGGCTCGTGGTCCTGCCCCAGGCGGCCCGTCTCATGATCCGCCCGCTCGGCGTGAATGCAGTCGCGCTCGTGAAAGGCACTGCCCTCGTCTCGACCATCTCGGTGGTGGAGCTGACCTATACGGCGCAGCGCTTCATCGGATCGACCTACAAGCCGTTCGAGATCTTCGCTGTCGGCGCCGTGATCTACATGGCTATCATCTACGCCCTCGCGAGGGCCGTCGACGCCCTCGACCGCCGCTACGCGGCTGCCTGACGGAGACCTGTCGTGCAAGGCTTGGATTTCAGCGTCGTCTCGCCCTATCTCGATGTGATCTGGATGGGGGTGGTATGGACCGCCGTCATCACGGTGGCGGCCTCCCTGGTGAGCGTGGTGGGCGGCGTAGCCCTTGCGGTGGCCGTGCTTTACGCTCCGCCCGTCGTGACCTATCCGGTACGAATGTTCAGCTGGGTCTTCATGGGAACCCCGCTGCTCCTGCAACTCTACCTCATCTATTTCGGGCTCGTTCAGATCGGAATCGACATCCCGGCCCTGGCGGCCGGGATCATCGGTCTCGGCCTGCATTTCGCGGTTTACAACGCGGACATCATTCGTGCGGGGATCCTTACCGTGGATGTGGGCCAGATGGAGGGTGCGCGCACCATCGGCTTCTCGCGCTGGCAGGCGCTTCGCTACGTCGTGGTTCCGCAGGCGCTCCTCAACACGGCGCCGGCAATCGGCAACAACCTGATCGCACTCCTCAAGGAATCCGCCATCGTGTCGGTGATCGGCGTGGCGGAGCTGGTGCATTCCTCACAGCTCGCCATCAGCGAGACCTACAGGCCCTTCGAGTTCTACTTCCTCGCGGCGGTACTGTACTATTTTCTCAATCTGGCCCTCGAGGGCATTCTCAAGATCATCGAGATAAGAGTGGAGGCCACCCGATGAAGACGGTGGGAAGCAGCGGCGACACGGCGCGCCCGATGGTGCAGGTGATCGACGCCCATAAATCGTTCGGCCCCCTCGAGATCCTCAAGGGTATCAACCTCTCGGTCGAGAAGGGACAGATCGTCGCCATCATCGGCCCGAGCGGCTCCGGCAAGAGCACGCTCCTGCGCTCGATCAACCACCTGGAGAAGCTCGATCGCGGCGAGGTCTGGGTGGACGGGATCCAGGTCAACCGGCCGCTCAGCGGCCGTGCCTTCGAGCAGCACATCAACCGCGTGCGCCAGCACATGGGTATGGTGTTCCAGCAGTTCAATCTCTTCCCGCACATGACGGTCAGTCAGAACATCACGGCCGGGCCGATCAAGCTGCGAAAGATGCCGCCCGCCGAGGCTCGCGAGCTGGCTATGGAACTGCTCGGAAAGGTCGGCCTGCAGGACAAGTTCGACGTCTATCCGTCGAAGCTGTCGGGCGGCCAGAAGCAGCGCGTCGCCATTGCCAGGGCCCTCGCGATGGCTCCCTCGGTCATGCTCTTCGACGAGGCCACTTCGGCACTCGATCCCGAACTCGTCGACGAGGTCAACTTGGTCATGAAGCAGCTGGCCAAGGAGCACATGACCATGATCATCGTCACCCATGAGATGCGGTTCGCCAGCGAGGTCGCAGACCGGGTGCTGTTCATGGATGGGGGGGTGGTGGTAGAGGAGGGGCCGCCGAGCCGGATCTTCACGAACCCCACCATGGACCGCACCAGGGCCTTCCTGAAGAAGCATTTGGCCGGATGAGCGGCGCAGAGGGGATACAGAAGCCATGATGGACAAGAGCTTTCCCGATTTCGGCCTCACCCACGAGGAGCGGCGGCGCGCCGTGCTCGGCCACTATTACGAGCAGCCCGGCATGGACGGCGCGCGCGGCGAGATCTGGTGCTACACCGACCGCTACTCCTACCGCGCCGGCGACACGGTCAGGCTCTTCGTCAGCTCCACGGCCGAGCGCTACCGTCTCGACATCGTACGCGACGGCGGCCGTGAGACGCCGGTCGCGACCGTCGAGGGCCTGAGCGCCCGCTGGCAGGACACGCCGGATCAGTGCTCCGTCGTCGGCTGCGGCTGGACGGATTCTCACGCCTTTCGCATCCCGGCCGAATGGCCCTCGGGCGCCTATCGGGTTACGCTGACGGCGGAAGGCCGTGACGGAAGGCTCATCCGCTGCCATCACCTCTTCATCCTGCGCCCCGATGTCGGGGCAAAGCCCGGCCGCGTTCTGCAGGTGGCGGCGACCGGCACCTGGACCGCCTACAACACCTGGGGCGGCTCCAACCACTACCAGGGCATCACCGGCCCGAAGCGCAACCAGTATGCGCCCGAGGTCAGCATCGAGCGACCGTTCTGCCGCGGCTTCGTGGTCCTTCCGCCGGAGGCCCCGCGCGTGCCCCTGGACGTCCCGGTGCCGCCCGCCATGCCGCCGCGCTATCCGCACATGGAATGGGCGTACGCCCACGGCTACAGCAAGAAATACGCCTCCTCTGGCTGGGCGAGCTACGACAGCCACTTCTTCCGCTGGGCGGAGCGCTCCGGCTACGCGGTCGATCTCGCAAGCCAGCACGAACTGCATTTCACGCCGGAAATCCTTGACGGCTATGACTGCGTCGTCTTCGTCGGACATGACGAGTACTGGACGTGGGAGATGCGCGACGCGGTCGAGACCTACGTGCGCAACGGCGGAAAGGCCGCGCGCTTCGCCGGGAACTTCATGTGGCAGACGCGCCTGGAGGACGAAGGTCGTCGTCAGGTCTGTTACAAGTACCGCGCCGAGGAGGATCCGATCCTCGAAGGCGGAGACATCACGCGCCTGAGCACCTCCTGGGAGGATCAGCGCGTCGGCCGTCCGGGTTCGCAGACTTTCGGCCTCATCGCGACGCGCGGGCTCTATGTCGGTTGGGGCGGCTGCGCGCCGCGTGGTGTCCGGGGCTTCCCGATCTATCGCCCGGAGCATTGGGCCTTCGCCGGGACGGGAATCTACTACGGCGATCTCCTCGGGGCGGATTCCCACATCTTTGGATACGAGGTCGACGGCCTCGACTACGTGATCGAGGGCGGCCTGCCGCGTCCGACCGAAGACAGCGGCGCACCGGAAGGCCTGCAGATCCTCGGGCTCGGCATGTCGTCCCTCAAGGAGGAGAGCGCCGACATCCCGGCGGACGACCAGTTCCTCTCCGACGAGGATGCTCGCTTCGTCGCACGCACTCTCGTGGGCAACGACGGCCCTGAGGCAGTCGACAAGGTCAAGCGCGGCGCCGGCATGATCGTCAACTTTCCCATGGGGAAGGGCGAAGTCTTCCACGCGGGAACCTGCGAATGGGTTGCCGGCCTCCTGCGGCAGGATCCCATGGTCGGGCGCGTGACCGCGAACGTTCTCGACCGCTATCTCGGCGTGCGCTGAGCATGCGCGCCATGATCCGCGACGCACGACTGGACGATCTCGAGACTGTCGCCGCCATGCTGCGGCAATTGGGGCATCACGTGGGCGCCAAGCCGAAGGTGACCGCGGACGACCTCGCGGCCTTCGGCCCGCATGGGCGCGGGGATTTCACGATCCTCGTGGCAGAAGGCGAGGGCGGCATTCTCGGCATCCTGCTCTATTCTGTCGTGTTCTCGGCTTGGCGCGGAAGGCCGGGAATTTACGTGTCGGACCTCTACGTGGATGATGCCGCACGCGGTCTCGGCCTCGGAACGCACCTCCTGCGCGCCGCGATCGCGCAAGAGGTGCCGCGCGGCGCTGCCTATCTCAAGCTCGATGTGGACCGGAAGAATGAGACGGGCCTCGGCTTCTACGAGAAGCGCGGCTTCCGGCGCAGCGAGTCCGACCACACGATGGTCCTTGAAGAGGACATGATGCGGCGGCTGTGAATCCGGGCTGCCCCGCCACGACCCTCCCGCCACAATCCTCTTCCCGTCTCCCCGCATTGGTCGCGGCGGAGCACCTGTCCCGTGATCAGGACGCATCGGCGCGCCCGCTCGGGGCTGTGGAACGGGTATGTTAATCTGTCACCCGTGCGCTGTGGATCATGAGGAACCGCTGCCCGATGCCTCAATCCTGCCGGAGTTGAGCGCAAGCTCGGCCAAGTTGGCGCAGAAGCGCCAGGCACGCTTCAGGCAGAGGCAAATAAAATCGTAACGAAGATAGGGAAGTGTCCGGCGGCAGCATCCGGGCGGGTCAGAACGAGGGGTCTCATCATGAAGCGTATTGTATTGGCTGCGGGCCTCGTGCTCGCGCTTGCCGCCTGCCAGGGCGACAACCGCTCCACGCGCCATCTTGTACCGATTCCGGCCGCCACCATGGCCCTGATGGACAGCAAAGGCCTGTCGAAGAGCGACCCGATCCTGATCCGAGCCTTCAAGAAGGAGGCCGAGATGGAGGTCTGGAAACGAGGCCCTGGCGGCAAATACGCGCTCCTCAAGACCTATCCCATCTGCCGCTGGTCCGGTCAGCTCGGCCCGAAAATCCGCGAGGGGGACCGTCAGGCGCCCGAGGGCTTCTACACCATCACGCCCGCGCAGATGAACCCGAACTCATCCTATTTCCTGTCCTTCGATACCGGCTATCCCAACGCCTATGACCAGCAGCTCGGGCGCACCGGCAGCCTGCTTATGGTGCATGGCTCCTGCTCGTCGGCCGGGTGCTTCGCCATGACGGACGAGAGCATCGCCGAGATCTACGCGCTGGCCCGGGAGGCGTTCGCCGGAGGCCAGCGGGCCTTTCAGTTTCAGTCCTATCCGTTCCGGATGACGGCCGAGAACCTCGCAAGGCATCGCCTGGATCCGAATATCGCGTTCTGGAAGAACCTGAAGGAAGGCTCCGACCTCTTCGAGGTTGCCCATGAGGAGCCGAAAGTCGGGGTCGGCGACCGACGCTATGTCTTCGACGCAGAAGATTCCACAGCCATGGCCGCGGCAGCGCGGAAACAGCAGAGGGACGAGCAAGAGGTGACGGAGCTGGTGGCCAAGGGCGTGCAGCCGGTCCGCCTGGTTTATACCGACGGCGGGCAGAACCAAGCCTTCCGTCAGGCCTCGGCGACCGGTGAGGCGGACGAGGACGGCTCGCTTGCGGTCGACGCGCGCGCCCGGAACCGGTTGGGCGACGTCAGCAGACCGGAGGCCCTGGCGGCCGGACCCCGCGAAATCCTCCTCGACGCGAACGGGAGCCCGAAAATGATGGCTCCGGCCAACTTGTCCTACGCGTCGCAGAAGCCTCTCCGGTAGACCTTCGCCTCGCCCGATGGCCGGGGAGGCCGGTCCCCGCGAGGATTGTCCGATCAGCGGCCGGCCGTCGCCACCGGTGACGCGAAGGCCCCGCCGAGCGAAGCCCATGTTTGGCCGCTGTCGCCCTCACGCTTCACGTAGGTGTAGCCCGTCCGCTGCCAGGACAGGACGGCATTCCGCTTGTTATCGAGAATGAAGTCGCCGCGATCCGTGCGCACCATCATGACGGCATGGCCCGCACCCTCGTCGTCGATCACGACGGTCATGCGCAGCGCCCGACGCGAGAAGCCTGCTTCGACGAGGCGCTTGCGCTTCACGAGCTGGTAATCCTCGCAATCGCCGTAGCCGTCCTCGGCCAAGTCCCAGCGGTCCTCCACACCCCAGTGATCCTGGTCGGTTTTGGGCTTGATCGAGGCATTCACCTGGCGGTTCACCCGGACAAGGGTCTGCCACGCCTGGGGCGTGAGGATGATCTTGGCCGGCTCGGAGGGGGCGACGGCGCATTCTTCCGGGTGCTGCTCGCAGAAGCGGACCCATCCTGGGATCGGCTTGGCGGCCCCGCCTCCGGTGATGGATTGCGAAGGAGCCGGCGGAGCGGCCTTCGTCTGTGCCAGCGCGCCTCCGCCGATCAAGGCCAGGGCCGCGCCACCCACCACGAGACGAAGGGTATTGTGGGAGAAAATTCGCGTATTCAGACGCTCGATGAGAGATTGCCGCATTGCCCCCGCCGCCGTGTCGTTAATGATCTGTTCATTTTTCTGACACGGCGATCCGGGCAATCTCAAGGCAAAAAGTTAAACGGGTGTCGACGAGTTGGGGAGCGTCCACGCGGACGGGGACAGTAACCAGAGCCGCCAGAGGGTGTGGCCTCCTCCTGAACTCGGCCTTTCTGTCACCCCGGCGTGTACCAGATCGGCGACGTGTAGGCGCGCTCCGTGATGGTCATGGGCGTTCCCGGCAAGGGTTGCACTCCGAACCGCTTCGCGTCGTAGGCGGTCCAGCGCGGCGTCGGGATTTCGATCACGCGACCGTAGTAGAAGGCCGGCTGGCTCGGGTCGAAGTCCGGGTCGGTCCAGACCGTCGCCAGCTCGGGCGCGCCAATCGTGTTCGTCCAGGTGGCGTTCGCCACGTCGACAGTGTCGCCGACCGGGGGCAGCTTGCCGTCCGCCCCGGGCTTGCGCCGTTCTGCATCGGCCCAAGCGACGTCATAGACCTTCTCTTCGACCCTGCCATCCTTTGTCAGCCAGCCCTTCACGATCTGGTAGCGGTCGAGGTTCGCGCCGAGCGGATCCTTCAGGGCGGCTACCAGGAAGGTGGGCGCCTTGCCCTGCGGCGCGACCCGCAGCTCGCCGCCCATGGGCACGCCCTTCGTGTAGCCGGTCTGGGCGGGCAGGCGGCTGTTCGCGTCCTGCGGGACGAAGTCCCAGCCGCCGAAGAACCGCACGAGCATGCGCGGCCCGGTCGTGGCATAGGTCTCGCGGCGTTGCATCGCGTCCCACAGGGAGGCTCGGGTGTTCTCCCGTGCCCAGACGGCAGCATAACCTGATGAAGAGACCTGCCAGTCCATCACTTTGATATGGGTCTGTGGGTTCTCGATGAAGGTGGCGTGCATGCGTTCGGGGCTGGGTTCCTGCGGCGTCGTCTTGCCGAAGAAGTTGTCCTCCTCCATAGCCGTGAGGCCCGTGTGGGAATCACTGCTGCCGATGAGGCCGAACTTGTAGGGATTGACGCCGAGCGTCTGTCCGAGCTTGAGACCGTTCTTCAGGGCCGAGCGGGCATATTCGAATTCCAGCATCTCCTTGGTCTTCGGCACGCTCGCATCGAGATTGCCGAAGTCCCAGCGTTCGAAATTGGCGAACTCATCGTTCGGCGACAGGAAAGGATGGGTCTCACCGTCGCCCTTGGTCTGTGTGGCCTCGTAAAGCCTCTCCCATCTGGTCCTTGTCTCGGCGTATTCGCGGTCCAGCTTCTTGCCTGAGGCTTCGACGGTTGGAAACATCAGGCCGTTGCTGAGATTGCCGTTGTGGGCGATGGCCAGCACGCTGCCGCCGGTCTTGTCCTGATAAGCCTCCATCCATTTCCAGAGTTCCTCCGGGTTATCGCTTCCGGGCGGATAAACCGTGAACGGCTCGACCTGGCTTGCCTTGTCACCGTTGTCGCGGAAGATGACGTTGCGATGGAGGTTGTTGCCGCCGGTGTTCGAGGTCCACTCGTATCCGATGAAGGCGGTGAAGCGGCCCGGCTCGTTGTACTGCTCGGCGGCCGCGATCGTCTCCTGCCATGCACCCCGGTAGGGCCGCGTGCCGGGCAGGTATATGAGATCCTTCGGAAAGGTATTGTGCGAGAAGGCCAAAATGATCTCGATGGCGGCTTCGGCACCCTTGCCGGACTGGATCATATCGTACCAGCGGCGGCCTGTCGGATCGGCCAGCACCTCAGGCTTGCCGGCAAATAGGTCCGGGAAGAAGCCCATGTTGTCGGAATGGTCCGAGACCACGAGGAAGTCGAGCGGGCGGGAGAGCTTCGCCGGCTGGCCGGACGAGGCCGTCACCTGCTCGCCCCGGGCGAAGCGGTAGGCGTCTCGCGGCGTGAGCCGCGCCCCGAACGCGCCGGCATCGAACGAGAACGAGGTGTGGAGATGCGTCTCGCCGAAGAACGGTCGCGTCGGGAAGTCGCGGTTGGCGTAAGGCGAATACGGTGGCTTCGGCAGCACCTTTCCGATCTGCTCCTGTGACGGGGTGCCGACATCCTGGGCTCCTGCCGGTGACACGAGAGCAAGCGCTATCAGGCCGCTCATAATCGAACGCTCGAAAGTCACCCTCACCATGTCTTTCTCCTTCGCTCAACCTGCTTGGATCAATCCGCTAAGCCACCGTCAGAAGGCGGCTACGCGCTGGATCACCCAAAACATCGCCACACTGCCGATCGCATAAGGCGGCACCATCTCCACCCAGCGGGGCCACGTTTTCCGGACGCTCTTTACTCCCGCAGCAAGGGACAGCACCGCGGCGACGAACAGCAGCTGGCCAACCTCGACACCGAGATTGAAGAACAGCAGCGCCGCGGGAATCTGACCCTCTGGCAGGCCAACCTCGCTCAGCGCCCCGGCAAAGCCGAAGCCGTGCAGCAACCCGAACGTGAAGGCGACGATCCACGGCATGCGCGCGGCCAGTCCGGCCTTTCCCTCACGCGTGCGCAGGATTTCGGCCGCGACGAACACGATGCTCAAGGCGATCACCGCCTCGACGGGCTTGGGCGGGACATGGACAACGCCCAGCGTCGCCAGCCCGAGGGTGATGCTGTGCGCGAGCGTGAAGGCCGTCACGGTCTTCATCAGACGCCATGTTCCGGTCGTGAGAAGCAGCAGGGCGAACACGAAAAGCAGGTGATCGACGCCCGTGAGGATGTGCTCGATCCCGAGGCCGAGATAGGTGCCCGCAACGTCCCATGCAGTCGGCCGGGTTGGGACAACGGCTCCTGGTTGCCGAGGTGTAAGGCGCTGGACCCATGTGCTGCCGTCGACGAAGGCGATGCGGACGAGCACGTCCGTCACGGTGCTCTCCAATCCCTCGATTCGCAGCGTCTGGCCTCGAAGACCGTCGGCCCGCAGGCGCCAGGTCTGGACGGCGGCATCGCCGGTCGCCCGGGCAGTAACCGGGGTCAGGGTTTCGACCGGACCCGAGAAAGCAGGATCCAAAGCCAACCGCATCTCGCCCGCCATAGGCGTCTTCCAGATCACGCTGAACTCCCCGGGCCGATCCTCGCTCAGGTCGAGATAGGCGGGCCGGACCTCGTGCGCCTGTCCTGGCGCCGGCATCAGCAGCGTTGCCAGTGCGGCGAGGACCCGGAGCCATCTCATGGATTGGCCTCCGCCGAGTCGGCGAGGGGACCGAGGAATGGACGCACGGCAGGATCGACAACCACCCGATATTTCTTCATCAGGCTCTGGAGAAACTGCTCCTGCGCCGCCTCCTGCCGCTCCCGGCGCCATTCCTCCGCGAGACGCTCGCGGATCTCTGCGAATGGGCGCGTCTGCGGCGGCGACACCGCAGTGACCTTCACGAGGTGCAATCCATAGCTGGACTCGATAGGACCCGACCAGCGCCCAACCGGCAGGCCGAGAACCGCTCGTGAAAAGGAAGAGCCGAACAGGTTCGCGATCGCCTGCTCATCCTGATCCGCGAAGGTGTCGCCCAGAAGGAGGCTGTCTCCTTGCTCCTCAGGAACCACGGAACCACCGGAGAGGCCCGCCAGGGTGGCGCGGGCACGATCGTCTCCCAGTTCGCGGCGGAAGAAGACCTGCGTGAACGAGACACGCAGAGGGGTGCTGGCGAGTTCCGGCCGCGTCGCGTAGAGGGTCCGCAAGTCAGCCTCAGGCGGTTCAGCAACGCGGATCGTGTCGTCGAGAAGGAAGGCCATCTTCTGCGCCAGACGGCGACGGACGACCGTATCGCCGGTATCGAGTTCCATTGCTTTCGCCTCGCGAGCGAGCAACTCCTCCCTGAGATGGTCCGCCACCAGGCTCGTCAGTTCTTCGTCGGTCGGTGGACGATGCCATTGGCGGGTCCACATCTGCCTCAACCAGTCTGTATCCGCAGCGGTGATCCGGACGACCGGCACCGATGGAGCGGTCGGCTCGCCCCGGCCGAGCATGGTGTGGGCACCAAACAGCAATCCACCCAGGGCGAGAAAATGCAGCAGCGGTTCCTTCAGCAGCCTCATGGCCCCTCCCTGACGCCATGAGTACGGCACGGGCAAGGGGGCTCTTGCTTGACCGTTTCGGCCACCGATTTGGGAATTTCGGATAGGCATGACGGTCGGCTCTGCCGTCGGAGAGCGCTCGACTGCCATGTCGCCCCCGGACGAGGAAGCCGCAGCGCTCCAGTGTGGCGATCATGCGGGGGATCGGACACGGACGCATTCGCAAGAGTGTCGAGAGACGGCCCTGAACTCCAGCCCGGATCATCAGTTAACGAGACTGCATCATTCAGTGAAAGGGCAACGGCATGCACCGGAGCGATGACGGTTCAATCTCAAGGCGAGGTGTTGTTGGCGGAGCGGCCGCGGGCCTTGCTTCGGCCGCAGCAGGCCCCGTGGCAGCTCAGAGCGAAGGAGCAAAAACCGGAACGGTCGTGGCCAAGGAGGACCCGACCTCGAAATATCCGAAACCGCCATTCCGCTCGCAGTCGCAGCCATGGCCGGGCTTGGCAGGGCAAATGGACCCGCGCCCTGATCATGGCGAGACGAGCTACAAGGGGTCCGGACGGTTGCAAGGCCGCAAGGCCCTGATTACCGGCGGGGATTCCGGAATGGGGCGCGCAGCCGCCATCGCTTATGCCCGGGAGGGCGCCGATGTGGCGATCAGTTATTATCCGAGCGAGGAACCCGATGCCCAGGAGGTGATCGCACTCATCGAGAAGGAGGGCCGGAAAGCCGTTGCCCTGCCGGGCGACATCCGCGACGAGGCCCTATGCACGCGCATCGTGGCCGAGGCGGTACAGCAGCTCGGCGGTCTCGACATCCTGGTCAACAACGCCAGCCGCCAGCAGCAGCGGCAATCGCTTCTCGATATCACGTCGGAGGATTTCGACGCGACGATTAAGACAAATCTCTATGCCATGTTCTGGATCACCAAGGCGGCGCTGCCGCACCTGAGCCCGGGTTCCGTGATCATCCAGACTGCGTCCGAGCAGGCCTACGATCCGTCGGCCAATCTGGTGGATTATGCCATGACCAAGGCCGCGATGATGAACTTCACCAAATCGCTCGCGAAGCAGCTCGGTCCCAAGGGCATCCGCGTCAATGGCGTTGCGCCTGGACCCATCTGGACTCCGCTCCAGGTGAGCGGCGGCGCGACCCAGGAGAAGCTGCAGCAGTTCGGCGGCGACACGCCTATGGGTCGTCCCGGCCAGCCTGCGGAGCTCGCCTCGATCTATGTGCAGCTCGCTGCGTCCGATGCAAGCTATGCCACGGGGCAGATTTATGGCGCAGCGGGAGGCAGTGGTCAGCCATAGCTGAGTTCATGTCTCCCGGAGCGTGGGGCGGATCTTGCCTGATGCCTTGCGTCCCTGCGCATGGCCGGTAGCGGGCAGGGGCCTCAAGCGCAGGAGTCAAGGAGACGAGAGACAGCTCACGACCTTGGATTTTCTAGGGAAAGCTGGCGAGCTACCGGACGATCAGCTCGTGCGGCAGAAGCTGTTCCGAAGGGCGCTCGCCAGCCCACAGCGCTTGCAGCTGATCCACCACCTTGGCGCCGAAATCGGCATACGGGATGCGGACCGATGTCAGCCAGGGTGCAATCCAGGCATTGAGGGCATTGTCGTCGACACCGACGATTCTGCATTCCTGAGGAACCTGAATGCCTCTTTCCGAAGCCAGGCGGAAAGCCCCATAGGCCATGAGATCGCTTGGACAGAACAGTCCGCGCGGCCATGATTGTCCCTCCACGAGCCTTTGGGCCGCGGCGTAGCCCACTTCCAGGTGCGACAAGCCAGGGGCTGCGGCTTGCCGGATCATGTTCGGCGGCATGCCGAGCTCGGCGAGGCGGTTGATAAAGCCGTCCACGCGGTCGCGTGTCGTTGACGATCCTTGGCTGGGATATGTGGCGGCCAGATCTCTGATGCCACGCGCCCAAAGATGGTCGGCTGCGTCCGCCCCGGCGCGCCGGTTGTCGATGCCCACGAAAGAGCCCTGGCCATCGGGGTTCCGGCGGCCGACGAACACGACCGCGTCTCCCCGTGCCACCGAAGCGGATAATGCCTCGCTTGGCACCGCATTGACGAGGACATACCCTTGCACCACCTGCGCTCTCATCGCATGCAGGTATTCGTCCTGAAGATCCGGGCGATCATGGGTGTCGCACAGGATCATCACATAGCCGGCCGAGCGCAGGGCCGTCTCGACGGAGGCTGCGATGGCCGCCATGGCCGGGTTGTCGAGGTTCGGCGACAGCATGGCGACGATGCGGCTTTCCCGCCTGCGCAGGGTCCGGCCGACGTGGTTCGGCCGGTAGCCCAGCGCCGCCACGACCTTCTGAACGCGCTCGACGGTCTCGGCCGATGCGCGTCGCGTCTCGCCGTTCACGATGCGTGACACGGTCGCGACGGACACGCCCGCCTGGGCTGCCACCGTCGCCAGCGAGACCGGTTCCTGCCCGAAGCGTCGTTGTTTGCTCATGCCACCTTGTTCACCATTTTGGCCCGTCCTGTCGAGAGAGCTGGCCTAAAGGATAATAGACGGTTTAGGCAATCGTTTGCCAAACTTTTTCGAGAATGCTAGCTTTCTGATCTGGAAAGGCGCGGTAGCAGCCTGAAAGAGGCCTTTCGGCCTCTAGATACGTATCTGCCGAGGGACCGATCCACCGCCGAAGCTCGGTCACTGTACGGCGGAATGACAGCGTGAATGGAGGCTGGTTCGAACACGTTCTACCGAATTCCTCCGTTCCGGAGGATCCAGCCGGCCCGAGCCGGTCTTCAATGAGATCTGACGCCGGCATGGCGCCACAGATCCGAAAAATCTCGATTTTTTGACGAGAATACGAAACGGAGGAAACGATGAAGGGGACAAGGATGCTCCTGGGTTGCGCCCTGCTCGCGGCGAGCCTCGGATTTGGCCACGCGCAAGCGCAGACGACCCTGCGGATGACCTGGTATTCGGATGGCAACGAGGGCGAGGTCATGTCCGACCTGTTGCGGCGCTTCGAAGAGCAGAACAAGGACATCAAGGTCGTTCTCGATCAGGTCCCGTTCAAGGCCATCAACGAGAACCTGCCGGTTCAGCTCGCGGCAGGGCAGGGGCCGGACCTCGCGCGTGTCGCGGACCTCGGCGGCGTGGCCCGCTACATGCTGGATCTGCGCCCGCACCTGAAGGATCCTGCCTATTTCGAAACCAATTTCGGCCCCTTCCTCGAGTGGATGAGGCTGCCGGGCGACAAGACCTCGATCCCCGGCTACATGACGCAGCTCACGCTGACAGGGCCCTTCGTGAACAAGACCCTGTTTGAACAGGCCAATGTCACGATGCCAGGCTCCAAGGCGACCTGGGAGGAATGGGCGAAAGCCGCGAAGGACGTGGCCGACAAGGTGCAGGCGCCGTTCCCGATCGCCATCGACCGGTCAGGGCATCGGTTCTTCAGCCTCGCGATCACGCAGGGCGCCAAGGTGTTCGACGAGAAAGGCGAGCCCGCCGTCGTGGACGAGGGCTTCAAGAAGGCCGCGCAGCTTGTCTACGACTGGCACAAAAACGGCGTGATGTCGAAGGAGCTCTGGGGCTCGGTCGCTGGCAGCGCTTATCGCGGAGCCAACGACGAGTTCAAGAATGCCCAGGTCGTGATGTACGAGTCGGGCTCCTGGCAGATCGGCCAGTTCGATAAGACCATCGGCAATGCCTTCGACTGGGTGGCGGTGCCGACTCCATGCGGACCGGCCAACTGCTCCGGCATGCCAGGAGGCGCGGCGCTCGTCGCCATCAAGACGACGCAGCATCCGAAAGAAGTCGCGCGGCTCGTCGAATACCTCGCCAGTGAAAAGGTTGCAGCGGAGTTCTACGAGCGGTCGCTCTTCGTTCCGGGCCATCTCGGTCTCGCCAAGCAGGGGCTTGAATACAAGAATGCCTCCCCGCAGGGCAAGGCGGCGCTTAAGGTCTTCAGCGAAGGCGTGTCGCAGCTCTCACCCGTGGCCAACAAGCTGCAGGGCTACGTCAATAACCGTGTGATCTTCAACGCCGTGATCAGCCGGCTCGGGCAGGCCATTGCCGGAGAGTCCTCGCTCGATGAGGCCTATAAGCGCATCACGGCCGATGTCGAGCAGCAGATCGCCGAACGTAACAAGAAGTAACACCTGAAATCCGTCCCGGGCGAAACCGCCCGGGACATTGCTTCTTCGGCCAGAGACAACATGACCCTCTCGTCAAAGACATCTCCTGCACCAGTAGGCCCTGAGGCCCGGCCCGGCGCAACAAATCCCGTCCTGAGGCTGGCCACGCGGATCGTCGACTGGCCGATGACGGCGCTGCAGCGTCTGATCGGCGAACGGCGAATGCCTTACGTCTTCCTGCTGCCAAATCTCGTGTTCTTCGGCCTGTTCGTGTTCGTGCCGATCGCCATCAATTTCGTGTATTCCGTCACGGGCGGGCCCGCGCTGTTTCCGTCCGAACGCCCTTATGTGGGCGCGGGTCAGTATGCTTATCTGTTCGATTGCGGTTCCTACGTGGATCCGAGCACCTGTCGGGAGGACCACTTCTGGCGCGGCGTCTTCAACACGCTCAAGTTTACACTTTTTCAGGTCGTCGCGATGGTGGGGCTGTCGCTCCTGACAGCCATCGTGCTCAACATGAAGATCCGCGGGCGAGGCTTCTTCCGGGCCGTTTACTTCTTCCCTGTCCTTCTGTCGCCGGTCGTGGTCGCGCTGATCTGGAAGTGGATTCTGCAACGCGACGGGCTGCTGAACGCCGGCATCACGGCGCTCGGCAGCGACAAGATCCTGTTCCTGAGTGAACCCAACTGGGCGATGTTCTGGGTCATCTTCGTGTCGGTCTGGGCCCATATGGGCTTCTACACGCTGATCCTCCTGGCTGGCCTTCAGGCCATTCCGGCGGATATCTACGAGGCGGCCGAGATGGACGCGACGCCTCGGTGGCGCGTGTTCTGGCGCCTCACCCTCCCGCTGCTCTGGCCGAACCTGATCGTCGTGATCGTGTTGGCCCTGATCCGCGCCGTGCAGACCTTCGACGAGGTCTTCGTACTGACCGGGGGAGGACCCGGCACCTCGACCCTGATGGTGGTGCAGTACATCTACGAGACGGCATTCTCGAACCAAGTTCAGAATTTCGGTCTCGCGGCTGCGGCCTCGGTCGTTCTCGGCATCGTGCTGTTCGGGCTGACCCTGGCGCAGCTCGCCTTCGCGCAACGCAAGTCCTCGTGAGGCCGTCATGAACATTGCTCGAATCCTGACCGCCCGACGCAACGAAAGACGTTTGCACTGGACCGACATTGCGGCCTATGCCTACCTGTTGATCGGCGTCGTTCTGATGTTCGGTCCGGTCCTGTGGCTGGTCATGTCATCGTTCAAGACACAGGCCGGCCTGCTCGAGTTTCCGCCCTCCCTTCTGCCCACGTCGCAGAAGGAGGTTCGGGTCGAGGGTTTTCCGCAGCCTCTTCCGCTCTTCACGGTGACTATGGAAGACGGGACCACGCGGGAGTTGGCCCAGGTCCGGCGCATCGGCATTCAGGCTCAGATGGTCGATCCTGCCAATCCGAGCCAGCAATTCCGCGTGCCTATCGATAAGCGGACGCCCGTGCGCCAGTTTGCGCTGGCGACGGAAAACTACACCGAGCCGCTCTCGCGCTTCGCCTTTCCGCAATTTCTCGCCAACTCGGTCTTCGTGACCGTGGTGGCAACCCTGATCACTCTCCTGATCAATTCCATGGCGGCCTATGCGCTGTCCATCTACGAGTTCAAGGGCAAGAATGCCGCCATGCTGATGGTGATCGGCACGCTCATGATACCGATCACCATCATTCTGGTGCCGGTCTATCTCGTCGTGACCAAGCTCGGGCTCGTCAATTCGCTCTGGGCCGTGATCCTGCCTGGCGCGGCGACGCCTACGGGCGTGTTCCTCCTGCGCCAGTACATGCTGACACTGCCGCGCGATCTCATCGAGGCCGCTCGGATGGACAAGGCCTCGGAGTGGCAGATCTACTGGCGCATCGTCATGCCGCTGACTCTCCCGGCTCTTGCCGTGCTGACCATCTTCTCGATCATGTGGCGCTGGAACGAGTTCCTGTGGCCGTTGGCGGTTCTGACCAAGACCGAGGTCTATACGCTGCAGATCGGCCTCAATGCCTTCCAGGGCGAGCTGCAGACGCAGTGGCATTACCTTCTGGCGATGACCGTCATGACGCTCACGCCGGTCGCGATCGTCTTCGTATTCCTGCAACGCTTCATCACAACCGGTATCGCCAATACCGGGATGAAATAATCGGTCAGGTTGAATCATGGCTGAACTGAAGCTCATCGACATCAAGAAATCCTACGGCGCTGCCACGATCATTCATGGGGTCGATCTGGCGATCGAGGATGGCGAGTTCGTGGTGTTCGTCGGCCCCTCGGGCTGCGGGAAATCCACGCTCCTGAGGATCATCGCCGGTCTGGAGCAGGTCAGCGGCGGCGAGATCCGCATCGACGGGCAGAGCGTCACGAACGTTCCGGCCTCGGACCGCGGGCTCGCGATGGTGTTTCAGTCCTATGCGCTCTATCCGCATATGAGCGTCTACAGGAACATGGCTTTCGCCCTCGAGAACATGGGTCTCCCTAAGGGTGAGATCGACCAGCGCGTGCGTCGTGCCGCTCAGATGTTGCGGCTCACCGACTATCTCGAGCGCAAGCCGAAGGCGCTATCGGGCGGTCAGCGTCAGCGCGTCGCCATCGGGCGCGCCATCGTGCGCGACCCCAAGATTTTCCTCTTCGACGAGCCGCTGTCGAACCTCGACGCGGAGCTGCGTGTCGCGACCCGCAAAGAACTGGCGGCGCTACACAAGGAAATCGGCGGCACCATGATCTATGTCACCCACGATCAGGTGGAGGCCATGACCCTGGCCGACCGCATCGTGGTGCTGCGTGCCGGGCATATCGAGCAGGTGGGCACGCCGCTCGATGTCTACAATTATCCGGCCAATCTCTTCGTAGCGGGTTTCATCGGCTCGCCCCGCATGAACCTGCTCCCGGGGCACGTGACCGGAGCCGGACAGGTCGCCGTCGGCAAGGAGTCCCGGCCGATCATGGTGCCGTCGATCGGGCAGGCGGCAGCCGGCGCCGACATCACCCTCGGAGCGCGCCCGGAGCATATCGAGATCGTGGACGAGGCCCAGGCTGACCTCGTCATCACACTCGATCTGATCGAGCAGCTCGGTGGTGAAACGTACCTTTACGGATCGGCTCCAGGCCTGCCGCAGCTCACCGTGCGCCAGAACGGCCAAGCCGCATTCGACCGCAACCACCGGCTTGGTCTGCGCCTCAGGCGCGACGCGCTTCACCTTTTCGATGCGGACGGAAACGCGATCCGCACTCGCTGATACTGCTGAGGAGACAATTTCGATGAAGGCATTGACCGAGGGCCGCTATCGCGGCCGCGATGGGATTTGGGCCGTGTTCGAGCTCGGTTGGGGCGCGGAACTACGGGTTGGAATTCTGGAGCAGGATATCGGCCGGGTTGTGATGAAGCGCGAGGGCGGTTATCGCCTCGACCGCGGCTGGAGCATCGCGCCGGGCGGGCTGGAGCCCTCCTTCGAGGGCCGCCTGCGGGATTCGACGGAAGGCTTCACCTGTCCCGAAGCTTCCGTCAGGGAGCAGGACGGCAGGGTGCTGCTCGAAACCTCGGGATTGATCGCAGTCGTCACCCTGTCTCCCTTCGGGATTGCTTGGTACAGAGCCGGTGAAGGCCACCCCTTTCTGCAGGATCGGCCGACGCAGGCCTATTTTCTGTCGCGCAGGACAGGCGCGATCCAGCACGTCATGGTGCGCGACGAGAAGGAGCGCCATTACGGCGTCGGCGACAAGGCCGGCCCCCTCGATCACACGGGTCGCCGATTCAAGATCGACGCTGTGGATCCGTGCGGTTTCGATGCGGAGTTGAGCGATCCGCTCTACAAAATGATACCGTTCGTCATTGTCGATGGCCCGGCCGGGGCGCATGGCGTCTTCTATGACAATCTGGCCGTCGGCGAGATGGATCTGGGGTGCACGATCGACAACTACCATGGGCCGTTCCGGTCCTATAGTGCCCAGGACGGCGACCTGGACTTCTATGTCATGGCAGGACCGGGTGTGCCCGACGTCGTGCGGCGCTTCTCCTGGCTCACGGGCGGCCAAGCCTTCGCGCCGAAATGGTCGCTCGGTTTCGCCACCACCTCGATGACAATCGCTGACGCGCCCGATGCCGATGCGCGGATCACAGACTATATCGAGAAGTGCCGCTACCACCGGATCCCCTGCGACAGCTTCCATTTTGGATCCGGCTACACGTCCATTGGTCATCGGCGCTATGCGTTCAACTGGAACCGTGACAAGTTTCCGGATCCGGCAGGCACCATGCGCCGGCTGAAAGAAGCCGGCATGCAGCCGGTTACCAATCTCAAACCCTGCCTTCTGGACGACCATCCCCGCCTGAACGAGGCGAAGGAGGAGGGAATCCTCGTGACGGAGGGCGGAACCGGACAGCCGGCCGTCGCGCAGTTCTGGGACGGCCTGGGTTTCCATGTCGACTTCACCAATCCGGACGGACGCGCCTGGTGGCGGAACGGCATTCAGACCGCACTGCTCGACTATGGCGTCGTCACGGTCTGGAACGACAACAACGAATACGAGATCTGGGATGAGGACGCCCTGTGCAACGGCGACGGGCGTCCCTTCCCGCAATCGCTGGCGCGGGCGGCGCAGCCGCTCCTCATGACGAAGCTCTCTTACGAGACCCAGGCTGCCTCCGCGCCTGGAAAGCGGCCTTATGCCATCACGCGCGGCGGGGCAGCCGGCCTGTGGCGCTATGCACAGACCTGGTCCGGCGATAACGAGACAGCCTGGAAGACCCTTCGGTTCAATCTGACGCAAGGGCTCAACATGAGCCTGTCGGGCATGTTCAACATCGGGCATGACGTCGGTGGATTCCATGGGCCGAGCCCGAATGCAGAGCTGTTCTGCCGTTTCGTGGAGTTCTGCTCGCTTTGGCCGCGCTTCGTCATGAACTCTTGGAAGGACAACGGCGTCGTCAACCTTCCATGGATGCACGAGAGCGTCATTCCGCAGGTTCGTGGCGCCATCTCGCTGCGTTACCGCTTGATGCCTTACATCTACACGCAGATGTGGCGGGCCTCGCAGATGAATGAACCTGTCGTGCGTCCACTGTTCTATGATTTCCCGGACGATGGTTCGGCCCTCGATGTGCAGGACAGCTTCATGCTGGGGCCTGATATGCTCGTGGCTCCCGTCCTCGAGGAGGGTGCCACGGAGCGTCGTGTCTACCTGCCGGAGTATCCGGGCGGCTGGTTCGATTTCCACGACGGACACCATTACGCCGGGGGCCAGGCAGTCACAGTCGCGGCGCCCTTCGGTCGCATGCCCGTCTTCGCGCGGTGCGGAGCCATGATTCCGGTGACCCGGCAGATCGATGGGATCGATCCGCGCACGGACAGGCAGCGTGAGCTGATCGTCTTCGGTGCTCCTCAGGGCACCTCGGAAACGTCCGTTTATGAGGATGACGGGGACACAGCGGACTGGAAGGGCGAAAGCCGGTTGGAGATTCAATTCCAACTGCAACGGAACGGCGCTGACCTTGTCCTGTCTCTCGACGCCGAAGGGGCCTACCGGCCAGCCTTCGACACGATCACAATTCGTCCCGTCGCGGTTGAGGAGCAGATCCGGATTCAAGCGCCGGAAGGCATCCTCAAGGTCGAACTGGGAGCACCGGCGTTCCGGGGCTGAAGGCAGGTAGAAGCGACGCACAGACAATAGGAGGCACTTGATCCATGAGACAGGCTTGGCGGTGGTTCGGGCCCAACGATCCGGTGGCGCTGGATGCCGTGCGCCAGGCAGGGGCGACGGATATCGTGTCGGCGCTCCATCATGTCCCTCCGGGGGAGGCGTGGACTCGCGGCGACGTCGAGCGCCACCGCGATCTCATCGAGAGCACGCCACCAGGGCGCTCGCCCTTGCGGTGGTCTGTGATCGAAAGCATTCCGGTCGCGGATGACATCAAACGGCATGGCGCCGGTGCGAAGCAGTCAATCGCGGCCTGGATCGCGAGCCTTGAGGCCGCGGCCCAGGCCGGCCTCAGGACCATCTGCTACAACTTCATGCCCGTCGTGGACTGGACCCGGACCGACCTCGACTGGCCGCTTCCGACGGGGGCCACGGCTCTGCGCTTCGACCAGAATGCATTCGCGGCCTTCGATCTCTACATTCTCAAGCGCCCCGGCGCCGAGAACTCCTATGACCAGGATGCCCAGGCGCGCGCGAAAGCAGCGGCGGATTTGCTGGACGACGCCGCGGTCGGGCGCCTGACGACAACCATTGCGGCCGGACTTCCGGGATCGACGACGGATGCCTTGAGCCTCGACGCCTTTCGCGACAGAATCGCCGCCTATGAGGGCATCGATGCGGCGAAGCTCCGCAGGCATTTGATCGAGTTCCTGGAGCAGGTAACGCCAGTCGCCGATCAGTGGTCCGTCAAGCTCACGCTCCACCCGGACGACCCGCCACGGCCCCTCTTCGGGCTGCCGCGCGTCGCGTCGACGGAGGAGGATTATGCAGCATTGTTCGCGGCCGTCCCGTCCGAGGCGAACGGCATGTGCTTTTGCACGGGCAGTCTCGGCGTACGGCCGGACAATGACTTACCGTCCATGGCCCGGCGCTTCGCCTCCCGCATTCACTTTGCCCATCTGAGGGCGACCCGCAGGGAGCCCGACGGATTGAGCTTCTATGAGGCGGACCACCTTGACGGGGATGTCGATATGGTGGCCGTTCTCGATGTTCTCCTGAAGGAGGATCGCCGGCGGACGGAGGGCGGGAAGATTCCATTCCGCCCCGATCATGGCCATCGGATGCTCGATGATCTGTCGTCGGATCGACGCGTCAATCCGGGCTATACGGCGGTCGGGCGCCTCAAGGGCTTGGCCGAGTTGCGAGGGGTCATCAAGGCTCTGGATTATCGATTCAGCCCGGCTCAAGATCGTTAATGCGCGTTCTCGGCGGTGGGATCTCGCGCGGTCTTCTGGCAAGATACCGGCCTCAGCTGGGCCTCCGTGCCGACCCGCGGGAGGCCTACCTGCTCTCTGCGGGACTTTGACGAGGATACGGCCTTTGCGGGAGAGTGAGAGGTCGATCATAAAACGGGGCAGGCGATCACCTTGATGAACGAACCGACCATCGGCCGCGATCGCCCGCTTCGCGGCATCGGCCTTATCCTTGCGGCTCTGGCCTTCTTCTCCTGCTCGGATGCGGCCTCCAAGCTCATGACCGCCTCCCTGCCGGCCGTCGAGGTTGCCTGGCTGCGCTATTGCATCTTCATGCTTCTCATGGTGGGAACGGCGACCGCCACAGGGCAAGTCCGGAACCTTCGCTCCAAGAGGCCCGTTCTGCAGACGCTCCGGGCACTCGGCGTTCTGGGGTCCTCCATCTTCTTCATCATGGGGCTGTCCTTCCTGCCTATGGCGGAAGCAACCGCGATTGCATTCATATCGCCTATGATCGTCACTGCGCTTTCGATCCCGCTTCTTGGAGAGGTGATCGGGTGGAGGCGCTGGAGCGCGGTCGTCGTCGGCCTTGTGGGCGTCGTCATCGTCATACGGCCCGGGCTGGGGGCGTTCGATGCAGCCGCGATCTTCCCGGTTCTGTCGGCCTTCAGCTGGGCCGTCGCCCTGGTGGTGACCCGCATGATGCGCGGATCGGACGGCCCCCTCGTCGCCCTGGCGTATGCGGCTGTCGTCGGCTGGCTCGTCACATCGGTTCTCGTGCCGTTCACCTGGGTAACGCCCGGCTGGCATGAGATTGGTTTGGGACTGATCACGGGGGTGGCGTCCACCATCGCACAATGGCTGGTCGTCCTGGCTTTCCAGCAGGCGCGCGCGTCTGTCCTGGCGCCGTTTTCCTACAGCCAGCTCGTCTGGTCTGGTCTGTTGGGCTTTTTCATCTTCGGCAATGTGCCGGATGGATGGACCTTGATCGGGGCCAGCGTGATCATTGCAAGCGGACTCTACACGGCCCATCGCGAGCGGACGGTCCGGGTGTCGTCCACGCTGGCGAAGTAAGCAGTCTTACGACGACGCCTCAGTCGCCGAGCGGCAATTCGATGACATGGCGGATGACCTCGGCGCCCCGTCAGTTCGAGGCTGATCCTAAGGCGGTTGTCGCCGCATGGGTGGCGCAGGGTGGATTCCCCGCTTCCGATGTCTAGTTTCATAGAGTAAGGGGGCATCGGCTGGATAGGAGTTTTCCATGGAAGGATCGGACGAATGGGAAGTTCCTCCTGAATTTCAGCCCGATCCGAGCGATCTTGCTTATGATCTTCAGGATGCGCTGGATGCCGTAGTGTCGTTACGGGCGCAGGTGCCTGACGATGCCTTTACGGCCGAAACGCTCGGGGTGGAACGGGCGGGGCAGGGTGTCGTGATACGGGCCGACGGTCTCGTGCTGACGATCGGATACCTGATCACCGAAGCCGAAGAGATATGGCTTGCGACCAACCGCGGTCGCAATGTTCAGGCCCACGCGCTCGCCTATGATTACGACAGCGGCTTTGGTCTCGTGCAGGCTTTCGAGCCGCTCGGAACGTCGGTGCTGGCATTGGGCAACTCCAGCCGATTGGCGCCAGGTGATCCGGTCGTCATGGCGGGCTGCGGTGGCCGCTCCCGCTCGATTGCGGCGCAGGTGGTCGCCTGCCAGGAATTCGCAGGTTACTGGGAGTACCTGATCGAGAGCGCGATCTTCACGGCGCCGGCGCACCCTCACTGGGGCGGTATGGCTCTGATCGGCCCGCGCGGCGACCTCGTCGGGATCGGCTCGCTTCAACTCCAGCATCAGGCATCCGGCGGCCGCGTCGTGCCTCTCAACATGAGCGTGCCGATCGATCTTCTCAAGCCGGACCTGGACGACCTTCTGACCATTGGCCGGGTCAGGCGCCCCCCACGTCCCTGGCTGGGCTTTTATGCGACTCAGATCGAGGACAACCACGTCACCATTGCGGGACTGGCGGGGGATGCTCCGGCGCAGAGGGCGGGCCTCCGGGCCGGTGACGCCGTGCATGCCGTCGCTGGCACGCCCGTCGGCTCGCTCGCCGACCTCTACCGTGCGGTTTGGAGGCTCGGGGCGGCTGGCGTGGACGTTCCTCTTACCCTCGAGCGAGAGGGCGATGTGTTCGACGTCACGGTCACGTCGGCCGACCGCGACCGCTTCCTGAAGCCGCCCCGGCTCCAATAGGCTGCCATCAATCTCAGGCTTTCGCCTGTTGCGGATTAGGGCCTCGCCTGGGCAGGGTCGCGGCAATGGACTCGCTCGGAACCAGATCCTTAGCGCATCGTGCGGAAAAGTGGATTCGGTTATTCGCTGGCGCGGCCCTTCGGGTCGCGTTGAACGATGCGCAGCCCAGAGAAGGAGCATCGGAGTTGATCCCAAAAGTGCAAGTCCACTTTTGGGTCCGATGCTTTAGAGTTCAGGCAGCAAGCAGGATGGAGCCGGTGGTGCGTCGATCCTCGAGATCGGCATGGGCTTGCGCTGCATCGGCGAGCGGATAGACGGCGCCGATCGGGACGCTGATCCGCCCGCGCTCCAGGAGAGACAGGAGCGAGGCTGCGGCCTCGCGGTAGGTGCCAAGATCCGCCATGTAGCCGAACACGCTCGGTCTCGACAGCGATAGCGAGCGTCGGGGGCCGAGTTGCGCCACCTCGATCGGCGGAATCGGTCCGCCCGCCTGACCGATACTTGCGACGGTCCCGAAGGGACGCACGGCATCGAACGTCTCGAGGAGCGTTGCGCCCCCGATACCATCATAGGCCACGTCGACACCGCGACCGCCGGTGATCTCCTTCACGGCCCCGACGAAGTTGATGTCCCGGTAGAGGATCGCGTGGTCGAGGCCGACTGAACGTGCGATTTCGGCCTTCTCCACGCTTCCCACCGTGCCGATCACCGTTGCTCCCAGGAGCTTAGCCCATTGCGTCACGACGAGCCCCAAGCCACCCGCCGCGGCGTGAACCAGGATAGTCGTACCGGGGCCGACCGGGTATGTGCGATGGAGCAGCATATGGGCCGTCACGCCACGGAGCATGATGCCGGCGGCGCTCCGTTCGCAGACCAGCTCCGGCAGGCGCAGGAGGCGGTCCGCCGGGATCAGCCGCGCGGTCGCATAGCCGCCAACCGGGAGAGCCGTGTAAGCGACCCGGTCGCCGACATGGAGAGAGACGACACCGGGGCCGACGGCCTCGACGGTTCCGGCTCCCTCAACCCCGAGGATGGCCGGGATCTGAGGCAGTGGATAGAGGCCCGTGCGGTGATAGACGTCCACATAGTTCACGCCGGAAAAGGACTGGCGGACGAGCACTTCGCCGGGGCCAGGGGCAGGAAGCTCGATACGTTCGAGCCGGAGGGTTTCGGGGCCGCCGAAATCATGAATGCGAACGACGCTGGTCATTTCTGTTCACCAAGATTGAGGAGCCCCAGACTTGGCCTGAGATAGCCTTGCCTGCTATTCGGAATTGTTGCGGAGCATCTGGGGATTTTCGCGCACGATGGACTGGGACGATCTGAGATTCTTTGCCGAACTGGCCCGGACCGGGAGCCTGTCTGCCGCGGCACGGACGCTGCGGGTCGATCACTCCACCGTGGCGCGCCGCATCACCTCGCTCGAAGGAGCACTCGGCATCCGCCTCTTCGACCGTCTGCCCCGCGGTTACGTGCTTACCCCGGAGGGCGAGCAGGTTCGGGAGCAGGTGGAGCGCCTTGAGGAGGACGTGTTCGCTCTTCAACGCACCGCGCAGGGACGGGGACCTGGACTGTCGGGAACGGTCCGCGTCAGCGCGCCACCTGCTTTCGCAAGCCTCTTTCTGGCGCCACGCCTCGGGCTGCTGCGGGAGCGGCATCCGAACATCCTGCTGGAACTCGCCGGAAACAATCTCTCCGTGAGCCTCACCCGCCGCGAAGCGGATATCGCTCTCCGGCTGGCGCAACCCGAAGGTTCGTCCCTCATCACCCGCAAGGTTGCAACGACGGGGTACGGGCTCTTCGCTTCACGCGCCTACGCGAGCGGGCGCGACCCGCAAACCATGGATCTTCTCGGATATGAGGAAAGCCTGGAGCATGTGCCCCAGCAGCAATGGCTGCGCAGCTTTGCTCAGGGGCGGCCACTTGTCCTTCGCATGAGCGATCTCGTCGGCTTGCATTCGGCCGTCAAAGCGGGTCTTGGCGCCGCGGTTCTGCCGTTCTTCGCGACCGGCGGCGATCTCGATCTCATCTGCCTGCAGCGGGATGGCGTACCACCGCGTGATCTGTGGCTCGTTGTGCACGAAGATGTCAGGCGCTCCCCCCGTGTCCGAGCGGTCATGGACGTTCTGATCGAGATCCTCGGACGTGAACGTGCCCTGCTGGAAGGGAGCGTCTCCGGGACGTGACCTCGCTCTGCGAATTCTTGCGCAGAAGCTTCGCTCAATCACTCAGACCGGATCAAAGGCGTCGGTGGTACAGGAAAAACGAGGCGGTGCTTCCCGCCACTTTCCTTGAGACAGCATGACCTCATCCTCAGACCCCCCAGAAGCCCGAAACTCTGATCTTTCCAAGCTCGCCATTATTGCCCTTCCAGGAACTGCATCATGATCCATGCCCCCAGATCCCTGCTCGAAATCGCCGGTGCTCCGTCGCATCCGGGTTCGTTTGAGACTGCTGCCCTTGTCCTGATCGATCACCAGGGTGAGTACCTGCCGGACGGCGGCCTGCCTCTTGTGGGCGTCGAAGCGGCTGTCGCTGAAATCGAGAGATTGCTGGAACTGGCCCGACGCCATGCGGCGCCGGTCTTCCACATCGTTCATCATGGCCGTCCGGGAGCCCGGCTGTTCGATCCCGCAAGCCCGACCGCGCAGATCATCAAGGGGCTTGAGCCGGTGCCCGGCGAGGAGGTGATAGCAAAGTCCTTGCCCAACGCCTTTGCGGGAACGGATCTCCATGATCGGATCCAGGCAACGGGTCGGAGGGAGTTGGTCGTTGCGGGCTTTGCGACCCACATGTGTGTGAGCTCCACCGTGCGGGCCGCGCTCGATCTCGGCTACAAGACCACGGTCGTGGCCTCCGCGACGGCGACGCGCGATCTGCCGTCTCCATGGAAGAGCGACGAGGCAGTTTCAGCCAGAGTTGTGCAGCAGGGAACGCTCGCGGCTTTGGCGGATCGATTTGCCGTCGTCGTGCCCGACACCGCAGCCCTTGTGAATTCCAAGCCGTCTAATCAGGCCTCATGACGCGCGGCCCAGAGCATGCCGCGCCGCAGGATCGTGCGCATCTCCGGCACCTGGAATTCGTTCGCCACATGCCCAAGGGAGCTGTAGAAAACCCGGCCCTGGCCGTGGTGGCGCTTCCATACCACCGGCATCACGACGCCTTCGATCCACGGTGCGTGCTCACCCGAGAACGTGGTCGTCGCTAGAACCTCGTTCGAGGGGTCGACATGCATGTAATATTGCTCAGAGCGGTAGTCGAAATCCCTGATGCCCTCCATGATGGGGTCGTCGGGCCGGGTGATGTTCACGCGGTAATCGATGATGTTGCCGGGATGGGCGACCCATTGACCGCCGCACATGAACTGGTACTCAACCGCTTCGCGAAAGGCGTCACACATCCCCCCATGATATCCTGCGAGGCCTGTGCCGTCGCGAACGGCCCGGGAGAGGTTGGCGACCTCGTCCTTCTCGATCTTCGACATGGTGTAGATCGGAACGATGAGGCTGAAGCGGGAGAGAGCGGGATCGGCGAAGGCCCTGGTGGACGTCTCCACTTGGACCTCGAAGCCATCCTCTCCGAGCATGTCGGCGATGATGGCGGCGCCTTGCTCCGGCTCATGTCCGCTCCAGCCGCCCCAGACGATCAATGCCTCGCGCATTTCCGATGCTCCTCAGGCGGCCGTCGCTGTCTGGGGAACGCCCTTCCAGAGTATGGCCGCGTCACTGTCGGCCAGGGCTGCCGGGCGTTCGAGCGAGGTGGTGATCGCCCTCGGCTGTCCCGTGGCGGCACCTTCGAGAATGGAATGCATGACCTCCAACACATGGAGGCCCAGGCGTCCGCTGGAGCGGTGCGGCGTGCCGTGAAGAACCGCGCTGGCTAGGTCGGCCAAGCCGAGCGCCCGGTAGTTGGCGCGGGAGGGGGCGTCGGGAGCCCAGTTGGGGGAGCGCCAGTTGGGAGCCCCGAGCGGCATCTCGCTCGAGTCCACGGCACGCCAATCTCCGCTGCGCTCCGTTATCTCAACATGACCGCCGAAGAAGTTCGGATCCGGGACCCGGAGGGAACCCTCCGTTCCATAGAGTTCGATAGCCGGGTGCCCATGCTTCCAGACGTCCCAGCTCATGCAGAAGGTCACCTGTGCGCCCGAGGCGAATTCCAGAAGCGCCATGACGTTCGTCGGCGTCTCCACAACAATCCGCTCACCTTTCCGCGGTGAGCTTTCCGTCGTGATGGTGCGTTCGGGAAAGCCCGTGCTCGACATGGCGAAGACGCGTTTCACCGGACCGACCAGATTGACGAGGGCGCTGAGATAATACGGTGCCATGTCGAAGATCGGCCCACCACCCGGCTTGAAGAAGAACTCCGGATCGGGATGCCAGTGTTCCATGCCATGCGACATCAGGAAGGCCGTCCCCGAGAGGATGCGCCCCACGGTTCCATCGTCGACGAGCTTGCGGGCCAGGCGTCCGCCTGCGCCCAGAAACGTATCCGGTGCGCAGCCCAGGTGAAGGCCGCGCCCCTCGGCTTCGTCGACAAGCCTGCGGCCCTGGTCGAAATCGACTGCGAGAGGCTTTTCCGAGAACACGTGCTTGCCGGCGGTGAGTGCCGCCAGCGAAACGCCGAAATGGGCGCTCGGAACGGTCAGGTTGACCACCAGATCGATGTCCTGGCTCGCGAGCAGATCATCGACCGACCGGGCCTCGATGCCGTAGCGGCTGGCCTGAGCCTGCGCCACCTCGGGCCGCATGTCCGCACAGGCGCGCAGCGAGAGCCCCTCATAGGCCGGGATATTCTGCAGATAGATGCCCGAAATGTTGCCGCAGCCAATGATGCCGACGTTCAGGGTGTTCATGGTGGTCAATCCTCGATGGTGCGCAGAAAGGCGAAGCTGGCGCGGGCGGTCTGGGCCGGATCTGAGGGCTTGTCGTGCTCGACCACCATCCATCTGGCGCCCGCCTCCCGGCAGAAGCCCCATAGGTCGCGCCAATCGAGCACGCCCGACCCGACATCCGCCCAGCCGTCCTGATCCTCGTTCTGTCCGGGCGACGCGATGTCCTTCACGTGAGCGGCAGTGATCCTGCTCCGATAGCGGTTGATCCATTCCTTCGGATCCGCGTTGCCCCGGGCGAGCCAGGCAACGTCGACCTGCCACGCAAGCGGACTTCCCTCCGCCGCCTCAAAGATCAGTTCAAGCGCCGTCTTGCCGCCGTCCTTTGGCTTCAGCTCCCAGTGGTGATTATGGTAGCCGAGCCGGATTCCGTGTTCCTGAAAGCGATGGGCCATCTCACCGAGCTCTGTCCCGAGCGATCGCCAGCCGTCGGCGGCCATGTCCCGCTGCTCTGGGGGAACGGCCGGCATGAACAGATCCGTGAACCCAAGAATTCGGCAGGCTTCAACGATGGCGTCGGGCTTCTCGCGCAGGGCCGCCAGGCTCACATGACTCGATGAGGTCTTCAGGCCCCGTGCATCGAGCTTGGAGCGAATGCTGGCGGCGTTGTCGAGATGCGAGCCGACTGTTTCCACATAGCGATATCCGGAATCGGCCACCGTGTCGAGAATGCGGTCGATATCCTCAAGGGAACGCAGTGTATACAGCTGGATGGAGAGACAATCCGTGACGCTCATGTGCTTCCTCGTGGTTCTTTGAAAAGAGCGCAAGCGGACCGGCGCTTCGGCGCGCTGCGAAAGGAGACGGGATCAAAGGCGGTCGCCCGCCTCGGCTGCGAATAGCGAGACCTGTGCGGGGTCAATGCCAAGCGAGAGAGGTTCGCCAGGAGCGGCCCTCCTGCTTCCGCTGGTGCGAACCTGCACCGCACCTTCCGCATCGCTGCACCAGAGCACCATGTCGGCCCCCATGGGCTCGACGATGTCGACCTTGAAACCTGACCAGATTCCGGTCGGGGTGATCTCCAGATGCTCAGGCCTTACTCCGAGAATGACCGGCTCCCCCTGCGAAGGCATGTTCGTGAACTGATACCCCGCGAGAGGCAGGCGGCGCGTGCCGGCCATGAACTCCGGACCACTGCCGGAAATTTCGATGTGCCCCTTGATGAAGTTCATCTGCGGAGAGCCGACGAAGCCCGCCACGAACAGGTTAGCGGGGCTGTGATAGATCTCGTCCGGAGTTCCGATCTGCTGGATCTTCTGCTCTTTGAGCACGACGATGCGGTCTGCCAGGGTCATGGCCTCGATCTGGTCGTGCGTGACATAAACCATCGTCGTCTTTCCGAGCCGCGCATGGAGCCGCTTGATTTCCACGCGAAGCTCATTCCTGAGCTTGGCATCCAGGTTCGACAAAGGCTCATCGAACAGGAACACGGCGGCGTCGCGCACGAGCGCCCGGCCGATGGCGACGCGTTGGCGCTGACCGCCGGAGAGTTGGTCGGGGCGGCGGTCCAGAAGATGGCTGATCTGCAGGAGTTCCGCCGCCTGGCTGACACGGCGCTCGATCTCCGGCTTGGGTGTCTTCGCCATCCGCAGGCCGAAGGACATGTTTTCGCGTACGCTCATGCGAGGGTAGAGCGCATAGGACTGGAACACCATGGCGATGCCGCGGTCCTTGGGCTCCTCCCATGTGACGTTACGGCCGCCAATCCAGATCTGGCCGGAGGCGACATCGAGCAGGCCCGCTATGGCGTTGAGGAGGGTCGACTTACCGCAGCCCGAGGGACCAAGCAGGACGATGAACTCGCCTTCCTGAATGTCGAGAGAGAGCCCGTCGAAAACGTGGAAGGCTTCGAAAGCGACCGTTACATCACGGACCGAGACAGCAGACATGCCTTACCCCTTCACGGCTCCGGCGGCGATGCCGCGGACGAACCAGCGTCCTGAGACGAAATAGACAGCCAGGGGAACGAGCGCCGCCAGCATGGTTGCTGCCATGTCGACATTGTATGCGCGCTCTCCCTGAGTGGAATGGACGATGTTGTTGAGCTGTACGGTCATCGGCAGGTTTTCTCGGCCGGCGAAGGTCAATCCGAAGATGAAGTCGTTCCAGATGCCTGTGACCTGCAGGATCGTGGCGACTACGAGCATGGGCGTCGACATGGGCAGGATCACGCGGAGGAAGATGGTCCAGAATCCGCCGCCGTCGATGCGGGCCGCCTTGAACAGCTCGACCGGCAGCCCCGCGTAATAGTTGCGGAACATCAGAGTCATCGTGGGAAGGCCGAAGATCACATGGACCAGGACGATGCAGGTAAGCGAGTTGTAGATGCCCGTCGTCGAAAAGATGCGGACCAGCGGGTAGAGGAAGACCTGATAGGGAATGAAAGCCCCCAGGAGAAGAACACCGAACATGATGTTGGCGCCTTTCACCCGCCAGAACGATAGGGCATATCCATTGATGGCACCCGCAATGATGGAAAGGATCACGGACGGAATCAGAATGCGTACCGAGTTCCAGAAGCCGACGCTGATGCCGTTACACTCCAGGCCAGTGCAGGCCGACGACCAAGCCTTGCTCCACGCTTCGAAGGTGAGCGTGGCCGGCCACGCCACGATATTCCCGAGGCGGATCTCATCCATGGGCTTGAGCGAGGTCACCACCATGATCCAGAGCGGCAGCAGGAAGAACAGTGCCGCCGTGATGAGAAAGGCGTAAACGCCGATGCGGCCGACCGTGAGATGGCGCGGGCGGCGCCCCTGGGGCTCGACTGCACTCATCCCTGCCTCCCTTGCGGACGGACATAACGGGCGTAAACCCATGGTGCCAGCACGGCCACGACGGCAATCAGCATGATCGTGGCGGCGGCGGTGCCGAGGGCGATGTTGTTGCGTTCGAACAGGTAATCCATCACGAACTTGGCCGGCACTTCGGTTGCTATGCCGGGGCCGCCCAGGGTCATGGCCACGACAAGGTCGTAGAGTTTCACCACGCCGGTCGCGAGCAGTACCGTCGCCGTGACGATCATGGGCCGGAGCAGGGGGAGGACGATCGAGGTGTAGACGCGCCAGGTCGGAATCCCGTCGACGCGCGCCGCCTTCCACAGGTCCTCGTCGACACCGCGCAGTCCCGCAAGCAGGATCGCCATGGTCAGGCCGGATCCATGCCATAGCCCCGCAATGACGATGGTGTAGATGGCCATGTCCTGGTTGACGAGCCAGTCGAAGGTAAAGCTCGGAAAGCCCAGATCCCTCACGAGCTTCTGAAGACCCAGGCCCGGATTGAGGAACCACTGCCAGGCGACGCCCGTGACAACGAAAGACATCGCATAGGGATAAAGGAACACGGTCCGGAAGAGGCCCTCGGCACGCACGTTCTGATCGATGAAGACGGCGAGCAGGAATCCGAGGATGAGGCACCCGGTGATGAACAAGGCCCCGAAAATAACGATGTTTTCGGCTGATGTCAGGAAGCGGTCGTTCGCGAACAGGCGACTGTACTGGGCGAGGCCCACCCAGTCGAGCTTGGGCAGAAGCGTCGAGCTCGTAAACGAGAGCCGCACGGTCCAGAGCATGCAGCCGATATAAACGACGAGAACGACGAGAGCCGTCGGGAGGAGGGCGAAGGCCGCAGGCAATCGAGTTCGAGCGCGGCGTCGCACACCCGTATTGGATGGACTGATGTCGGGAGCACGGATTGAGATGGTGGCCATCAAGGATGTCCTGTCGAGAGTGTCAACCTCAGCGAAGGACGGCTCGCCCCAGCCCCCGGGGGCGAGCCGTAACCCCTTAGCTCGCGTCGCGCATCGCGCCGATGACCTTCTCGATGAAGGCGTCCGCCGACATGTTCGGGTTGTTCCAGTACTGCGTGACCGCATCCTGCATGGCGCCCGAGAAATTCGGGGTGCTCAGAAGCTCCATGGCTTCCACCTGATTGGCAGGATCGCTCAGCACGGCATGGGATTTCTGAGCGCAGACATCCATCGAGGACACGTCCACGTCCATCCGCACGGGAATTGAACCCTTTTTCTTGTTGAACTCGATCTGCGTGGCCGGGTCGAGCAGGACATCGATGAGCTTGTCCTGCGTGGCGAGGACGGTCTTGTCCTTCGTTGCCGGGAAGACGAAAACGTCACCGCCGATCACCAGCTTGCCGCCACCCTCGCCAACGAGGGTGCAGCCATATTCCTTGCCGGCCGTCTGGCCTGCGGCGATGAACTCGCCCTTGGCCCAGTCGCCATTGAAGTGCATGGCAGCCTTGTTGGTGATTACGAGCGCCGTAGCGTCGTTCCAGTTGCGCCCCGGGCTGCCGGGATCGACAAGTCCGCGCATCTTGCCGAAGAGTTCGACAGTCTCCTTGAACTTGGGGTCCTTCACTGCCTTCTGATCGCGCGCGCCGTAGAGCTTGCGAAACATATCGGCCCCGCCATGCCCGACAAGGACCGCGCGGAACAGGTTGTGCTCCCAGTTGGGCTGGCCGCCAAGCGCCAGCGGGATGATGCCCTTCGCCTTGAGCTTCTCGCCGCTCGCGATCAGCTCGGGGAAGGTCTTCGGAGGCTCGAGGCCGGCATCCGCAAAGATCTTGGTGTTGTAGAAGAGCCAGTTCTGACCGTGGATATTGATGGGAACGGCATAGAACTTGCTGTTGCGCACGGAAGCGTCGACGATGGGCTTCGGCATGATGTCGCGCCACTTGCCGGCCTGCGCCTGCTTTTCCACGTCGCGAAGCAGGTCGTTGCTGACCAGTTCCTCGAACTGCTTGCCTGTATTGAACTGCATCATGGTCGGGGGATTGCCGCCCACCATCCGGTTGATGCCGGCCGTGCGGGCATTCGCACCGCCTGCGATCGCGTTGTCGACCCAGGTGCCTCCGGCCTTGGTGAACTGATCGGCGAAGACTTTGACAGCGGCGGACTCGCCTGCCGACGTCCACCAGTGAAGGACCTCCGCCTTCATTTGCTGTGCGAACGCTCCAGAACTCCAGACGAGGGCAACAGAAAGGGTATACGCAGAAACGCGTGTTTTCAGGCGCATGGCTTCCTCCCAGAAGCGTTGTATCGACTTTTGTAATCGATTACATCTTGCAGAGTAGGTTGTAAGCGCTTTTGAAATAAGTCAAGACGTCAGGTGAATCACGCATCTGTTCTGTAGGGGCAATGTAGTAACTTATTGGAAACTGGAATGTATGCTCAATGGGTTGAGCTGTGAGCGGTGCGACCGCAAAGGTCAATGGTTCTGACCTTCTCCTGACAAGGTTCGGCGGAATTCTCAGCAGCGGCGGCAGGCGCTGCCTCCTTCGGGCTAAACCTTTCTGCGCGATGGCGCTGGCAAATCATGATCTTCCTTTCGGAACCGACAGAGCCACCACCGCTCTGGCGGACCGAAATATCCACCTCGTGGCGGATAGGGATCTCCGGGATGCAGGCGATGGACCGTCGTGGTGGTCTCAAGGCCTAACTGTTATTGTTCCTTCGAGAATGACCTTGTCGAAATCCGACACCAGTACCTCAACCTGCACCTGCCATTCCCCTGACCGTGGAAGCATCAGATCGCTGACACGCCAAGTACCTGGTGCAACTTGCGCGGCAGGTCGCTCCAGAGGTTCGATGCCGGAGGAGGGCTGGGACAGGGCTACTTGCACTTCCTTCGGGTTTAGGAGGGATCCTGTCGCGGAGGCGAGCCTGATCGTCATGGTCGTCCGGCCAACTCGCCCGGGAGAAAGGGCGATTTGCGCCATGCCCTGCTCTGAATGAATATGAGCCGAAACGGTCGCCAGCCCGGTGATGGGCGGACCGGCGGGAGGTGCCGCGATTGTGCGCGGCGGTGGAGTGAAGCGCCACCCGGCAACCAGCCCTAGGATCAGAAGAACAAGCAGGCCTTCCGCCGCGATCGACCAGGCGAACCATGTCCGCCGCTGCGCCTCGTTCCGGGCCAAGGCTGGCGTGAATATGAGCCGATTGACGGTAGCAAGGGTCAGAAGAGCCCCGACGGCCGCGAGCTTGAAAAGTAGGATGACGCCGTAGGCGGTGGTCCATAGCGCCGAGAACGAGCCGACCTGCACGACCGCCAGAAGAACTCCGGCGATCAGCAGCAGAACGACGACGGGCAGGATCGTGGCCGAGAAGCGGTTCATGACAGCCGCGCTCTGCGGATCGGCGCTGCGCAACATCGCGAAGAGAGGCATCAGGGCGCCGATCCAGAACGCGAGACCGCTCACGTGAAGGAACACGCTTGTCCGCATGAGCCAACGCGGCTCAGCCGTGCTCGCATGTCCGCTCATGGCGAATGCAATGCTGATTGCGATCAGGGCGGCTCCCGATAGGATCCGTGCGTGCCCGCGGCTCTTGACGACAAGGGCCAGGAGGCCGCCGATCAGCCCCAGGATCGCCATGGCGGCGGTGAGCCCGAACGACGTTTCGAGGCCATGGAGCCAAGAAACCCTGCTCATAAGGGCGTTCAGCGGCAGCGCGAGGGTATCGAGCCCTTGGAGACCGAGGGACAGGGCGGTCGCGAGCACGCCGACCCAGAGGAACATCACGATTCCTCGCCGGGCAGAGCCCCAGATCTTGCCGCGATCCGTGATCCAGGCTGCGAAGAATGCTCCGCCGACACCCGCGAACACGCCGGCATACATGAGGACCCGTGCCGACCAGAGGGCAACCTGGACCGCGCGGCTCGTTTGTAGGGCGACTGTGGGTCGGGCCTGGGCCGGAATGCCTATGGAGAAAACCAGGGAGCCGCTGATCGGGTGGCCATCAGCCGACACCACGCGCCAGCTCAGGGCATAAGTGCCATTCGGCAGGTTCTCGGGAGGTGTGATCTCGACCGCTTGGTGGCGCACCTCCACGTGCTCGAGATCGGTAGTCGCGCCGCTCGGGCCGATCAGTCGCAGGATGAGGGGCGAGACAGGCTCGCTGTAGTGGAGAATGATCCGGTCAGGCCCTCTCTGGAGCGTGGCCCCGTCCGGCGGCTCAGCTGCCAGCAGCGAGGCATGGGCGAGCGCGGATTGTGGAGCGAGCGCGCCGCACACGATCATCAGCAGCAGGGCCAGGAGCATCCGCACGGTCATCGGTCCATTGGAGAAAGAGGCGCGCGGGGGGCTGCCCCGCGCGCCAAGGCTTCACTGCGTGGCTTTGGCCGGAAGCAATCTTACGCCGGGTGCGGGATATTTGTAGTCATGAGCATTCTTGCCCGGTGCAGGAATTTCGATCCAGCGGTCGGCCTTGCCGCCCTCGCATTCCTGTACGACCGGAAAGTAGAGGGTCGTTCCCGGCTGGAGGCTGTCGGTCAGGGCTGCACGGAATACGAACTCGTCATAGTGCTTGTCGAGCAGCTTGCCGGTCCAGACGACCTCCTTGACGCCTTCGGAAACTGGCGTGCCATGGTTGTCATAGGTCTTGGCATAGGGCCCCTCGACCGTTTCCACGGTCCAGTCTGACTTGGGCATCGGCTTGACCGCGATGACCCCTTCGGGGATGCGCACACGCACCTTCAGGGTGGCTGCGCCATCACAGCCGTGGCCAACACGAATGACGCCCTTGTAGGTAGATCCGACAGGAGCCTCCTGCACCTCAAGGGTCGAGTGGGCGAGGGCGGCAGAAGCGATAAGGCACACAGATGCGGCTGCGCCGAGCACGCCGAGGCGGTTGATGAGAGACATGATATAGGTTCCACTTGTTCAGATTGATGCGAAGTTGGAATCGTCAACTGGCAAGCGGAGGCGCGCGGGCTCCAACCGGGAGGACCGAGGTGGTCCTGCCCACATGCGGGTGGCCCGCTTCGAAATCGGCCGACACGGAAACGGGCCGTGGAGCCAGGATCAACACGGAGGCCGGAGCAGGCCCTATCACGGTTCCGAGGTGACCGCACAATACGCAGCAAGAGCCAGGGTTATGGTTCTGCGGGGGATGATCCGCCGGCTTGGGCTTCTCACCCGTAGGGCAATCGGCATGCAGATGGGGCAAAGCCGTAGCTGCCTGGGCAGTGGGCTTCGGTGCGGCGAACCCGAGCAGCAGCGCATTTAGGACGAGCGACAGGGCCGCAAGGAGCGGAAGTGTCTTTCCCCTATGGTGGGGGCCTGGTCGCATGATGCGGGTCACTCGCTGCCGTTTCGCTGAGGACACCCTGTAAACGCGTAACCACCGCCGCTCTTTGACGAGCCTCAATCAATTTTTACGAACAGGTATGAATTCCTGTGGGGATACATTCTATCGGGGCAGGGACGATCCGGCCGCAGCCTGCGCCAGCCCCTTTCGCGGCAGGGAAGACATCGCAGCTGCCGGGGCAAACTCGCCAGCCAGCGATTGAAGCTGTGCGATTCGCAGGCCTTGCCCCGAATTTCCAAGTGGTTCCAGGGATCAAGGATGTCCGATACCGGGCTGCGAGGGACCAACCGGCTCATCACTAACCCTGTCTTTACCCATGTGGGCGAGAGTCCCCGAACCGCACTGGCGGTATCCTGATTCCAGCCTCGACGGATTTGTGAGTAATCATGCGTAAGCCTTTTAAACCTAATGACTTTCTCCCAGCTGCCGCTCAGCCGAACATCAAGGTTTCGGTGATTCAGGGGGAAGTTCGGCAGCGAGGCGATTCGGCAGGCGGGGGCGGCGATGGATCAGCTTGGGAAACGCCTTGGTCCTTGGCCGGAGAGGCCGAGCCCGGGTGGTGGAAGGCTTTCGCGCTCGATAAGGGGGTGAGGGCAACCCGTACCCCTGACCGCTTCATTAAGAAGCAGCCCGAGACCAATGTGGTGGCCCTGCCGACCAACGAGGCAATGGACGCGGCTCGTCTTGCCCGGGCCGCCGACAAGTCCTGCGAAGAGGCCATCCGCCGGCGCCTGGAGCGGCTGCGCGCTGCGGTCGAGGCCAAATCGGTCGATTCCGGTGCCCTTGAGCCGAGGGTGGAGCCGTCGGCTGTTGCGGGCCTCGAGGCCCGAGGCCCGATGGCGGAGGAGATGCAGGAAGGGGTTTCGGCTCCTGCTGTCGTCGAGGAGGAGACTTGTGCTTTGGTGCAGGCCAACGAAGACGTTTCCGGCCTGCCCGAAGGCCCTGACGCGCTCCCGCAATCGGACCGGGACGGGCATGTCGAACTCGCATCGGAATCTGACTGGGTCGACGGGGAGATGCCTGAGCTTCAGGCCGAGCGGTTATTGCCTGTCCCTGTCATGCCTGCGGCTCCTCCGTTTTCGGCATTTGCGTTCCAGTCGGCCCTCTATCACATTGAGGTGTGCTTGAAGCCCGAGACGACGTTCGATCTGCTCGTGCAGGATTCGGACGAAAGCGAGACAGGGTATGAGGAGCAGGAGGCCGAGTTCGTCCAACTCGACGAGGCCCCAGAGGACATGTCGGAACTCCTGGTCGAGGTCGAGGAGCCTGCCATCGCTGAGATGGCGGATGCCGTGCCCGAGCAGGGTATGGAGAACCTCGACGCAGGATATCTAGCCCTCTATGGCGAGGATATCGGCCCGGTCGCGCACCGGCCCAAGGCTGCGGAAGAGCTGGAGACTTTCGATCCGCCATCCGTCGCAGCGGGCTCGGCAGTTTTCGAGGAATCCGCTCCCGTCGCCGAGGCTCCCAGGGCGCACGTCATCACCTTCCCCAGGCCTGAGCGCGTGAGAAGCGCCGGTTACGAGCTTCCGGATATCGGGCTTCTGGCCGAGCCACCGCAGAGCGAAGGCCATGTCCTGACCGAGGATATCCTTGAGGAACGGGCAGGCAGGGTCGAAAAGGTCATCCGCGACTTCGGCGTGAAGGGCGAGGTCATCCACGTCCACCCCGGTCCAGTCGTCACTCTCTACGAGCTTGAACCCGCTCCGGGAGTCAAATCCTCGCGCGTGGTTGCGCTCTCGGATGACATCGCCCGCTCGATGAGCGCGGTCTCCGCCCGTGTCGCGGTCATCCCGGGCCGCAACGCCATCGGCATCGAGCTGCCGAATGACGCCCGCGAGACAGTGTACCTCCGGGAGATGCTCGAGACGCCGGATTTCCAGGTATCGACACAGAAACTCCCGATCTGCCTGGGCAAGACCATCGGCGGCGAGCCGGTGATCGCCGATCTCGCCCGCATGCCCCACCTGCTGGTCGCCGGCACCACCGGCTCGGGCAAGTCGGTGGCGATCAACACCATGATCCTGTCGCTGCTCTATCGCTTCACGCCCGAGCAGTGCCGCCTGATCATGGTCGACCCGAAGATGCTCGAGCTCTCGGTCTATGACGGCATCCCGCACCTGCTCACCCCGGTGGTGACCGACCCCAAGAA
>JBOZRS010000024.1:0-7610 GCA_050789065.1 Microvirga sp.
ACCATCGGAGAACTGCTCGATGAGTTCTCGCCTGAGGAGTGCCGGAACTACCTCAGGAATAGCGGATATGAGCCCGTCTAAGCCGAAACTGCTCTAATGCATTGTGCGGAGCAGTGGCTCCGGTTCTCACGGTCCTTCGGGTCGGCTGATAATGCACCTCTCAAGGACGTGAGCAGCCCCGTCCTCGCACGCTCAGGTGAAGGAGCGCCGGTCCGCAAGAGACCGGCGCTCGAATGGCTCAGACGGCGTCCTCGGCGCCGCCTTTCAGCTTCACCGGAATCATCAGGTAGCGCACGCCGTTGGCCTCGGCGGGCGGGAACTTGCCAGCCCGGATGTTGGTCTGGATCGAGGGCAGCAGCAGCCGCGGCGCCGCGAGCTTGGCGTCCCGCGCCTGGCGCATGGCCACGAAGTCGTCCTCCGTGACGCCGTCCTTCAGGTGCACGTTGTTCCGCTCCTCGGCCACCGTGGTCTCCCACGCATAGGTGTCGCGGCCCGGTGCCTTGTAGTCGTGGCACATGAACAGGCGCGTCTCGCCCGGCAGCGTCAGCAGCCGCTGGATCGAGCGGTAGAGCTTGTGCGCGTCGCCGCCCGGGAAGTCGGCCCGCGCGGTGCCGTAATCCGGCATGAACAGCGTGTCGCCGACGAACACCGCGTCCTCGACCTTGTAGGAGATGTCCGCCGGGGTGTGGCCGGGCGTGTGCATCACCTCGACATCCAGTTCACCGATCCTGAAGCGCTCGCCATCCTTGAACAGGTGGTCGAAGTCGCGCCCGCTGGTGTCCAGGTCGGTGGCGTTGAAGATCGGGCGGAAGATGCGCTGCACCTCGGTGATGTGCTCGCCGATGCCGATCTTCGCACCGGTCTTGGCCTTGATGTAGGGCGCGCCTGAGAGGTGGTCGGCATGGGCGTGGGTCTCGAGCGCCCACTCGACCGTGTAGCCCGCCTCCCCGGCCGCTTTGAGCATCGCCTCGACGGAGCGCGTGTCGACCGTGCCGGAATTATGATCGTAGTCAAAGACCGGGTCGATGATCGCTGCTTTCTTTGTCGCCGGATCCGCCACCAGATAGCTGACCGTGAAGGTGGGCTCGTCGAAGAACGCCCGGATGATCGGTTGGCCTGACATGATCTGAATCTCCTCCGTGGCTGTTGCCTGTCGTCCTTGACAATATATAAGTCATATCTAAATAAGCAATATCTAATTATCCCTCATCCCGCGGGGACCCTGTTCACCTGGAGATTACCCATGTCACTGTCCACCCTCTCCCCCGAAGAAGCCCGTCGCCTGATCGAGCAGGGCGCGATTTTGGTCGACATCCGCGAGGCGGATGAGCACGCTCGTGAGAGGATCCCCGGCGCCCGCCTGATGCCCCTGTCCAGGCTGGACGAGGCCGATCTTGCCCTGCACGAGGGAAAGCCGGTCGTCTTCCACTGCAAGAGCGGCGCCCGCACGAAGGGCAACGCCGTGGGCTTGGCCGGAAAAGTCGACGGGTCCTGCGAGGCCTTCATCCTGGAGGGCGGGCTCGATGCCTGGAAGAAGGCAGGCCTGCCGGTCGCCATCGACCGCCGCCAGCCGCTCGAACTGCAGCGGCAGGTGCAGATCGGCGCCGGCAGCCTGGCATTCCTCGGCACCCTGCTGAGCCTGTTCGTCTCGCCCTGGTTCCTCGCTGTTCCAGCCTTCGTGGGCGCGGGCCTGATGGTGGCCGGGATCACCGGCTTCTGCGGCATGGCCCGGATCCTGATGCGGGCGCCCTGGAATCGGGCCGTCTACGCCCGGCCGAACAAGACCCAGGCCGCGTAAGGAGACCTGATGATGCTGTCCCTCACCCAGAGCATGCTCGGACTCGCCTCCGGCTCGCTCGTCGGCTTCACGCTCGGCCTCGTGGGCGGGGGCGGCTCGATCCTGGCCGTGCCGCTCCTCGTCTACCTCGTCGGCGTGACCAACCCTCACGTAGCTATCGGCACCAGCGCCATTGCGGTGGCGGCGAATGCCGCCGCCAACCTCGCCAACCATGCCCGCGCCGGCAACGTGAAGTGGCACTGCGCCCTGGTCTTTTCCGTTGCGGGTGTGATCGGCGCCTCCGGCGGCTCGACCCTCGGCAAGATGGTCGACGGGCAGAAGCTGCTGGCGCTCTTTGCAGTGCTGATGATGATCGTCGGCGCCCTGATGCTGCGCAAGCGCTCCGGCGGTGGCGAAGCATCGGTCAAGCTCAGCCGGGAGAATTTCCCCAAGCTCGTCGGCATCGGCCTGGCGACGGGGGCGCTGTCCGGGTTCTTCGGAATCGGCGGCGGCTTCCTGATCGTGCCGGGGCTGATCCTGGCCACCGGCATGCCGATCCTGTTTGCGGTCGGCTCGTCCCTGGTGGCCGTGACCGCCTTCGGCCTGACCACGGCGACGAACTACGCCTTCTCCGGTCTGGTGGATTGGACCCTGGCGGGATTGTTCATCGGCGGCGGAGTGCTGGGCGGCCTGCTCGGCGCCCGCTCGGCCACGACGCTTGCCGGCAAGAAAGGCGCGCTCAACACGGTCTTTGCCGCCCTTATCTTCGTGGTCGCGATCTATATGCTGGTGCGCAGCCTGAACCTGCTCTGACCCAACGGTCCTGAGTCCGACAGATCCTGCATTGCTCAAGAGGAGACCTTGCATGCACTTTGCCCGGCTTTCACCCAATCTCGCAGTTGCTCCGCAGCTGACCGCGGCGGATCTCGAGGAAGCCGCCGCCGCCGGCTTCCGGACCATCATCAACAACCGCCCGGACGGTGAGGCGCCGGACCAGCCCCGCAGCGAGGAGCTTGCGGCCACGGCCCAGCGTCTGGGCCTCGCGTACCATCACATCCCGGCCGTCTCGGGCCAGATTTCAACGGACCAGATCGAGGCGTTCCGGGCGACCCTGGGCGAGGCAGAGAAGCCCGCGCTCGCCTTCTGTCGCACCGGCACGCGTTCGACTACCCTATGGGCGCTGGCGGCCAGCGACCGGCTCTCGCCCGATGAAATCCTGCAAGCAGCGTCAGAGGCGGGCTACAATCTGGAAGCCCTGAGGCCCCAGATCGAGGCGGCCGCAGGAAACGGATCCGCGACCGGTTGATGCCGCGCGACGCCGTCGCACGTACGACCGAAGCCCTCCAGTCTCAGGGGGCTTCGGCTGTGTCGCCGACGGCAGGACTGTGCTCACACGCAAGACCGACGTGGATTTCCGCTCTTACCGCATCCTAGGCACCTGCAAACCTGCAACTTGTCTTCCCCAGCCGAGGGGATCAGGGCGTCGCCACGACGGCGCCCCGGGCCCGTCCGCGCGGCGTGCGGCAGGAGCATCCGGTTCCTACCGGCGCCGGGTCGATCAGGGCACAGGTCCGGACAGGCGTCGCACAATATCCACCAGCGGTCGATGGGATCGGCGTTTCATACACCGGATACGTTGACGCGGCTGCGGCACCGATCGCTGTGCCGACCACGAGCCCTGCGGCTCCCCAGCCCCAGTCGTCATCATACGGATAGTTCCACCCGTAATAGCCGCCGTAATAGGGATAGCGCCAGCCGTAGTATGGATAGCGCCAGCCACGGCCGTAGTAGCCGCCGTAATACGGCCGGCCGTAATAGGGTGCGCGCACGCCGTAGCCGCCCAAGCCCGGACGGAAGACCGCTCCCGGACGATAGACATTGCCCAGACCGGGACGCGCAATCGCAACCGGACGATAGCCTCCGAAGCCGCGGTAGAACCCGCCCGGCCGTGTGAATGCGCTGCCGCCGATGCTGCCGGTTGTTCTGATGCCGGTGCCGCGGAAGCTAGGACGAACGCCCACCACGTTGCCGGAGAAGCCCCCTGTCCGGACACCGAATGCCCGGCCCGAAAAGCCGCCTGGGCTGCCGATTGCTCTGCCGAAATTGCCGTGGGGCACCATGAACCCTCTACCTCCGGCATGGCCACCGCCAAAACCATGGCCACCGCCGAAGCCGCGGAACCGCGCCTGCGCGAAAGCATCATCCGGAACCAGAAGAGCACCTGTCGTAAGAACGCTCAGCACCAGGAGAAACTTGTTCATGGCCGAACTCCGCTGTGATCGACTGATAAACAGCTTCACATGGGATAAGCTCCGATGTGATGATTAAAATCAACGAAGGCGCCGCCGACGAACCGATCTCTGGAGTTACCCTCTTGGCCATGTGACATTCACGGCCACCGAGCCGATCGCCATTGCTTCCCGGTTCGCCGCTGCGGGTGGATTGAGCCGAACAGATTGCTCACCCGTTTGCCGAAGGCGGAACAGCCAGTGCGGGCGGCTTGCGGGCGACCAGATCAACCAGGGCCGACATGCCGCGATGCCCCTGCCCCTCCACGATCTCGCTGTCGTGCTCCGCCAGATGCAGGATCTCGAATCCGGCGAAAGCCTCGCGCAGCATGTCCGCCGTGTACATGTTCTCCGCATGGGGCGGGCCTCCGGTGCCGTACCGGAGCTGCTCCGGCCGATAGCCTTGCAGGATGAGCAATCCTCCGGGGACGAGCGTACGGCGGATCCCCCGAAAGATCGCCTCGCGCAGCGTGGGATCCGCGAACTGGATGAAGATGGCGACCACCACGTCGAAGCTGGTCTCCGCCCATTCCCAGGTTGCCAGATCCGCCTGGACGAAGCTCACATCGACACCCCTGCTCGCCGCGAGACGGCGGGCCTTGTCGAGTGCGGCCGGCGAGAAATCGACGGCGGTGACCTGCAGTCCCTGCTCGGCCAGCCAAACCCCGTTGCGCCCCTCGCCATCTGCAATCGCAAGCGCCCTCTGTCCCGGCGCGAGGCGATGCCGTTGCCGGGCGAGAAACGCATTCGGGCTTGTGCCGAACAGATACTCCTCGCCACCGTATCGTGCATTCCAGCGATCCTGATCCGTCTGACTGCTCATGGCGTATCTCTCCTATCCCCGCTTCGCCCGTCCCTCGTACATGAAGGTGAAGGGCCGAGGCCCTGGCGCGTATCCGCAATGCAGGTCTCCCATCGTAAACCCGGCACCTTCGATGAGGGCCGCAATGGGCCGGTTGAGATGACATCCGCCGGCAATCGGCCGCCAGAGCGGCGTGAGCCGGTCCTGCCAGCGCGCCACCGATAGGTCGGGCGCCTTGCCGTGTTCGACGAACACCAGATCTCCCGAGGGCTTCAGCACCCGGCGCATCTCGGCCAGGGCCGCATGGGCGTCCGGAATGGAGCAGAGAGTCCAGGTCGTCAGGACCGTGTCGACGCTGGCGTCCTCCAGCGGGATCGCCTCGGCGGAGCCCTGCAGCATCCTCACGGGGACGCGCCCTGCCCTCGCCTGCCTCTCAGCCATCGCCAGCAAGGACGAAGAGGGATCGAGCCCAATCACCTCGTTCACCTCGCTGCCATAAAAAGGCAGATTCAGGCCCGATCCGATCCCGATCTCGAGCACGCGGCCATGGGCGGCCGGCACCACCCGCTGGCGGTAGGCCGCAAGCTCCCGGTTGCGCATGGCGAGATTGAGAAGATGCGGCAGTATACGCTCGGCATAGAGACTCATGACATTCTCCACCGGTCGGCAGATCGCTCGGGTCCCGCTCACGACGGCCGCAAGGAAAGGCTCCTGCTGCTCCGCCGGATCGATTCTACCATCCGCGCCATGCGCCAGATCCTGTCGGACGGCCCTGCCGCGCAGATATGGGCGCATGAAAGCAGGCTTCATCATCGCGGCGATGTATTTGATGCGGATCCGGCCCCGATGGCAATGGCTCGCCCCACTCGGCGCAATACCATGGACCGCTTTTCGTCGCGCGTACTGCCTGACCGGACCGGAACGGTCATCATCCGGGCGAGCCGGGCGCAGATCGATCATCATCGACATGTTGAGCACTGGAGATGGATTGATGCGGCCACTCCGGAGTCGTTCCGCGGGTTCGGCTTCCCGCCGGCGGCTACAGGGCCTCGACCTGGCGGCCGCCCAGGCTTCAGGCCGCGCTTGTGGCAGCGCGCCCCGGCAGATGCAGCGCCTTCGGGCCGATGTTGAGGCCGATCTGCAGGCTATCGGCGATGCGCCGCGCCCGATCGATGAAGAATTCCGCCACATCGGACTCGCAGACCTCACGGGCCGTCGTCTCGAACAGCCCGAGCCAACGCTCGAAATGCCCCTCCACCAGCGCCATTCCCCTATGAGCCTGCTGCGGCTTGCCCTGGTACCGACCCGTCCGCAGGGCGACAGACGACCAGAAATCGACCATGATCGCGAGATGCTCGTTCCAGCGGTGAGCGAGCGCCTGACGAAAGATCGGCCCCAGCTCCTCGTCCCGCAGGACGCGCTCGTAAAATGTCTCGACGAGGAGCCGGATCATGCTCTCGGTGACGCCTCTCGCCGGCTCGATCAGGGGAATTGCAGTCGTTGAACCCGTCATAAAGATGCCTTCCGAACACCTCTTTGCTTAGGTCAAAAAAGATGTATTGTAAATGCATCTTTGAGGAGAGCATATGAGGCTGACATCCCACACCGACTTCGCACTGCGCCTGCTGATGAGCCTTGCCGTGTTGGAGGAGCGCCTCGTCACCATCGAGGAACTCGCCACGAGGCATAAGCTGTCCCGCAATCACCTCATGAAAATTACGCAGACCCTGGTCGGTCTCGGCTATGTGACGGGTGTGCGCGGGCGGACCGGCGGGCTGAAGCTCGCCAAGCCCGCTTCCGCCATCCGCATGGGCGAAGTCATCCGTGCCCTGGAGGACGATACGCGCCTGGTGGAGTGCCTGGGCGAGGGACCGACGACGTGCATCCTGAACGGAGCCTGCCTCCTCACCCGCTCCATGAGCCGCGCTCTTGAGGCTTTCTTCGCCGAACTTAACCAAGTGACGCTGGCAGACCTGGTCGCCCCGCGCGTCGTGCTGCGCCAGCGCCTCGGATTGGACAAAGGGAACGAACGCGGCATTGCCGCGGCTGTCTGAACATCAACAGGCGAAACGAAAGGACCAATGCAATGTCGATCAGAGCTCCTCTGGTAACGCTTCTCCTGCTCGCGGCAGGGCCTGCCTCCGCCGAGTGCGTCTACAGGAATGTCTATGACCACCTGAACGATGAATACGTCACTGTTCCGTTCTCCTGCCCTCCGCAAAAGGCGCGCGAGACACCGAAGTTCCGGAGCTGGAATGAGTGCCCTGTTCATGAGGAACGGGATGCCGCGAGCGGCGACATCCACCGCGTGAGGTCGTGCGCCTGACCGATCCGCCTGGGGTTTGAAGCGGCACCATTGCCGGGAGCGATATCACGATGCCCATGGAAGCCGGACACGGCTTCCATGGGTATTTTTGTTAGACTTAATGAAACAGCATGGAGGCGCATCCTGCCCAATAGGCCTGGATGGAATTCGAATGCCGAACGACACTCCCTGCCAGAAGGAAAAGCGGCCGGATGCTTGCGAGAAAGTCATTCATGACAAATTGATCTAAGTCAAAGCTCGAGTTGACCTAGATCAAAACCTCGGAATTTCTTGACCAGATCAGTGGCTTTTACGTTCCTATTTGCACTGCGACAAATAGTGGTGCTGCGGTGCGTCGTACAAGGTTTTCATCCGCTGCCGGACGCGAAGGATCCGCCAGCCGGCCCCAGACAGGAGGCACCGATGAAAGCTCTCAAG
>JBOZRS010000025.1:0-2803 GCA_050789065.1 Microvirga sp.
CGTCCCACATGATGATGGCGGCCCGGAAGGGGAAAGGCCTGTCCGATAGCGACGAGCAGGGAATCCTGGACGACTTGGCTCAGCTCACGGCGCTTGAGGCCGAGGATCCGCAGGAGGACGTATGACCGCGCTGACCCCTGCCGAGCGCATTCTCAAAAGCCTAGGGATTGAAGCTCCGAGCGAAATCGACCTAGAGGCAATCGCGTGGACGCGCGGTGCCGTCGTGAACTATCGTCCGCTCGATCGCTGCGAAGCGACCATCGTAGGCTCAAGGCGGAAAGCGGTGATTGCTGTTAACAGCCGAAGCCCTCCGGATCGCCGCAGGTTCTCACTCGCGCATGAGCTGGGACATTGGCACCATCATAAGGGCAAGATGCTCTTCTGCGGGGGACGGGACGTTTGCAACTTCGCCAACAGTCCGCTCGACCCCGAGCGGCAGGCCGATGCCTTCGCATCGGACCTCATTTTGCCGAATTATCTGCTCGGCCCCCGATTGCGTCGGATCAAGCGCCCGACGCTTGCGGCCGCACGGGAGATTGCCGACGAGTATTCCGCCAGCCTGACGGCGACGCTTTTTAAGATGACGGTCCTGAACCGCTTTCCCATCATCATTGCCTGCTACAACAGGACGAAGCGGCGCTGGTTCGAGAGGGCGCCGATGATCCAGCCCTGGTGGTTTCCTGTAGATGCGCTCGATCGCGCAACCTTCGCCGCCGAAATGCTATTTAACGACGCTGCCGAAGAGAGCTTTCCAAGGAAGATGCCGGCAGACGCGTGGTTTGGCTTCAAAGGGTGCGACCGTTTCGATGTCGAAGAGCAGTCTTTTCGGTTGCCCGGCGACGAAATTCTGACCGTGCTGAAGCTGCCGGAAGAGGCGGTAGCCTGAAATCTAATCTTACATTGGTCGGCCATGGCCGGGTTCAGACTCAAAGTTGCCGGTAACAGCCTCAATGTCGGTAAGGAGATACACAAGCTTCAACACAGTTGTCCAATCAGTTCACCTGCAGATAGACAGACAGCCAAACGATCATTCAGTCTTGGAAATCACAATAGCAGTCCTTGCCAATTGGTGATTGCCAGATCAGCGTTCCAGCGCGTAATACATCTAAAGATTGCAATACTTGGGGGATACTATGCCGGACACCTGTCTAGGCTCTTTCTGTGAAGTCCTACATTTGTTGTCGCAATGGCTAAAGATCCACCTAATTCCGTTTGCTCCACTGATGACTCCGGTAGTCGCTATCGCCGCGGGTGCGATTGCTTTGTACTCAATTCACGTCACACGTTCTGTAGCGCGAAAACGAGCGGCGATAGACTTTTTCCTGAAGACTGACATGGATAAAGGAATGGTCGAAGCATACGCTGCGTTCCAAGTAGCGCTCACCGCGTGGGAAACGTACGAAAAAGAAGGAAATCCGATCGAGGGCTTCCTCAGAAATTCGGCCGGTTCATACACCACAGCGTACAAAGACATTACGTCTTACCTAAACATTCATGAGCTTGTGGCCGTTGGCATCAAGAGAGCTGGTCCCGGTTGTCTGAACAGAATCTCCGCGTCGATTAAGTGGAGCGTCTGCCGGGGTTAGGCCGCCGCGCGGAGCGGAGGAAGATCGAAGTAGGCTTGATCCGGGGTGCGGTCGTCAAGGCTCGAATGAGGGCGACGGCTATTGTAGAAGTCGAGATATCGGCCGATTGAGCTTCGCGCCTCACCGACGGTTTCGTAAGCTCGCAGATAGACCTCCTCGTATTTGACGCTTTTCCAGAGCCGCTCGACGAACACGTTGTCGCGCCAAGCCCCTTTGCCATCCATGCTGATGGCGATGCCGTTGTCGGCGAGAACGCCGGTGAAGGCCGCGCCGGTGAACTGCGAGCCCTGATCGGTGTTGAAGATTTCCGGCCTGCCGTGACGAGCCAGAGCATCCTCCAGGGTCTCGACGCAGAAGGCTGCTTCCATCGTGATCGACAGCCGCCAGGACAGGACCCGGCGGGTTGCCCAGTCCAGCACGACAGCGAGATAGACGAAGCCACGCGCCATTGGAATGTAAGTGATGTCCATGGCCCAGACCTGGTTCGGCCGCGTGATCTCCATGCCGCGCAGCAGATACGGATGGACCTTGTGACCGGGCTCGGGCTTGGTGGTACGGGGACGGCGATATAGCGCCTCTATCCCCATCCGCCGCATCAGCGTCTTGACATGCCGGCGGCCGATCTTGCGCCCCTGCAAAGCCAGCAGGCCTCGCAACATACGCGAACCGGCGAAGGGATACTCCAGGTGCAGCCGATCGAGACGCTGCATGATATCGAGGTCGGCCGAAGAAACTGGACGCGGCAGATAATACACGCTGCCGCGGCTGATCTTCAAAACCTCTGCCTGCTTCGTGATCGACAGATCGTGCTCACGGTCGATCATCGCTTTGCGCTCAGCAATCCCGCCTTGGTGAGCGCTCCTTCTAAAAAATCGTTCTCCAGCGTCAGCTCCCCGATCTTGGCGTGCAGCGACTTCACGTCGATGGCAGGCGCGGACGGAGCCGTGTTCCCCGAGCCGAAAACCCCGGAAGCACCACCCTCCAACTGGGCCTTCCAGGCCGTAATCTGATTGGGATGGACGTCGAAGTGCTCGGCCAGTTGAGCTATCGTCCGGTCACCCTTGACGGCAGCAAGCGCCACCTTCGCCTTGAAGGCCGGTGTGTGGTTCCGGCGCGGTCGTCTGTTCATGGTCTCTCCTGATTCGCAGGCTCAGCGTGCCCGCTGTCAGGCAGAAACTCCACTTATCGTCCTGTTCAAATTTGCGGAGCCGGCTCTA
>JBOZRS010000004.1:0-31032 GCA_050789065.1 Microvirga sp.
CCTCTTCACGCACTTCAAGCGGGAGGAGGATGCCAGCATGACGAGCGGCAAGCTCGACGAGGAACTCGGCCGGATGAGCGGGATCGTGGACACGATCCCGCCGAACTCGATGCTCCTGTTCAACGAGTCCTTCGCCGCGACGAACGAACGGGAAGGCTCGGAGATCGCACGCCAGGTCACCACCGCCCTGGTCGAGCGGCGGATCAAGGTCCTGTTCGTCACCCACCTCTACGAATTCGCACACGGCCTCCATGCGGAGCGCGGGCGGGACGCCGTGTTCCTCAGGGCCCAAAGGCGGGAGGACGGACAGCGGACATTCAAGCTCGTCGCCGGGGAGCCGCTGCCGACCAGCTATGGCGAGGACTTGTACGAGAGCGTGTTCGGACAGGCGCGTGCCATGTGACTGGATCCGATAGGCGCGGACAGCAAGGAAGAGGCACCATCGATGTGACGAACTTCCGGTTCGGGTCACGGACTGCCCTACAGCATTACGCTATGAAGGTCCGCTTGTCGCCTGTGACCTGCCCTTCCCTTCTCCGCCGCGCGATAGGGCTTAAGCTCACTCATTAGGCATCCGGTCTGAGCCACAGACCGTGCGAGGTGAACAGCCTGCTCCAGGTGGGTCAGATTGATGTGAGGCACCGCACTGAATCCAGTTGGGCGACCCAGCTATGATGCAGTCGCAGGCAAGGGCGTATGCCGCTTGCTGAGATTGGCCTCGCCGCTGGAGGACCCCTATGACAGCCTCACCGGTTCTGCTTGAGCCCACCCTTGCCGCCTCCGGCTTTGGGCCGGTCTCAGCCGCTGGAGACACCTTGGTCATCCGCGAGTGGACCGACTCTGGGCCGTCCTACCTGCACATTCACCACTCTGACGATGAAGCTTGGCACGTTCTGGAGGGATGTCTCCGCTTTCGGTTCGAGCACGGCGAGGTGGACGCTCCCGCCGGTACCACGGTCTTTGTCCCGGCCGGGCTGGCGCATACCTACAGGGTCATAGAACCGAGCCGCTACCTGATCTTCCTCACGCCCCGACTGGATCGGCTCATCGCTCGCTTGAGAAGTCTGGACGATCGATCACAGTTGCGAGGCACCCTGGCCGAGTTCGATACCCAGATGGTGGAATGATCCGGCCCCTCCCCTTCCCTCGAGCGATCAAGTTCTAGGAACTTGCAAGATCAGCTCCCGGTCCGATCCTATCCTTGAGGTAGTGGTAACCAGCGGAATTGGATCGCCAATCGCTAAGCCTCGATCCCAAACGCTAGTAAGTGGGGCATTTTGGGGGGCAGGGATTCCGTCAAACGGGCATTCATGATTCAATCCAGGCATGAGCGCGCCCAGTGGTCCCGCCCAGCCCCTGTCCCAGAAGGCCCTGCGCGAGCTGGTCTCGGATCTGGCTGGCAAGATCGATCGACTGGAGCAAGAGGTCGAGCGGCTGCGCCTCGACAACCGCAACCTGCGTATCGACAATCAGGCCCTGAAGGACGAGATTGCCCGGCTCAAGCACCTGCCGCCGCGCCCGCCGTTCAAATCCTCCGGCATGGAAAAGGCCACCCAGCCAAAGCCTTCCGGTCCGAGCCGGCGTCCGGGCCGCGGCGCCAAACGGGATCGGGTCACGCGCGAGGTGACGCTGCAGGTCGCAGCTCCCCCCGGCTCGCGCTTCAAAGGCTACAAGACGATGGTACGCCGGGATCTTGTGTTGGCCGCCGAGGTGGTGCGCTACAAGCGGGAACGCTGGGTGACGCCCGAGGGGCAGACCCTCATCGCGCCGTTGCCGGTCAGTGTCACCGGCGGGTTCGGCCCCAACGTGCGCCGGTTCTGCCTCGCCCTGCACACGCAAGGCCAGGTCACCACCGAGCGCCTCACTGATCTGCTGAACGGCATCGGCCTGTCGATCTCCAAGCGAGAGGTGGTGCGCCTGCTCACCGCCGATCTGGAGGCGTTTGAGCAGGAGGACCGCGCGGTCCTGAAAGCAGGCCTGACCTCCTCGCCGTACATCACCGTCGATGACACCGGGGCGCGGCATGCCCGCCGTCCCGCTGTGACCACGCAGATCGGCGGCGAGCGCTTCTGCGTCTTCCTCACCGGGCGGTCGAAATCGCGCCTGAACTTCCTGTCGCTGCTGCGGGGTGGCTGCGACGAGTATGTCGTCAACGAGGCCGCGCTGGATTATCTGCGCCGGCAGCCGGTCGAGGCTGCCGTGATCGCCCGGGTGACGAAGCTCCAGGGCCACGTGTTCCGCTCGGATCTGGACTGGCTGGAACAGTTGGCGCGGTGCTCGATCAAGACGTGCAGGACAATGGTGCAAAGTTCGGCGCGCCTCGGGTGGACCTGAGACGCCGGGGTCGACCCGGAAGATCACCCGAACAACATCATCGGCCACCTCGATGCGCTTGACGAGAGTACAGATAATGTCGCGCTTCGTTGCCCAATCCGCACTGGCAAGCCGGTCATGCACCATCTCGGCAAACAGCTTGAGTTTCCCCACCACGAGCTGGAGCGATCGGATCTGCTCAGCGGCCTCCTGGTGGGCCTTGGCTTCGGCTTCCAGCCGGGCTGTCCGGCGGCGCAACTCAGTGAGGCGCGGTTCGAACTCAGGCTTCTCGATCAAGCCCTCCGTGTAGCTGTCAATCAGCCGCTCGATGGCGCGGCGCGCCTTCGCCAACTGACGGCCGAGAGCATCGAGTTCGAGTTGGTGCGGGGTGGCCTGGATCGCATCCAGGCGGCGCTGATACTCTTCGATGACCCGTGTCGGGTTGTCGAGCAGCCGGCAAACCTCGCTCCAGACTGCCTCATCGAGCCGATCGACCGCGACCAGGCGGGCATCGCATCGCCGCTCGCCGTGGAACCGGGTGCGGTCAGTACCGCAACAGCGATAGTAACGCCAGGGTCCACCGGGATGATACCCGGTAAACCCATAGCCACACTTCTGGCAGACGAGCAGACCTCGCAGCAGATACTGAGCGCCTGAAAGCCGCTCACGATTGCGCTTTCGGTTGTCCTCCAACCGCTCTGCGACACTCGCAAAGAGTTCCTCGTCAACAAGGGCGGGCACCGCGATGCTGATGTGCCGCTCAGTCGCGGCTGGCACTAGTCGATAGGGCTTGCGCGGCATTCCATCGTGGCCGCGCGGCGGATGAAGCGGTGGCTGCCACGGCACACACTGGCGGCGGCCATAAACGGCCTGACCCACATAGGCGGGATTGCGCAGCATGGTGTGGATCACGGCCCGGGTCCAGTGCGGTTGGCCGGTCGGGCTTGGAATCCCGCTGTCGCGCAGGCGCCGGCAAACCCCGGCCAACGTCAATCGCTCGTGCCCGACCCAGGTAAAGATCTGGCGCACAATCCGCGCCGCCTCCTCGTCGATGTCATAGCGGGCGGCTCCCCCACCGGTCTCGCGCGTGATGTAGTGGTAGCCAAAGGGCGCGCGGGTCAGGACACTGACGGCGCCGGTTTGGGCGCGGTGGCGCTTGCCGCGCCGGCTGCGCTCCAGCACTTTGGCTCTCTCGTACTCGGCGAACATGCCCTGCAGTTGCAGCAGCAAGCTGTCCTCGGGCGTGGTCCCGATCGGGCGATTGAGGAAGATCACCTGGGTGCCGGCGTGGGCGAATTCCTCGATCAGCAGAACTTGATGGGCATAGCTGCGGGCGAGACGATCCGGAGCATGAATGTAGACCAGATCGATGGCCGACAGCGCCACGAGGTCGCGCAAACGCTCCAGGGCGGGACGGATCAGGCTAGCGCCGCTGTGGCCGTTGTCGATGAACCGCAGATCGTCCCGGACGCAGTGGCCGTCCTGCGCCACTCGTGCGGTCAACTCGGCCAGTTGGCTGTCGATGGTGTGATCCTCAGCCTGCTGGTCGGAGGAGACGCGGGCGTAAAGGGCGACCTGCAGGGTCTGCGGAGCCGAAACGGCTCTCAGGTGCGGAGTTCTCATGGCATGCTCCCTCAGAAATGGCGGTCAGCGCGCTTGACGGCAGGGAACAGGTGCGCAGGGGCAAGAGGCGCTCGTAGGCGCGTCCCAAAGCATCGCGACTGCCCCGCCTGACCTCAAAGCCGACCTCAAGGCGCAGGGGGCCGCGCCTCTTGCTAAGCTTGGCCATCGTGGTCCTCTTCCTTCAGCCTGATCTGGTCCATCCAGATCAGGCTGAAGAGTTCAACGTCGGTCCCGTCGAGCGATGACGCAGGGCCTGGCGAGCAATCGTATGGACAAAGCTGATCGCAAACTTTGCACCATTGTCTAACACGTCAACATCTTCGACCGGCCCCTGCTCCAGCTGCTGAACGAAGCCGCCACTTGGGGTGCGATCCGCCATCACGGGCTGATGGCCAACACCGTCGTTGTCTCCGACGATGCCGGCCAGTTCCGTGTCGCCCAGCACGCCCTGTGCTGGGTTCATGCCGAGCGGCACCTGCAGAAGCTGATGCCGGCCTCGCCCAAGCAGGCCAAGGCGGTGGAATTGGTCCGCAAGACCATCTGGTGCTTTTACCGTGGTCTGAAGCTGTGGAAGCAAAGTCCCGCACCGGGCGCTGAGGCGTCATTCCGGCGCCAGTTCGACCGGGTCTTTGGCCAGCGCACGGGCTACAAGGAACTCGACGAATTGCTGGCCCGCCTGGCGCGGCGGAAGAGCGAATTACTACAGGTCCTCGAGCGTCCCGAGATCCCGCTGCACACCAATGCGTCCGAGAACGACCTGCGAGCCTGGGTGATCAAGCGCAAGGTCTCCGGCGGCACGATGAGCGCCGATGGCCGTGTCGCACGGGATGTGATGCTGGGGCTTTCGAAGACCTGCCGCAAGCTCGGGTTATCGTTCTTCACCTATCTCGGGGACCGGCTGGGATTGAACACGGGTCAGCCGAAGATCCCGCCCCTCGCCGACCTTGTCATCCAAGCAGCCTAAGGCCCGCGGCCCGCAATCGGCTCTGCTGACGTTCAGGCGTTATCCGCTCATCAGCCTGCCGAGGAGACACATCATGCACGAGGACAGTCCCACCACCCGCATTGCTATGGTCCTCATCTTCATGGGGCTGGTGGTTGCCCTGGCCGCCGTGCTGTTTGTGATGATCGCTTACGGGTATGGGGAAACGTCAGGGCCGGGAGGGTTCCCGTCTGCTCAGGTGGAGGGTCGGAACTACCAGTCGGCACGGTCATCCATAGACTGGACCACGAAGGCCGGTCTGCAGGAATCCCTTGCCCCCTAATCTGCCCCGGTTACCCCAAACGCCACGCTTTCTCGGAGAGGATAAGCTACTGATATCCCTTGCTTCGTCGCTAACAGAGGAAGCGATTACCGGCCTGAGTACGGTCTGATAGGAGCACTTGCGCCATTTCTCCGGACTACATCGTGTGTTGGACGCTCGGAAGCGGATTACGTACGCACGTGTAGGTCTGTCGTTACCGACGGAACTGCTAAAGCCTTTGTTTTCAAAGCACTTTTGCGGGCTTTGGGAAAGTCCTCCCTCCCCCGCTGGTTAACGGAATCGCTTGAAAGACGTCTTCAAACGATCGTTTCCTCCTGATCGCAGATTATGTACAAAGGCCGTGAATGGGGGCACATCATGGCTTGGTCGTCGTGGAAACCAGCAGATAGGCGGCGTCCGTCAGGCAACTGGCGGCAATACCAGATGTCGACAGCCGTCGTCGGAATCACGCATCGCCGTGCGGCCGTCGTCTCTTTCATGCGAGGGGCCGCTGCCTCTGATCAGCACGGGGACGATTGGGGCGTCGAGTTGGAGCGAGAGCCAACAAACAAGCACCATGCCAACGCCATTGCCGTGTATGGGCGATGGACGGAACGGCGGAAGCGGTGGTTCCGGCCGGAATCCGTTGAGAGCGTCCGGGCTCATATCGGCTATCTCAACAGTGATCTAGCCGACCGCTTCGCCGAGGCTGGATCTGACTACCCAATCGCGGCCGAGCTCTATGACATCCGCGTCAACGACAGCAATGACGATCCCGAGCTGCTCGGAACCATCATCAAGATCAACGTCCTGCTCCCGTCGAAGGCGGATCCCCAATGGGCTCACCTCGATCTCTGATGCGAAGCTCGATGGCCTCCCCTACCCGCCGCCTAATCGGATACGCCCGCGTCTCAACCGAGGAGCAAGCCACCGACGCTCAGCTCGCAGAGCTCCGAGCCGCCGGCTGCGAGGTCATCCATCAGGAACACGGATCCGGCGCATCTCGGGCCCGGCCGGTTCTCTCCCGTCTCCTGCGCGAGATCCGGAAGGATGAGGTCCTCGTGGTCGTCCGGCTGGATCGCCTCGCCCGCTCCGTCAGCCACCTGCTCGAGGTGATCGAGGACCTCGAGAGCAAGGGCGCCCATTTCCGATCGCTCCGGGATCCGATCGACACGTCGACGCCGCAGGGAATGTTCTCTCTGCAGGTCCTGGGCGCCGTCGCCCAGCTCGAGCGGTCCCTGATCTCCGAGCGGACGAAGGCGGGCGTGAAGGCGGCGAAGGCCAAGGGTAAGCAGCCAGGCAATCCCGGCCTCCGTGAGGGCAGGCCGGAGGCGATCCGGAAGACCGCCATCGCACGCGACCGCGTCTACCTCGGAGATCTCCTGACGCGGGTCGACACGTTCCTGCCCGTGGTCCGACAGATGCGGCCGGATCACAGCTGGCATGATGTCGTGCAGGTGCTGAATGCACGCGGGCAGCGGTGGACCGATCAAAGCCTCAGGCGGGCAGTGAGGCGGCTGGTTGCAGAGAAGATGGTTGAGCCGGAGTTGCTGCGGAAAGCCGGCCGCCGGCCGCCTGACGATCGGCTCATGACCCTGATCGCCGGCATCGCGATCTCCAATCCCGCCCTCACCTTGCGTGAGATCGGGGCTCAGTTGGAGAGCATGCGGGAGCGGACGCCACGCGGCGGGCGGGAGTGGAAGGCGTCAAGCGTCCAGTTCCAGCTCGAGAGGGCTCGCAAACTCGGTCTGGTTATCCCGGAAATCCGGTAAATTTCCGTGAGTGTTGCAGTTTTTCACTTGTGCCACCCTGTGTAGATCATGATGACCTGCTGGCAGGTCAAATTAACCTGACGTCAGGTCGCCGGTAGGTCGCCACGAGGTCAAAATGATCTACCGGGCCCGGATCTGATAGCCGCGTCGACGTTTTCTCTGGAGCCATTTCTCCAGAGATTCGACTGCCCTGCCCTCATTTTCATGGATTTCGACCCGTCGCCGGCCCGGTTGCCCGATGCGTCCCCACTCGCGGACGAGGGTCGCGTCGCCGAACAGGCTGGGCTCGACAGACAGTACGTAGAAGCGATCCATGTTTTGCGAGGGATCGCGGCGGTCGAGGACGAGATAATTAAGCTTCTCAAACATAAACCCCAGTCTGCAGGTCGCGAGACTGGGGTCTAATCAAACTCTCGAATCGTTCACAAGCTAGGGATCACAGATCGGAATCAGTCGCCCCCTTGGCCTCTAAGCGAGAAACCATGGTTTTGCCGACGAGAGATCGCACCCGCTCATGCGCTTTCTCACGGTCAAAGCGTTCCGGGAGATATCGCATGAACGCATTGATCCCGTTCTCCAGCTTGGCCTCCTCGCCTTTCTCGAGCCGCACCGACAGCTCTTCGAGAACACGTAAGAAAGCCGCCCGCGCGAGATCGTCCCGCAACGGGATGCCATCCTTCCGGAGCCCTTGCTTGTATTTCCAGCTGGCGTCGAGCTGTGACCGTTTTCGAGACCTACGCATGGTCCACCTCCTGCAAATAGGAGAGGGCGAAACCAAGCAAGAATCAAATGTCCAAGATACATGTCTGGGACAGATCTCCCGGACATCGTTTCCTGTATCTTTAGGCGGCGATGTCTTGGACATGTTATCCAAGACACCTATCCAGGCCATCGGCTGATGTGGTGCAGGTAACGCTTTTACCGAAGATGCCGAGGCGGTTTTCAGCTGAAAACTTTTGGCCGGGGAGGGTGCTGGTTTTTCAGCTGAAAACTCGAAGTGCCTCGCGATGCCTGTGGAAACGATTCACAGCTGAATCACGCTCGACTTGACCGTTAACCTTGTTTAAACGTCCGAATCGCATTTTCATTACGGTCACAACTCGCAGATCGGACATTTAGCGTAATGACAGCCACAGCACACAAAGTGCCTGACGACGCACCGGCGAGCTTGTCGAGCGCGGTCGAGGCCGACGCTCAACTTCTTTCGCAACAATTGCAAGACATCCGCTCCCGCCTTTTCCCGCCGTCCTCAGCAAAGACGTTGAGAAAGCTGGGATCGGGAGAAGCCGCCAAACTCATCGGGTGCTCTGACGCATATCTCAGGCAGATCGATCTGGCAGGCGAGGGGCCGCGACCGGAGAAAGGTGTCGCCGGCCGCCGGAGCTATACGCTAGAGCAAGTCCACGAGCTACGCGAGATCGTAGCCCGCTCGAAGCCGGCGTGCTGGCGACATCGCAAGCCGGGCGAGAGGCTGCAGGTCATCGCCGTGACGAACTTCAAAGGCGGCAGCGCGAAAACGACGACGGCTGCTCACCTCGCTCAATACCTCGCCATGCGTGGATACCGGACGCTAGCGATCGATCTCGACCCGCAGGCATCCTTGAGCTCGCTCCTTGGCATCCAGCCGGAATTCGACGTTGGCCCGGGCGAGACCCTCTACGGTGCTATCCGCTACGAGGACGCCGTCCCGCTGCGAGACGTCATCCGCAAGACGTATTTCGCCGGCCTCGATGTCATCCCCGCAAACCTTGAGCTCCAGGAATTCGAGCACGACACGCCGCGTGTCCTCGCTGAGAAGCGCCGGTCATCCGATCGTCTCTTCTTTGCCCGTGTCGCCCATGCGCTCGCGACGGTCGATGAGGACTACGATGTGGTCGTCCTCGATTGCCCACCCGCCCTCGGCTTCCTGACGCTCTCAGCGCTGTGTGCGGCGAGATCCGTCCTGATCACGATCCACCCGCAGATGCTGGACGTCGCGTCGATGAGCCAGTTCCTGCATATGACGGCGTCCCTGTTGAAAGTTGTCGAGCAGGCCGGCGGCGACGCTCAGTATGACTTCCTGCGCTACCTCGTGACACGATACGAGCCCCAGGACGGCCCGCAGACCCGGATCGTTGGTCTCATGCGGTCGCTGTTCGGCGAGCGCGTGATGACCAACGCGATGGTCAAGTCGACGGCCATCGCGGACGCAGGCATCACGAAGCAAACCTTGTATGAGGTCGGGAAAGGCGACGTCACTCGGCAAACCTATGACCGCGCCATCGAGAGCCTCGATGCCGTCAATGGCGAGATCGAGGAGATGATCCTGCGAGCATGGGGTAGGGCATGAGCAAGCGCGGTAGCCGCCTCGACAACATCCTCACACCGATCGTCAAAGACGCTCCTGCTGCCCCGATGCCGGAGCGGAAGCCGACGGCAACGCCGAGCTCAGTTCGCGTCATGGGCATGGCGCTCGAGTCTCTCAATGCCGATGCCGAAGAGCTGGAGAGCCTCCGGAGCCAGGTGGCCGCAGGCGATCGGGTGGTGGAGCTCGATCCTGAGACGGTTGATCACTCGCCATTTCACGACAGGCTGGCGGACGCTGGTCCGGATCCCGTGTTCGACGGCTTGAAGGCGAGCATCGCCGATGGCGGCCAACAGGTTCCGATCCTCGTCCGTCCGCACCCGGAGGCGGAGGGACGCTATCAAGCGGCGTATGGTCATCGGCGACTGAGGGCTGCTCGGGAGCTCGGGCAGAAGGTGAGAGCGGTTGTACGGCCGTTGACGGATGCAGAGCTCGTCGTCGCCCAGGGCAAGGAAAACCTCGATCGAGCCGATCTCAGCTTCATTGAGCGGGCCCAGTTCGCGGCCGTCCTTGAGGCGCAGGGCTTCGACCGGGCGACGATCGCGTCAGCAGTCGAGCCCAACAAAGGCAATTTGTCTGTCCTTCTCTCGATCGCGAAGGCAATCCCAGCCGACATCATCGAAGCCATCGGCCCGGCGCCGAAGGTCGGCCGCCCGCGCTGGCTGGAGCTCGTCGAGGCTATCAAAGCCAAGGGCGCCATCGCGAAGGCTCGCGAAGCCCTCGTCGACGGCCGCTTCCAGGCAGCTGACAGCAATGCCCGTTTCAACCGTGTGCTCGCCGCGGCGGTCGGCCCAAAGGCCAAGGCCAACGGCGACGCACGGATCATTTCAGCTTCAGGTCGGAGGGTTGCCAAGGTCTTACAGGCCGGCCGCGACCTGAAGATCCAGGTCGACAAAGGATTGGATACGGCATTCGCCGAATTCCTGGTCGGCCATTTAGAGGAACAACTTCCAATCCTTGCCGAGGCGTATGCCAAAGCGAGGGAGGAGGGGTCGTGATGTAACCCGGCAAAGCAAAGGGCCCCGAGGTTTGGCGACCTCGAGGCCCTTGGAAACCTCACCATGGGCGGCAAGGATTAGACGCACTTTTCTTATGCCATCCCAGAGAATCAGGGTCAAGACGCCGATTCGGTGAGCGCTCCCGCTTTGCCCTCAAATGGAGGGTACGATGCAGCTCGCATCGTCTGGAGGCCGGCGGCTGAGACATGCCGCTTTGGCCGCGAAGAAGCTTGCCTTCGAGGCAGGCCGTACAGTCACGCGTAAGGAGCTATCGGCAGCCGCCCGGGATGCCGAGAAGGCGCTTGGGTTGCGCCCGGCTCAGCGCCAGGTTCTGTCCGAAATGGTCGCATGCTGGGGAGAGTTGGAGCTCTCGAGGCTGCTCGTGTGGCCGTCGAATGATCGCCTGGAGAAAGCGACAGGACTGACGGTCAGGGCAATCCGCCGCATCGTCTGCGAGCTGATCGAGCTCGGTCTGGTCGTCCCGAAGGATTCCCCTAACGGGAAGCGATACCCGGTCAAGGACCTTGCCGGCACGATCATCGACGCCTTCGGGTTCGATCTCACGCCAGTCTACGCGAGGCGAGGGGAGTGGACTGCCATCCTCGCCGAGCAGAAGGTCATGCGCGAGCTCCGCAAGCGTTCCTTCGACGAGGTCACGATCGCTCGCAGAGCCACGGAGGAGGCAATCTCAGCCATCGCTCAGCATCATCCCGATCTCGATCGCTCTGACCTGGAAGACCGCTACAACGGTTTGATGACCCGCACGCCGGCCCGGTCGTCGGCAGATCTGCCCCCAGGACTGCTGCAGGACTGGCAAGACCTTAGGACCATTGCTGAAGAATGCTTCTTCCAGACCGCCAATGGAGGACTCAGAGTCAACCACAAAGAAACAAACAACGGATACTCTAGCGGAGCTTGTACAAAGGGCTTTCCGAAGAAAGCTGAGGCGGTTCTGCAAACCGAACAGCCGACGGAGCATCTATCACCGGCGCTTATAGTCGAGGCATGCCCAACGGTCACGGATTACGGGAGGCCAATCCGCGATATCGGCGATCTCGTCGCCGCCGGGCGATACCTCCGGGCATCCCTCGGGGCCCATGAGAGCGCCTGGAACGAAGCCGTAGCTGAGATCGGGCCCATTGGCGCTGCTGCGGCCGTGATTTACGTGCTCCAGCTCTACGACAATGACGTGTCGACGGGCGGGTCCCGCATCAAAAACCCGGGCGGCTACTTCCGAGCCCTTGTCCGGATGGTGAAAGCTGGTCGGCTAAACCTTGAGGTCGAGCTCCTGGCGATGCGAAGGCGGAGGATGAGCTAGGTCCGAGGAGGCAAGTCGTCAATGACGATTTCCTCGCCGTCGACGCGTTTGACGTGCTGCCGGGTACCGTCAGGCATCTCACGGATGATGCCGTCGCAAACGGTGGGGTCCATGTAGTGCACTGGGACACCGAGACGGCGGGCTTCGGCGATGGCTTGCAACCCGACGTTTCGGATTGCTTCTGCGTTCTCACGGGCGCGCTCGGAAAGCTTCATGGGGGCAGTGTACTCTGGATAAGGGATCTGTTGAGCCTTGATTTCGTTCTTTGTCTGTTCTCTGGATGGGATCCATGGATCAGGACCGGCTCTCGTCATATCCCTACGTCATCGTCCGCATCGGCTGTAATCTGTGCGGCCGCAATGGATCGTATCGGCTCGCCAGGTTGGCAGCTAAATTCGGGGCGGAGATCTCGATGGATGACTTGCTCGAGAAGCTGGCCCTGGACTGCCAATGGCGACGGGAACCTGGGCGACGGCCGCCGGGCAAGTACGATCCAAAATGTGGGGCCAAATTCATCGATCTAGAGGGTCCGCCAAAGCCTCCGGATCTGCCGCCTCCGCTGCGGGGGCTGAAGGTCATCCGGGGCGGGAAAGGGTAAGTTGGCATATGATACTCAAACTTCTCACATTGCCCTTTATCCTGCTCGCGTCCACCGCCAGGGCCGCAGAGTCCGAGCTCCTTGCCGACACGCCGTCCGCCCGGGCTGCAGGCTTTGAGATCGTCGACATGAGTAGGCGACCGTCGGATGAGTATAGTGATCTGGTTCGGACCTTGGTCGCCGACTACGCCCGATCGCATGGCGTCTATCGGGCCGCGAGCGCCGACTGGGCTCCGATCAGGTTACCTGGCGGCCGGGTCCTGCTAGCGATATTCCCATTGGGCGCCGAGTTCGACGGTTCCGGAGGCGGCGGCCGGCTGATCGTGTATGCCGTGAGAAGTGATACGGCCGCGGAACTCGCCCTCGAGACCTCTGCGATGGCTGTCGGCATTGGCAGGGGAGGGGAGATCGCGGCCGTGGATGAGCACGGGTTCAGAGTGTTCCGGGTTCAAGAGAAGCCCTGAAGCTCGAGCTCAAGGACCTCGTAATCTCACGTCTCAAGATCCGAGACCCAGACCATCGAGATCGTCCATCAGAACAGTCATAATGCACTCGCCCCTGACCGGAAGCCCACCCTTGCAGCGGCACTACCAACTCTTCGTTTCCCAAATCCTACGCCGCAATGTTCGCTACTCAGTGCTTAACCGCTTGCTCTGCCTCGCCTTGCGCCATGGCTGCCGCTATCGCTTCGCGTTCAGGCTTGGTTCGCCGGGATGGCGGCTTTGCGATTGCATTGGCCACATACGCCTTCCAGGCATCAGATCCCGGTTTCGGGACTTTTGGAGCCTTCCGGGCAGCCATACTCAACACCTCCTTGTTGCTGCGCCTAAATCTGGTACGCAGACTTCGCCCAAAGAAACACTGTTAGGTTCACAATAGGAACTCTGACTGCCCTGATGACAGAGGTGCAAGGCAATCATGCGATATTACGGTGGCAACAATACATATTGAGCCGCTGCCCCAGCGGGTACCATGTAACCAAACCTGCAGGCAGGATGATCGCGTCATTGTCTATAGCCAGACTTCATCAGGCACTGATTCCGCCTCTTGGCTAACTTGCAGCAAGGAAATTTTCTTGCGAATTTGTCAATTCAAAAAGAATGACAAACCTGAAATTAAGAAAGGCTATGTTTCCATCATAGTTGGGGGCTTTGTAACTGATGATCTACCTTGACGCGAACGCCACGACGGCGGCATCGGAGGGCGTGAGGCGTGCCGTCCTTGCAGCGATGCAGGACGCGTCTGGAAATCCATCTAGTGTCCATGCGCGCGGAGCCGAGGCGCGCCGCGTCATTACAACGGCACGCGACGAGGTATGTCTCCTGCTCCCGGGGGCACTTTCGGAAGGCGTGATCTTTACCTCCGGTGGCACTGAGGCAAACAACACTGTGCTTCGAGGGATCGAAGGGGCCGTAATCGTCACCACCAATATCGAACATCCTTCCGTGCTGCGACCTGCGGAGCAAGCGGCAGAGCATCGTATCGTTCCAGTTTCGGCTAACGGCCGTGTGAAACCTGATTCCGTGGCCGAAACGCTCCCTGTATCCGGCGGTTTGGCAGTCAGTATTCAATGGGCAAACAGCGAGACGGGCGTGGTCCAACCCATTCCCGAGATCGTTGCAACTATCCGTGAAAGCCGGCCCGACGCTTTTATTCATGTCGATGCAGCCCAAGCCATCGGGCGGATCCCTATCCGAATGGATGGTATCGACGCGCTGACCTTCTCCGGCCACAAGCTCCATGCGCCGCAAGGCACTGGTGCTCTGATCCTTGCTGATCCCAACGAGGACCGGCTAAAGGCGTTGATGCTCGGCGGAGGGCAGGAGGGCGGACGGCGCTCGGGCACGCAGAACGTTCCCGGTGCTGTAGGGCTAGGCGTCGCCCTAAGGGAGAGGGCTGAGTCCTTCGACCAGACCGTGGAGGCTATGCAGACCATGCGCGACGCCTTCGAGACGTCTATCCTCGGAGCAATCCCAGGTGCGAGAGTCAACGGTTGCGACAGCCCACGTGTACCGAACACCTCGAACATTCTCTTCCCGGGCATCGATGCAATGGCGCTGGTCGCCCTGCTTGACCAGCGGGATGTTGCTTGCTCTGTCGGGTCAGCTTGTTCAAGCGGGCGCCCCGAGCCGTCGCACGTGCTGCTGGCAATGGGGCTTTCAGAGGACGAGGCCTATTCCAGTGTCCGGTTTTCTTTTTCGGTCATGAACACAATGGATGAGGCATTCCGTGCTGCTGATATTGTCGCGGAAACCGCAAGGAAATTGAGATGAGGGCCGTCGCCGAGGGAGCACGCCGCAAATACGAATTTGGACGGCACGAGACGTTCGCGATCCGGGAGAGCTGGCTTTCCAAGGGGCTTTCACGCCTATCGGACACTGAACACTTCAAGGCTGATCTCGAGACCGCTGATGCACTCGGTCTCGGCAGTCGCATGGTCAAGTCGCTCCAGTATTGGCTTGAGGCCACGGGGATGCTCGCCTTTGATGGCGAGCGGAAGCGCAGGGCTATTCGTCTCTCTGAGTTGGGTTTGGCCATCTGGGCTCATGACGCCCACTTCGAGTTCCCCATCTCATGGTGGGTCGCACACATCATGCTCGCCCGGCGGGAGGGCAGTGTCTGGAACTGGTTCTTCAACGACTTCCAGGAGCGAACCTTCGACCGGACAGGGTGCGTTGATGGCTTTGAAAAGCATGTTCGCGAGAAGGCGACCAACCCGACAACCCATGCAGTTATCCAGCGTGATATCGCGTGCCTCCTGTCGTCATATGCTGTTCCGTCAGCTAACGAGCGCTTAGACCCGGAGGATGCGACCATCTGCCCTCTGAGGTCCCTGTCGCTCATCATGAAACATTCGGATACGGGCCGCTTCGAACGCACCCGCCCACTCGATCGCATTCCCGTAGAGGCCTTCCTCGCGGCGACCTCGCTCCTGGCCGAGGACATGGAAAGCGACAGCATCGCATTGAGCGACCTGCTCCGCCGCCGAAATTCTCCCGGTCGTATCCTCGGGCTTGACGGTGATATGATCGATGACATGGCCACCCTTGCGGCGAACACCTACGGATCACTGGGTGTGAATATCGTTATGCTCGGTTCAAACCGTACACTCACAATCCCAAGACTCCCGCTGGATCAATGGATTGAAAGGCACTTCTCACGGATCGGAGCAGTTCGATGAACAAGCCGTTCCTTCGGTCCGTCAACCTCAAGGACGACATCGCAGTCCCGTCCCGATTGGACCATTACCACCCGACCTCCCGTTCGCTCCCGGTCGCACGGGCTGTCCTGTCTGGCGGCGCTACCATGGTCATCGCGGCTTATGGCAGCGGCAAGTCGCTCGCGGCGGGCATCGGCGCACTCGCGGTGGCCAACAAGCCCGAAAACCGCGACTTAATGCGTATGCTCGCCAAGCGGATCGAGAAGATCAACCCTGCTTTTGCAGCCGAGTACGCTGGGCGCGTTAACTCGGTCCAGAAGGGACGTGTGGTCACCCTGTCCGGCTATGTCAGGGACGTAGTCGCGAGCATCGCCGCCTCATTGGGACTAGGCGCCCATGACGACATCGAGGACCTTCTTTCTGCCGTCTCTGGTCTCAAGGGCGTCGACCGGATCGCCATCGTCTGGGACGAGTTCGGCCGCCATCTTGAGGGGCTCATCACGGAGGGCAGGGCGCGCGATCTCGATGCGGTCCAGCGTTTGTCAGAGTGGACGACTCGGTCGGCCTCGCCCACGGTGAGCCTGACTCTCCTGCTGCACCAAAACGTCTTGGCGTATGCTGGCAATCTCAACCAGACCACCCGCAACGAATGGCGCAAAATCGAGGGTCGCTTCGATGCAGTCCGCTTTGTTGAGGACAGTCGCGAACTGTACGACCTCATTGCGACAGTAATCGCCGAGCGCCCGCACGGTCGAAAGCCCGATCGGAAGGCAATCAAGGATCTTGCCGCCGACGCCGTCGCGGCACGGTGGTTCGATGGCATTGACGATACCAAGGATGTCGCCGATCTACTCGCCAAGGCATACCCGATCACGGCGGGAGCTCTCCAGGTGCTCCCGCGTCTCGTTGCCCGCGTGGCGCAGAACGAACGAAGCCTATTCGCTTTCATCGAGGGCGTGGATCTGACTGGTCCGATTGGCCTTGAGGAAGTCTATCTCGCTTTCTCGGAGGCAATGCGTTCCGATGTCGGCATAGGTGGCGTACACCGCCGCTGGGTCGAGGCAGAGAGCGCTCGGAGTAAGACCACTGACGAGGTCGAGCGCGAGATCATCGCCGCGGCCTTCCTGCTCCAGCTTGGGGCCTACGGCGAACGCCGCCACCTTCCGCGGCGCGTCCTCGAGCTAGCCGTCAGGGCGAAAGGCTACCCCGAGAAGCGGGTGAAGTCTTCCATTGATGCCCTCATTGAACGCAAGCTCGTCCTTTACCGCAAGCTCAATGACGACGTGTCCATCTGGCACGGAGCGGATATCGACATTGCCTCCCGCTTGCGCGACGAGCACATTCGGCGGTTGACCTCCTTCAATCTCATCGAGTTCCTAAACAAGCATCATCCAGCAACCTTTCTGCGTCCTATTCGGCACAACGAGAGATATGGGACAACGCGCTATCTAACGGGGAGCTACGTCAAAGCCTCCGGACTCTCGGCGATCCCGAAAGATCCCGAGACCGGAGTCTGGGGGCGGCTCATCTACGTGATCTGCGATTCAAGCGACGACATTCGTCGCGCAAAGAAGTTCGCCGCCGCATGCGATCTCCAACGTACCATCCTCGTTATTCCGGAGGACACAACTACGATTCTCGATGCCGCTCTCGAGATCGAAGGATTATCTGCCCTGCGCCGAGACGAGAGTCTCCTGTCAGAGGATCCACTTGTAGCACAAGAGCTGGATGAGCTTCTCGCCATCGCGCGCCGCCACCTCACGGTGATCATGCATCGGCTTACCACAGATCGTCCTGACTCTGCCAAATGGTACGCAAGAGGCAAGGTTCTGAACGTCACCTCCGAACGTCCAGCGGGCATCGCGGTATCCGCCTTAATGGACGAATGGTTCCCGCTCACGCCGCGCATCGTCAACGACCAAGTCATGCGTGGCGTCCTCTCTCGGCAGATGCAGACTGCCCGAGTCCGCGTGATCCTGCGCCTAATGGAACACTCGACGGAGCCTCTCCTCGGCTACGGCGACGATGCGTCGGCGGAGTCGTCCGTGTACCGCACTGTGCTGGCTCGCACAGGCATCCATGGCGAAAAGGACAGCCAAGGTCACTTTGCTGAGCCCGAGGAATTGGCCGACAAGGGTCTGCGTGCACTCTGGGAACATGTCCGTGACTTCTTCTCTCAGCCCGGCACTAAGCCGTTGGCGGAGATTGTGGAAAAGCTGTCCGCTCCTCCGATAGGGCTGCCTTCGGGCGTGATCCCGATCATCGTCATGGCGGGGTATAGGGCATTCGGTCGGGTCGTCTCAATCTATACGGACGGAGTCTACGTTCCCGACGTGCTCGGCTTCGACTCGAGCCGCATGTTCCTCGAACCCGCACGGCACGAGCTTGTCGTGCATTCCGACAGCAAGGTGGTCATCGACTTCCTCGACGGAATCGTAGACATCTTCGCCCACACGAAGGTCGGCCCTCACGATGAGCGCGTCCGGTCGGCTCACGACGCGATCAGGGCCTGGCGGTCGGGCATTGCCGAGGGGGCATTTCGCTCGCGGAGGATGACGGACGACGCACGCATCTTCCTGAGAGCGCTCAACGATGCCTCCGATCCGGCAGAGTTCCTGATCAAGATGCTGCCGGATCGCTTCGGAGGCAAGGCGAAGGGCGACAAAAGATACGAGGCCGCGCTGCGTTCGCTGGAGACGATCCGAAACGTCATCGACGGACTGGTTGACGGTTACCTGCGCGATGCCGTGGAGGTCATGACACAGGTCATGAGCGTTTACGAGTCGGACGACGTGATCGAGAGCATCAAGGGCTGGGTATCATGCCTGGATGTGGACGGACTAATGAAGCGAAACGACCTCAAGATGACCGACAAGGGCATGCTGAGGATGGCCCGCGAAACCCTGAACGGCCGCCAGTCTCCAGAAATGCTCGCCCGCGCCATGAGCTCGGTCTTGCTTCAGCGTGGCATCGAGAAGTGGCAGGACGATACGAAGGAACAGCTTCGCAAAGAGCTGAGAGAATGTAGGCTGCGGATCGAATCAGCAGCTCTTGATGTGAGCGATCCACCAGAGGCACTCGCCCCGATCATTGAGATCAGGATCAGGCATCTTCAGGAGCAGCTTGCCCGGATCAAGGGCACGGGGAGGAGGAAATGAGCGCAGTGATCAAGAGGATGGAGGATGCCGCCCTCGACGGGGAAGCCCGCCATATCGTCCCCTTGTCGGGCGGCAAGGACAGCACGGCCTTGGCCATCTATCTGTCGCAACAATATCCACACCTCCCGTTCGAGTACGTCTTCTCGGATACTGGGGCGGAGCTGCCCGAGACCTACGACTACTTTGAGCGGCTCGAGCACGTCCTCGGCAAGAGGGTCACGCGCATCACCGCGCTGGACCTCCTTGGGGTGTCGGAGAAGCACGGACGCTCTCCCTTCGATGTCGTACTCTACGAGCACTTCTCTGGGTTCCTGCCCAGCCCGCGCTCGCGCTGGTGCACTCGGATGCTGAAGATCCATCCCTTCGAGAAGCACATTGGCGGCGACAAGGCTTACTCGTACATCGCGATCCGCGCCGACGAGAACCGTTCGGGCTACATCGGCAAGGGCAAGCAGGTCATGTTGTCCGAGGAGCCGAATATCACGCCCGTCTACCCCTTCAAGGATGACGGCATTACCATCGGCGATGTTCAGCGCCTGCTAGACGATTCAGGCCTCGGTCTCCCCGAGTACTATGAATGGCGCTCCCGCTCCGGCTGCTACTTCTGCTTCTATCAGCAGATCGGAGAATGGCAGGGCCTCAAGGAACGCCATCCGGAACTCTATGAGAAGGCGAAAGAATACGAGCAGGGGAGGAACGGCCGCAGGTACACCTGGGTGGATGGCCGCTCCCTAAACGATGTCGAGAAGATGCCACGTCGGGAAATCAAGGCGAAGTCCGACGAGGACGGTTGTGTCATCTGCCATCTCTGAGAACATTAAATGAACGCAAGTTCGCTGGTTGACTATCTCCGGACCTATGGTCCGAGCGCCTCATCCGACTCCCTTTACGACGAACATGTCCTCAAGTCCGCCAGCCTGCACAAGGTGGACCCGATCGAGGTCGGCTCCTCCTTGGTGTCCGAACTCGTAGCGAACTTCCGGTCACCGGACCCGCATAACGTAATCCTCACGGGAACAGCGGGCGACGGCAAGACTTGGCACTGTCGCAAGATCTTCACCGAGCTCGGGGGAACCCGGGAGGCGTGGAATGCAGGCCAGGGACTCGTCGATCTCGATCTGCCCGGCGGGCGGAGGCTGGTCGTCGTGAAGGACCTGAGCGAGTTCCACGAGGATCCGCGGCAGGAGGAGATCCTCAAAGGGTTTCTTGAGTCCTTGATGGGACGCAGGCCCGATGCTGTCTATTTAGTGGCAGCCAACGACGGTCAGCTCCTACGCTTCTGGCGCACCTACAGCAGGGCGCATCCAGAGGCAGGGTCCGTGGAGGCCACCATCAGGACCATGCTGAAGGAGAACGAGCCGACTGACCCGTCTCTTCACCTCCTCATGCATAACCTGAGCCAGAAGCCGCACGGGGACCTCTTCGACAGCATCGTGACGGCGGTTCAAGGCCATCCGGGGTGGTCGGAGTGCGACGGTTGCGGGCTTCATGTCGACGGTAGGTGCCCGATCCGTCGGAACCTAGGGATTCTCTCTGAGACGGAGATGCACAACCGCCTGCGAGATATGATCAATCTCGCGGCTGCCAATGACACCCACCTTCCTATGCGGCACATACTTCTCCTTGTGGTGAACATTGTCCTCGGGGTGTCTGGAAGGAGGAGCGTCCTCTTGGATTGCAACTCCGCGCGGGATCTGGTCTCGGAGGGCAAGGAGGTCCTGTCGAATCCCTACGACAATGCACTCGGCCTCAACCTCAGGCGCGGCGAAAATCGTGACTATCTTGCCTTCTCGGTGTTCGAGAACGCCGGGATAGGTCAGGAAACGAACAATGCCATCGACACGCTCCTCATCGAGGCACAGCCGAAGGAGTCCCATGACAGGTATGTGGCCAATGACCCGCTGCACGGCGCCAACCTGTTCGAGGAGCAGAGGACACGGTACCGCCGTGGCGACGCCGATGATTTCTCTGAGTTCCAAAAGGCGCTCGAGGCGCAGCGTCGCCGCCTCTTCTTCGTCCTCCCTGTCACGGAAAAGAGCGACGAATTCGACCCTTGGAGGCTGTCCGTCTTTATGCACGGCGGCAGCTATCTGAGGTTCAGCGAAGACCTGAGTGCAGGACGCTCGCCCGACATGATCAAGAGCAAGCTCGTCGTCGGCCTCAACCGCAGCTATTCGGGGGCCATGAGCGATGACGGCACCAGCGTCTGGTTCACGGCCCCTGCGGGTAACACCCAGAGTCGAGTCGGGCGAGTCCTCGACATTGAGCTTCCCCTCGGTGGCACCCCGCGGGACATTGTGGCCTTCGACTTCGACGCCGGCGGCACCTTCGGTCGCCCCCGGATGATCATCACCGGACGGACAGGGTTCAGGGGGCCGGCCGAGGTAATCGAGAGCAATCCGCTCCAGCCCCTTCTCTTCGAGTACCTGATGCGGGTGGAGGGCGGTTCGCTGCCGGGGAGCTTCTCCAGGCAATGCTACGAGGAATTGCGGCAGTTCAGGCTTCGGGTCGTGGCAAGGCTAAGCCGCCTCGACCTGATCGCGTTGGACGACCTGAAGGAGATGAGGATCGTCCGCCTCGATAATGACGGTCACCTCCGGGACGAGAGCATCGGGGTGACGGAGCAAGCATGATGATTTCAAGCACCCTCCCAGGCGCCCTCGAGCCGCCCGAGAACCTCGAAGCCAATATCTGGCTCGAGCAGCAGATCTGGGGGCATCGCTTTCTGAACGACCAGACCCCTTGGCTCTTGGTCCTTGAGGCCCTCGGTATCATGGCGCATCTGTCCAGGCAGGGGGAGGGCCGGATCCTGAAGGGGTTCGAGACGCCCGGTCATCACGAGAGGGTGACCTACCACCTGATGACGAGATCGAAGCTGCGGACTCTCCTGTTTAAGGACCGCGCTATCGACGAGATCGCCGACGGCCAGGCGGTATCCGACGCCTCGATGTGGAACGAGTGGTTCGCCCGCCAAGGGCCAGACGGCGAGAAAGAGTTCGGCTACCTTAGGGACAGGTTTACGCGTTTCACCAGCTTCCGAAACGCCGTGGCGCTGCTGCGCTCGGCCGAGGTCGAAAGCGAGAGGTCGCGCCGTCCCACATCCAGGCATCTCGCCCCGCGCGGGGCCGAGATGCTCATGGCTGACTACGGGGAGAAGAAGGCCGGCTCCCGGGACAAGGACAGGCGCTTCTTTGCCCGCGGCGGCGAGCTCCTCTACCTGATGCTCAACCGCAGCGCCTGCCGTGACGAACTCGAACCCCTGATCAGGACGAGGTTGCTCGGCAGCGGCAGCCGCTGGAATGCGCTCGCCAAGGTGCTCCAGCCTCCTGCGGCTGAGGCAGAGCTGTCCTTCGAGAACATCGGTTACCTGCCGCTGCAGTCGCACCCCGTGTACGACGTCGTGGCTGAGGACTGGAAGTCCCTCCTCTCATTGCCTAATCTGCCGGATGACAATCTCCCCGAGCCGTTGATGCGGCTCTCGGGACTTGCCGTCATCCAGTACATCACGCGTCGTTCGACGGAGATCCTCGGCACTGACCTGCCGATTTTCCCACTCGACATGATCAGTGGCGACACGATTGGGGTCCAGAAGATCTCGAAGGACTGCTACCGCCGCCACCGGGACCAGACCCGTGCAGCGATAACCAGAGTTGTGGAGGACTTCACGGCATCCCCGGAATGGGCAGCGGCCCGGAACCAGGTCGACCCGCGGAAGGCCTTGGCCGAGATCACAAGAAGGCGCTTCGCGTTCGATCTGCCTTCGGAGGAGACGGACGTGTCCCGCTTTCCCGCCCTGATCAATCGCGAGGCGATCGAAGATCACGAGCAGCATCTCGGGCGGGTGGTTGGTTTCTATGCCGACAGGATCGGAATGGCGGTTGCCAAGAGGGGCAGCGGGCGATGGTATGGGGCGAGTGACGGACTGATCGAGGCCATCGTTCTCGCGAACGTCCGTGAGCCGATGGAGTTCGAGACCTTTCTCGACCTCCTCTGGAACAGATACCGCTTCATCATTGGCACCGAGATCGGCCGGCAGGAATTCGAGACCGTGAACTACGCGCACTTGAAGGCGAACCAGCGGCTGCTGGAGGAACGCCTCCGCATCCTGGGGTTGGCCAAGCGCCTGTCCGACGACTGCGCCTTCGTGATCAACCCGTTCTGGGAATGAAATGATGAACATCGCTCCCCAACTGGCCCCGCAGACGGACAAGGCCTCGCCCGAACTCGACCTGATCACGCGGGTGGCCGAGGCCAAGGTGCGGTCCGACATCGAGGACAACCCAAACCGGAAGTCCCTGTTCAGGATCGTGGGCTTCGATCCTGTCGTTACCTCTGCTATCGCCCGGCGCCTTGACGGACTGCCGGGAGCGGAGGTTCACGTCAACGAGGCGCTGAACGACGGAACGCTGCGCCCTGGCCTCCTGTCCAACAAGAGCGCCACCTACTTCCGCAACATGGAACGCCAGGGCGAGGCGGGCGCCATCATCTTCGCCGTTCCGACGGACCATCTCGACGTCGTCGGCGCGACCCTGGGCGAGGTGAAGCAGATCTCCGAGGAGACGCTTCTCCACAGCCCGGACCTCTGGATCTCGTGCTGTTCCGAGCTGACCTCCCTAACGAGGCGGCAGAAGGAGAGCGTGTCCAACGCCATCCTCGGCGCCCATGCGGCAGGCCTCGTGACCGACGGCATCAGGATGCTGGCTCGGTTCATGGTCCTCCTAGACGGCAAGCTCAAGGGCCGTCCGATCGAGCGCGCCCTTGATGAGGCGCTTCCGGCGTTCCGGATTCCGAGGGGAGCAGGGCGCTTCAAGGAACTGGCCGCGAAGGGTCGGGTTAAGTCGAAGGAAAAATGGGCTGAGGAGCTGGGGGAGCTTCACGCGCGGGCCGAGGATGCCCTCTATCTTCGGAACGACCGGGGCGCACCCCTGTCCCGCAACGTGATCCGGCAGCGTCTGGCTGACCTAGTCGAACGGGCGAGCATCACACAGGCCGACGCCGACATCTTCACAGCACTCCTCAATGACGACGGCGTCGAGGCCGGGCGGTGGCGGCCGAGCCAGGAGAATGTCGCGGCCAACTTGAAGTGGGACGATGTCGAGATCATCCTGAAGGCAACCAAGCAGGCGAAGAAGGTTAGCCTTGGGGAGGAGACCATCGCCTTCTTCGAGCTAACCCTGCCGCGCCAGCTCTCGGCCTCCGAAAAGGGAATGCTCGCCTCGCTCACCTCGGAGGACGTCGAGGCAAAGGAGGCCGAGAGGGACTTCTTCTTCACACACAGGGATGCCATCAAGGACGATAGGAAGCTCCTCAAGCGCTGGGAGACCCTCGTCTTCAAAGAGAACAAGGTCTACGGCGATCTACTTACAGGCATCGTGCAAGCAGTCGCGAACCTTGTCGACTCCATTGAGGAGATGCCCGCCGGCGCCAGGGTGGCCATCAAGCTCGAGGGATCGGAAAGGCTGAACTTCTGGAAGGGCAAGAATGCCAGCCTCTACCACTACCTGCGGGACAGGTTCCGCGGGCTGCCGGAACTACTCCTCCCGGCCGGGGTGATCTGCGATTTCGGGATGTGCTGGACCCATCCCATCGAGTTCAGCGGGAACGAGAAGAATTCCCAGTCAGCCCGCCAGTTCAAGTTCGATGTGGCAATCATCCCTGCCGATGCGGTCGATGGGGAGAACCCCCTCCATGTTTCCGACAAAGCCCTCAAGGAGGCCACGCATTCCAGCCAGTTCATCTGGATGATGCCCACCAACTCGTTCGCCAATGCCTATTCTTTGAACATGAGGGTGATCGGCAACCTGGACCAGCCCGAGGCGGCGCTGCTCCAAGGAGCATTCTCCCGCGCGCGGCGAACCGAGCGCGTCGCCGACGGCATCATCGACCTGGAGAACCGTGCCTCCATCCAGGACATCCTCGACAATCCCGACGGGCTGCTCGTCGACATCAACATCCCGGACCTCAATCTCGGAGCCGCCATCAGGAGAGGCATCGACGAGCTCGAGGGTATGATACTCAAGCCTGCGGAGGCCAAGGTCCTTCGAGATGCCTTCGAGGCCTTCCTCGCCTCGTACACCAAGACGGTGCGGGCCTTCCTCGACGGCAAGGGACTCCGCGAGGAGGCGATCCTCGAGCAATCGGTCCTCTACGGGGAGTTCCTCGGCCTTCTCCGCAAGCTCGCGCGCAAGGACGATTGCCGCACGAGGCTCTGGGCTCCGGCGCTGTCGATCGGCATCGCGAAATCCACCGACAAGCCCTGCGTCGCCATATCCTGCCCCTGGCATCCCCTGAGGCTGGCCGAAGCTAAGGTTAAGGCGGAGCGTCTGACCGATGTCCTCGGGAAGATCGTCTCGGGTGCGGCCAACGGCTCCAGCCTGCGCACGTTCGCTAGCGAGGCGACCGGCCAAGCGGATCAGGGGTGGCATCCGACCATGACGCTGGTGCCGGACAACCCCCGGCCCCGGATGCTGATCGAGACCGAGCACTTCGCCGATTTCGGTCTCATGGAGCCCCCAACGCTGAATGAGGGGGCTGACGAGGCTTTCGACGGCTATTCCAAGGAGGCCGCGGCAGCCTTCCTCGATATCTCGCAGCGATACCTCGACCTCAATCCCCATGAGAGGGCCAACTTCTCGGTTGTCCTCTATAATGCTGACAATCGCGACCTTCCCGCGCGCTTAGCGGACCAACTGGCTCGCAAGATTGAGAACGAGAGCGACCTGCGCTGCGACCTCATCCTGACGCACACCGACCAGCAGCGGCTGCGACAGATCTATGCCGAGCAGAATGTGACCATCAGCCGGGAGCTCGACGGTGTGCTCGCGAGCGAGGCGGCGCAGACCTTCCTGTCGCGCCTTCGCGTAGGGTTCCTCGACGTGAGCACGGTCGGGCGCGGCCCAGCGTCCGGGCGCATGGCCGACATCGTCTTCCTGCACGACGTGATTGCCCGCAGTGCCCATACGAGCTGGCGCAAGTGCGAGCCTCCCTCGGGAGGGTGGCCGTCCTTCGCCGACCATAACCCTAACGCGGAGACCCGGCGCCAATTCCACGAGCTTGGGTCACGCAAGACGGAGGTCCTCCTCGTCCCGGCGGAACGGCCCGTCGAGGTCCAGGCCTATATCGACCTCGTCCACGACCTTCACATGGATGACCGGGACGACGGGAGCGTACACTACGTCCCCATCCGCGAGATCAACTTCGACGACTCGACGGTCTCGAAGGCCATTGATGAGGCGCACAAAGTGGCGACCTGGGTAGTGACCTTCGACGGTATTGCGGACCTGCAACTATTGAGAAGCAACGACATCAACGTCATCCATTTTGTGACTAGACCGTCATCGAGCCACAACATCATCGTCTCCACTAAGCAGACTAGCAAGACGCTGCGCTCGAGACTAGTCGAACAGATCGACCTGATCCGCGGGGGAGCGCCAGGAGACCTCTCGGCGATCGCCGACCTCTGCATCAGGGAGGCGGCGCTGATCTCCGGCATGGTGGTGCTTAGGGCGGCACGCCTGGAGAAGAACGCCTTGGAGCTGCTCGGCCTCGTGATGAGCAGGCAGATGATCACGGATTCGCTTCCGCCAGGCGTCGTCCCCGTGGCGTGGCTCCTCCTCGACGACTTCGGGAAGTCCATCGGCCATGCCCGAGGCAAGATGTCGGACCTGCTCGTGATCTGCCTCGGGACGGACAGCGGCAGGCCCGTGATCGACCTCGTGGTCGTCGAGAGCAAGTTCGTCGGCTCGGACGGCCAGGCGCAGGAGGCCGCCATGTCGCTCGCGCAGACGAAGGCGAGCACCAACGACATCCGCGAGCGTATCGTGCTGGACGGCGATCATCTCAATAAGCACACTTGGCGTTCCCGCCTCGCCGACCTCATGCTCGAGCACGGCGTCTTCAAGGGGGAGATAGCCGCAACGTCCCCGAGGGCGTGGGCAAGAATGCTCCGCGACGACGAGGTGACTGTCCGCATTCGGGGAACGTCTCTCGTGTTCATCCACGATTGCATCGGGGAGAAGCCCCCGGGGCTTCCGGCCGAAAGCGATGATCAGCGTCAGTACGTCTTCGACAGGTCAGAGATCGCCCGCGTTCTCGATCGCCTCATGAATAGGGATGGAGCCGCGCCGCTCACGATAGACTTGCCCGCACCCACGAGTTCCGGAAGGGACGATGGGCTTCCCGGGGATGGGGGCATCGTCGATTTCGAACCGGAACTCGATGGCGACGGTGAGACTGGCAAGGGCGGCGAACCCTCCTCGCCTCCGCTGGAAAGGGGCAATGGCGAGGGCGGTGCCGAGCCGATCGCGGAGGATGCCGGAAGCAGACAGGCATCTGGTTCCTATCCACCATCCGTCATCACATTCATCAACGGCTACAAGGGGTCGGACGAGGACAAGGAAACCCTCGACTGGCTCGACAGGACGAAGACGAGGCTGCGAGTCGCCCTGCGCGGCTACGGCCTTGATGCGGATATCATCGGGGAGCGCCTGACACCCAACTCCGCCCTCATCCGGTTCAAGGGCTCAAGCAAGATGACCGTGGCCGAGGTCGAGAAGCGCAAGGAGGTCCTGCTGACCTCACACGAACTGGATGTCATGGACGTGCGGCCGGGCAGCGGCGAGGTAATTGTCATGGTCGCCCGGCCGAAGCGCGCGACCATCCTCCTGCCCCATCTCTGGCGTCGCCGGGGACTTCCGGAAACGGCTCCCATCTCGAATGGCAGCTTCCTGATCGGCGAGAAGGAGCAGGACGGAGAGCTCTTCTTCCTCAACCTCTTCGGGGAATTCGGTGGACAGCCCCAGCACGGTCCGCACACACTGATCGCCGGCGAGACCGGAGGCGGGAAAGGCGTCCTGACGCGGAACATCCTGCTGGATCTGCTGGCCACGAACTCTCCCCGCAATGCCAGGGTGCGCTTCGTCGACCCGAAGTTCGGGGCTGACTATCCATGGATCACCGGGATGCCCCACTTGGATGGAGGGCTCGTTACCTCACAGGAGGAGGCGATCAGGACCCTCGAGGAACTCGTCGCGGAGATGGACCGCAGGTACGAGGAGATCACGACGGTCGCACCGAATATCGATAAATACAATGCGAAGGTACCCCCTGAATCCAGACTGCCTCGCATCTACCTGTTCCACGACGAAATCGGGGACTGGATGGCCGATAAAGACAACTCGGACTACCGCGATGCCGTATCGAGCCATGTGGTTAGGCTAGCGTCGAAGGCTAGGGCGGCGGGCGTGCACCTGTTCCTGATAACGCAGCGCCCAGACCGGGACGCATTGCCGAGCCAGGTGAAGGCGAACATGAACAACAAGATCTGCCTCAAGGTGGCCTCCGGAACAAACTCGCGGATCGTCCTCGACGAGAATGGAGCGGAGAACCTCCTCGGTCAGGGTCACTTCGCTGCAAAACTAGCCAACGAGCGGGTTTCGAGTCAGACGAGCCTCGTTTACGGGCAGGCACCTTTCATGGATGATGACGAGGCCTGGGAACTTGCTGCTGCCATCAAGGCGCATTGGCAATAGGGAATGTCCCGGTCGAACGAAGAGACGCGACATCCGTAGTATCATCGCATGAGAACTAGACGATTCTCCGGATGTCGGGAGGCCACCACCCGGGCTAGCTAGGCAACACCCTCGTCAAATCATGCGCCGTGGGTATGATGCCGAGTACAAAGCATTAGGGAATCTCCCTTGTCCGCAAAGACCCAATTTGTCGGTAAGCGCGTAGGTGGCTTCCTCTATGTGCACAGGGATGCCATTGACCTGATTGAGGCCGATCTCCGGGCGGTGCTCGAGAAGGCAGCAGCGCTCCTGCCCGACCTGCCGTGGAACGTCGCAAAGGTGTCACTGACAGAGGTATCCTTCCTTATCTACGAGGACTTCGACAAGGCGGCCTTTCCAACCCTGCTGAAGTCCGCGAAGGTTGATCCCGTAACCGGACAGGTATCGAAAAGGGATTACCAAGGCCGGGAGAGTCCACCTATCCTGCACCGTAAGGAGACGCTGCTACGTCCTGACGACCCGCGCATCCCGAGGTTCACTGCGCTCACGGCCGACGCCGAAGCACGTGGGCTGTTCATGAACTCGAACTCCATCGGGACAAAGCGAAAGTGGGAGGAGAGGCTCCGTGAAGCCGGGGTGAGGGTGGTGGGTCAAGCCCTTCTGGAGGCTAACGATAGTCTTGTCGACGTCGCGCGGCATCGGACGGCCATAGCCCGCCGCGATCTCTCTCAACCAATGCAGCTCATGGTGCGCTTGGGGATTATTCGCCGGGAGTTCAGCATATTCGACTACGGCTGCGGGCAGGGCGACGACGTATTGCTGCTTCGAAGGAGCGGCTATGAAGCATTCGGCTGGGATCCGTACCACGCTCCAGACGAGCCACGACGCAAGGCCGACGTGGTCAATCTCGGTTTTGTGCTCAACGTGATCGAGAATCCCCTTGAACGGATCGAAACCCTCAAAGCCGCTTGGGGCTTCGCAGGTCGCGCCCTCACGATCGCGGTCATGCCAGCGGGCAAGTATCAGGTCTCAGGACTCACTCCATATCGGGACGGCTTTCTGACCAATCGTGGCACCTTTCAGCGCTACTTCACGCAGGACGATCTGCGCGAGCTAGTGACCTCGGCGACGGGCGAAACTCCGCTCTCCCTCGCGCCTGGCATCGTGGCATTGTTCCGTGACAAGGAACTGGAACAGGAGATCGCGTACCGGAGGAGGTCAAGGGCCTCTATGCTATCGGAGTCCTTCCGATCTGCGCCGCGGCTGCGACACCCGACGGTGTCCCGCGTGACGCGACCCGTCAGAGAGCGCATCGCACCGCAGCTTGAGGCGATCTGGCGCTCTGCAATTGACTTAGGACGCCTTCCCGACTCGACCGAGGTGCCGTCAGAGGTCGGCGAGGCCCTCTCAGACGCACGCGTCTCATTCGAGCGGGCTATCACCATTTGCGTCGAGAGCTTCGACCCGCGGACCCTCGAGGAGGCGGCAGAGGCGAGGCGGGAAGATCTCCTCGTCCACTTCGCACTAACATTGTTCCCAGGTGCTCCGCGCTACGCCACGTTACCGCGGTCAATCCAAAGAGATGTTAGGACCTTCTTCGGAAGCCATTCTATTGCAATGGAACGGGCGAGGGTGCTCCTATTCTCGGTCGGCAAGCCAGCAATAGTTCGAGAGGCAATCGAAGAGGCACTGAGGCAAGGCCTCGGCGGCACCTACAACGGATCCTTCCGCTTCTTGGCCTCTACACTACCCCGAATGCCAGCTGCTGTCCGGGTCGTCGTCGGCTGTGCCGAGGTAACGGAAACTGACATTAGCTCCAGCGACTTCTTAGAGATCGCGCCCGAAGAGGGGCTTGTGCGAGCAATCCGGTGCGACGACGCCACAAAGGTGCTTCCTGTGGTGATAGAGATCGTTGAGGTCGATTTGAGGGCTCTACGCCGAAAGAAGTCTCGCCCAAAGGGCATGATCCTCTACCTTAAGAGCCGATACCTTCCCGCTGATGATCCACGGCGGATAGAGCAACAGGAGATCGACAATAAGCTCGTTCGGGCCGGAATTGTTTCTTCCGAAGGCGTAGGACCGGATGCGCCAGCCCTGGCGCGGCTGCTTAACGCCGTAGCGGGTCCTAGCAGGACGTGACCCGTCGGCACTCTCTCGCAGCCGTATGCAGTGACAGCGTTCTCCAGAGTCGTTGCTACATATCAGGGTTCCACGTCGTCGCGATTGACGTCAATTAAATCGATCTTGGGGTGGGAACAAGAACTGCTCGTAGCCTCAGCATTCGAGATCGGCTACCAGATCCTCCAGATCGTCGACTGAAACAGTGAGCAGGCTCTCGCCCGTTCCAATCGCGAGCCGGTAGGGCAGTCGTCGTCACGATCAAGCTCGTAAGCGACGGAGCGGGCACCGGCCGTAAGACAGCGGATGAGGGCTCCATCGCTATTGAGTTCAACTGAGAAATCGGCGGCGGCCATCAGTAGTCCTCCAGGGCTAACTGCCGTTCCCGGCGACGCTCTGCCATCAGGTTTTCCTCAGCCGACTGCTCCCAGTGTAGCAACCAATCTTTCACTGCCTGCATCGCGGATTCTGCCGTCTCGTGATCCTCGGTGCGGATACCGATGCAATCCGTCCATGTGTACCGACTTGAAGTCGTCCCCGGTTCCGATTTGATCTCGTCCACCCTTCCGACTTGAAGCCGTCCATCCTTCCGATTTGATCCCGTCCAGGGATCGGTCTGAAGAACCCTGCTGCACCGGGTCATCCGATTGGGGCATTGCGACCTCTCCACCAGAGAGGAACGCGATGCCAGCAAACAGAGAGATGACCATGCGACAGATGCGGCAAGTGCTGCGGCTCCACGCCAGCAAAACCAGCGATCGCGAGATCGGCCGGATTGTCGGGGGTCGTTTCAGAAAACGGAAAATAAAGCACGCTAAGGATCAGCCAATAAGCAAAAAGGAGTCTCAGCTCCCTCTTGCTCCGTGTTACAGATGCA
>JBOZRS010000026.1:0-9477 GCA_050789065.1 Microvirga sp.
GGCCGAACTTTAGCGCCCACTGCCGCACCGTCTCATGACTGACCAGGATGCCTCGAGCCGCGAGCATCTCCTCGACCATGCGCAGGCTGAGGGGAAAGCGGAAGTACAACCAGATGGCATGGCTGATCACTTCCGCAGGGAAACGATGGCGGGCGTAGCGAGAGGGACGTGACGAGGTCATAGCTCGTCTATGCCAGAACATCCCATCATTCAGAAGTTAACCTGACGGTGCCGCCGTGGGTCCGCGATTCACGATTGCCAATCAGCAAAACGCGGTTGCAGCGTTAGTCCAGGAACCTGCGCCAGACCCGCAATGAGATGGTCCACAAGGGCGCGGACCTTGCGCGGGACGAACCGCCTTGACAAATAGACCGCATGCAGGTCCATCGGCGGGTAGGCATAGTCTTCCATAACCCTCACCAACTCGCCGTTCGCGAGCAGGTCCTGAACCAGCGGCAATTGCACACCGCCGACGCCGAGCCCCGATCGCAGTGCCTCCCCAAGAACGAACGAGTTATTGGCCCGGAAGCCCGATCGGACAGCAATCGGCACCGGACCCTGAGGGCCGATCAGGGTCAGATGCTCGCCCGTGGTCGTCCAACTGAAGCGGACATGGGCATGCCGGGCCAGCTCGTCTGGAGTTGCCGGATTGCCATGGGCCGCGACATAGTCCGGTGAAGCTACGAGGATGCGCGATACGGATCCGATCTTCCGTGCAACGAGACTTGTAGAGGCGAGTGTTCCAAGACGGAAGGCTACGTCCACGCCTTCCTCAATGAGATCGGCGACATGATCGTCAAGGATCAGTTCGACCGTGAGACCCCGATGTTGACGGTGGAACTCCACAATGAGCGGGGCAAGGTATTTCTGGCCGATTCCACTGGGTGCCTGCACGCGCAGGCTGCCCTTGAGTTCACTCGAGAGACTGAGGAGGTCGTCCTCGACCTCCGCCACCTCGTCCAGGATCTGCCGCGCCCGGGCGAGATACGTCTCCCCGCTCGCCGTCAGCACCAGCTTTCTCGTGCTGCGGTTGAGCAGGCGAGTCCGCAGATGACGCTCGAGACCTGCGATCTGCTGACTCACGGCCGGTTGCGTCAGTCCGAGCTCACGGGCGGCCGCCGACAGGCTGCCGAGTTCCGCCACACGCACGAAGGTGGCCATTGCCGCGAAGCGGTCCATCGGGATCAATCTCAAAGTTTTGCTTATGGATGATAGTAGAAGGAGCCGACTACGCAAGGTCCCACTTACAAAGCATAACTCCCCGTATGGCACTTGCCTGAGAGCGAAGGGAGACTTGCGATGACACCCAAACTTGCCGTGCATTCAACGGAATCGGGCTCCCTCGGAGGGGGGCCAGTAAGCCACTTATTCCGGAGCGCACTGACTGCACTCGCCGTCGCTGGCTTGGGTGCAATCATCGGCATGCAGGCGCAGGCCCGGGACGAACAGGCCTGGATCGGAACCTGGATGGCAAGTCCCCAGCCGTTATGGGAAGCGGATTTCCCGCTGCCGACCAATGTCCCCTTCAACCTCTGGGACCAGACCGTCCGGATGGTGGCAAGGGTCAGCCTGGGAGGGCGTCAGGTGCGGGCAACGCTCTCCAACGAATACGGGACACGCTCCCTGAAGATCGGCGACGCTCAGATCGCTCTGGCTGCGGGCGGTGGCACGACAGCCTCCGGCTCGCGCCGCCAACTCACGTTCAGCGGCAAGACCTCGGTCTCGATTCCGCCGGGAGCCAAGGTCATCAGCGATCCTGTCGACCTTGAAGTCGCATCGCTGACCGACGTAGCCGTCAGTCTTTACCTTCCCGAGCCGACCGCCTTGTCGACGTTCCATTGGGACGGGCGTCAGACAGCTTACATCGGAGCCGGCAACCAGGTCAGCGTGGATGCCATCCAGGACGCGGCGACATTCGATGCTCGCGTCTTCCTCAGCGAGATCCTAGTCAGCGCGACGGACGAGGCGCGAGCCGTCGTCACGCTCGGCGACTCGATCACCGACGGTAACGGATCGACGCCGAACACGAACAGCCGCTGGCCTGACTTTCTCGCCAGGCGGCTGGCAAGCCGGAATGTCGCCGTCCTGAATGCCGGCATCTCGGGCGGTCGCCTTCTCCAGGACAGGATGGGCGACAACGCACTCGCTCGGTTCGAGCGGGATGTCCTGAGCCAGCCCGGCATCAAGGCGGTGATTGTCCTGCTGGGGATCAACGACATCGCCTGGCCCGGATCGGTCTTTGCACCGGACGCACCAAAGGCGCGGGTGGAAGACCTCATCGGGGCCTATCGGCAATTGATCGCACGGGCGAAGACCCGTGGGGTCCGGATCATCGGGGCGACCTTGCCGCCGTTCGAGGGCGCGCTGGAGGGAACACCGATCAAGGGCTACTTCTCCGCCGAGAAGGATCGCCTTCGTCAGGACGTGAACTCCTGGATCCGAACCAGCGGCGAATTCGACGCGGTCATCGATTTCGACCGGGTGACGCAGGATCCCCGACGTCCCGGACATCTCCTGAGCGGGTTCGACTCCGGAGACCATCTGCATCCCGGCGACGACGGATACCGGGCAATGGCGAAGGCAATCGACCTGCCATCGCTTCTCGGGACCCCATGACCATCGGGGCCATCCTTTCCCCAAAACAGATCACGGAGATCGACATGGAATACAGACGTTTGGGAGCCTCAGGCTTGCAGGTTCCTGTCCTCAGCTTCGGAGCCGGCACCTTTGGTGGACAGGGACCCCTCTTTGGCGCCTGGGGCCAAACGGATGCGACAGAGGCACGCCGATTGATCGACATCTGCCTCGAGGCCGGGGTCACGCTGTTCGATACCGCCGACGTCTACTCGAATGGAGCCTCCGAGGAGGTCCTGGGAGCCGCCATCAAGGGGCGCCGCGACCGGGTGATGATCTCGACCAAGACCAGCCTCCCCATGGGCGACGGGCCGAACGATGCGGGTTCCTCCCGCTCCCGTCTGGTCAGGGCCTGCGAGGCGGCCCTGCGCCGGCTCGACACCGACTACATCGACCTGCTGCAACTGCATGCCTTTGATGCGGGAACCCCTGTCGAGGAGGTGCTTGCGACCCTCGACGATTTCGTCCGGGTCGGCAAGGTGCGGTATGTCGGCGTCTCCAACTTCTCGGGCTGGCAGGTGATGAAGTCGCTCGCTGTCGCGGACAGGCATGGCTGGCCGCGCTACGTGGCTCACCAGGTCTACTACTCGCTGGTCGGGCGCGACTACGAATGGGAGCTCATGCCGCTTGGTCTGGATCAGGGCGTCGGCGCCCTGGTGTGGAGTCCGCTCGGCTGGGGACGGCTGACCGGAAAGATCCGGCGGGGGCAGCCACTGCCGCAGGGCAGCCGGCTGCACGAGACGGCAAGCTTCGGGCCTCCGGTCGATGATGACCACCTGTTCGGCGTTGTGGATGCGCTTGACGAGATCGCAAACGAGACGGGCAAGAGCATCCCGCAGATTGCGATCAACTGGCTGCTGCAAAGGCCGTCGGTGTCGTCCGTCATCATCGGCGCCCGCAACGAGGAGCAGTTGCGACAGAATCTGGGCGCTGTCGGCTGGACACTCACCCCTGATCAAATAGCGCGGCTGGATGCCGCCAGCGCTGTCACAGCACCCTACCCGTATTTCCCTTACCGCCGCCAGGAGGGCTTCGCGCGACTGGACCCGCCGGCCGTCTGACGGAGGCTATAAGCGAGATACCACCGCACGCACAGCAGGATCACGGATCGATCAAATTGCCTGCCCTTGAACATCCCGCATCACCCTCTCTCGCCAGGGCAGGCCATAGCTCCACAAGAGGAGAGAAAGAGTTGCGACAGAACCAAGCATCGGAGGTGAATTCGTATCCGTGTCCGGCTCTTCAAGGTCTTGAGCCGAGGCATCGTTTTGCGCAAAACCGGCTCCCACTTCTGCGCTCGATGCTCCAGCTGACTTTTTATGTGGCGCCTGTTTCCAGGAAGCTGGTTTGCCGCGAGCCAACTTCCCTCTCCCACTGAGCTGCCTCATGGCGCTCATTCCTGACGGGTGATCGCCGTTACCGCCTTCCCCCACCGCCATTTCCATTACCGTTGCCACCTCCACCACTATTACCGCCACCATTGCCGCCGCCGTTCCCGCCGGCATTGCCCCCGCCGTGACCACCGCCATTCCCGCCCACGTTTCCACCGCCACCGCTGTTGCCGACACTACCTCCACCGGCTGAGCCGGACTGCGAACCACCGGCATTGCCGGGCGCCCCGCTGTGGTCACTGCGCCCGTGAGCCGCGTCAGGCCGGGAGCCGCTCGGAGCGGGCCGACCGGGACCGGAATCGAGGTCAGGCGATGGGGCTTTGCGCCCTTTTGTGCCCGCGGGTGTGCCGGGAGCACCGCCGATCTCAGGGGTTTGCGAGGGCGGGCCCGACCGTACCGGTGGGCCCTCGAGCGAGACCCGTTCAAGGCCCAGATGGCCTCTTTGATCGGCCACGACGGTCAGAACGGCCGCCGCATAGGATCCGGCCGGAAGGGTCGCAGGCGCTCTGCCAGTCACCTCGATGCCTGAACCGAGACGCAGTCCGTTCCGTGTCCGCTCAACGTAGGCCTCGATGGAGAAGCGTCGAACCTTGGGGCTCAGGAGATCGCCCGCCCCGACGCTCCTGGTCACATCGAGAACGCCCCTCTTATATGTCCCCTCCAGAACAGTCCGGGTGCCGGCGAGCGCCGGGGTAGCTCCACGGAGCCTCAACTGCCCGATCACGAGGCTGCCGTCGCGAAGACGGGTCACCCTGCCGACCACCTTGTCGGGGCCGTCGGATCTGTGCTCGATCAGACTTGCGACGATCGTTCCGTCCGGCCGGCGCAGACCGAACACCGCGACGCGCTCGCCGCGCCGCCGGGACCGCGTGCCGTTGAGCTTCTCGACGGAGACTGTTTGGCCAAGCACCGTGAATGTCTTCCCCGTCGTCGCCTCGATCGTGCCGACGACCTCACTGACCACATCGATCTGGCTTGTTCGCAGCACACCGTTCCGGGTCTCGGCGACAACCTCCACCACCTGACCGATCTTGAGGTCGGAGACCGTCCGGGGTTGCCCGTCGATCCGCACCGGCACATCCGGCGCGTATGTCACGTGTGCGCCGTTGACGATGATGCTTCCAAATCCGCGGATGGTGCCCATCACGCCTGTACCGCCGATGCCGCGATCGCTATCGGGGTCGCTTGGAACCACTCCCGTGCCGCCGATACCGCGGTCCTGCGGGTCCTGGCTCCATGCCGTCTCCAACGGGACGAGGAGCAGCGCCAGCGCGGCCAGCCAGCAGGCAGCGGTGCGTGCAATCGAAGCGGCGCAGTCCTTCACGTCCTAGGCTCCTCGTCTTTGCTGGTGACGGACGTTATCGCCGGCGCGGACGGCGCAACCTCTTCGCAATAGACATAGACGCCGAAGTTCCACCGCCACGCGCCGGGCGCTACTCCCTCGCTGGCCGCGTGGGCCTCGCGGTTCAAGGCTTGAAGGGCCTGCATCGCAACCTCGCGGGAGCGTTGCTGGAGTTGCACGGCCACGTCCTTCGTCAGGCCGTCGTAGTGCACGGCACGCTCGAGGAATTGGGGCGATTGCGCCTCCACATTCGCGACCGCAGCGGCAATGTGATCGTGCAGGTTGCGTCCGAGATAATAGAGCTGCTGATCATCCCCGGAACGCGGCACATAAGCCGCCTCGACCAGAACGGCCCGGTCCTGGTCGTCGATAACGACGAGCTTTCGGTCAAGCCACTCGTCGAGCACGGCGCGGGGCCGCACATCGCGGGTGACCGAGGCAACGAGGCGCTCGAAGGACGGTTGCAGCGGCTCCGCAATGCGGGGCAGCGGCAGGGGGTGCCCGTTACCATCTGTGAACTCGGGATCGGCAAGCCAGCGGGCCAGAATGCGGCTCGTCTGCGAGACAGTTGCCGGGACGGTGTTAACCGGTGCACCCGCCCCGCGCAGCCGCCGAACCTCCTTGCGGTGGATACCCGTCAGAAGGCTGACGCGGCTGTCCGTCTGCTCCTTGCCCTGAAGAGCGAAATCGTACTCGGCGACGTTCACGTAGAGTTCCCGCAGCATCTCCGTGAGCATGGGGAAGGTGATCCGGCTGCGGATCAGGAGCCGCACAAGGGGGCGCAGCAGGCGTGCCAAGGGCGCATGCAGCTTGGCTGGTTCAAGGGAATGGGAGGCGTCGCCGGTCATCCTCACTTGGTAAGCGGATAGACCGTGGGAAGCAATCCCACATCAAGGTTGACGTGGGAAAATTTCTCACATAGCTCTTGGACAAGGGACAGGCCAGGTCCCGGAATTCTCTGGAAGGAAACTTCATGACACGACGTCTTACTCTAACTGTCTCGGCTTTCGCCTTGGGGCTTGCGATCAGCCTGCAACCGCTCTCCCTTGATATGGCTACGTTCAAGGTCGAGAAGTCTCAGGCACATGCCAAGGGCGGCAATGGCGGGGGCAACGGTGGCGGCAATGGCGGAGGAAACGGCGGCGGCAATGGAGGCGGGAACGGTGGTGGCCATGGCGGCGGCAATGACGGCAACGGCGGTGGCCATGGTGGCAATGGCGGCGGGAACTCCGGCGGCGGAACCGGAGGCAGCTCCGGCGGCTCCCACGGCGGTGGGAATTCCCGCGGAGGCGCAAGCGAGCACGGCGGCCGCAGCTCCGGCGCCAGCGATGCTTCCGCAAAAGGTCAGGCAAGGGCTGAGCAGGCGCGGAGCAGCACGCGTGATGCCAAGGACGTCGGGGTCCAGGTTTCCATCGAAGCGAAGCGAGCGGCAGCCAGCGCCAAGAGCATCGGCCTGGATACGGCCAAGCTCGGCCGCATGAATGCGGTGAATGCCTCCGCGACGGCCCGACAGCATGCAGCACCGAACTCGACGGTCGGGCTTATTGCAACCTACGAGAAGGCCTTGAGCGTCAAGAATACCGAGGACACGATCACCGACGCCGAGATCACCGACGCCGCCAAAGCTCTTGCCGCGCTGTCGAGGCAGGGAGTGCCGGAGGCCCCTGTCAAGGCGCTCAACGAGAAGCTCGGGCTTGAGATCGACCCTACGTCGGACGTGCTCGACCGGGTCATCGATGAGGCCCGGGAAATCCAGGCCACACGGCAGTAGGGACTTGAACGTCCTGCCGCTCACCAGCGGCAGGACGATTTCAGGAACCGGCAAGTCGATGCCTATGGATGGACCCATGGGTCGCCCGGGGAAGCATCACCTCCTCGAGACGGTCAGGCTCACATGCAGGGACATGCTCAGCAGGTGCGGAACAGTGGGAGATCGCCTATGCACAATGACCACAGCCCGCGCATTCTCATTGTCGAAGACGAGGCCATAATCTCGATGCTGATCGAAGACATGGTGTGCGATCTCGGAGGACGGATCGTCGGCCCGGCTGCCAAGTTTGAACAAGCGATGAAACTGGCACTCCGGGCGGATTTCGATCTCGCGGTTCTCGACGTCAATGTCGACGGTTTGGTGGTCTACCCGATTGCGGACGTTCTGCGCCATCGCGGCATCCCGTTCATCTTCATGACCGGCTATGATTCCAGCGTCGTTCCCGAGCGCTACCAGCACAATTGCCTGCTCTTAAAGCCGTTCACGCACCAGACTTTTGGCGATGCTTTACGGGAGATCGTCGTCAAGGCGTCTGGCGCGTCCGGCTGCGCACTAGGTTCCTAGGCTGCCCTTTAAATTCCCGGGAGTCATCTCGGTAACGGCAAGGGCGCGCCGGGACCATGATTGCAGGAAACCAAGCAGAGCGGTATGCTGAGGCATCGTAGACCCGCTCGTGGTTGATCGCATGGGTAACCTGGAGATCACCGATCCGGAACTGTCCGCGCTTGCGGACGAGGCTCTTGCGCTCGCCAAGGGCTACTGGTCTGGCCTTGACGCTCGCCCGACCTATCCCGCCTCCAGCGCGGAGGAAACCAAGAGGCTTTTTGCGCGGGCGTGGACCGACGAGGGACGCGGTCGCGAAGTCCTGTCCGACTTCGAAGCCATGGCTGATCACGCGCGACCGTCCAGCGCGCGCTTCTTCGGATATGTCGTCGGCTCGAATGAACCAATCGGGGTCCTCGGCGAGTGGCTCGCGGCGGTTCTCAATCAGAATGTCACCTCCTGGCGCTCGGCTCCGGCCGCGACGACGGTCGAGCGGACCGTCGTCGGCTGGCTCGCGGATGCGGTCGGCTGTCCTGGCTTCGCCGGCAGTCTCTGCGGTGGCGGCTCCTCCGCCAACTTCATGGCGCTGGCCATGGCGCGCGAGGCGAAGCTCCCGGCGAACGAGACCGGCGCACAGCCCTGCATGGTGTATGCCTCCGAGCAGGTGCACATGTCAGTCCCCAAGGCGATCGCGCTGTTGGGCATTGGCCGGCAGAACCTTCGCCTCATCCCCGTCGACAAAGACTTCCGGATGCGGACGGATGCACTCGAGGACGCCATTGCGGAGGACAAGGGAGCCGCTCGAACTCCCATCGCCGTCGTGGCGACCGCCGGCACGGTGGCGACCGGCGCCGTCGACCCCCTGCGCGAGGTTGCGGAGATCGCCCACCGGGAGGGTCTATGGCTGCATGTCGATGGCGCTTATGGGGGCTTGGCGGCTCTGGCCGTGCCAGAGCAGTTCCGAGGGTTGTCGTCCGCGGACTCGCTCTCGCTGGACGCGCACAAGTGGCTTTACCAGCCGCTCGATTGCGGCTGCCTGCTTTATCGCGACCCGGCGATTGCGCGTCAGACCTTCTCCGGCAGCGGCGACTACGTCAGGATCTTTAACCAGGATCGCGACGAGGCATTTGCCTTCTTTGAGGAGTCCATCGAGCTCTCCAGGCGCTTCCGTGCGCTGAAGCTTTGGATGTCGCTCCAGTACCACGGACGCCGGGCATTCCGAGAAGCCATCGGACGCGATCTTCACCATGCCCAGATGCTGGCGCAGGCAGTTGCCGCGCAGCCGGAACTGGAAGTGCTGGCGCCCGTGACGTTGAGCGCGGTCTGCTTTCGCCATCGCACCAAGGACAACGAGGCGATCCTTCGGCGCGTGATTGATCGCGGCCAGGTGTATCTCTCGAATGCAACGATCAGCGGACAGTTCGCGCTGCGGGCGTGCTTCGTCAACCACCGGACGACCGCCGCGGATGCCCTTGCCATTGTGGACGAGGTCTTGTCTGCCGCCGACGAGCTCAATGGTTGAGGAACCCCCGCACGGTCTCGCAATGAGGAGAGCGGCAGGATGCCTTCGGCTCGGAATGTCTCGTTCGGGTCTTGGTCGTGTCAAAAGGCTTTGGCAGGAGACGGATTGCGGCTTTCCGCGCGCTAGAGCATCGGACGGTTAAACGGACGCATATCCGGCGGCCCTGAGGAAGTTCCAACGGTGTTGTCACATTAACTCGGGTTTGACTGCGCCCGTGTAGACGGGCCGGCATGAGCAAGTCTGTCAGCTACAAACGTCATCGGTTCCCGCCTGA
>JBOZRS010000027.1:0-107682 GCA_050789065.1 Microvirga sp.
CGCAGTCACCGCAGGGGAAGGGAATCCACGGACAAGCGCAACGGTCTGGATCCCCTTCCCGGCTCTTCGAGCCGCCGGGGATGACACGGTGGGATTCCTCAGTGTCATTCCCGGCCGGAGCGAAGCGGAGGGAAAGGGAATCCACCTGCAGGCGCGACGCTTCTTTGGATCCCCTTCCCGGCCCTTTCGGGCCGCCGGGGATGACGAGGGAGAAGTGTGAGAACATCCCCGCCGGCGACCCCGGACCGGCTTCGCCGCCCGGGACCATCTCCCGAATGAACTGCCACGCTTGATCTTTCGGGCCCGCTCCTGAAAGAAGGAGGCACATGTCCTCCGCTCCCATCAGTTCCTCCCGAATCGCCCGCCTGATCCTCCAGGATTTCCGCACCTATGCGAGCCTGGACCTTTCGGTGTCGCGCCAGCTCGTCGCCCTCGTGGGCGAGAACGGGGCGGGCAAGACCAATGTGCTGGAGGCGATCTCCCTCTTCATGCCGGGCCGGGGCCTGAGACGGGCCGAGCTCGGCGAGATGGCCCGCTCGGGCGGAACCGGGTCCTTCGCCGTTTCCGTGACCCTCGACGCCCCTTACGGCGAGCACCGCCTGGGCACCGGCCTCGAGCCCCAGGGGGAAGCCGCGAGAGCCTCCCGGATCTGCCGCATCGACGGCATGCCCGCCCCGTCGCCGACCGCCTTCGCCGAGTTTCTCCGCATCGTGTGGCTGACCCCCGACCTCGACGCGCTCTTCCGCGGCCCCGCCGGCGACCGGCGCCGCTTCCTCGACCGTCTCGTGCTGGCGGTCGATGCGGACCATGGGGCGCGGGTGAATGCCCTGGAGCGGGCGCTCCGCTCCCGCAACCGCGTGCTCGAGGAAAACCCCGACGACCGCCTGTGGCTCGACGCCCTCGAGCGCGAGGTGGCGGAACTGGCGATCGCGGTCGCGGCGGCCCGCCGCGAGACGGTGGAGCGCCTTGCCGCGCTCATTCTGGAGACCCGCGAGGAGAACTCCCCCTTCCCCTTCGCCACGATGAACCTGGAGGGCGAGATCGATACCCTCGTGGCCACGCTCCCGGCCGTCGATGCCGAGGACCGCTACCGGGCCATCCTGCGCGACTGCCGTCCCCGGGACCGGGCCGCGGGTCGCACCCTCGTGGGCCCGCAGGCCTCGGATCTTCTCGTGCGCCATGGCCCGAAGGACATCCCGGCCAACACCGCCTCGACCGGCGAGCAGAAGGCGCTGCTCATCGGGCTCGTCCTGGCCCATGCGCGGCTCGTCGCCAGCATGAGCGGCATCGCCCCCTTCGTGCTGCTGGACGAGGTCGCCGCCCATCTCGATCCCCGCCGCCGGGCGGGCCTGTTCGCGGCGCTGGAATCGCTCGGCGGGCAGGTCTGGATGACGGGGGCCGACCCGAGCCTGTTCGCCGAACTCGAAGGCCGGGCCGATCTTCTGCAGGTCACGCCCGGAGTGATCGAACCCATCACGATTCCTTGATGGTCCGGGGGACCGATCGCGCTATAGTGCGGGCCGCCGAACCATCCTCTGTCGCCCCAGGGCTTTCGTCATGGACCTCGCAGGCCTTCTCGTCTTCGCCGCCGCCCTCTTCATCGCCGCCGCCTCGCCGGGGCCGGGGATCGCCGCCATCGTGGCGCGGGTCCTGGGGCGGGGGACCCAAGGGGCGGCCGCTTTCGGGGCCGGCCTCGCGATCGGCGACGTGGTGTGGCTGACCTTCGCCATGGTGGGCCTGGCGGCCCTGGCGCAGATGTTCCACGGGGTCTTTCTCGTCATCAAGTACGCGGGCGCGGCCTATCTGCTCGTCATCGCCTACAGGCTCTGGACGGCGCCTGCAGCCGCGCAGGCCGTGGAGGCGAACCGGGCCGCGGACCGCCCGCTCAGGCTCTTCCTGGCGGGCTTCGCGGTAACCATGGGCAATCCGAAGGTCATGGTGTTCTATCTGGCGCTCCTGCCCACCTTCCTCGACCTGACCCGGGTGACGCTCCTCGGCTATGCGGAACTCGTCGCCGTGACCTTGAGCGTCCTGGCCGTCGTGCTCGGGTTCTACATCGTGCTGGCCGCCCGGGCCCGGCGGCTCTTCACGAGCCCGAGGGCCATCCGCATCCTCAACCGCGCCACCGGGACGGTCATGGCCGGAGCGGCGGCGGCCGTGGCCGCGCGGTAGGGGCTTCTCCGCTCCTGAGGCAAAGAACCGCCCCCGACGGTCCCCGAATCGGCACTTTTTGGTGGATTTTTCCGCCCATATTCTCGCGCGCGTATGCGCGTAGGGGTGAAATTTCAACCAATCGTCACTAAATATCTGATCTGACGAATCAAAACCTGAGCGCGCACCCGACCCTTTCCTGCCGCGCTCCGAAGGATCCCACATGGCCGAACCTGCTATCAACGTGAACGCCGACGCCTACGGCGCGGAATCGATCAAGGTGCTCAAGGGCCTTGACGCGGTACGCAAGCGGCCGGGCATGTATATCGGCGATACCGATGACGGCTCGGGCCTGCACCACATGGTCTACGAGGTGGTGGACAACGCCATCGACGAGGCGCTCGCCGGTCACGCTACGGAAGTCACGGTCACGCTCAACGCGGACGGCTCCGTGACCGTCACCGACAACGGCCGCGGCATCCCGACCGACATCCATCAGGGCGAAGGCGTCTCGGCCGCCGAGGTCATCATGACCCAGCTGCATGCGGGCGGTAAGTTCGACCAGAACTCCTACAAGGTCTCCGGCGGCCTGCACGGCGTCGGCGTCTCGGTGGTGAACGCGCTCTCGACCTGGCTGAAGCTCCGCATCTACCGCAACGGCAAGGAACACTTCATGGAGTTCCGCCACGGCGATGCGGTGGCGCCGCTCGCGGTCGTAGGCGATGCGCCGGGCAAGCGCGGCACGGAAGTGACCTTCCTGCCTTCGACCGAAACCTTCACCATGGTGGAGTTCGACTACACCACCCTCGAACACCGCCTGCGCGAGCTCGCCTTCCTGAATTCGGGCGTGCGCATCGTGCTGACCGACAACCGCCACTCGGAGCGCAAGCGCGAGGAGCTGATGTACGAAGGCGGCGTCGAGGCCTTCGTGCGCTATCTCGACCGCACCAAGAACGCGCTGATCGACAAGCCCATCGTCATCCGCTCCGAGAAGGACGGGATCGGCGTGGAAGTGGCGCTGTGGTGGAACGACTCGTACCACGAGAACGTGCTCTGCTTCACCAACAACATCCCGCAGCGGGACGGCGGCACGCATCTCGCGGGCTTCCGCGCGGCCCTGACCCGTCAGGTCAACGGCTATGCGGAATCTTCCGGCATGACCAAGAAGGAGAAGGTCTCGCTCACCGGCGACGATTGCCGTGAGGGCCTGACCGCCATCGTGTCCGTGAAGGTGCCGGACCCGAAATTCTCGTCGCAGACGAAGGACAAGCTCGTCTCGTCCGAAGTGCGCCCCGCCGTCGAGAACGTGGTCAACGAGGCTCTCAACAACTGGCTCGAAGAGCATCCGGCGGAAGCCAGGACCCTGGTCGGCAAGGTGGTGGAAGCCGCAGCCGCTCGCGAGGCCGCCCGCAAGGCCCGCGAGCTGACCCGCCGCAAGGGCGCGCTCGACATCGCCTCGCTGCCGGGCAAGCTCGCCGACTGCCAGGAGCGCGATCCGTCGAAATGCGAAATCCTGCTCGTCGAGGGCGACTCGGCCGGCGGCTCCGCGAAGCAGGGCCGCGACCGTGCGTTCCAGGCGGTGCTGCCCCTGCGCGGCAAGATCCTCAACGTCGAGCGCGCGCGCTTCGACAAGATGCTGTCGAGCCAGGAGATCGGCACGCTGATCACCGCACTCGGCACCGGCATCGGCCGCGAGGAATTCAACGTCGACAAGCTGCGCTACCACCGCATCATCATCATGACGGACGCGGACGTGGACGGCTCGCATATCCGCACGCTGCTGCTCACCTTCTTCTTCCGGCAGATGCCGGAGCTGATCGAGCGCGGGCATCTCTACATCGCGCAGCCGCCGCTCTACAAGGCGACCCGCGGCAAGCAGGCGATCTACCTCAAGGACGAACGCGCGCTGGAGGACTTCCTCATCGATGCGGGCATCGAGAATGCCTCCCTCCGCCTCGAGACGGGCACGGAATTCCAGGGCGACCAGCTCAAGCACCTGATCGACGAGGCCCGCCTCGTGCGCCAGGTTCTGAACAACCTGCACACGCGCTACAACCGCAAGGCCGTGGAGCAGGCGGCGATCGCCGGCGCGCTGCGTCCCGACGTGGTGGAGGATCCGGAGCGCGGTCCCGCGGCGGCGGCCTACATCGCCCAGCGTCTCGATGCGATCTCGGAAGAGCTCGAACGCGGCTGGATCGGCGAGGTCAGCGAAGGCGGCTATGTCTTCTCGCGCACCGTGCGTGGCGTGACGCAGACCGCCGTTCTGGACCAGGCGCTGATCGCCAGCCAGGAGGCCAAGAAGCTCGACGAACGCGCCACGTCGCTGCAGGACGTCTACGCCAAGCCGGCGAAGCTCGTGCGCAAGAACGACGAGATGCAGATCGACGGCCCGCTTTCGCTGTTCAACGCCGTGATCGCGTACGGCCGCAAGGGCCTGCAGCTCCAGCGTTACAAGGGCCTCGGCGAGATGACCGCCCAGCAGCTCTGGGAGACGACGCTCGACCGCGACGTGCGCTCGCTCCTGCAGGTGAAGGTGAAGGACACCACCGACGCCGACGACCTGTTCGTCAAGCTCATGGGCGACGTGGTGGAACCCCGCCGCGAGTTCATCCAGGAAAACGCGCTCTCGGTGGCAAATCTCGACGTGTAAGGGGCTGATTGTCCCCGGGTCTTGAAGTCTGACTCAAACCGGGGGGTATCCTGACCCGAATGGCGGAAAAGGCTGACCTTGCCTCTTCCGCCATTTCTCGTTGCGGATGCGGCATTCGGCAGAAAAGACCACCGAATATTAGGGAAAGCAGATGGGCTAAAGCATCGGACATGGGTTCGAACGCACGTCCGATGCTTCAAGGTTTTGATTCAGCGCCTCGAACGCAAAACCGGTTCCCACTTTTGCGTTCGAGGCGCTAACGAACCTTGCCACGGATAGCCGCCTGGAAGCCCGTGAAGCATCGGCAGCAAGGAGCGTTTCGATGTCGCCGCTATATATTCACCTCTCGATGAGCAGCGAGCCTAAAGACGCTTTCTAACGATGATCGACCCATCGGATGGATCATCTTGGTAGAAGGAGAACCCTTCCGAATAGAACAACGGCAGGGGGCCGAAGTGATTTTCAGCGGCTGTTGCTGCTCCAGGTCGGGGGTAAGCCTCGGCAATTTCAAGTTTCATCGCCGCGAAATCCTGGAGCACGCTTCGTAGAAGATGTCGCGCGATGCCCCGTCCGCGAAACGCCTGCGCCACGACGAAGCAGGTGATGGCTCCGATATGCTCACGGTTTTCCCGTGGCTCTGCCTTAAAGATCGGAATGGCATCCTTCGGCCCGGCACCGCACCAACCTACCGCCTGGTGCTCGTCGAACGCGAGGTGACCCCACATCTGTCCGGCTTGAATACGCTCGGCTACCGATCGGCGGTTTTCCTCTGCGGTCCAGTCCTTCCAGGGCTTCTTGCAGTGATCCGCATAAAAGCAGTTGCAGTAGCACCTCGACCATTCTTGGTTGTCATGGAATGCCAGCAGATCGAAAAATTCCAGATATGCTGGCAGCAAATCCGGCGTCAGCTTCCGCACGATGATCATCTATGCCCCGCTCCCTGCCTGGGATCTGAAGGAATGCATAGCATCAATCATCCACACAGGGTAGGAATGATGGCCTGGATGGAAGGTCTGGTGGCTTTTGCTACCGAATGCCGGAAGACTCGCATCATCTCCCGCAGTTCCTCTTTGAGTCAGGCTTCCGAACTGCACGACAGAGGATTGAGTCCACACTGGACTCAATCCTCTCCTGAACTCATGCGGCTGATGCGCCCCGATAGGCTGCCTCGAGCATGCCGATGTCGAGCTTGATCATCTGCAGCATCGCTTCTGTGACCCGGCGGACCTTCGCCGGGTCTTTGTCTTTCATCATGGTCCCGAGCGCCGTCGGCACGACCTGCCAGGAGACGCCGTAGCGGTCCGTGATCCAGCCGCACCGCTGGGGTGAGCCACCGATGGACAGGGCGTTCCACAGGCGGTCCACCTCGGCCTGGTCGGCACAGTTCACGAAGAACGAGATGGCCGGAGTGAACTGAAAGGCGGGTCCGCCGTTCAGGGCCATGTAGCGCATCCCTGCGAGCGTGAACTCGACCGACATCACGTCGCCCGGCGATCCGCCGGGCGTCTCGGCGCCGTAGCGCATGACGGCATCGATGCGTGAATCGGGCAGCAGCGACACGTAGTATTGCGCGGCCTCTTCGGCGTTTCCGTCGAACCACAGGCAGGGCACGATCCTGGACATAGGGCAGTTCCTTTCCGTTCAGGCCGCTGTCGCGGCCACGGAGCGACCTTCGGCAAGGGCGGCAAACTGGTCCGTGACGATGCCCCAGCCTTCGTGGAAGCCCATCGCCTCATGACGCTTCAGCGCCTCCTCGGTCCAGTGCCGGACGCGCGCGGTGTAGCGGGTTCCCGTTCCCTCCGGATCGAAGGTGACGGTCACGACCATGAACGGATCCTGCGGAATCCATCCAGCCTTGAAGGCATTGGTGAAGACGATCTTCCGGTTCGGCACGACTTCGAGGAACACGCCCTCGACGGGCATGTCGATCCCGTCGGGCGACCTCATCACCGTGAGGCAGCGCCCGCCGGACCGGAGGTCGTGCTCGACCACAGGCGTCGTGTAGGGGCGCGGCGCCCACCATTCGCCGGTGCGTTCGGTCCAGACGCGGTAGACGGTTTCGGGCGGAGCATCGATCAGCCGGGAGATCGACAATTCGAAGACGGCGGAAGGCTGGTCGGTCATGGATCGTTCCTCGTCTGGCGGTTTCGGTTCAGGCTGTCGCCATGGCGGTCCTGGCGGCCTCGACATCCATCCACATGATCTCCCAGATGTGACCGTCCGGGTCCTCGAAGCTGCGGCCGTACATGAAGCCGTAATCCTGCTTCGGACCTGGATCGGCCGTCCCGCCAGACGCGCCGGCCCTGGCGATCATGTCGTCGACGGCTTCCCGGCTCTCGGCCGAGAGGCAGAGCAGCACCTCGGTGACGTCCCTGGCCTCGGCGATGGCCTTCGGGGTGAACTGGCGGAACTTGTCGTGGGTCAGCAGCATCACGTGGATGGTCTCGGACAGGACCATGCAGGACGCCGTGCCATCGCAGAACTGCTCGTTCTTCTCGGCCCCGAGGGCCTGATAGAAGGCCGTGGCACGCTGCAGGTCCCGGACCGGCAGGTTCACGAAGATCAGCTTGGACATTGGTCTCTCCTCTGGCTTGTGGTTTGACATTGATTCCCTACAAAGTTATAAAAAGCAACTATGAAGTTAAAAAAAATAACTGAACACCCGGAAGGCCGTTCCTGGCGCCATTATGAGGACGCCTGCGCGGCGGCCCACGCCCTCGATCTGGTCGGGGAACGCTGGGCGCTTCTCGTCATGCGTGAGCTCATGCTGGGGCCGAAAAGGTTCAGCGACCTGCGCGAGAGCCTCCCCGGGATCAGCGCCAACGTCCTCACCCAGCGCCTGGAAGGGCTGGAAAACGCCGGCATCCTCGTGCGCCGCCAGCTGCCTCCGCCAGCCCGGACCCAGGTCTACGAACTGACGGAGTGGGGCTATGAAAGCGAGCCGATCTTCCAGGCGCTCGGCCGCTGGGCCGCTCGCTCGCCCGCGCATGATCCGACCCTGCCGTTCAGCGCCGTTTCGCTCTTCCTCTCGCTGCGGACGATGCTGGATCCGGAGCGGGCGAGAGGCCTCGACGCGCGGATCGGCTTTCGCCTGGGCGACGAGACATACCTGGCCCATCTGACTGATGGCCGCATCGAGATCGCGCGTGGCGCCCTCGACCGGGCCGACCTGATCTTCGCCGGGACGCCGCCGGTCCTCGCGGGCGCGATCTATGGCGGCCAGCCCCTGGACGCCCTGGAGGCCGCCGGCGCACTGCGGATCGAGGGCGACCGCACGCTGGCGCAGAAGTTCATCGGCCTGTTCCCGCTCCCGCCGAAGGCATCGCGCCCCGCCTGACCGGACCGGAAGACCGCGGCTGCCCTCCATGAAAAAACCCCGCTCTATCGAGCGGGGTTTTTGTCGTCGCGGAGCTTTGCTCAGGCGGCCTGCCGTCGGCGCTTGGCTTCCTCGAACACGAAAGCCTCGTCCGCGCGCTGGTCCATGGGCCCCTGACGGAGAGCGACGAGGAAATTCTGCACTTCCTGTCTGAGGTGATCGCCCTGGAGCGCGACCTCCTGTGAGGCGGTCAGGACGGAGTCGGCCAGCATTCTGGTTTCGGCGATGTTCTGGCTCACGCCCTGGATGTTCTCGGTCACGTCCTGCGTTCCGGCGGAGGTCTGCTCGACGCTGCGGGCGATCTCGGCGGTGGCGGCGGTCTGGTCCGAAATCGTCTGGGCGATGCGGGACGTAGCACCATCGATATCGGTCACGATGGTCGAGATCTCGGCGACCGCCGCCACGGCCGCGTTCGAGACCTGGCGCAGCTCCGCGATTTCCTGGGTGATCTCCTCGGTCGCTCTGGCGGTCTGGTTGGCCAGCGCCTTGACCTCCTGCGCCACGACCGCGAAGCCGCGCCCCGCCTCGCCCGCGCGGGCGGCCTCGATGGTGGCGTTGAGCGCCAGAAGGTTGGTCTGCTCGGCGATGGTGGTGATCAGGTTCACCACGTTGCCGATCCGCTCGACGGCCGTGTTGAGGCCGTCCACGATCGCTCCCGTGGCCTGCGCTTCCTCTGCGGCCCGGCGGGCCTTCATGGCCGAGCGGTCGGCCTCGCCGCCGATCTCCTGGGCCGAGGCGACGAGCTGCGTCACGGCCGCCGCGACCGTCTGCACGTTCACCGCCATGTCGGCGGCCGTCGCCGCCACGAGGCTCGTGCGCTCGTCGGTGGTGGATGCGCCCTGCTGCAGCCTGGACGCCATCGCGCTCATTCCCGACGAGGCTTCGGACAGGCCATGCACGATGGCGTTGATCGCCTGCTCGAATCCGCCCGTCGACATGCGGAAGGCCGAGATGCGATGCTCGATCACCGCGGCGGCGTCGTTGATGATGGCCGACCCGTTGAGAAGCGCGCCATGGAGGCCGTCCGGCAGGATGCGCCGGAAATACTGGTTGTTGCGGATCGCGTTCATCGCGGCGGACGACTCGCGGATATAGGCGTCGATCTTGTCCGTGGTGTCGTTGACCGTGCCGTGAAGACGCCCGAGATCGCCCGCCTCGCGGCTGCCGACGATCCGCGCCTCGAAATCGCCCTGCCCGACCCGGGCGATGACATCGGTCGCAGTCGCGATGGAGCGCCGGGCGCGCCGGAGCATGAGGCCGCCGAAACCGAGCCCGACCAGCCCAATGAGGGACGCGGCGGGCGGAACCGAGCCCGTGGCGAGCGACCAGCCGACCTGCCCCACGACCGCGAGAGCCGCGACGGAGAATCCGAGACCCGCCTTAGAGAGAGAAGACAAATTCATCATAGCTCGGCTTGCTCGCGGTGACCGTGTTCATGAGGTGCTGGTAGGAGGCCGCAAGGCCGTCCTTGCCGTTGCGGTGAGAGGCCTCGATGCGGACCAGTTCGGCGTAGAGCGGAGTGATGATCTGCTCCACCACGTCGCGCTTGGGCACGCGCCGGTTCGAGTGGAACCCGCAGACCTGCCGATCGTGATCGAAGGAGGGCGTCACATGGGCGAAGACCCAGTAATGGTCTCCCGTGCGGGCCATGTTCTTGACGTAGGCGAAGACCTCGCGCCCGTCCTGGATCGTGTCCCAGAGCAGCTTGAAGACCGCGCGCGGCATGTCCGGATGGCGGATCAGGCTATGCGGCTGTCCGATCACCTCCCGCTCGGTATAGTGCGCGACCTCGCAGAAGATCCGGTTCACGTAAGTCATTCTGCCCTTCATATCGGTCTTCGAGACGATGAAGGAATCCGGGTCGAAGAAGATCTCGCGTTGAGTCGGGCTGATCGATTTGGTCATCTCAGGATATTGGTTTTTATAGTTTTGCCGTTTTGGCTCTCCCTCATCTGTCCAGACCCCGGTTAAAGCCGTGTTAAATATGAGCTTTCTACGTATTTTCCCGTACGGAATAACGGCAAATCCCTTACGGAGGATAGACTGTCGGCTGCTTCGGAATTCTTACCTATGGCGGGCAATTCCTGTCCTAATGGTCAGGGCGCTTGTTACCGGAGGCGATGCCCCGCCCGCAGGTTCACGGCCCTCCCGCGAGAGATCCCACCACGGCCATCGTCAGTTCATCGAGATTCACGCGGCCTTCGATGGTGATGATCTCGGCATCGCCGGTCTTGACGCGAAGACCCTGATCGGACGCCTCGGACTGGCGCCGCAGTTCGGCAATGATCGCCTCACGCACCTGATCTTCGATGTTCATCGTTCTCTCCCTGTCGCTCGTGGCGCTTGTCGCTTGCCGAACGTCAGGGGGAACGCTCATGTTCCATGGCGTCTCTTGAGCGCACGGAACGCCTCAGCGTCCATGATGCCGCGTTCGTTGTTGCAGGCCTGGCAGGCGAGAACGAGATTGTCCCGGCTCAGCGGCCCTCCCATCGAGCGCGGGACCACATGGTCGAGCGTCGCGAGATCGGGCGCGCGGCTCAGTCCCTTCTGAAGACGGCGCGTTGGTGTCCCGCAATAGACGCAGCGCCCGCCATCGCGGGCGAAAACATCCTCGAAGAGCTTGATGCGCTGCGCTGCCTTCATGCGGTCCGGGCTCGCTCGTGAATCATCGTGTGCGCTCGGGAACCACACGGAAGCGGGGTTGTTGCTCTTGGCAAAAGCAGGAGCGAAACCCATGGTAGACACCCGGCGCAGGAATAGAAACCCCTCTGGCGATGACAACGGCTACGGCGATGTCCCCAAGGGCGCCGTCGGCTTCCGTGGCGAGGGCCGGGAATATCCGGGCGGCTATGGCAGGGACGCCGACACGTTCGCCGGCGGCGTCATCGAGGACGGGCACGGAGGACCTCCGGACGATGAAGGTTTCGCGCCGGCCTTCAGCCATTACCGCTCCGGATACGGCGCCTTCGGCGACCGTGATCCGAACGATGCGGAGACGCGGGCCGACCGGGACGACCGGGCGCGCCAGCCGTCGGGTCCGCATCGCGGCCGCGGCCCCAGGGGTTACAAGCGTTCGGACGAGCGCATCTACGAGGATGTCTGCGAGCGCCTGACGGAAGACCGCTTCATCGACGCCTCGAACATCGAGGTGCAGGTGAAAGCGGGCGAAGTGACCCTCTCCGGCACGGTCGCCAGTCGCGGCCTCAAGTACCGCGCCGAGGATCTCGCCGAGCTGGCCTCGGGCGTCGCCCACGTGCAGAACAATCTGCGCGTCGAGAGCCCCGCCTGATGCGTCGCGGCAGGGCCTCGGCACCGCGATAGACCGCGATGCATCCGGCCTTCTCGAAGCGCCGCCCCGGACAAGCCGCCGAAGGGCACGATGGCCGCGAGGCATCGCCTGCTCTCCTGCACATCCCGCCCGCCTGGGCCGAGGGAGCTGCGCGGATCCGGCGCGACGGCATCCGCAGTGCGCTCGTGCTCGGCGCGATCGATGCGGGCAAGAGCACCCTCTGCCGCTTTCTCGCCGATGAGGCCAGGCAGGCAGGCCGCAGCGCCGCCCTGCTCGACGCCGATCTCGGGCAGAAGACCGTCGGGCCTCCCGCCTGCGTCACCATGGAGGACCCGCACGGCCTGAAGCTCGCCTTCGCCGGGACCACCAATCCGGTGCTCGGCTGGAGCAGGCTCATGGCAGGGATCCAACGCCTCGCCCACGCAACGGACGCGGATTTCATCGTCACCAACACCAGCGGCCTCCTGGCCGGGCCGGGCCGGAAGCTGAAGGCTGCCAAGATCGCCCTGCTTCGCCCGGACCTGCTGATCGCCCTGGGCGACGGGCCGGATCTGGACGCGATCCTGGGCGACCATTCCGGGGCCACGATTCTTCGCCTGCCGGCCTCCGTGGAAGCGAAGCGCAAGACCGACGGACAGCGGAGGGCTGCCCGGCGGGAGGCGTTCCGCCGCTACTTCGCGAAAGCCTCGACGATAACGGTCGAAGGATCCCGCCTCGCTCTCGCGGGCCTCGAGATGCCGCCTCCGATGGGCCTTCTGCTCGGCCTTTCCGATGCGGGCAGTGAGGACCTGGGCCTGGGCGTCCTGAAGGGATGCGCCGGCCCTACGCGCTATGAGATCCTGACGCCCGTGGCACCCGGCAGCTTTAACCGGATCGTCCCCGGGTCGCTGTGTCTCGACGAGGCCTTCTCAGAGATCGGAATGAAGGCTCCCGGGTAGGGTCTTTCGCCACCCCGTGCCCTGAACGGCGCCACCGCTGCCCGCCGAAACCGCACGAATGAACGAAAAACCAGCAGAGAACCAATTGCAAATTGGTTCAGACTTGTTCTAACTTGGTTTCGCAGATGGTCTCTCAGGCGAAACTTTCGTTCGCCCGATAAAGTATCATCAGTAATTTTGTTTCGTATCGGCGACGCAGGATGACCACACCCGAGCCCTTGTCGGACAGCTCGAATTTCGCCCTCGGGCGGCTGAGAGCCTTGCTCGAAGAAGGCACCTTCGACGGGGAGCAGCGGCTCCCGGCGGAGCGGGTTCTGGCGGCGCAGCTCGGCATCGGCCGCCCCGCCCTCAGGCGCGCGCTCGAGGTGCTCGAGGCCGAGGGGCGCATCTGGCGCCATCAGGGCAAGGGCACGTTTCTCGGGCGGCGGCCCGCCCAGCCGCAGACCAACCTCGAGGAATTGTCGAAGCGCACCCATCCCCTGGAGGTCATGGACGTGCGCCTGGAGATCGAGCCGGCCCTCGCGCGGCTCGCGGCGCTGAACGCCTCGAACGGCGACATCGAGCGGCTCGTGCGTCTGGCCGAGAAGACCGCCGCCAGCGCCGATGCGGATTCCCGCGAGCTCTGGGACAGCGCCCTGCACAGAACCATCGCCGAAGCCGCGGGCAACAGCCTCCTGCTGGCGATCTTCGACCTGGTCGACCGCATCCGGCAGGACACCACATGGCGGCTTCTGCGCGAGCGGGCGCGCTCCGGCGAGCGGCAGCGGATCTACGTGGATCAGCACCGCCGCGTAATCGCCGCCATCGCCCAGCGCGAAGCCCATGCGGCGGAGCAGGCGATGCGCGACCATCTGGAGCTCGTGCGCGACGGTCTTCTCAAGGTCATGACGCGTCCCCTGCCCGAACAGACCGAGGGGACGAATCCCCGGAACGAGATGTCCACGGACACCGAGGAAGAACTCCACCATGGCATATGAAGCGGCGCAGCGGAAAATCGGGGACGTGAGCGGGACCAGACAGGCGGGCCTCGCGGCCGAGCAGCCGCTCCTCGAGGTTCAGGGCCTGTCGATCCGCTTCGACGGGGCGCCCGGCGGCGTGAACGTCGTCGACGATGTCTCCTTCTCGGTCAGCAAGGGCAAGACCCTGTGCATCGTGGGCGAATCCGGCTGCGGCAAGAGCGTGACCTCGCTGGCCCTCATGGGCCTGCTCCCCACGCCGCCGGCGCGGATCATCGCGGGTTCGGCCCGGTTCGACGGCCGCGATCTGCTGACCATGCCCGAACGCGAGCGGGCCGACCTTCGCGGCGACCGGATGGCAATGATCTTCCAGGAGCCGATGACCTCGCTCAATCCGGCCTTCACCGTCGGCGACCAGATCGCGGAAGGCATCGTGCGCCACCGCAAAGTGTCGAAGGCCGAGGCGATGGAGCGGGCGCTCGACATGCTCCGGAAGGTCCGCATTCCGGCGCCCGAAAAGCGCCTGCGCGCCTACCCGCACGAAATGTCCGGCGGCATGCGCCAGCGCGTGATGATCGCCATGGCGCTCGCCAACGATCCGCAGCTTCTCATCGCGGACGAGCCCACCACTGCGCTCGACGTAACGATCCAGGCGCAGATCCTCACGCTCATCCGCCGTCTGCAGGAGGAAACGGGCACCGCCATGATCCTCATCACCCACGATCTCGGCGTCGTGGCCGAGGTCGCCGACGAGGTCGTGGTCATGTATGCGGGGCACGTGGTCGAAAGCGGACCCGTCGAGGCGATCTTCGAGGATCCGCAGCATCCCTACACCATCGGCCTCATGGGCTCCGTCCCGTCGCTCGGCCGCCGCCAGGGGCGGCTCGCCACGATCCGCGGCACGGTTCCGCCCGCGGAGCTGATGCCGAAGGGCTGCCGCTTCACCCCGCGCTGCCCCTTCTCCGATTCCCGTTGCGCGACCGAGCTCCCGCCGCTCGGCGAGCTCGAGCCGGGCCACCGGGCGCGATGCTGGTACGCGCCCCTCGAACAGAAGCGTGGAGCCGCCTGATGAGCGTGATGCCTGAAAACGACGACATCATCCTCGAGGGTGTCGACCTCAAGAAGCATTTCGGCGGCAGCGGCCTGTTCGCGTCCCCCACCGTCGTGCGCGCGGTCGACGGCGTCTCGCTCGGCATCCGGCGCGGCGAGACCTTCGCCATCGTGGGCGAGTCCGGCTGCGGCAAGTCCACGCTCGGCCGCCTGCTCCTGCGCCTCATCGAGCCGACCGCCGGCGACGTGCGCTACGAGGGCCGGTCGATCCTCACGCTCAACAAGAGCGAGCTGCGCCGCCTGCGCCGCGACCTGCAGATCATCTTCCAGGACCCCTACGCCTCGCTCAACCCGCGCATGAACGTGGGCGACATCATCGCCGAGCCGATCTGGCTCCACAACCTTGCCAGCGGCAAAGACAAGCGCGACCGCGTGGCCGATCTGATGCGCACCGTCGGGTTGCTGCCGACCCACATGGACCGCTACCCGCACGAGTTCTCGGGTGGCCAGCGTCAGCGCATCGGCATCGCCCGGGCACTCGCGGGCGATCCGAAGCTGATCGTCGGCGACGAGCCGGTCTCGGCGCTCGACGTGTCGATCCAGGCGCAGATCATCAACCTTCTGGAAGACCTCAAGGAACGTTTCGGCCTCACCCTCGTGATCGTCGCGCACGATCTCGCCGTCATCCGCCACATGAGCGACCGGGTTGCCGTGATGTATCTCGGCGAGATCATGGAGCTGTCCGAGACGGACGCGCTCTTCGACAACCCGCTCCATCCCTACACGCAGGCGCTTCTCGCCGCGATCCCGATCCCGAGCCCCACGAACCGCCAGCCGAAGGTGCTGCTGCAAGGCGACGTTCCAAGCCCCGCGGCGCCGCCCCCGGGCTGCCGCTTCCACACCCGCTGCCCGCATGCCCGGCCCCTGTGCCGCGAGCAGCATCCCGCGCTCGAGGCCGCGCCCGACGGGCGGAAGGTGGCGTGCCATTTCTGGCGGGACATCCAGGGTGCGGGCGCGGGCTCCATCAGCGCGCCGCCCCCGAGCCCGGCGCTCGCCAAGCGCCTGACGCTCTATCGAACTTGGCGTGAACGGCAGGACAAGCCCGTCACGACGAGCCCCTGACCCACAGGACGACGAATCCAGAGAAAGACATCCAGAGAAAGACTTGGAGGACGAGAGGATGAAGAAGCTACCCCTGATGGCTCTGGCCGCCGGGCTCCTGATGAGCACCGCGGTCTCGGCCCAGACGCTGCGCATCGGGCTGAACGAGGATCCGGACGTGCTCGATCCGCACCGCGCCCGCACCTTCGTCGGGCGCATCGTGTTCACGTCGCTGTGCAACAAGCTCGTCGACATCACGCCCGACCTGAAGTTCACGCCGGAGCTCGCCACAGAATGGAGCTGGAGCGACGACGGCAAGGCGCTGACCTTCAAGCTGCGCCCGGGCGTCAAGTTCCATGACGGCGAGACGATGGACGCGGCCGCCGTGAAGGCCAATCTGGATCGCGCCCGCACCCTGCCCGACTCGCTTCGCAAGAGCGAGCTGACCTCGGTCGAGAGCGTCGACGTGGTCGACCCCATGACCGTGAAGGTCAACCTCTCGCGCCCCGACGCGACCCTGATTTCGCAGCTCTCCGACCGCGCGGGCATGATCATGTCCCCGAAGGCGCTGGCTTCCGCCGATTTCGGCCAGAAGCCGGTCTGCTCGGGTCCCTACAAGTTCGTCGAGCGCGTGCAGAACGACCGCATCGTGCTCGAGCGCTTCAAGGATTACTGGAACGCCAAGGACTACAATTTCGAGCGCGTGATCTTCCAGCCCATTCCAGACACCACGGTGCGCCTTGCGAACCTGCAATCGGGCAATCTCGACCTCATCGAGCGCCTCGCCCCGAGCGACGTCCCCGCGGTGAAGGGCAATGCGAAGCTGGTCTTCGCTCCCGTCAGCGGCATCGGCTATCAGGGCCTGACCATCAACACCAACAACGGCGACCGCGCGAAGACCCCGCTCGGTCAGGACAAGCGCGTGCGCCAGGCGCTCGAACTCGCCATCGACCGCGACGTGATCAACGAAGTGGTGGGCCAGGGCATCTTCCCGCCCGCGGGCCAGCCGTTCCCCGAAGCGAGTCCGTACAACAACCCGAAATTCGCCGCCAAGAAGCGCAATGTCGAGCAGGCCAAGAAGCTCCTGAAGGAAGCGGGCGTCGACCGGGTGAAGTTCGAGCTGACCTTCGGCACCAGCACGACCACCCAGCAGATCGCCGAGATCATCCAGGCGATGGCCGCGGAAGCAGGCTTCGACATCTCCTTGCGGCCGACCGAATTCGCGGCCATGCAGAAGGAAGCCCAGGCCGGCAACTTCGACGTCAACGCCATCGGCTGGTCGGGCCGCGTCGATCCGGACGGCAACATCCATCCCTTCGTGACCTGCAAGGGCGGCCTGAACGACGGCAAGTACTGCAACGCGGAAGTGGACAAGATCCTGAACGAGGCCCGCATCGTCAACGACGAGGCCAAGCGCAAGCAGCTCTACGATTCCGCCCAGGAAATCCTGAAGGACGAACTGCCGATCATCTATCTCTACTATCAACCCTGGCCCTTCGCGCACACGAAGAAGCTGGAAGGCTTCAAGCCCTATCCGGACGGCATGATCCGCCTCAAGGGCGTGAAGCTCGCCTCCTGATCGGACGACAACCCGCGTGCCCGGCGAAGGCTGGGCACGCCCTTCCCTTCCTCTCGCGGGTGATTTGAGCTGATGCTCCGCTATATCGGACGACGTATCCTGATCGCCATTCCGACCCTCGTGATCGTGTCGGTGCTGGTCTTTGCCCTGCAGAAGCTGCTGCCGGGCGACCCCGTTCTCACCATGGCAGGCGAGGAGCGCGATCCGCAGGTGCTCGAATACCTGAGGGAACGGTACCATCTCAACGATCCGATCCCGGTTCAGTACTTCGCCTGGATCACCTCGGCCCTGACGGGCAATCTCGGCATCTCGCTGCGCACGGACATTCCCGTCCTCGATCTGATCCTCAGCAAGCTTCCCGTGACGCTGGAGCTCGCGGTGCTCGCCATGATCGTGGCGCTGGCCGTCGGCATTCCGGCCGGCATCATCTCGGCGGTCAGGAAGGGCACGACCGTCGACTATGCCGCCAACGTGGTGGCGCTCTCGGGACTCTCCATTCCGCATTTTTGGCTCGGCATCCTGCTCATCATGCTGGTTTCGGTGCGCTGGGGGCTCCTGCCCGCCTCCGGCTACGTGCCGCCGGGCGAGGATCTGTGGCTCAACATCAAGACCATGATCATGCCAGCCATCGTGCTGGGCACCGGGCTTTCCGCGAGCCTGATGCGGCACACCCGCAGCGCCATGCTGAGCGTCCTGCGCTCCGACTATGTCCGCACCGCCCGCGCCAAGGGCCTCTTGTCCCGCACGGTGATCCTGAAGCATGCCCTGCGCAACGCGCTCGTGCCCATCGTGACGCTCTCGACCCTGCTCTTCGGCGAATTGCTGGCGGGCGCAGTGCTCACCGAGCAGATCTTCACCATTCCGGGCTTCGGCAAGCTCGTGGTCGATGCGGTGTTCAACCGCGACTATGCGGTGGTGCAGGGCGTCGTGCTGTGCACGGCGGTCGGCTTCATCGTCATGAACCTCCTCGCCGATGTCCTCTATGTCCTCGTCAACCCACGCCTGAGGCACGCCGCATGACCACCGCTGTCGCCGTTTCAGCCGCCGACGACGTCGCCCTGCCGAAGAAGCGGAACCGCGTTCTCGCCCGTTTCCTGAAGAACCGGAGCGCGGTGTTCGGCGGGCTGATCGTCCTCTTCTTCGTGATCGCGGCGATCGTCGCGCCCTACGTGGCGCCTTTCGATCCCATCAAGCCGAGCTTCACCAGCATCCGGAAGGCGCCCTCCGCGCTGTACTGGTTCGGCACCGACGAACTCGGCCGCGACATCCTCTCGCGCATGCTCCTGGGAGCCCGTGCCTCCATCATGGCTGGCGTCGTCTCGGTCTTCATCGCCATCATCCTGGGTGTGCCGTTCGGCCTCGTATCCGGCTATTTCGGCGGCTGGACCGATGCGTCGATCTCCCGCGCTACGGATGCCATGCTGGCGATCCCGTTTCTCATCCTCGCCATCGCGCTCACGGCGTTCTTAGGTCCCAGCCTCACCAACGCAATGATCGCGATCGGCCTCTCCGCCATGCCGATCTTCATCCGCCTCACGCGCGGCCAGGTGCTGACCGTCAAGGCGGAGGATTACGTGGAGGGCGCGCGCGCCATCGGCCTTCCGGATTTCTGGATCCTGGCGCGCTACGTTCTGCCGAACGTCCTGCCGCCGATCCTCGTGCAAGGCACGCTCACGGTCGCGACCGCGATCATTGCGGAGGCGAGCCTCTCCTTCCTCGGCCTCGGCCAGCAGCCACCGAACCCCTCCTGGGGCTCGATGCTGAACACCGCGAAGAACTTCATGGATCAGGCTCCCTGGATGTCGGTCTTTCCAGGCTCGGCCATCTTCCTGATCGTGCTCGGCTTCAACCTTCTCGGCGACGGACTGCGCGACGCGCTCGATCCCCGCGAACACTAAGACACCAAGAAACAGCAACTTCGGAAAATACGCATGTTTACGACCCGGCCTGAAATTCTCGGCACCTTCGGTATCGTCACCTCGACCCACTGGCTGGCCTCGGCGGCCGGCATGGCGATGCTGGAGCGCGGCGGCAACGCCTTCGACGCCTGCGTCGCGTCGGGCTTCGTGCTGCAGGTGGTCGAGCCGCATCTCGTCGGACCTGCGGGCGAAGTCCCGGCCGTGTTCTATTCGGCCAGGACGAAGAAGATCGAGGTGCTCTGCGGCCAGGGCACCACGCCGAAGGGCGCGACCATCGAGCATTACAGGAGGGAGGGCCTCTCGCTCATCCCCGGCAATGGTCTGCTCGCCACCGTCATTCCGGGGTCCTTCGATGCCTGGATGCTGTTGCTGCGCGACCACGGCAGCATGTCCCTGAGGGACGTCCTGGAGCCCGCGATCTACTATGCCGAGCAGGGCCATCCGATGCTGCCGCGCGTCGCCAACACCATCAAGGACCTCAAGGGCTTCTTCGAAACGGAATGGCCGACCTCCGCCGCGGTGTTCCTGCCGGGCGGCGAGGCGCCCAAGCCGCGCCAGCTCTTCCGCAACCCGCAGCTCGCCGAGACCTGGAAGCGCATCCTGCGCGAGGCGGAGGCGAAGGGCAGCAACCGCGAGTCCCAGATCGAGGCTGCGCGTCATGCCTTCTACAAGGGCTTCGTGGCCGAGGCCATCGACGCCTTCGTGCGCAAGACGGAGGCGATGGACCAGAGCGGCTCGCGTCACCGCGGCGTGCTCACCGCCGACGACATGGCCAAATGGTCCGCAAGCTACGACACGCCGCAGACCTACGAGTACCAGAACTTCCGGGTGAACAAGATCAGGCCCTGGGGCCAGGGCCCTGTCTTCCTGCAGACGCTCGCACTGCTGAAGGGCTTCGATCTCGCCAGCATGGGCCCGACGAGCGCTGCATTCATCCATACGGTGACCGAGGCCATGAAGCTCGCCTTCGCGGACCGCGAGGCCTATTACGGCGACCCGAATTTCATCGACGTGCCGATCGAGACTCTGCTCTCCGATGCCTATAACGACGAGCGCCGCAAGCTGATCACCGACAGGGCATCGCTCGAACTGCGCCCCGGCCGCGTGGAGGGCTACGAGGCCCAGGTGGAGCGCACCCTGAAGGCGCTGCGCGACCTCTCCACCACCGACCGGAAAGTTTCGGGCGGCGAGCCGACGCTTGCCTCCATGCGCTCGGCCCGGCGCGGCGACACGGTGCATATCGACGTGGTGGACCGCTTCGGCAACATGATCGCGGCGATGCCGTCCGGCGGCTGGCTGCAATCCTCGCCGGTCATTCCGGAACTCGGATTCATGCTCAATTCCCGCGCGCAGATGTTCTGGCTGCAGGAGGGCCTGCCCGCGAGCCTGGAGCCGGGCAAGCGTCCACGCACGACGCTCACCCCCACCCTCGCGGAAAAGGACGGCGAGCCCTACATGGTCTTCGGCTCGCCCGGCGGCGACCAGCAGGAGCAGTGGCAGCTTCTCCTCTTCCTGCGCCACGCGAACCACGGCCTGAACCTGCAGGAGGCCATCGACCTGCCGATGTCCCACACGGCGCATTTCCCCTCCTCCTTCTATCCGCGCGAGCAGAAGCCTGGCCACCTCATGGCCGAGGAGAGCTTCGGCGAGGCGGTTCTGGACGATCTGCGCGCCCGCGGCCACGAGGTCGAGGTCGCGCCCGCCTGGACGGTCGGCCGCCTCGTGGCGGCAAGCCGCGACAAGGACGGGTTGCTGCATGGCGCCGCCACGCCGCGCCTGATGCAGGCCTACGCGGTCGGTCGCTGAGGAGCCGCCGCCATGACATGGTCGATCATCGCCAAGGACCCCGAGACCGGCGCCTACGGCGTCGCGGTCACGACCAAGTTCTTCGCCGTGGGGGCGCTCTGCCCCCATGGCGCGGCCCAGATCGGCGCCCTGGCCACGCAGGCCCTCGTCAATCCGCTCTACGGCCACGACGGCCTCAAGCTCCTGGCGGAGGGGCGCAGCGCACAAGAGATCGTGTCGATCCTCACCGCCGGCGATCCCGGACGCGAATCCCGCCAGCTCCACGTCATCGACCGGGACGGCCGCACCGCAGCCCATACGGGAGGCGAATGCATCGACTGGTGCGGGCACCTGACGGACGAGGGCGTCTCGGTCGCGGGCAACATGCTCGCGGGTCCTGCCGTGATCGAGGCGACGCTCGAAGCCTACAAGCGCCGCATGGATCTGCCCTTCGCGGACCGGCTGCTGAGCGCGCTCGATGCGGGGCAGGAGCAGGGCGGCGACAAGCGCGGCAAGCAATCCGCCGCCATCAAGGTCTGGCGCACCGAGCCCTATCCCGTGCTGGACCTTCGCGTGGACGACCATCCCGAGCCGCTGGAGGAGCTGCGCCGCCTCTACGGCGTCGCCCATGAGCGCTTCCTCGCCTTCATGGACGCCATGGCGACCCGCGCGAATCCGGCCGGGATCACGGACCGGTCCTGGATCGACGAGCGGGCGCGGGAGTATCAGGAGCGTGCCCGGCAGGCCCGGGGCGCATCCGCATAGCGCATCGTACGGAACCGGAGGTCCACGCCCGTGAAATGTGGACCCGGCTTTTGCGGTCGCACGATGCGCTCATGCAAGGCGGAGCATCGGATCGATCCCGGGAGTGGCTTCCATTCCACTGCTGGATCCGATGCTCCAGGGCCGCATCATCCCTTGCTTCGGCGAGGCAAACGTTTCATGACCCGCAGGCTGGCACGCCCGCCTGCCCACTGACGGTTTTCATCATGTTCGGTATCCCCCTCTTCGATCTGGTCTGGCTCGCCGTCTCGCTCCTGGCGGCCGGTGCGATCACCGGCTTCCTGGCAGGCGTGTTCGGCGTCGGCGGCGGTGCGGTGGCGGTGCCGATCCTCTACGAGCTCTTCCGCCTGCTGGAGGTGCCGGACGAGGTGCGGATGCCGCTATGCGTCGGCACGTCGCTCGCCATCATCATCCCCACCTCGATCCGATCCTTCAAGGCCCACCACGCCAAGGGCGCGGTCGATATGTCGATCCTGAGGGTCTGGGCCGTCCCGGTCGTGGTGGGCGTCATCATGGGCAGCGTGGTCGCCCGCTATGCGCCGGCGGATCTCTTCAAGACAGTATTCGTGCTGGTGGCCGGCGTCTCGGCGGTGCGGCTGCTCTTCGGCAAGGATACGTGGCGGCTCGGGCTCGACATGCCGGCCAAGCCCATCATGATCGTCTACGGCTGGATCATCGGCGTGCTCTCCGCGCTCATGGGCATCGGCGGCGGGCAGCTCTCGAACCTGTTCATGACCTTCTACAACCGCCCGATCCATCAGGCGGTCGCGACATCCTCGGGGCTCGGCATCCTCATCTCGATCCCGGGGGCCATCGGCTACATCTATGCGGGCTGGCCGCGCATGGCGGAATATCCGAACGTGCTCGCGCTGCAGCCGCCGCTGGCGCTGGGCTACATCTCGCTCATCGGCCTCGTTCTGTTCATCCCGACCAGCATCTGGATGGCCCCCATCGGGGCGCGTCTGGCGCACCGCCTCTCGAAGCGCCACCTCGAAGTCGCGTTCGGGATCTTCCTGGTGATCGTCTGCGCCCGGTTCGCGATAGGCCTTCTGGCCTGAGGCTCGCGCGTCAGGGAACTTCCGGCGGCGGCGTGGGGTGGATCACCCGCCTCTCGGGCTCGGACACCTGCTCGGGCATCGGCGACGGCACGCCGGCGGGATCCGTCGGCAAGGGGGTCTCGGGAGGCGTGGGGGCGGCGGGGACCGGCTCCGTCGGAGGCGGCTTCGGATAGAACTCGTCCGGCTGCGGACGGCTGCTGGCGATCCTGGTCAAGAAGTCTCTCCCCTTCGGCCTTCCGTCCGGCGACGCGGACAGGATGCGCTTCATCCATCAACCGCCCGAAAGCCGGAAAGTTCGCCCCGAGCTTCCGGGACGGGCCGCCGAGACGGCGGCCCGAGCGACCAGGGGAGAACGTACGCCCTCCCCATGGCCGTCCGGTCCCGGCGGCGCGCGTCACGCGCCCGTCGTCAGGTGCTGCTCGATCTCGTAGACGGGGTGCTTCGTCAGATCCTTGTTGATCTCGGCGAGGAGATGCTGCTTCACCTCGTTCGAGAAGCGGCTGCGCAGTTCGGCCAGCGTGCGCGGCGGCGCCGCGACGACGATGTTCTTCACGGCGCCGTTGAGGCACGTGGCGTTGACGATGTCCGCGACTTCGCCGGCGAACTTCTTTTCGGCCAGATCGTGCCAATCGGTCTGCTCGATAGTGCTCCGCTGGCCGCCCGCGATGGCGCGCGGCGGCTTGTCCGTCCCCTGCTGCTGCGTCGGCGGATTCTCGGGCGCCTGGAGCACGCGCTCGACCTGGAGGTTCGGATAGAGGTCGTCCCCCTGGTTCTTCAGGAACAGGGCCTTGCGCCCGTCGCTGACGACAACCAGACCGTCATGGGGGATTTTCACTTTCTTGTTCACGGTGATGCTCCTTGTTGCGGGAGCAATTCTGGGCCCTTCGGCCAGCGGCCGCTTTGACGCAGATCATATTGGGACGCATCACGAGCCGGTAGCTTCGGCCGGGCGGAGAGCCCGAAAGGAAACAAGACCCATGCCGCGCCGCATCGTCATCATCGACGGGCATCCGGATCGCGAGCGTGCTCGCTTCTGCCACGCTCTGGCGGAGGCCTATCGGGCAGGCGCCGAGGAGGGCGGACATGCGGTCAGGATGATCGGGCTCGGCGACATCGACGTGCCGTTCGTCCGCTCGCAGCACGAGTGGGAGAACGAAAAGCCGCCGGCCCGCATCGCAGAGGCGCAGGATGCCATCGGCTGGGCCGACCATCTCGTCATTATCTACCCGCTCTGGCTCGGCGGCATGCCTGCACTCCTGAAGGCTTTTCTGGAGCAGGTCCTGCGCCCGGGCTTCGCCTTCGCGTATGGCTCCGGCGGCACGGCAGTCAGGCTGCTCAAGGGCAAGTCCGCCCGCATCGTGGTCACGATGGGAATGCCGGCCTTCGTCTATCGCCTCTACTTCCGCGCCCACAGCCTGAAGAGCCTCAGGCGCAGCATCCTGGGCTTCGTCGGCGTCAGGCCGGTCAGGACGACCCTCATCGGAAGTGTCGCCTCGATCAGCGATGCCAGGCGCAGGCGATGGCTCGAAGCCATGCGGGCCTATGGCCGCAGGGGGCGCTGACGAAAGGCGCGCGGCTTGACAGATTCTTGATGCGCATCAATTCGAGCGACCCTGAATCGGCATAAGTTCCTCGCATAGGCCTCCGGATGAGGCTCATCGGTTTGGACAGCGGATCCGTGGGCTTGCCGCCAAGGTCGAATTCACCACTGGAGAACTGCAATGATCAAAGACGTTCTCGTCCACCTGGACGGCAGCCCGCAGGACGAGGAGCGCCTGCAGTATGCGGAGGCGATCGCATCGGCTTCGCAGGCCCATGTGACCGGATTGTTCACCAACCCCCTCCCGGACATGCCGATGGTGGCCCCCATGGATGCCGGGGCGGGCGTCGCCGAGATCCTGGTCACGCTGGAGGACGAAGCCCGGCGCAACGGCGACGCCGTCCAGCGGCGGCTGGCGGAGCGCTTCGCGCGTCTGGGCGTTCCCAACGAGATCCGGCGAATCGAGGAGGTGCCCGGAGGCCTGCCCGACCGCGCCGCCGCGGAAGCTCGCTGGACCGACCTGTTCGTGACCAGCCGCCCCTACGGCGACGAGGGCACCGGACAGTGGATCGATCTGTTCGACGCCGTGCTCTTCGAGGGTGGACGAAGCATCCTGGTCGTGCCTCCGAACAGGAGCCCTTCGGATGCGATCCGGCGCGTTCTCGTCTGCTGGCGCGACACGCGGGAAGCCGCCCGCGCCGTCGCCGAGGCTTCCCCGATCATCGCGAAGGCGGCCCGGACCGCAGTGCTGGTCGTCGACCCGGAGCCAGCGCGGGACGGTCAGAGCGAGCCCGCGGCGGATATCGCCAAGCATCTCGACCGCCTGGGCACGTCCGTCGAGGTCAGCATCGCCGAGAGCCGGGGCCGCGACGTGAGCGACGTGATCCTCGAGCAGGCCCGCAGGATGTCGGCCGATCTGATCGTCATGGGAGGCTACGGCCATTCCCGAGCGCGGGAATGGATGCTCGGCGGAACGACCCGGGAGATGCTGAGCTCTTGCGAGTTCCCGATCCTCATGGCCCATTGAGGATCATGACGCGAGCAGGCGGACGCGCACGGCGTCCGCCTTCCATGATGGACAGGTGAAGATCCGGGCTCACGCCCACGTTACGGCGTTGGCCCTTCCGGGTTGCGCCGTCATCGCTGCAGCACATAGGTGCCCGGCGCGTCCTCCAGAGGCGGGTAGTCTCCCTCCGGGGTTCCCATGGCCGGATGCGGCACCGGCCCCCCGGAGCGATCATCGAGCCAGCGCACCCATTCCGGCCACCAGGAGCCGTCGCGGTACTCGGAGCGCGACAGCCATGTGTCCGGATCGAGATAATGGTCGCGGGCTCCCAGCATCGCCACCCGGTAATGGCGGTTCGGGTGTCCGGGCTCGGACACGACGCCCGCATTGTGCCCGCCGGAGGTCAGCGCGAAGGTCACCTCCGTATTGGTCAGGAGGTTGATCTTGTAGACCGAGCGCCAGGGCGCCACGTGATCGTGCTCGGTGCCGAGCGCGAAGATCGGCACATGGATGTCGCTGAGCACGACCGGGCGGCTCCCGACCCTGAAGCGGCCCTCTGCCAGGTCGTTGTCGAGGAAGAGCCGCCTCAGATAGTCAGAGTGCATCTTGAAGGGCATGCGGGTCGCGTCGGCGTTCCAGGCCATCAGGTCGTTCATGGGCTCCCTGTCGCCCATGAGATAATGCGTGACCCATCGGGACCAGATCAGGTCGTTGGAGCGCAGGAGCTGGAAGGCCCCGGCCATCTGCTTCGTGTCGAGATAGCCCTGCTGCCACATCAGGTCCTCGAGGAAGTCGACCTGGCTCTCGTTGATGAAGAGCGTCAGCTCGCCGGCCTCCTTGAAGTCCCCCTGCGCGGCGAAGAGGCTGATGGACTGGAGGCTGTCGTCCCTGGCGCGCGCCATGGCGGCGGCGGCGATCAGGAGCAGGGTTCCGCCGAGGCAGTAGCCCGTGGCATGGACCTTCTGGCCCGGAACGATCGTCTTGACCGCCTTCAGGGCATCCATGACGCCCATGGTGCGGTAATCCTCCAGGGTCAGATAGCGGTCCTCCGCGGTCGGATTGCGCCAGGAGATCATGAAGACGGTGAAGCCCTGGCCGACCAGATAGCGGACCAGGGAGTTCCGCCGCGACAGGTCCAGGATGTAGTACTTCATGATCCAGGCGGGCACGATCAGGACCGGCTCGGGCCGGACCTCGCCGGTCGTGGGGGCGTACTGGATCAGCTCGATCAGATGGTTGCGGTAGACGACCTTGCCGGGCGTGACCGCCACGTCCCGCCCGACCTGGAAGGCCTCGGTCCCGACGGGACTGTGCCCGGCAACGGCGCGCTTCCAGTCCTCGGCGAGGTTCTTCAGCCCCTGGACGAGATTGGCGCCGCCGGTCTCGAGGGTCCTCTGCAACACGACGGGATTGGTCGGCACGAAATTGGAGGGCGACGCCATGTCGAGGATCTGCCGCGAGGCGAACTCGACCACGTTCTCGTGCTGCCGGGTGACGCCGTTCACGCCGGTCGTCGCGTTGTGCCACCATTGCTGCTGCAGCAGGAAGCTCTGCTGGATCACGTTGTAGGGCCAGGTCTTCCACTCCTCGGCGGCGAAGCGCCGGTCCTGGGGGAGCGGCTCGATGCAGGCTTCGGGACAGGCCCCGGTTGCCGCGCACCGCAGGGAATATTCCGCCAGGCGCGCGACCTTCTGGGCTGCCTTGTGCGTGAGTTCGATCTGCTTGCCCGGCGCCATGGCGAGATGCGAGGCCCAGTCGAAGAAGGCGCTCCTGAGGGCAGCCGGCGAAAGCCCGCTCGTGAAGCGCGCCAGGGTCGCATGGAAGGTGCGGTCCAGATCGACGCCCATCTCCTCGAGCCAGGGGTGGTCGGCCGGGATCTGAAGAGGCCCCGGCGCCTGGGGTTGCGGGCCGGGGAGCGCCTGCACCGCTCCCCCGGCCATCGGAGAAATGTCCAGGGTCTGAACGGGTTTCTTGGCCGGAAGGCTGCGGCTGGGACGCTTCGACATGGTTTACTTTTCCTTGCAGGCTCGCCGATCCTAGAGAAGTCCGTTCAGGATGAGATTGATTGACGTCAAGATCCTGACGAAAAGCGGGCGGGCAGCAGCTTGACCTTGGGTGAGTTTGAAGTCACGACGGCAGGACCGAGCGAACACCGAGGTCCAGAATCATGCACGTCACGAAAACCATCGTCCTTGCCGCATCCCTCGCGACCGGCTTGGGGATGGTCCCGGCCCGGGCCGCGGATCCGCTCTTCGCGACGCTGCCGACCATTCCCGCGGGCTGGATCGTGACGCTCAAGGGCAACCTCCGGGTCGGACCGTCCTATCCGGGCGCGGACGATTTCAGCGTCATCGGCTATCCGTCGCTGAGCGTCCGCCGCGCCGGAACCGTCGAGCGCTTCAGCGCCCCCGACGACGGCCTGAGCTTCTCGTTCCTCGACGCCTCCGACGTGCGCTTCGGGGTGGTCGGGCGCTTCCAGGGCGGACGCTACCTTCAGGACGACCGCCGCCTCTACGGCCTCGAGAAGATCGACTGGGCGGTGGAGCCCGGCCTCTTCGTCGAATACTGGCCGGTCGGGTTCCTGCGGGCCCGCGCCGAGGTCCGGCGCGGCATCAATGGGCACGAGGGCTTCGTGGCCGATTTCGGCCTCGACGTCGTGCAGAAGCTCGGCGCCTTCACCCTCTCGGCCGGTCCGCGGCTCTCCCTCGGCGACACCGAGTTCACGCGGACCTATTTCGGCGTGACGCCCCTCGAAGCGGCCCTCAACGGGCAGGTGACGCCCTACAGGCCCTCCGGCGGCATCACCTCGGTGGGGGCGACCGCCGGCGCCACCTACGACTGGTCCGAGCAGTGGGCCACCACCGCCTTCGTGTCCTACAAGCGCCTCGTGGGCGATGCGGCCGACAGCCCGATCGTCAAGCGCTTCGGCTCGGAGAACCAAGTCGGGTTCGGCCTGACGGTCTCGTATTCGTTCGGGTATTGAGGCGCGGGAGGCGGCCCCGTCTCAGGCCACCGCCATGGTCCGCCGGAGCGCCGCCAGCGTGTGAACGAGCTCCCGGGCGGGCTTGGGCCTGCCGAAATAGAAGCCCTGCACCTCGGTGCAGCCGGCGGCGCGGATCTGCCGGAACTGGTCCTCGGTCTCCACCCCCTCGGCGACGGTCGACATGCCCAGGCTGGCGCCCAGATTCGCGATGGACTGCACGATCGCCAGACAATCGGCGCGCGAGGACAGCTCGCGCACGAAGGACTGGTCGATCTTGATCTTGTCGAACGGGAAGCTGCGCAGATAGCTCAGGGACGAATAGCCAGTACCGAAATCGTCCATGGCGATGCGCACCCCCAGCCGGCGCAGCTGGTGCAGGATGGTAAGGGTCGTGTCGTTGTCCTGCAGCAGGGCCGATTCCGTGATCTCCAGCTCAAGCCGGCTCGGACACAGCCCCGACTGGCTCAAGGCCCGGGCCACCACATCCACGAGGCCGCGGTTGCGGAACTGCACGGACGAGAGATTGACCGCGACCTTGATCGCATCCGGCCAGCCCGCCGCCTCGCGGCAGGCCTGCTCGATGACCCACTCGCCCAGCGGTGCGATCAGGCCGATATCCTCGGCCACGGGGATGAACTCTCCCGGGGGGACGAGGCCGCGCTCGGGGTGGTGCCAGCGCAGGAGCGCCTCGAAGCCGCAGATCTCGTTGGCCCGGATGTCGATCTGCGGCTGGTAGAACAGCTCGAACTCGCTGTTGGCGAGCCCCTTGCGCAGATCGGCCTCGAGGGTGCGGCGGGCTTGGAGCTGGGCGTCCATCTCCGGCTCGAAGAACCGGAACGTTCCCCGCCCGTCGGCCTTGGCGCAGTAGAGCGCCAGATCGGCATGCTTGAGAAGGCGGTCCGGCGACACGTATTCCTCGGACGCCACCGCGATGCCGACGCTGGTGCCGATGACGAGCTCATGTCCCTCGATGGTGTAGGGAACGCCGATGGCTTCGACGATCCGCATCGCGAGCGCCGCGCTGTCCTGGGAATCCTTCGATCCGACCTGCAGCACGGCGAACTCGTCGCCCCCGAGCCGGGCCACGAGGCTTCCGGCCGGGACGCAGTTGCGCAGCCGCCCCGCGACAGCCCGAAGCAGGGTATCGCCGGTCTGATGGCCGAGTGAGTCGTTCACATCCTTGAACCGGTCGAGGTCCAGGCAGAGGACGGCCACGTTCGTCCCATTGCGCTGAGCGTCGGTGAGCGCCTGCTCCATCTCCTCGCGGAACAGCACCCGGTTGGCGAGGTCCGTCAGCGCATCGTGATGGGCCATGTAGGCGATCTGCGACTCGGTGCGCCGCCGCTCCGTGATGTCCTCGTAGGTGGCGACCCAGCCGCCGCCCGACATGGGCTGGTGCGAGATCGCGAAAGTCCGCCCGTCGGCCTGCTCCTGGATGAAGGAGGAATGCCGCTTGTTGCGGATATGGTCCTGCTGCTCCTCGAAGATCTGCCGGAGGGCGGCCGCGCAGGCCCAATGGCCCTTCTCGGCCTGCGCGATCAGCTGGCTGATCGATGTTCCGGGGCGGACCGTGCTGTCGTCGAGGCAGAAGAGCTGCGCGAAGCGCGCGTTGAAGACGATGATCTGCCCCGCGGCGTCCACCATGCAGAGGCCGTGGGACATGTTGTTGAGCGCCGCGTCGAAGCGTTCGTTCTGAATCCGGAGCTCGATCTCCCGCACCTGGAGCGATTCGTTGCGGAGCTGGAGCTCCTCGTAGGCGCTGCCAAGGGCCTTGTTGGCCTGCTCCAGCTCGGCCGAGGTGGTCTTGAGATCCTCCGTCAGCGAGCGCAGTTCACGATGCGCCCGTTCCAGGAGGCGGTTGTGCCAGACCAGGAGACCGATGAGAACACAGCCGAAGACGATGAGGCCCGCCGCAAGACTCGAGAAGAGCCAGTGCAGACGGATGAGCTCGCGCTGGTCCTCCGCCACGCGCTCCCCGCCATACTGGTTCGCGGCGGATGCGAGCCGGGTCAGTTCGGCTTCGAAGGGCTGCAGGAGCTGGAGCGCCTGCTGCGCCGCGCCGGGCCGATCCAGGCTCCGGATGAGGGGCAGCGCGGCCGCCAGGGTCTCGTTGAAATGGTTGACGGTGGCGAGCCGCTCGGGATCGCGCTGGAGGAAATCCTTGAATTCGCCCTCGGAGAACAGCTTGGCCCTGTTCAGGATGATGTCGAAGCGAAGCTCGACCTGGTCCCGGTCCACGCCGCTGCCCGGCACGCTGACGGCGCTGAGGCGCTGCTCGAGACGCGTGAACTCTGACACCGCCTGGCTGGCCAGCCAGGCGGTATTGTAGCGGGAGACCTGCATCAGCGCGTTCTGGCGCTCGACGATCACGCTCGAGATGTAGGCCGCCGACAGGATGAAGCAGCCGATGATGGCGACGAGCACCAGTTTGAGCGTGCGCAGCGACACGAGCCTGTCCTCCGATGCCCGGCTGTGCCAGGCTACTTCACGATGATCTTGGCGACCTGCCAGACCGACCGACTGTAATAGGTCTGGCTCTTCAGTTCAGGCTTGCTGTCGAAGGGATAGATGACGAAGAGCGGACCCTTGTCGCTCACCGGCATGTACTCGCCGTCCCGCTTCAGGGCGAGAATGACGTCGTGCTTGGCGAAGTCCTCGAGCGGGATCTCGCTGCTGTAGTCGTTGAGCGCCACGACCACGGCCCGCTCGCCCGACGCACCGACCTGCTTCATGAGCTTGTCGAGGGGGACCCCTTCGAACTTGACCTTGCCGCTGTACCAGGGCGTCGTCGTCTCGACCGTGACCATGCCGAGCGCCTCGAGCATCGGGCGGTCGAACGTCGCTCCGCCTTCGCCGTTGGTGACGGCGATCTTGCCCGAGACGGTTAGGATCGGCTTTTCGGTCGGAGCCTTCAGCGATTCGGCGCTTGCCCCCTGGAACCCCGAGAACCCGATCAGCGCGACCAGCGCTCCGATCAGATAAGACTTTACACTCATGCGCAGCATGCAACCCTCCTGGTACGCGCAGAATATCAGCCGTACCCTTCGTGAATTTTGAAGAAACAATCTTAGTTAACCAATAAAAGAAACCATCAAACGCTATAAAGTGGCAACTGAGGTATGATGTCATATCGTGTTCAGCTTAACATGACATTAGGGAATGATGCCCCATTCGGGCAAGTACGACCATATCACGGAAGGGCGTCCATGAATTTTTACGACCGCGATCTGAAGTTGTCCCGGCTTTGCAACGAGGCTCTGGACGAGCCTTTGGCGGACGATGAGCGGGCAGCCATGGTCGCGGCCGCTGCCAGGAAGATGGAGGAGTTGTTCGACGTCCTCCGGATCGACCACCGGAACGACCATAACACGCGCGAGACCCCCCAGCGGGTCGCCAAGATGTTCGTCGAGGAGATCCTGCAGGGCCGCTACACGGCGCCTCCGGCCATTACCGAGTTCGACAACGCCCAGGCTTACGACCAGCTGATCGTGACCGGCCCCATCGAGGTGCGCTCCATGTGCGCGCACCACCTGATGCCGATCTACGGCGGCGCCGTCATCGGGATCCTGCCGGCCGCGGACGGCAAGATCATCGGGCTCTCGAAATACGATCGGATCGTCGACTACTTCGCGTCGCGGCTGCAGATCCAGGAAGAGCTCGTCAAGCAGATCGGCCAGTACATCATGGACATGACCAAGCCGCGCGGCCTGGCCGTGCGCGTCAGCGCCGTCCATATGTGCAAGACCCAGCGCGGCGTGCGCTCCAGCCACCGCGGCCGCATGATCAACACGTATTTCTGGGGCGAGATGGCCGAGAATACGGAGCTCAAGCGCGAGTTTCTGCAGGAATGCATCGCGCTCGAGCGCACGGAATAGGCGACCATGCCGGCTCCCACCCCACATCACGATTCCGGCGCCCCCCCGAGGGGCCGCGAAATCTACCGCTCGACGAAGGCCTACGACCACAACGAGGGCCTGTCCTGCTGCTTCAGGCAGTGGCGGGCCACGCATTCCCATTGCCGTCTGGTTCATGGCTACGCGCTCGCCTTCAAGTTCGTTTTCGCCACCTACGAGCTCGATGAGCGCAACTGGTGCTTCGATTTCGGCGGGCTGAAGCCGGTCAAGGCCTGGCTCAAGGAAATGTTCGATCACACCATGCTGGTCGCCGAGGACGACCCGGAGCGGGCGCGCTTCGAGGAACTCCACCGGGACGGGCTGCTCGACCTCCGGCTGCTCCCGGCCGTGGGCTGCGAGGCGACGGCGAAATACGTCTACGACCACGTGGCGCGCTTCGTCCACGACGAGACCGGCGGCCGCGTCTGGCTCGAGAGCGTCGAGGTGAAGGAGCACGGCGGCAATTCGGCGATCTATGCCCGCTGAGCGTTGACGCGGATCAATGCGGGCGGGCCGGGATGCGCCTCCCCTGGGATCGATCTAAACTCCGACGCGCGGACGGGGCTCCCCGTTCTTCCCGCCGAGCCATGGAACGGTCGATGCCGAGTCCCGAGAGACAGACCCTTTCCCTGCCCGCCGTGAGCGACCTCGCGGCCGATACGCTGCAGGACCTGCAGCGGAAGGCGCGCCCGGTGCTGGTCGCCTTGCCGGCTCTCGGCCTGGCGTCCGGCCTCCTGGCCCTCCTGTGGGGACATGAGGCCTGGGCCGGGAGAATCTGGGCCGGAGCCACGATCCCGGTCCTGGCGGTGCTCCTCATCGAGATCGTGGCGAGCCTGCGGCGGGGCGATGTCGGCCTCGACGTCGTGGCCGCCCTGTCCATGACCGGGGCGCTTCTCTTCGGCGAGCACCTCGCCGCCGTGGTTGTGGCCCTGATGTATGCGGGCGGGCAGTATCTGGAGAATTTCGCCGAGCGCCGCGCCACGCGGGAGATGACGGCCCTGCTGTCGCGGGTGCCGCGCACGGCCCTTCGCTACCGCGACGGCACGCTTCAGGAGGTCCCCCTCGAGGCGGTCTCGCCGGGGGACAGGCTCCTCATCCGCCGGGGCGACGTGGTCCCGGTCGACGGGACGATCGAAAACGGCCTTGCCGTGCTCGACCAATCGGCCCTGACCGGCGAGTCCCTTCCGGTGCAGCAGGCGGCTGGCGAGGCCGTGATGAGCGGCTCCACCAACGTGGGCGACGCCTTCGACCTCTCAGCCACGCATCGGGCCGCCGAGAGCACCTATGCGGGCATCGTACGGCTGGTGGAGGCGGCCCAGCGCTCCAAGGCCCCCATGGCGCGGCTCGCCGACCGCTACGCCATGGCGTTCCTGGCCGTCACGGTCCTCCTCGCCGGGGGCGCCTGGATCGCGACGGGGGACCCGATCCGCGCGCTTGCGGTGCTCGTGGTCGCCACCCCCTGCCCGCTCATCCTCGCCGTGCCGGTCGCCATCGTGTCGGGCATCTCCCGCGCCGCGAAGGCGGGCATCCTGGTCAAGGGCGGCAAGGCGCTGGAGGTTCTGGCCCGAGCACGCGCCCTCGTGCTCGACAAGACCGGCACCCTCACCCACGGTGAAGCCCGCATCGCGCGGATCCATTCGGTCGCTGGGCTGTCCGAGGACGAGCTGCTGGCTATCGCGGCGTCCCTCGATCAGGCCTCCAAGCACATCATCGCCCAGGCGCTGGTCATGGAGGCCCAGAGGCGTGGCCTGCCCCTGCCGCTGCCGACCGGCGTGGTGGAGACGCCGGGCGAGGGCGCGGAAGGGATGGTCGAAGGACGGCATGTGGTGGTGGGAGGCCGCAGCTTCGTGGCTTCGCTGGTCCCGGGCGCGAACGAAGCCCTGGCCAATGGCCACCACGCCCTCGGCTCGGTGACGGTCGCGGTCGCGGTCGATGGGCAGCTCGCGGGCCTCCTCGTCCTGGCCGATGAACTGCGCGGCGGCACCGCCCGCCTCCTCGACGATCTCCGCCGCCTGGGGCTGCATCGCATCGTGCTCGCCACCGGCGACCGCCGCGATGTCGCCGAGGCCGTGACGGAGGGCCTGCCCTTCGACGCGATCCATGCGGAACTGACGCCCGACCGCAAGATCGCCGTGGTTCTGGAGGAACGGCGGCAAGGTCCGGTCATGATGGTGGGCGACGGCGTCAACGACGCACCGGCTCTCGCAGCATCCGACCTCGGCGTCGCCATGGGCGCGAAGGGAGCGGCGGCTTCGGCCGAGGCCGCCGACGTGGTGCTGCTGGTGGATCGGCTTGATCGCATCCTGCTCGGCATCCAGGTGGCCCGCCGCTCCAGGGCCATCGCCCTCCAGAGCGTCTATGTGGGAATCGGCCTTTCGCTTCTGGGCATGATCGCGGCGGCTCTGGGCTATCTCGCGCCCGTCGAGGGCGCGCTCATCCAGGAGGCCATCGACGTGGCGGTGATCCTGAATGCCCTGAGGGCGCTGCGGGGCAGGACGGAGCCATAACGACCGCGGAGAAGATTGCCCGCCCGGCTCTCGCCTCCCGCCCGATGGAGCCCTATAGGCGGAGCATCGATCACTTCAGAAGGCAGCGACAGGCATGTACGGCATCGGCATCATCGGGCTCGGCACCATGGGGCGCCGCCTGATCGACAGTCTCAGGACCAATCCGGATTTCTCGATCGTGGGCGGATACGATCCGGCGCCGGTCGAGATCGACATTCCCCGCGCCGGCAGCGTGCAGGACCTCATCGGCAATCCGTCGGTCGATTGCATCTACATCGCGACGCCGCCCGCCACCCATGAGGAGCTCGTCCGCAGCGTTGCGCGCGCGGGCAAGGCGGTCTTCTGCGAGAAGCCCCTCGCCGCCTCTCCGTCGGCCGCGCGCAGCTGCCTCGACGCGGTGAAGGAAGCGGGCGTGCCCGCAGCCGTGAACTTTCCCTTCGCGACCGCCCCGGCAGCCCTGCGGATGCAGGAACTCGTCGAGACGGGAGCCCTGGGGGAGGATCTTTCGGCCCATCTGACGCTCCGCTTCCGGACCTGGCCGAGAGGCTGGCAGCACGGCGCGGCGTCATGGCTCGCGGGACCCGAGCAGGGCGGCTTCACGCGCGAGGTCGTCTCCCATTTCGTCTTCCTGGCCCTGCGCCTCTTCGGCCCGATCGGACTGGTCGAGCGCTCCGTCGAGCGCGGGTCCTCGGGCAGCGAGACCCGCATGCGGGCCGTCCTGCGATCCGCCGGATGCACGCTCACCATCGACGGAGCCGTGGAGGGCGAGGCGGAGGAGTTCAACCGCTTCGAGGTGAAAGGCCAGAAGAGCACCGCCGTGATGAGCGAATGGTACCGCCTGACTCACGAGAGCGGCAGCATCGAGCCCGCGCGGGCGGATGCGAACCAGATCGCGGAACTCGCCAAACTGCTGGGCGGACACAAAAGCCGCCTCGCGACATTCGGCGAGGCGGCTCAGGTCGTCGACATCATCGAGGGCATCCTGGCGCCCTGAGCGCCAGGGTTATTCAAGCATCGGAGTTGATCCCAAAAGTGCAAGTCTACTTTTGCGTTCGAGGCTCCTAGAGCTGCTTCCACTCACGTGGAATCAGCTCTCTTCTTTGCTGCGCCGCATTTTTTGACGGCGAACCGGATCCACTTCGCCGAAAAATGCTCTAGAGCGGCTTCAGGCCTGCCTCGATTGCGGCCCGGCGCGGCTCCAGGAAGGGCGGGAGCGCGAGGCGCTCGCCCAGCTTGTCCATCGGCTCGTCCGTGGCGAAGCCGGGACCGTCGGTGGCGATCTCGAACAGGATGCCGTTGGGCTCGCGGAAATAGAGGCTCTTGAAGTAGTAGCGGTCGACCGGCCCGCTGGAGGGCGCCCTCAGGGTCTGCAGGCGCTCCCAGCATTCCTGGTAGGTCCGCTCGTCGGGCGTGCGGAAGGCGACGTGGTGCACGCCGCCGGCCCCCGGCTGCGCCATCGGCAGTTGCGGCTCGACCGCCACGTGCAGCTCCGCCGCCGGCCCGCCCTCGCCCATCTCGAACACATGCACGGGCGTGTCGCCGATGCGGTATTCGCGGGCCGCCCGCATGTCCATGGCGTCCGTGAGCACGCGGGCCGTGCGGTCGAGGCGCGGCACGCTGATCGTGATGGGACCCAGGCCCCGGATCTGGTGCTCGGCCGGAACGGGGCTGCGCTCCCAGGGATGCGCCTCTCCCTGTCCGCCATCGTCGACCAGGCTCAGGCGCTGGCCCTCGAAATCCTCGAAATCGAGCACGAGCCGTCCGCCGCGCTCGGCAACGGATTCATGCCGGATGCCGAGGGAAGCGAAGCGGTCCTTCCACCATTGCAGGGCCTTCTCGCCGTTCACCCTCAGGGCCGTCTGCGAAATGCTGTGCGTGCCGCGCCGCTCGCGCTGCACCGGCCAGTCGAAGAAGGTGATGTCCGTGCCGGGCGAGGCCAGGCCGTCCGCATAGAACAGGTGATAGGCGCTGACATCGTCCTGGTTCACGGTCTTCTTGACGAGCCGCAGACCCAGCGCCTGCGTGTAGAAGGCATGGTTGCCGGGCGCGTCGGCCGTGACGGCGGTCAGGTGATGAATTCCGGTCAGCTTCATGGAAACCTCCATTGATCTGACCAGTAAGATATGGTTGCACCTCTGCAAACGCGACCTGGGCAAAAGCCAAAGTCATGTTGCGAAAATGCAAGACGCCCCGGCTCATGGCCGGAGCGTTTTCGCCACTTCGAGAGCAGGCAGGCGACTACGCCGCCTTGGCGCGCAGGTCGTCCGGGGTCACGTCGTCCGGGATCGGGCAGACATAGGCCCGGCCGCCGGTGCGCTCCTTCAGCTCCGCCTTGGCGCGGGCGACGAGGTCCGGGTTGCGCAGGCAATCGGCCGCGGTGGAGGCCATGGCCTTCGCGGCCAGCACCATGCCCTTGTGGGCGGCGGGCAGGTTGCCCTGGGCCACGAGCTGCCAGGTGTGGAACGGGGTGCCGATGGCGAAGCACGCCGCGTGGCACTGCACCGTCGGCACGATCCAGCTCACGTCGCCCACATCCGTGGTGCCCATCTGGACCTCCTCCCGGGTCGGCATGGCGAGCACGCCATCATGGAGCACCTTGCTCCTGAGCGAGAGATCGTGCGGCTTCACGCTGGCCAGGATGTCCTCGTCGGTCAGTGCCGCCTTCTGCAGCTTCCCGGCGAACGCAAGATCGGCCTCGTCGAAGGCCGGAGGCCCGAGCCGGCGCATGTTCTCGTACATGGCCTCCTGCAGAGCCTTGTTGGGCAGCACGTTCGAGGTCGCGTCCGTGATCTGCACCGTGACGGCGGTCTCCGTCATCAGCGCGGCGCCCTGAGCGATGACCTTCACGCGCTCGAACAGACGCTCGGCATCCGGCAGATGCGGCGAGCGCACGAGGTAGAGCGACTCCGCATAGGCCTGCACCACGTTCGGCGCGTTGCCGCCCGTATTGGTGACGGCGTAGTGCACGCGGGCATCGGAAGGCATGTGCTCGCGTATGTAGTTCACGCCCACGTTCATGAGCTCCACCGCATCGAGCGCGCTGCGCCCCACATGCGGCGCGACCGCCGCATGGGATGCGCGGCCCTTGAAGCGGAAATAGGCCTGGATGCAGGCAAGCGAGGACGTGGTCTGCACCTCGTTGACGACGCTCGGATGCCAGCAGAAGGCGGCATCGAGATCGTCGAACAGGCCCGCGCGGGCCATGAAGGTCTTGCCCGATCCGCTCTCCTCCGCGGGGCAGCCGTAATAGCGCACGGTGCCGGCGATGCCTTCGGCCTCCAGCGCGTCCTTCAGGGCGACGGCCGCGAGCGCGGATCCCGAGCCCAGGAGGTTGTGGCCGCAGCCATGGCCCGGCGTTCCCGCCGCCGTCGGCTTGTGCTCCGTCAGGCCCGATTCCTGCGCGAGATCGGGCAGTGCGTCGAACTCGCCGAGGATGCCGACGATGGGGCCGCCCCGGCCGAACTCCGCCACGAAGGCCGTCGCCATGCCGCCGACATTCCTCGTGATGCGAAAGCCCTCGCGTTCCAGCATGGCGATCTGCTCGGCCACCGAGCGATGTTCCTCGAAGGCGAGTTCCGGCATCGCCCAGATGCGGTCGCTCAGGGCACAGTAATCGGCGGCCTTCGCGTCCACGCGGCGGGCGATTTCATCAAGGCTCAGGCGGTCGTTGTGCATGTCCATCGTCTCGTCACTGTTGGGGCGCGCACAGTAGCGGCGTCTGCCCGGATGCGAAAGCATGTCCGGATCTCGTCACCCCTGCATCAGATGCCTGTGCCAGTATCGCCGGTGCTCGTCGAGTTCCAGCATCGGGTCGTCGGTGACGAGGCCGATGTCGCGCAGCTGGTCCGGCGTCAGATGGGCGATGGACGCCCGCGTGGCCCGGACGGCCCGGACCCGGCGCAGCCAGGACCGGACCCGCGACAGCCATGAGGACGGCCGTGCCCCTGGAGCCGCAAACGGGATAGAAAACGGTGTCATGATGCGAAGCCCTCGTTTCGGGCCGGAGCATCGTCCGGCGGCGGGGGCCTGTCATGGGCGAACGCTTCGTCCGCGAGCGAAGCGTTGCGCCTGGATGGCGCCGGCGGGCCGGACTAGGATGGCCCCATGACCGATGACCTCTCCCTCGCTTCCGTCGCCGCCGCCATCGGGGACCCGGCCCGTGCGGCGATCCTGATCGCGCTCATGGACGGGCGCTCCCGAACGGCGAAGGAACTCGCCTATCTGGCGCGGATTTCGCCCTCGACGGCCAGCGCCCATCTGGGAAAGCTGCTCGATCTCGGCCTCACCTGCGTGACGCCGCTGGGCCGCAACCGCTACTTCAGGCTGGCCTCGCCCCTCGTCGGGCAGATGCTCGAAACCATGTCCAACGTCGCGGCGGAAACCCGCCCGCGCCATCCCCGTGCGGTCGGCAACGAGGCCCTGAGGCTGGCACGGACCTGCTACGATCATCTGGCCGGGCAGATCGGGGTCAGGATCGCGGATGCCCTGCAGGAACAGGGCCATGTGCGCCTCGCCGAGGACGGAGGCGAGGTGACCGGGAGCGGACGCGCCTTCTTGGTCAGCCTCGGTCTCGATATCGACCGGATCCGCCACAGCAGGCGAATCTTCTGCAAGCCCTGCCTCGACTGGACAGAGCGGCGCCCGCATCTGGCGGGCAGCCTGGGGGCAGCCCTGTGCCGGCATTGCTTCGACCAAGGCTGGGTGGAGCGGCTTCGCGACAGCCGGGCGCTCTCCATCACGCCGGAAGGGCACAGGGGCTTCGCGAAGCATTTCGGGATGGTGCTGGAACTTCCGCCGCAGGCCGGCCGCTCGGCGGCCTGACGGCGCGGCTCATCCGTCCAGCGCCGATGCCCGCGCCCGCCGCTCCTGATCGGCCGGACGGTGCGATTCGCCCGAGGCCATGCGCGTGACCCGAGCCCCTACCCCACCGCGAACAGATCCCGGTTGTCGGAGGAGGGCTGCGGTTCCTCGAAGGCGTTCGGATCGCCGGGGCCCGTCTCCCAGCCGAGGTCCGGAAGCGCGATGATGCGAAGGCCCCGCGGGTCGTTGCGGGTCACGACGATGTTGCGGCTTTCCATATAGGCGATGAGGCGGCGCGCGCGGCCCGGCGAACGGCTGCCGCAGGCACGCGCGATCTCGCCGTCCGGCGGGCAGGGCGCGCCTTCCATGGCGGCGCGGGCGAGGAGCAGATAGATGCCCTGGATGTCCTCCGCGAGATCCGCCGCGAAGGCCACGGCGCGATCCCATTCCGACCCCTCGGCGGTGGCCGTGTCGACGCCGGCGCGCGCGACCGCGAGGCGGCGGCGGAAGGCCGGAAGGTTCAGGGGCTCGCCGCCGACGCGACGGATGCGGCAACGCACGAGAAAATCCTGATACAGCACCGCCACCGTGCGGAACGCCGCCTCGGGGTCGTCGAGAATCTCGCGCAGGATGGCGTCGAGCGCGGCCTCGCGCTCGGCCTTCGATTCCTCGGTGGCTTCCGCCTGAGGCTCCGGCGCGGCGGCCGGGCGGGTGCGGGCGAGCTGGGCCAGGAGATCGTTGGTGGAGGGAGCCGGCGGTGGGGGCGGCGCGCGGCGCTGGACCACGGGGCGGGCCGCGATCTCGTCCTCGCCCGCCTTGAAGATGAGGTCGCGGGCGTCCTCCTTCGGCTGCTCGGGCAACGGCATCAGCTTGAAGGTGCCGGTGCGGGTGGAGGTCTCGACCGGGCCGATGCGGATCGGCAAGGGTCGGCGCGAAAGGGCCGGCCCCAGGGCCACGAAATGGCCGCGCTCCAGGTCGCGGAACATCTCGGCCTGGCGGCGCTCCATGCCCAGAAGATCGGCCGCGCGCGCCATGTCGATGTCCAGGAAGGTACGGCCCATGAGGAAGTTGGAGGCTTCCGCCGCCACGTTCTTGGCGAGTTTCGCGAGGCGCTGGGTCGCGATGATGCCCGCAAGCCCGCGCTTGCGGCCGCGGCACATGAGGTTGGTCATGGCGCCGAGCGAAACCTTCCGCGCCTCGTCCGAGACCTCGCCCGCGACCGCGGGGGCGAAGAGTTGCGCCTCGTCCACCACCACGAGCATGGGATACCAGAAATCCCGGTCCGCATCGAAGAGGCCGCCCAGGAAGGCCGCCGCGCAGCGCATCTGCGCCTCGGCGTCGAGGCCCTCGAGGCTCAGCACGACGGAGACCCGGTGCTGGCGCACGCGGGCGGCGATGCGCTGGATGTCGCCCTCGCTGCGGGAGGCGTCGACCACCACATGGCCGAACTTGTCGGCCAGGGTCACGAAATCGCCCTCCGGGTCGATCACGGCCTGCTGGACGAGCGCGGCGCTCTGCTCGAGAAGACGGCGCAGGAGATGCGATTTGCCGGAGCCGGAATTGCCCTGGACAAGCAGACGCGTCGCCAGAAGCTCCTCGAGATCGAGCAGAGCCGCCTGTCCTCCGGGGGCGGAGGACGCCACTCCCATGTCGATGCCTGCCTTCATCAGCCTCCCTCGCATGATCCAGAAACCGGCTTGGTCCTAACACGACGGCGGGCCTGAAAGTGCCCGCATCGGCCGAATGCTCCACAGGCTTGCACCGCTATCCCCAGGCATGAAGCCGCAGGCGTCCCCAAAAGCGCCGTGAGACCGGAGTTGACTGGTCGTTCGACCGGACCGGGTGCCGCCGGAGGAACGATGCCACCGGATCTCACCGCCATCCTGATTCCTCACGGTCGGGCGCTCCTTGCCCCCGGCGGGTCCGGTCCCGTGATCCGGGTCCTGGGCCGCCCGCCCATCATCGAGGGGGAAGACGGCGAGCCCGGCCCCCCTCCGGCCGCCGAGGAGCGGGCCCAGCGGGCCTTCGAGGGGATGGGCACGATCCTGCTTCTCCTGATCGTGCTGACGGCCGCCTGGATCCTGATCCGAAGGCGGCTCTAAGCCAAGCTGGCGGCCTCTACCCAGCCTGTTCGACATTCTGGCGCGTTTCTGTATGATGACTGACCAGTCAGTCACATACTTGGGATGTCCCTGCCGATGAAACGGTCCGGCCCACGGCGAACGCCCGCCCGCAACGAGGAGGAGCGCAAGGCTCGGCTCCAGGCGATCCTGGACGCGGCGCTCGAGGTGTTTCTGGAGAAGGGCTTCGTGGAAGCGCGCCTCGAGGACGTGGCTGCACGGGCAGGCGTGGCGAAGGGGACGATCTATCTCTACGTGCCGTCCAAGCAGGGCCTGTTCGAGGCCCTGGTCCATTCCGGCATCGGCGGCCCGATCGCCGGAATGGAGCAGACCGTCACGGCTCTCGACATCCCGGCGGAAGACAAGCTGCGGATGCTGTTCGCCTTCCTGCGCCAGGAGGTCCTCGGCACACGGCGCATGGACATCGTGCGACTTTTGCTGAGCGAGGCGGGACGGTTCCCGGAGCTGGCGGAGGTCTATCACCGCGAGGTCATCAGCAAGGGCATGCGGCTCCTGCGGGGCATCGCCGAGCAGGGCGTCGCCCGCGGCGAATTCCGTTCGGACGCGCTGGTTCGCTTCCCCCAGCTCGCCATCGCGCCCGGCGTCGTGGCGATCCTGTGGACGAGCCTGTTCCAGAGATTCGAGCCGCTCGACGTCGAGGCCATGCTGGACACGCACCTGGCGCTGCTGATGACCGCCCTGAAGGGACCGGTTCCATGACCCGTGGGTGGATCGCCGCGCTGGTCCTGCTCGCCCTCGCGGTCGGAGGCGGAGCGGCATGGGTCTACTGGCCCCGTCAGAGCGGCCCCAATCGCCTTCAGGGCTATGTCGAAGGCTATCTCGTCTTCATGGCACCCGAAGACGGCGGACGGATCGACCGCCTCGAGGTCGATTACGGAGACCGCGTGGCGGCCGGCCAGCTGCTGTTCGAACTCGAATCGTCGACGCAGGTCGCGCAGCAGAGCGAGGCGGAGGCGCGGCTGCAGCAGGCGCAGGCGCAGCTCGCCAACCTTCAATCGGCCCTCCAGCGCCCCGAGGAGATCGCCGTCATCCGGGCGCAGGAGCAGCGCGCAAAGGCGCAGCTCGATCTGTCGAAGGCGGAGCTCGACCGGCAGCAGACCCTGTTCAGCCGGGGCATCGCCGCCAAGGCGCAGTTCGACCAGGCGAGAACCGCCTATGAGCGGGACAAGGCCGCCCTGGAGGAGGTGCAGCGCCAGATCCAGGCGGCCCAGATCGCGGGCCGCTCCGCCGAGATCAAGGCCGCGGAGGCGGCCGTGCAGGCCGCTCAGGCGACTCTCGACCAGGCCGAGACGCGCCTCGCCAAGCGAAAGGTGAGCGCGCCCGCGGATGCCCAGGTCCAGGACATCTACTTCCGGGCCGGCGAGATGGTGGCGGCCGGACAGCCGGTTCTCGCCCTCCTGCCGCCCGCCAACCGGCGCATCCGCTTCTACGTGCCCGAGCCCCGTCTCGCCACGCTGGCGCTCGGCGCGAAGGTCGGCGTCACCTGCGACAGCTGCCCGGCGGGATTGCAGGCGACGATCAGCTTCATCTCGAAGGAGGCCGAATACACGCCGCCGATCATCTTCAGCGAGCAGGAGCGGGCCAAGCTCGTCTTCCGCGTCGAAGCGCAGCCTCTCGACGGAGCAAGCCTGCCGATCGGCCTGCCGGTGAGCGTCACGGTGCCCGAACCGGAGCCCTCGTCATGAGCGCGAGCCTGGCCGCAGCCCATCCGGCCCCGACCCCGCCGGACATCGTCATCGACGTCGAGGGACTGACCAAGTCCTTCGGGGGGCGTCCGGTGGTCAGGAACCTGTCCATGCAGGTTCGGCGCGGGCTGATCTACGGCTTCCTCGGGCCGAACGGCAGCGGCAAGACCACGACCCTGCGCATGCTCTGCGGCCTTCTCACGCCGGACAGCGGGCGCGGCACGTGTCTCGGCTACGACATCCTCACGCAATCGGCCGAGATCAAGCGCCATGTGGGCTACATGACGCAGAAATTCTCGCTCTATGCCGACCTCTCGATCCGCGAGAATCTCGAATTCGTCGCCCGCGTCTACAGCCTGGGGAACCCCCGCGCGGCGGCCGAGGGCGCGATCCGGCGGCTCGGGCTCGAGAACCGCGCCGATCAGCTCGCGGGCGAGTTGTCGGGCGGCTGGAAGCAGCGCCTCGCGCTCGGCGCCTGCATCCTGCCTGCCCCGCAGCTTCTGCTGCTCGACGAGCCGACCGCCGGGGTCGATCCCAAGGCGCGGCGCGATTTCTGGGACGAGATCCATACGCTCGCCCATCAGGGCATCACCGTGCTCGTCTCGACCCATTACATGGACGAGGCCGAGCGCTGCCACGAGATCGCCTACATCGCCTATGGCGAACTGCTGGCGCAGGGCAGCGCGGAGGAGGTCGTGGCCCAGGCGCACCTGACCACCTATTCCGTCACCGGCCCCGACCTCGTGGACCTCGCGGAGCACCTGAAGACCCTCGACGGTGTCGACATGGTCGCGCCCTTCGGCACGGTGCTGCATGTGAGCGGACGCAGCCGCGAGAAGCTCGATGCCGCGACCCGAGAGCTGCGCGAGCGCGGGCCGCAGGTCTGGGCGCCCGGAGAGCCGACGCTGGAGGACGTGTTCATCGACCTGATGAGCCGGACGAAGGACAATTTCTCATGAGCGCCGGCGCGGGCGATGGGCGGCGCAGTTATGGCCTTCGCGCCTCGCTCGACCGCCTTCTGGCGACCTTCATCAAGGAGCTGCTGCAGTTGCGCCGCGATCGCATCACCTTCGCGACGATGATCTTCATTCCGCTCGCCCAGCTGCTGCTCTTCGGCTACGCGATCAACACCGATCCCAAGCACCTGCCGACCGCCGTCCTGATCCAGGACGAGAGCGTGTTCGCGCGCTCGTTCCTGGCGGCGCTGCGCGCCAGCGGGTATTTCGACATCCGCGTCAGCGCGACGAGCGAGGAGGAGCTCGACCACCTGATCCTGTCGGGGCAGGTACAGTTCGGAGTGCAGATCCCGGCCCATTTCGGCCGCGACCTGATCCGCGGCGAGCGCCCTGCCCTTCTGGTGATCGCGGATGCGAGCGATCCGGTGGCATCGGGAAGCGCCGTCGCGGCGCTCCAGGGGCTTTCGACGACGGTGTTCAACCGCGACCTGACCGGGCCGACGGCCCGCCTCGCGCCCGGGCCGCAGCCTTACGAGCTGCGGATCCACCGCCGCTACAACCCGGCGGGCGAAACGCGGCTCAACATCGTGCCCGGCCTCATGGGCACGATCCTGACGCTGACCATGCTGATCTTCACGGCCCTGTCCGTCACGCGGGAGATCGAGCGCGGCACCATGGAAAGCCTGCTCGCCATGCCGATCAGGCCCGTGGAGATCATGCTCGGCAAGATCGCCCCCTACGTCGTGATCGGCGGCCTGCAAGCGGCTCTGATCCTGTCGGCCGCGAAACTGCTCTTCGGCGTGCCCGTCGTCGGCAACCTTGGGCTTCTCATCCTGCTGACGCTGCTGTTCATCCTGGCCAACCTGTCGGTGGGCTATACCTTCTCGACCATCGCCGAGAGCCAGCTCCAGGCGATGCAGATGTCGTTCTTCTTCTTCCTGCCCAACATCCTGCTGTCAGGATTCATGTTCCCGTTCCGCGGCATGCCGGGCTGGGCCCAGACCTTCGGAGAGCTTCTGCCGCTCACGCATTTCCTGCGCATCGTGCGCGGCATCATGCTCAAGGGAGCGACCTTCGTCGACCTGCAGGCCGACGTTCTGGCGCTGGGCCTGTTCACGCTCGCCGCCATGATCCTGGCAGTGGCGCGCTTCCGCCAGACCCTCGACTGAACCCGGTCAGTCGGCGATCGCCGCCTCGGCCGCCTTGACGGCGCTGCCCCGCAGGGGACGCTCCTCCATGGCGAGCAGGAACGCGAGCGCGAGGCCGAACCCGACGATGGCGGCGACGAACACGTAGCTGAACACGTCGGCAAGGCTGACGCCGTTCTGGGCGGCGGCCGCGCTCAGGGTCTCGAAGCTCGAGGCCCCGCCCATGCCCGATCCGCCGAGCACGATGGCCCCGAAGATCGCCACGATGAAGGCGCCGCCCAGCGAGCGGAAGAAGTTGGCCGTGCCCGTGGCCGTGCCCAGCTCGTGCGGAGCCACCGCGTTCTGGATCGACACCGTCGAGACGGGCAGGAGCGTGCCGAGCCCGATGCTGATGACGGCCAGCACGACCTCGATGGCCGCGATGGGGAGCGCCCCCGCGGAGGCCGCCAGGAGGCCCGTGGCAACGATGGCCACCAGGAGGCCGACTATCGGCAGGCGCTTGTAGTGCTTCACCTTGGCCATGGAGCGGCCCGACAGGGTGGCTCCCACCACGGTGCCGGCCATGAGCGGGATCAGCATCAGGCCCGACAGGCTGGCGGAGAGGCCGCGCACGGCCTCGAAATAGACCGGCAGGTAGATGGTCAGGCCGATATAGGTGCCCATGCCGAAACAGGCGGCCAGCACGCCCATGCGCACGACCGGATTGTGCAGCACGCCCGGCGGGATCAGCGGCTCGGGCGCAAGGCGCATCCGGACGGCGAACAGTCCCCAGAGCAGGACCGATCCGGCGAAGAGCCCGAGGATCGGCAGCGAGGCCCAGGGGTACCGCAGGCCGCCCCAGCTCAGGGCCAGAAGCAGCGACACCGTGGCTGCCACCAGCAGGAAGGCGCCGAGCAGGTCGAGCCTGTGCGGGCGGTCGTGGCGCGGCAGCTTCTTCAGGCTGTGGAACGCGATCACGAAGGCGATGAGCCCGAGGGGCAGATTGATCCAGAAGATCACCGACCAGTGCAGGTGCTCCGCGAAGAAGCCGCCGAGGACCGGCCCGATGAGGCTAGAGGTCATGAAGACGCTGGCGAAATAGACTTGGTAGCGCCCCCGTTCCTTGGGGGCGACGATGTCGGCCACAACGGTCTGGGCGAGCGCGATCAGCCCGCCTCCCCCTAGGCCCTGCAACCCGCGGGCGAGGATGAGGACGAGCATGTTCGGCGCCACCGCGCAGGCGATGGAGCCGATGATGAAGATCACGATGCCCATCAGCATGGTCACGCGCCGGCCATGACTGTCGCTGAACTTGCCGTAGAGGGGCGTCACCGCCGTGGAGGTGAGGAGATAGACCGTTACGATCCAGGGCAGATGCTCCAGGTCGCCGAGGTCGCGGCCGATGGTCGGCAGGGCCGTCGCGATGATGGTCTGGTCCAGCGCCGCCAGCAGCATGGACAGCATGACGCCGAAGATGATCGTGCGGATCTCGGCCTGGCTCAGGGGTCGCCTCGGGTTCGCCCGAAGGCCCGCATTCGTTGATTGGTCCATCGTGTCCATCGTGTTCCGGCAGGCTTCTCTAACGAGCTTCCGTCCAAGATTGTCTTAACACGGTCTGCAAGGCAGGTATGCGTCCGCCGAAGACAGGGCTAAACCCAGGACCGACCGACGGTTCCGGCGTGGGCGGAAGTTCTTGAGACGAGTCCTTGCGAAACACCCCGGACTGACGCTAGCTCTTGTACGTTACTCCATTCTTCATCCATGGCATCCCGCACTCGACTCTCCCTCGCCCAGGCCCGTCGCATCGCGCTGTCCGCCCAAGGGTTCCACGAAGCCCGGCCGGAGGCTCCGGCGGCGCGGCACCTCAGCCGCGTGCTGCAGCGCTCGCATCTCCTGCAGATCGATTCGGTGAACGTGCTGGTGCGCGCTCATTACATGCCGCTCTTCTCGCGACTCGGCCCCTATGACCGCGAGCTTCTGGAACGGAACGCCTATCACCCCAGGAGGCGCCAGACCTTCGAATATTGGGGCCACGAAGCCTCCCTCCTCCGCCTGGACCTCCACCCGCACTTCCGCTGGCGCATGGAGCGGGCCGCGAGAGGCGAAGGCATCTATGGCGGGCTCGCCCGGTTCGGCCGGGAGAAACGCGCCTTCATCGCGGAGGTGAGGCGCGAGATCGAGGCCCGCGGCCCCATGGGGGCGGGCGAGTTGTCCATCGGCAGCAAGGGGCAGGGCTCCTGGTGGGGCTGGAGCGACGGCAAGCGCGCGCTCGAATGGCTGTTCTGGGCCGGCGAGGTCACCACCGCCACGAGGCGCGGCTTCGAGCGCATCTACGACCTCACCGAGCGGGTGCTGCCCGCCGCCACCTTGAATGCGCCGACGCCCCGCGAGGACGAGGCGCAGCGCGAGCTCCTGCGCCTGTCGATCCGCTCGCTCGGCATCGCGAGCGAGCGCTGCCTGCGCGACTATTTCCGCCTCGAGGCTTCGGATGCCAAAGCCCGCATTCCCGAACTGGTGGAGGCGGGCGATCTCGTGCCCGTGACGGTCGAGGGCTGGAACGGCCCGGTCTATCTCGACCCCGGCGCCCGGATTCCGCGCCGCGTCGACGCGCGGGCCCTCGTCTCGCCTTTCGATCCCATCGTCTGGGAGCGCACCCGCACGGAGCGCCTGTTCGATTTCCACTACCGCATCGAGATCTATACCCCGGCGGACAAGCGGGAATTCGGCTATTACTGCCTGCCGTTCCTGCTGGGCGAAAGGATCGTCGCCCGCGTGGACCTGAAGGCCGACCGGGCCGGGGGCCGCCTCATCGTCCATTCGGTCCACCCGGAGGATTCCGTCGCTCCCGAGGAGATCGGGCCGGCCCTCGGCGACGAGCTCCGCCTGATGGCGGACTGGCTCGGCCTCGGCGACATCGCCGCGCCGAAGGACTGGAGAAAGCGGCTCCAGGTGTGAGACCGGACCACGGGAGCCGGCCTCATGCCCTCGCCAGATCGCCATGAGGCGCCTATGTCTGCTGCCATGAACACGCTTCTCGCCCCCGCCACCCGCCTGTGGCTTCGCCTGCGGCTGAACGAAGTCGGCCCGCTCATATCGCTTTCCGGCTTCGGTCTGTTCGCCTGGGCGTTCATCGCGGTGGCCGACGAGGTCCGGGAGGGGGAGACGCATGCCTTCGACAGCGCCATCCTGCTGGCGATGCGCAACCCTCAGAACCTGGCCGACCCCGTCGGCCCGTCCTGGGTGGAGGAATCGGCGCGCGACATCACGGGGCTCGGCGGCTATGCGATCCTGACCATCGTGACGCTCGCGGCGCTGGCCTATCTGCTGATGGCCGGAAAGCGCGCCGCCGCCCTTCTTTTGCTCGTCGCCATCGTGGGCGGAATGCTGTTGTCCACCGGGCTCAAGTCCGGCTTCGAGCGGCCCCGGCCCGACCTCGTGCCCCATGAGACCCGCGTCTACACGGCGAGCTTCCCGAGCGGCCACGCCATGCTGTCGGCCGTGACCTATCTGACCCTCGGCGCCCTCCTGACCCGCGTCCAGCAGAGACGACGCATCAAGGCCTTCATCATGGGACTCGCCATCGCCATCACGCTGCTGGTGGGGGTGAGCCGCGTCTATCTCGGCGTCCACTGGCCGAGCGATGTTCTGGCCGGCTGGTCCGTCGGCGCGGCCTGGGCCTCCCTGTGCTGGTTCGTGGCGCTGCAGCTGCAGCGGCGCGGGCAGGTGGAGAAGCCGGGCGAAACGTCCCTCCCGCCGGAATCGGATCGGGCATGACAGACGCCTTCGACAAGGCCGCGAAGAAGCCGCCGCGCAAGGTCACGCCCGCCTATCTGCAGCGGGCGGCGCTCGCCTATCTGGAGCGCTATGCCTCCTCGGCCGAGAATCTGCGGCGCGTCCTGCGGCGCAAAGTGGACAAGCGCTGCCGCCTCAGGGACGAGGACCCGGCGGAATTCCACGAGATGATCGACGAGGTGGTGGCGAAGAGCCTGCGCAGCGGCCTCATCGACGACACGCGCTATGCGGAGGCCCGCGTCGCGACCCTGCGCCGCCGGGGCGGCTCGGCGAGAGCCATCCAGGCGAAGCTCTCCGCCAAGGGCGTCGACCGCAGCGCCATCGCACAGGCCCTGGAAGGCTCGGAGGACGACGAGGAGGCGGCCGCCCGGGCGCTGGCCCGCCGGCGCAAGCTCGGCCCCTACCGGCCCGGCGAACGCGCGCCCCATCGCGACAAGGACTTGGCCATCCTCGCCCGCGCCGGTTTCCGCTTCGACGTGGCGCGCAGCGTGATCGACGCAGAGCCGGAGGATGGTTAGGTCGTCGTGCGCCGGCGGCGTGACGTGGCCCGGAGCCCGCGGATCCGGCTGCGCGATCCTCAGATCAGCCCCGCTCCCACATTGACCGCGAGCGCCAGGACCGTCGTGTTGAACAGGAAGGCCAGAATCGTGTGGGCGAGCGCCAGACGGCGCATCCGCTTCGACTGGATGACGACGTCGGATGTCTGCGCGGCCGCTCCGATGTTGAAGGAGAAATAGAGGAAGTCCCAGTAATCCGGCTTCGCATGATGCGGGAAGGCCAGCCCCTGCCGCTCGCCCGCGTCGCCGTAATATTCATGCGCGTAGTGGATGGCATAGATCGTGTGCACGAAGAACCAGGAGCACAGAATGGTGACGCCTGCGATGGCGAGCCGTAGAACCTGCTGGTCCGTCTGCTGGTTGTGGATGCCGTAAAGCTCCGCCGCGATGGCGCCGAGGCTCGCGACGGCGGCCCCCAGGGTGAGGATGAGGACCGCGACGGCTCCCTCGTCCTCGACGCTGGCCCGCTTCTGCAATGTGGCGGTCGAGGACCGCAGCGCCATGACGAGGGCGAGCGACAGATAGAACACGACTCCGCTGTCCCAGGCGACCAGCACCCGCGAACTCGCGGGCCATGTCTCCGGCAGAATCCAGAAGACGACCAGCGCCACGAGAGCGGAACCGAGAAGCCGCGGTCGGAGGCGGGCCTGAAGGCGGGTCATGCGGACGAGTTCCATGGCGAGGATGCCGAGCGGCTTTGCACGGGGACGGCCCCGGAAGGCCATCCGCGCCTGTCCTAGAGCATCGGACCCGAAAGTGGAATGCGCTTTCGGGTCCGATGCTCACGTCCTGAAGAAGCGCGCCATCCGGAAACCCGGGTCCCCTTTTCCGGATGTCGCGCTAGATGATGGGGTGCGACCAAGGCAAGGAGATCCTCATGAACCGCAAGGCAAGAGCCGTCTGGCAGGGCACCGGAAAGGACGGCACCGGCCGTCTCACGTCGGATTCGGGCATTCTCTCGAACACGCCCTATTCCTTCAAGACGCGCTTCGAGAACGAGCCCGGCACCAATCCGGAGGAGCTGATCGCGGCCGCGCACGCGGGCTGCTTCACCATGGCGCTCGCCTTCCAGCTTCAGAACGCCGGCTTCACGCCGACGGAACTCGCCACGGAGGCCGTCGTCTCCATCGAGCAGCAGGGCGACGGCTTCACGATCACGAGATCGGCCCTGACGCTCAACGCCAACGTGCCGGGCATCGACCGCGCCAAGTTCGAGGAACTCGCCCGCGCGGCGGAGAAGAACTGCCCGGTCTCGAAGGTGCTCAACGCCCAGATCACCATGAACTTCACCCTGGCCTGAAACCGCTACGCTCACGGCCGTTCCGGGCGGCTCCCGTTGTCCGGGACGGCGGCGGTCATTCCTGCCGTCTCACATTCGGCCTCCTATTTCGGCAAGACTCTGCTTTAACACAGAACCAATGCCATAGCTTCTCCGTTGAGGAAGGGAGACGTCCTTTGAGCGTCGCAACTACTTCAGGAGGAATACATGCTCGCAAAGCATCTTGCGATGGCCCTTCTCGGCACGGCCCTGGTATCCGCGCCGGCTCTGGCTCAGACCCAGCCTTCAGGCTCGACGAGCACCGCTCCGAGCGCCAGCCAATCCTCGGCCATGAGCTCCGGCAACTGGATGACCCAGGAGCAGCCGGGGCAATGGCGCGCCTCGAAGCTCGACGGCGTGAACGTCTACAACAACAACAACGAAAAGATCGGCGACATCAGCGAGCTGATCGTGGATCAGAGCGGCAAGATCCAGGCCGTGGTGATCGGCGTCGGCGGCTTCCTCGGCATGGGTGAGCACGACGTGGCCGTCCCGTTCGATCAGATCAAGTTCTCGAACGAGCCGCGCGCCGCCACGACGGCTTCGAACACCACGACCACCGGTACGGCCGGTACGGCCGGAACGACGGCTCCGAGCACCACGGGCTCGGTGGCGACGACCACGGGAGCCAACGCGGACAACGCGAACCGTTCGGCCCCCGATCACGCCATTCTCAACATGACCAAGGATCAGCTGAAGGCAGCGCCTGAGTTCAAATACAAGCGCTGATCCGACGGACAACGAAGAAGAAAGGGGCCTTGCGGCCCCTTTCGCTTGAGATCGGTTCAGGACTTCTGATGCGCGATGATGCGGTCCTTGATCGCGTCATAGGCGTTTTGCGGAATGATCTTCTTGTCCACCAGGTCGTTCTTGGCCTTGTAGGGGCGTCCCTTGATGATAGCGTCGGCCCGGGCCGCGCCGATCTGAGGAAGCTTGTCGAGCTCGTCCTTGGACGCCGTGTTGATGTCGATCAGCGCGCCTCGGGCGGGTGTCGCGGCGGGTGTCGCGGCGGGTGTCGTCTTGGCCGCGGGCGCGGCCGGAGCCGTGCTGGCCGCGGGCGGCTTGGTGGCGGTGGCGGGCGCGGTCGTCTGCGCGAAGACCGGAGAGGCGACAAGCAGGCCGAGAGCCGTGAGGGCTCCGAGATGAGACAGACGCATCGGTTCCTCCATTGATGGGCGGGACATGGCCCAGCGTGAGCAGATTACCAGACCGCCACGATTGAGCAGATGAACAACCCGTTGGCTTCTGTTCAGTTCGATATGCCGAACTCTTCAGGTTTGACGGCCCGGACGGACGCAGGCACGATGCGGCCGTTCGAGCATGGAGGCTGCCATGAAAGGCTCATTCCTTCGGACTTGCCTTCGGACTTGCCTTCGGACTTGTCTTCGGACTTGCTGTTGGACTTGCCGTTGGACTTGGCTCGGCGCGGGAGGGCTCCTCGCGCTCTCGGGTCTTCAGCCGGCTCTGGCCGATGCCATCGACGGGAACTGGTGCAGCGACGACGGCCGCCAGATGTCCATCGCGGGACCATCCATCGTGACGCCCGGCGGCACCCGCATGCAAGGCTCCTACACCCGCCACTCCTTCGTCTACACCGCACCCGTGAACGAGCCCGGCGGCGGGCAGGAAATCCAGATGCGCCTGCTCAGCGAAACCGCCGTGCAGGTTCATTCCGGCCCGCCTGAGAAACCGCCCCAGACCTGGCACCGCTGCACCGCCACCACGAGCTAGCGCATCGGGCCGAATACTGGATTCCCTTTCCGCGATGCGTTCGGACGGACGACCTCCCCCGGAGGGATGCGACCTCCCGTCCCGGCCGAAGACCTCGCATCCCGCGCCTTCCCGTGCTAGAACAAAACCAGAACAATTCTGCGGAAGGTCCATGGACGAGAAGCTCAGCCGCAAGCTGCGCATCCTGGCGGACGCGGCCAAATACGATGCCTCCTGCTCCTCCTCGGGTGCGCCGAAGCGCAAGGCGGATCCGGATGGCCTGGGCTCCACGACCGGCGCCGGCATCTGCCACGCCTACACGCCCGACGGGCGCTGCGTGTCGCTGCTGAAGATCCTGCTCACCAATTACTGCCTGTTCGACTGCGCCTATTGCGTGAACCGGCGCTCGTCCAACGTGAAGCGGGCGAAGTTTTCCGTCGACGAGGTCGTGACGCTCACGGTCGAGTTCTACAAGCGCAACTACATCGAGGGCCTGTTCCTGTCGTCGGGCATCATCCGCTCGCCCGACTACACCATGGAACAGATGCTGCTGGTGGCCAAGAAGCTGCGCCGCGACCATGGCTTTTGCGGCTACATCCACCTGAAGACGATCCCCGAGGCGAGCCCCTGGCTGATCGAGGAGGCGGGCCTGTGGGCGGACCGCCTCTCCATCAATCTCGAACTGCCGACGGAACGAAGCCTGGAGCGGCTGGCGCCGGAAAAGGACGGCGCGTCGATCGAGAGCGCCATGGCTCAGATGTTCGAGCGCATCGAGGAGGCGCGCGAGGAGCGCCGCCATTTCTCGCCCGCGGGCCAGACCACGCAGATGATCGTCGGCGCGGACCAGACGAGCGATGCCGATGTGCTGCGGACGAGCGCCAGGCTCTACGGCCATTACGACCTGCGCCGCGTCTATTACTCGGCCTTCAGCCCGATTCCCGATTCGAGCGCCGTCCTGCCGCTGAAGGCCCCGCCGCTCCTGCGCGAGAGCAGGCTTTATCAGGCCGACTGGCTCCTGCGTTATTACGGCTTCGACGTGGACGAGATCGCGTCCGGCGGCCGGGACGGCATGCTCGACCTCGACATCGACCCGAAGCTCGCCTGGGCGCTCAAGAACCGCCATGTCTTTCCGGTCGACGTGAATACGGCGGAGCGCGAGATGCTGCTGCGCGTACCGGGCCTCGGCGCGCGAGCCGTGGACAAGATCGTCGTCGCCCGCCGCCACGTCACGCTGCGTCTGGAGGACGTCGCCCGCCTCACCTCGGGGCTGAAGCGGGCCAGGCCGTTCCTCATCGCGGCCGATCACCACCCCGGCGGCAAGCTCGACCGCGAAAACCTGCGCGAGCGGCTGATCGAGAAACCCGAACAGTTGAGCCTGTTTGCATGAGACTCCATCGCATCACCCTGAAAGACGGCGCGGATCTCGACGGCTTTCGCCGGGCGCTGCGATGGCTCATCGCGGAGGAGCTCGCGCCCCAGCACGTCGTATGGACAATCAATGGGGAGCCCGGGCTGTTCGGCGATGGCGGCGTCGCCGATGCGCCGCCGGTCTCGCTGCCGAAGGCGGTGGCGCGGCTGATCGGCTTCGTGGTCTGTCACCGCGACCCGGAGCGCCATGCCCTGCTCCACCAGCTCGTCTGGCGCGTGCTGAACGGCGAGCGCGACCTTCTCGATATCGCGAGCGATCCGCTCGTGCACCGGATCGACACCATGGCCCGGGCCGTGCGGCGCGACCTGCACAAGATGTACGCCTTCGTGCGCTTCCGCCGGATGACGGGCGAAAACCTCGAGCGCTTCGCCGCCTGGTTCGAGCCGGAGCATTTCATCCTGGAGGCCGCGGCCCCGTTCTTTATCGACCGCTTCGGTTCACTGGACTGGACGATCCTCACGCCTGTCGGGTCCATGCGCTGGAACCGCCGCGAATTGTCCTTCAGCCCTCCGGCGCGGCGCGAGGATGCGCCCGAGGCGGACCGCTTCGAGGAAGGCTGGCGCGGCTATTACGAGAGCGTGTTCAACCCGGCCCGCGTGAACCCGGCCGCCATGCGGGCCGAGATGCCGAAGAAATACTGGCACAACATGCCGGAGACCGCCGCGATCCCGGGGCTGATCCAAACCGCGTCCCAGCGCGTTGACCGGATGATCGAACAGGAGGCCACGATGCCCGCCAAACGTACCCCCGAGCGCGCTCTTGAGGCCATGCGGGATCAGGAGCCGAAGACCCTCGAAGAGCTCAACGCCATCATCGCCAAGGCCGGACCGCTCGTGCCCGGCGCGACCCAGGCGGTGTTCGGCGAGGGCCCGGCCCATGCCGACATCGTCTTCGTCGGCGAGCAGCCGGGCGATCAGGAGGACCTTCAGGCACGGCCCTTCGTGGGGCCCGCCGGCAAGCTCTTCGACCGCGCCATGAAGGAGGCCGGGATCGAGCGCGACAAGGTGTATCTCACCAATGCGGTGAAGCATTTCAAGTTCGAGCAGCGGGGCCACCGGCGCATCCATTCCAAGCCCACGGCCGGTGAGGTGAAGCATTACCGGCCCTGGCTGATGAAGGAGCTGGAGCTGGTGCGTCCCAAGCTCGTGGTGGCGCTGGGAGGCACCGCCGTCCTGGCGCTTACGGGCAAGGCGACGCCGATCTCCCGCTCGCGCGGGCGGGCCCGGTTCGGGCCTTTCGAGGGCTATATCACGGTGCACCCGTCCTATCTGCTGCGCCTACCGGACGAGGCCACGAAGCGGGAGGCCTACGGGGCCTTCCTCGACGACCTGCGCCGCATCCACGATCTCGCGCAAGCCGATCTGGAAACGGGCGAGCTGCCGCTGGCGGCGGAATAGCCCTCTGCCGCGTCAGTGTTGTCCGGCCAGGCGCTGGCAGATCCAGGCCTGAGCTGTCTCCAGGTCGGCAAAGGTCGGGGGCGTGTTTTCATCAAGCCGGCCGAAGCCGGCTTCCAGATACCATTGCCCCGGAGCCACCTCGTTCCCATCCGAAAGGTGGGTCAGCACGGCCACGAGCCGCCGCCTGCCGTCGAAGACCAGCAGTCCCTCCTCGTCCCAGCCATTCGCGACCTGCACGGGCTGGAGCGTGAGGTTCATGCGACGACCGTCTCCAGGTGAAGGTAGGCCGCGTCGAAATCGCCAGCCTCCTTCAGCCTGTCCCAGTCCGGAATGGTCAGGATCGTTCCCTTCGTCTCGACCAGGCCGTCGGCCCGCAGCTCTTGGAGAACGCGATTGACGTGAACGGTCGAGATTCCGAGCGCATCGCCGAACTCGGCCTGAGTGATCGGCAGCTCGCAGGTGTGATCCCAGGCAAGGTCGATGGCCTTCAGGCGCACCATCATCTCGCAGATGAGGTGCGCGATCCGCCGGTAGGCTTCGCGCTGCCCGATGCTGGTCATCCAGGCCCGGAAGATGGCCGCGTCGACGAGGGTCATGCGCCAGAGGGCGGACGCGATCCTCGGGTAGCGGCTGCAGATGTCGTGCAGGGCCTCGTGCGGGATGAGCCCGACCGTGCTCTGCTCGAGCGTCCCGATGCTGACGTCCAGCACGTCCAGGTGCAGGCTCTGCAGATCCGGAATATCGCCCGGGACATGGAAGTTCACGATCTGGCGCCGGCCATCCGCCGTGACCTTGTAGGTGCAGCCGAACCCGTTCAGAAACAGGCAGCACCGCGAAGGCTGGTCGCCCTCGCGCACGATGTCCTGGTCGGCTTTGAGATTCACGATCTGCATCGGCAGGCTCAGCAGAACCTGCCGCTCGTCGTCCGTGAGGGCGATGATGCTCTCCATCTTGCGGATGAGAGGACTTTCACTGGACAGGAGGGTAGCGTGCATGGTGGCGCTCCTCGTTTACAGGCGGGAGCGCACGTCTCTCTCAGTCGTCAGCGCCTAGATGGTTCGGTTACTGACAATATTTTTTGTATATCACAAATAAGAGCACCCAGCCTTAAACCAGGTTACTTTTCGCCGCCGCGAGTTTCCGGCGCCGGTCGAGCCGCCGCATGACCGGCGTGACCGTGATGCCGTGCAGCACGATGGACATGAGAATGATGAACCCGGCGACGCTCCACACGAGATCGGGATCGTCGAACCGAGCCTTCTGAAGACCGTAGGCGAGGTAATAGATCGAGCCGAGGCCCCGGATGCCGAAGAAGCTGATCGCCCATTTTTCGCCCGGCGGGCAATCGGCGCCGAGAAGCCCGATCCACCCGGCCAGGGGCCTTACCACGAAGATCGCCAGGACCGCGAACGCAACGGCCTCCCAGGTCAGGGCCTGGAAGAGATGGCCGCCCGTCATGGCGCCCCCGAGCAGAACGAGCAGGACCATCATCAGCAGCCGTTCGAGCTCTTCGGCGAAGTCGTGCAGCTTCTGGTGATACTCGTGGTTTCGCTCCGCCGCACGCAACGCCAGCGCCGCCACGAAGACGGCCAGGAAGCCATAGCCCCTGACCATTTCGGTAAGCCCGTAGGCGAGGCAGGTGATCCCGAGCGCCACGAAGCCCGAACCCGTGCGCGACAGCTTCGCCCGGTTCGGCAGCCGGAAGGTCAGCCAGCCGAGGACCCGGCCGACCAGAATCCCCATGCCGATGCCGGCCAGGATCTTCCAGATCACCGCATAGGCGAACCACTCCGCCATGGCCGACGGGCTCGCCTCGTGCGCGAGAGACACCGCGAGCAGCACGAAGGGAAACGCCAAGCCGTCGTTGAGACCCGCCTCCGACGTGAGGGTGAAGCGGACCTCGTCCTCCTGCCCGGCTCCGGGCGGGCCGACCTGCACGTCGCTCGCGAGCACCGGATCGGTCGGCGCGAGGGAGGCCGCCAGCAGCACCGCCGTGGCGAGCCCCAGGCCCAGGAGGCCGTATCCCAGGAGGGCGAGAATCAGGATCGTCAGCGGCATGGACAGGCCGAGGAGCCGCCATGTGAGTCTCCAGCGCGTCCAGCTGAAGGGCCGGTCGATCTTCAGGCCCGCCCCCATGAGCGAGATGATGACCACCAGTTCGCTCAGCCGCTCGACGATGGGAAGCTCCTCCCGCGGATGGGGCATGACGCCCGGAACGTCCGGAATGGCGAAGACGAGCGCGCCCAGGCCGACGCAGAAGATCGGCAGGGACAGGGGTAGCTCCTTCAGCACCATGGGCAGCCAGGCGGTCAGCAGCACGACCACCCCGAACACGGTCAGGACCACGACATAAGCGCTCATCCGGTGCGAACGCCCCATAAGCTCGGCAGTTCCGGGGTGATAAAGTTTAACCGCCCCTTAAACCGCCACATTTACAGTGCTCCAGAGCATGAAAAGGCCGGACGAGCCGGCCGGATGAATGCGGGGTTTTTGGACGTGGCGAACGGACGTGACCGGCGGCGCGAGCCGGTTTTCGATGCGCCCGCCGCCGACGCGGGGGAGCTGGACTTCAGCCTCTCGCCCGAGGACCGGGCAGGAGGCACCATGGGGCGACGGAGGACTTCTCGGACCAGCGGCGGGGATGGCCCCTCGCGCCGCCCGCCGGCCAGGAAGCCCCGCCGCCGCAGCGGCCGCTCCTTCCTGAGCAAGCTGGTCTATGCCGGACTCGTGCTGTGCCTCTGGGGCGTCATCGCGGTCGGCGGCGTGGTGGCCTATTACGCGTCGCAGCTTCCGCCCATCGATCAGCTCACCGTGCCGAAGCGGCCCCCGAACATCGCCATCATGGCGAGCGACGGCTCCCTCCTGGCCAACCGGGGCGAGACCGGCGGGCGCACGGTCTCGATCAAGGAACTCCCGCCCTACGTGCCGAAAGCCTTCGTGGCCATCGAGGACAGGCGCTTCTACGACCATTTCGGCATCGACCCGATGGGCATCGCCCGCGCGTTCTTCCGCAACCTCCACCGGGGCGGCGTGTCGCAGGGCGGCTCGACCCTGACGCAGCAGCTCGCCAAGAACCTGTTCCTCACCCAGGAGCGCACCGCCTCGCGCAAGATCCAGGAGGCGATCCTCGCGCTCTGGCTGGAGCGCAACTACACCAAGGACCAGATCCTCGAACTCTATCTCAACCGGGTCTATTTCGGCTCGGGCGCGTACGGGGTCGAGGCTGCGGCCCAGCGCTATTACGGCAAGTCGGCGCGGGACCTGTCGCTGTCGGAGGCCGCCGTCATGGCCGGCCTCGTGCAGGCGCCGTCGCGGCTCGCGCCCAACCGCAACCCGGAGGCGGCGCAGGCCCGCGCGGAACTCGTGATCGCCGCCATGAACGAGCTCGGCTTCATCACGCCGGGCATGACCAAAACGGCGCTCGGCGCCCCGGCCGAGCCCGTGCGCTCGCGCGGGGCGGGCTCCGTCAACTACGCCGCCGACTACGTGATGGACGTGCTCGACGATTTCGTCGGCACCATCGAGTCGGACATCGTGGTCACGACCACCATCGACCCGGCCATGCAGAACGCCGCCGAGCGCGCGCTGGTCGACGAGCTCAACGCCAAGGGCCAGAAATACAACGTGAGCCAGGGCGCCTTCGTGGCCATGGAGCCGGATGGCGCGCTCAAGGCCATGGTGGGCGGCCGGAACTATGAGACGAGCCAGTTCAACCGCGCCACCTCGGCCCGCCGCCAGCCGGGCTCGTCCTTCAAGCCCTTCGTGTACCTGACCGCCATCGAGCGGGGCCTCACCCCCAACACGATCCGCGAGGATTCGCCTGTCAACATCAAGGGCTGGACGCCGGAGAACTACGACCACGGCTATCGCGGGCCGATCGCGCTGCGCGACGCGCTGGCGCTGTCCCTCAACACGATCGCGGTCAAGCTCAACGTGGAGGTCGGGCCCAAGGCGGTGGTGCAGACGGCCCAGCGGCTCGGCATCACCTCGCCGCTCCAGGCCGTTCCGGCGCTCGCGCTCGGCACCTCGGAGGTCACGCCGCTCGAGATGGTGAGCGCCTATTCGACCTTCGCCAATGGCGGCATGGGCGTCGTTCCCTACGTGATCAGCCAGGTGAAGACCACGGACGGCAAGGTGGTCTACAAGCGTCCGGCCTCTAATGGCCTCGGCCGCGTCATCGATCCCGGCGCGGTCGCGATGATGAACGAGATGATGCACAACACCTTCGTGATCGGCACGGCCCGGTCGGCCCAGATCCCGGGCTGGACCATGGCCGGAAAGACCGGAACGACCAACGACTACAAGGATGCGTGGTTCCTCGGCTTCACGGGCAATCTGGTGGCGGGCGTCTGGCTCGGCAACGACGACGGCACGGTGACCAAGAAGGTGAGCGGCGGCAACCTGCCGTCCGAGACGTGGCACAACTTCATGAAGGTGGCCCTGAAGGACAAGCAGCCCGTGCCGCTGCCGGGCCTCGAGGGCGTCCCGTCCGACGTGCCGGTGGCGAATGCCGGCGGAGCGCCGCCTTACGCCAATGCCCAGTCCCGCGAGAGCGGCTGGATCCAGCCGGCGGCGCCCCAGCGACGGCGCGGCGAGAAGAACTTCTTCGAGCGTCTGTTCGGGCTGTGATGCGGATTGTTCAGCCGCTCTGACAGGAGCGGAACGACCGCGGTGTCATTCGGCTGATGTCATCCCCGGCGGTCTGCAGGACCGGGAAGGGGATCCACGTTCAGGCTCAGCGTGATGGATTCCCTTCCCCTGCGGTGACTGCGTCACCTCCGGCCGGGAATGACAGTGGGGAAACGCATCGTGTCATCCCCGGCGGCCGAAGGCCGGGAAGGTGATCTCCTCAGACCTACAGCAGCTATGGATTCCCTTCCCCTCCGCTGCGCTCCGGCCGGGAATGACATGGAGGCAACACAACCCTGTCATCCCCGGCGGTCCGCAGGACCGGGAAGGGGATCCACTCACATGCACAGCGGCATGGATCCCCTTCCCTCGCTTCGCTCGCCGGGGATGACAGGGGCAGCGGATCAACGAAAAGGCCGGGGCTGTCGCTCCGGCCTTTGGCGTTCTCGATCGTGTGATCGCCCCTCGCCTATGCGGCTTTCACGCCCTCCAGGAAAGCGTTGACCTCCCGCCCGAGCTCCTCGGAATGCCGCGCCAGCTCGCGGGATGCGCCCAGAACCTGCGAGGCCGCCGATCCCGTCTCGCCCGCGCCCTGGCGCACGTTGGCGATGTTCCCGGTCACGGCTTCCGTGCCGCGGGCGGCTTCCTGCACGTTGCGGGCGATCTCGCTCGTCGCGGCGCCCTGCTCCTCGATGGCGGCCGAGATCGACAGCGAGATCTGCGACATCTCGCTGATGGTCCTGACGATATGCTGGATGGCTCCCACGGCCTGCCCGGTCGCCTGCTGGACGGCGCCGATCTGATGGGAGATCTCCTCCGTGGCTCTGGCGGTCTGGTTGGCGAGCTCCTTCACCTCGGAAGCGACGACCGCGAAGCCGCGACCGGCCTCGCCAGCGCGCGCCGCCTCGATGGTGGCGTTGAGGGCGAGGAGGTTGGTCTGGCCCGCGATGGTGTTGATGAGCGCGACGACATCGCCGATCCGCTCCGCCGATGTGGCGAGGGTCTGCACGGTCTCATTCGTCCTCTGGGCATCCGCCACCGCCTGTTCGGCGATCCGCGAGGACTGTCCGACTTGGCTGGCGATCTCGCGGATCGAGATCGACATCTCTTCGGTCGCGGCCGCCACCGTCTGAACGTTGGCCGAGGTCTGCTCGGCGGCCGAGGCCACCGTCACCGTCTCGTCGTTGGTCTGGCTGGCGATGGCCGCCATCGATTGGGCCGTCGCTTCCATCTGCGTGGCGGCGCTGGAGACCCCCTGGGTCAGGAGCGAGACATTCGCCTCGAACGTCTTCGTCAGCTGGTCGAGGATCTGGGCGCGGCGGAGCTTGGCGTCGGCTTCGGCGGCCGCCAGCGCGTCCGCGTCCCGCTTGGCGATCAGGGCGTCCTTGAACACATGGACCGCGCGCGCCATGGCGCCGATCTCGTCCCTGCGGTGCGTGCCGCTGACCGTCACGTCGAGATCGCCGGCCGCGAGGCCGTTCATCGTGGCCGACAGGCTCCGGATCGGACGCGAGAGGCTCCGGCCCAGGAAGAAGCCGATCAGCGCGAGGGCGAGCGTGGCGACGGCCGCGATGGCCAGGAAGGCGTCGCGCTTTTCCGACACGAGGACATCGATGTCATCGATGAACACGCCCGTTCCGATAGCCCATTGCCACGGGTCGAAGCCCTGGGCGTAGGACACCTTGGGATACAGCTCCGGCGCGTTCGGCGTCTTGGGCCAGCCGTACTCGAAAAAGCCGCCGCCCTTCTGCGCGACGGCGACCAGTTCCTTCACGATGGAGCGCCCGGACGCATCCTTGAGGCCGCTCTGGTCCTTGCCTTCCATCGCCGGGTTCGTGGGATGCATGATCGTCACGGCGTCGTAGCGGTGGATGAAGACGTATTCCGCGCCGTTGTAGCGGATGCTCCGCAGCGCGCTGGCGGCCCGCGCTTGAGCCTCCGCCTCGCTCATCTCGCCTCGCGCCGACCGCGCGTGGAAATCCGCCACGATCGCATGGGCGCTCTGCGTCAGGTATTTCAGCTCTTCGTATTTGCGCTCCTTGAGGAGCTGCGCGATCGAGCCCGCGCCGAAAAGCGCAAGTCCCGTAAGCGCCAGAAAGGCGATTCCAATGGCGATGTAGAAACGTCCGCCTACCGTAAGCTTTATATTCCTAATATTCACGATTCATGCCCCCAGTCGAGTGGGCATGAATAGCCAGCATCATTTAACGATGTGCTATGGGCCGGGCGCTCGAAGCCTTCGAACGGCACTCGACTTTTGTCTGTGCCTTTGCGGGAGCGGCTCGCTTGACAGGTAGGCAGGAGGTTGGTGATTACCCGCGCCGCGCCCGTGCGGTCGTCGAGAAGACCGCGAAGGCGAGCACGCCCGTGGCGGCGATGACGGCCGGCAGCGGCAGGGCGGAGGCGCCGAGGTTCTGCCCCAGCAGGATGCCGAGGATCGCCGCGAAGGTCATCTGGCAGATCCCGAGCAGGGACGAGGCCGCGCCCGCGCGGTCGGGGAACGGCATGAGGGCGGAGGCCATGGCCTGAGGCATGGTGAGCCCGACGCCGAGGCCATAGATGGCCATGGGCCCGGTGATGGCGAAGGACGACGCCACCCCGGCCCCAACCAGGAGGAGCATCAGGGCGCCGCCGGCCGCCAGACAGGTGACGCCGAACCGGATGGTGCCGTCGAGCCCGCGCTTTCCCACCAGCCTCTGCGCCAGGAAGGTGCCGCCGATGAAGCCCATCACCATGAACGCGAAGGAGAACGCATAGGACAGCTCGTCCAGGTGATAGATGCCCTGCAGCACGAAGGACGAGCCGGAGATGAAGGCGAACAGCCCGCCATAGGCCAGCATCGAGAGACCGACATAGACCCGATAGCCCGCGTGACCCAGAAGGGTCTTGAAGCCCCTGAGGATCGTCAGGAACGAGATCGGCACCTCCGACCTGCGGCGGATGCTTTCCGGCAGGCGCAGCAGGACGGTGGCGGCGAGCGCCAGCCCGCACAGGATCATCACCCCGAAGGTCGCGCGCCACTGATAGAACTGCGCGATCAGTCCGCCGAGGATCGGCGCGATGGCGGGCACGACCCCCATGATGGTCCCCATGCGCGACAATTCCCGGCCGGCGCGGGCGCCCTCGTAGAAGTCGCGCACGATGGCGCGGCCGAGCACGATGGGGCCGGAGGCGCCGAGCGCCTGGAGGAAGCGGGCCGCGATCAGGACCTCGATATTGGGCGCGAGAGCGCAAATCAGACTGGCGATCGTGAAGAGCCCGATTCCGAAGAGCAGGACGGGCTTTCGCCCGACCCGGTCCGAAATCGGCCCGTAGAAGAACTGCCCGGCCGCGAAGCCGAACAGGAAGGCCGACAGGGTGAGCTGCGCCTGCCCGGTCGTGGCGTTCAGGCCCGCCGCGATGGCGGGCAGCGACGGCAGATACATGTCCGTCGACAGGGGTCCGAGCGCGGTGAGCAGCGCCAGGACGACGGTGAGGGCCAGCGTGTCGGGCTTGAGCATTGTGCGGGACGGGCAGCAGGAACGGGGGATCCGGACTAAGCCGAAAACCTCGCCCTGTCACGCGCTCCGCGCCTTGCGGATGCGAATTTTTCGGAACCGGCAGGCGACGGATGCCGTCGGGACCGGAATTCTAGACCGTCACCTGCGTACCCACCTCCACTACGCGCCCGGTCGGGATCTGGAAGAAATCCGTCGCGTCGCTCGCGGATTTGGCGAGGCGGATGAACAGTTTGTCCTGCCAGAGCGGCATGCCGCCATGAACGGAGGGCCTGAGCGACCGCCGCGAGACGAAAAACGAAGTCGTCATGATGTCGAATCTGAAGCCCTGCTTGCGCAGGAGGGCCAGCCCGCGCGGGATGTTGGGCGTCTCCATGTAGCCGAAGACCATGGTCACGCGCCAGAACGACTCGCCCAGCGGCTCGATCCGGACCCGCTCGTCGTCGGAGAGGCGCGGCGCATCCTCGGTCTTCACCGTCAGAATCACGTTCTGCTCGTGCAGCACCTTGTTGTGCTTCAGGTTGTGCAGGAGACCGGACGGAGCCGTGTCGGGGTCGCTCGTCATGAATACGGCGGTGCCCTGCACCCGATAGGGCTGGCTCTTCTGCAGCATGCCGATGAGCTCGGTGAGCGGCACGTCGACCTTGCGGGTCTTCTCGAACAGGATGCGCGTGCCGCGCCGCCACGTCAGCATGAGCGTGACCAACGCCGCGCCGACGAGCAGGGGCATCCAGCCTCCTTGTGGGATTTTCAGGGCGTTCGCCGCCAGGAAGATCGTGTCGACCAGCAGGAACGGCGCGACGATCACGGCCGCGAGCCACATCGGCCAGTTCCAGAACCGCCAGACGACGAAGAACGCCATGATGGCCGTCACCACCATGGTGCCGGTGACGGCCAGACCATAGGCGTGTGCCAGGGCGCTGGAGCTCTTGAAGGTGATGACCAGGAACAGGACTGCGAGCAGGAGCAGGACATTCACCTTGGGCACGTAGATCTGGCCCTTCTCGGTCTCGGAGGTCCAGCGGATCTCCATGCGCGGCAGGAGACCGAGCTGGATCGCCTGCTGGGTCAGGGAGAATGCGCCCGTGATGACGGCCTGGCTCGCGATGATGGTGGCAATGGTCGCCATGCCGACCATCGGCAGCAGCGCCCAGTCGGGATAGAGCAGGAAGAACGGGTTCTCGATCCTGGCCGGATCGGCGAGCAGCAGGGCGCCCTGGCCGATATAGTTGAGGGCAAGGCAGGGCAGGACCAGCCCCAGCCAGGCAACCTGGATCGGACGGCGGCCGAAATGGCCCATGTCGGCGTAAAGCGCCTCGGCGCCGGTGACGGCGAGAAAGACGGCCCCGAGCGCCAGGAGCCCCGCCGTGCCGTGGGTGGCGAGAAACACGACGCCGTAGGTCGGGCTGACGGCCGCAAGGATGCCGGGCGCGTCGGCGATGTGCCGAAGGCCGCCCAGCGCCAGCAGGGCAAACCACACGACCATGATCGGCCCGAACCAGGCGGCGACACGCGCCGTGCCACGGCCCTGCACGGCGAAGAGGCCGACCAGGATCGCGAGGCTGAGCGGAAGCACGTAATGCTCGAAGGCAGGCGTCGCGAGGGTCAGGCCCTCGACGGCCGAGAGCACGGAAATCGCCGGGGTGATGATGGCGTCGCCGTAGAACAGGGCCGCGCCCGCCATGCCGAGCAGGGTGATGACGAGGATGTTGTGGCCCATTGCCTTCTGGGCGAGCGCCATGAGCGTCAGCGTGCCGCCCTCGCCGTTGTTGTCGGCGTAGAGGATGAACAGCACGTACTTGATCGTCACGATGAAGATCAACGCCCAGAGCACGAGGGATACGATGCCGAACACCATCGGCGGGGTGACGGCACCCTCTCCGGCCGCGGCGGAGAGCGATTCCTTGAGGGCGTAAAGCGGGCTCGTGCCGATGTCGCCGTAGACGACGCCAAGGGTGCCGAGAGCCAGTGTCCCGAAGCTCGATGCCCGAGGGACCGGCAGGGGCTTGGCGGCGATCGTCGGATCTTCGGTGATGGCGGGCATGCTCCGGTCCGTTCAACTGGCGTGGGGCGCTTCGGTCAGTCGTCCAGATGCGCTTCGAGGGGCTTGTCGTCCCATTTCGCCCGCCTGAACGAGATGACGTTGCTCGCCGTGGGCTCCTTCACCCTCCTGAGCTGGGCTTCGACGAGAGCGCCGAGAATCGCCAGGGCGAGGTTGTCATGCTGGAATTCGACGACATCCTCGGCCCAGTTGATCGCCAGTCCTTTGAGGGAAATCAGGCAATTCCAGCGGCTGTCGTCGCAGGACAGTCGATGGACGCTCCAGTCGGGCAGTTCCCAGCCGATCAGCCAGAGCCCGAGATCGACCCAGGCTTCCGCCGCGATCAGTCGTTGCACGAACTCGCTTGGTTTCAGGGAGGTCCCGAGACGAGGGCAGGCATGGCGCAGGACATCCGCCACGAGGGTCCTGCGCGGCTCGCCCGCCACCTCGATCCTGGACAGAACGGCGCGAAGCTCGCGCTCCCGATCCCGCTTGGACCACATATTCCGCATCCGGACGGCCCGACCTCCAGCCAGGGGTCGAGTTTTCCATATGCTCCTTTTTACAGAAAAGCGGTGTCGAAATCAGGGCGCGGCGGGAGCCGCGCTCCCTTCAGCCGATCCTGTGGAGGGCACTGCCGTAGGTCTTCAGCCAGGCTTCCGCTTCCTCCGTCCGGGGGCAGAGCTGGTGCGTCAGCTTCCAGAACCGGTGGGAGTGGTTGAGCTCGCGCAGATGCGCGACCTCGTGGGCCGCGAGATAATCCAGCACGAAGGGCGGGGCCATGACGAGCCGCCAGGAGAAATTGAGCGCCCCGGTGGCCGAGCAGGATCCCCAGCGGCTCTTGGTGTCGCGCACGGTGATTCGCTTGGCCGTGACGCCGAGCTGCGCCGTGTGGCGCTTCACGGCGGCCGAGAAGTCGCGCCTTGCCTCCGCTTCGAGAAAATCCTGGATCCGGCGGGCCACATGACTGGCCTCGCCCGTGACCGCGATGATCGGCTCTCCGGCGCTGGTGCGGGTCGCCTGGGTGACGCCCCGGACGGAGGACCAGTGGACGATCCGGTGCGGCACGCCCCGCAGGGGCACGAGGGCGCCGGGCTCGAACAGCACCCGCTCCGGCACCTTGGCGAGCCGGTTCGCGATCCATGGGCCGTGGCTGTCGGCGAATCGCTGGGCGAGCCCTACATCCGTGCGTTCGGGGATGGTGAGCACCACCTCGCCGGTCGCGTTGGAGACGCGCAGCGTGATTCGTTTGGCGGTCGGACGCCGTTTCAGGGCCACCTTGAAGGTCTGACCCTGATGGAAAACTTTCAGATGAGGGGGGTCCGCAGGAACGCGGCGGAACAGGGCGGATTTCATGTCCGCAATCTGCCCCGTCACGTCGATGTTGTCAGCGCAGCCGTTTGCCGCTGCTGAGAACCTATCAAGAACGAAGTTCAGCCCTTGACGTTGTCTTCCGGGCTGGTTCTCGGTCGTGATTCTCAATGAATTCAACGATTCGAGGAGCGATTTGAGCCCTGAACCGAGAACCGTTGAAGACGCCATAGTGACCAACCCCCGCCTGCAGGTGGTAGAGCTTCTTATCGGACGGAAGATTGGGCGTCAGGTCCAGGGCCGCGAGCGTCTGGCCAACGCCGGAAATGTCGTCCCGCTCGCCCTCGATCGCCATGATGGCGCAGCGCCGGATCGCCATGAGGTCCACCGGCTTGTCCCGGTGCATCATGTCGCCCTTGGGCAGTTCGTGGTTCACGAAGACCTTCTCGACCGTCTGGAGATAGAACTCGGCGGTCAGGTCCATGACGGCGAGGTATTCGTCGTAGAACTCCCGGTGCTTCTCGGCCGAATCACCGTCACCCTCCACCAGGTGGTTGAACATCTCCCCATGGGCAGAGAGATGCCGGTCGATGTTCATGGCCATGAAGCCGGACAGCTGCAGGAAGCCCGGATAGACGTCCCGCCAGAAGCCCGGATGGGCCGGGGGGACCTTGGTGATGCAGTGCTGCCGGAACCACTCGATGCCGCGCTTCTCCGCCAGCTCGTTGACGGCGGTCGGCGAGCGGCGCGTGTCGATGGGGCCGCCCATGAGGACCATCGAGCGGGGGATGCAGGGATCGTTCTCGGCTTCCATGCGGGCGATGGCGGCCATCACCGGCACCGCCGGCTGGCACACGGCCATCACGTGGATGTCGGGCCCGAAGGCCTGCAGGATGCCGATCAGGTAATCGATGTAGTCGTCGAGATCGAAGCGCCCTTCGCTCAGGGGCACCGTGCGGGCATCGGCCCAGTCGGTGATCATGACCTGATGGGTGGGCAGGAAGGTCTCGACGGTGCCGCGCAGCAGCGTGGCGTAATGGCCCGACATGGGAGCCACGACGAGGAGCTTCGGCTGCGCCTTGGCGCGGGGGTGATCCCGCTCGAAGGAAATGACATTGCAGAAGGGCCGCTCCCAGACGATCCGCTCGAAGACTCGGGCCTCTTCGCCGTCGATCGTGGTCGTCTCGAAGCCGAAGGACGGCTTGCCGTAGCGCCGCGTCGTGCGCTCGAACAGCTCGCAGGCCGCCGCCACTGTGCGGCCGTAGGGGGTGTTCGTCAGCGGGTTACCCGGATTTTCGAAGAAAAGCTTTGTAACATCGGAGGCCGCGCGAGCCGGGCTTAAAAGCCAATGCGCCGTTTCGTACCAATAATATGAAAGATTCATCACTGTCCCCAAAGGCCGGGCGCCCTGTTTGTCTCGCACGACGCGGAGGGCTTATCCTCAACCATAATTTTAAGATTAAAGTTCCTTACCTCAATTGCAACGCTCTTGTCGTAATCCCTTCGAAGCGGAACCGTTATACGCGATTTTGTTTCAATATCCAAACCTATGGTAGGAATATAAAACAAGTATTCGTTGCTTGGCGAACGGCGGGCGAGCCCTATTCTGTTGGGCGATGGCTGAAATCGAACCGAAGCGCCTGACCCACAACGCCAGACACCTGCGTCTCGACACGCTGGTGCGGCTCCGCTGGCTGGCCATCACCGGCCAGTCCGCCGCGGTCGCCGGCGTGCGATTCGGCCTAGGCTTCCACCTGCCCTTCGCCCTGTGCTTCCTGGTCATCGCCGCATCCGTGTGGGTCAACCTGATCCTGCGCATCCAGTACCCGGCGAGCCACCGCCTGAGCGACAACGCCGCCACGTCCCTCCTGGCCTTCGACATCCTGCAGCTCGCGGCGCTGCTCTACCTGACGGGAGGCCTGGAGAATCCCTTCGCCATGCTGTTCCTGGCCCCGGTGCTGATCTCCGCGACGGCCCTCACGCCGGAGCGGACCCTGGGACTCGGCCTCCTGGCCGTTGGATCGGCCACGTTCCTCGTGCTCGTCCATCTGCCGCTGCCCTGGTTCCCCGGCCAGACCTTCAGCCTTCCGTTTCTCTACGTGTCGGGGATCTGGACGGCGATCCTCCTGGGCACGGTCTTCACCGGCAACTACGCCTGGCGGGTGGCCGAGGAGGCCCGCCAGCTGGCGCAGGCCCTCGCCGCCACCGAGCTCGTGCTCGCCCGCGAGCAGCACCTGTCCCAGCTCGACGGGCTGGCGGCGGCGGCGGCCCATGAGCTCGGCACGCCGCTCGCCACCATCGCCCTCGTGGCCAAGGAGCTCGACCATTCCATGCCGCAGGACAGCGCGACGGCGGAGGACCTCAAGCTCCTGCGAGAGCAGGTGGAGCGCTGCCGCACGATCCTGACCAAGCTCACCTCCATGGGCCAGGACCAGGCGGGCTTCCTCGAGACGATCTCGCTCAGCCATCTGATGGAGGAGATCGTCGAGCCGCAGCGGGCGCTGGGCTTCGACGTGCGGGTCGTCGCCAAGGGCGAGGGACCCGAGCCCATGGGGCGCCGCAACCCGGGGGTGATCTACGGCCTGTCGAACATCCTCGACAACGCGGCGGACTTCGCGGAGTCCCAGGTGACCATCGAGGCCTGCTGGTCGCCCGACGAGGTCTTCATCGAGATCCGCGACGACGGGCCGGGCTACGCGCCCGACATCCTCCTCCGGGTCGGGGAGCCCTACGTGACGACGCGCAGCGCCGCCAAGCGCGCCGAGAGCGAGACCGAGGAGGAGGGATCGGGACTGGGCCTCGGGCTCTTCATCGCCAAGACTCTCATCGAGCGGTCGGGTGCCCAGCTGACCCTGACGAACGCCGCGCCCCCGGCATCGGGCGCCATCGCGAGGATCATTTGGCCCCGTCATGCGTTTGAACGAGGTGCGGCGATTTTGCCGCAGGGGAGCTCCAGGGAGACCCTCAAAGAATAGGGGAACAATTCCCATATGAAGGTATGGGCCTCACCGGTCCCCTCAGACAGGAATTTTCCCGATATGCAAGGAGATGTTCTCATGGCCGACGCGCCTGTGGCGTTCGAGGATCGTGCCGACAAGAGCCTCTTGATCGTGGACGATGACCGACCGTTTTCCACCCGTCTCGCCCGCGCCATGGAGTCCCGCGGCTATCAGGTGCGCGTCGCCGAAAGCGTGGCCGACGGCCTGGCGGCGATCGAGACCGAGCCGCCCGCTTTCGCGGTGATCGACATGCGGCTCGGCGACGGCAACGGGCTCGACGTGATCGAGCGCCTCAAGAACCGCCGTCCCGACGCCAGGGGCGTCATTCTCACCGGCTACGGCAACATCGCGACCGCCGTCACGGCGGTGAAGATGGGCGCCTTCGATTATCTGGCGAAGCCCGCCGACGCGGACGAGATCCACGCGGCCCTCATGGCGAGCCCCGGCGAGCGGGCCCTGCCGCCGGAAAACCCCATGTCGGCGGACCGGGTGCGCTGGGAGCACATCCAGCGGGTCTACGAACTGTGCGGCCGCAACGTCTCGGAAACCGCACGGCGTCTCAACATGCACCGCCGCACGCTCCAGCGGATCCTGGCCAAGCGCGCCCCGCGCTGATTCTTCGTTCCGCTTCATTCGCGCAAGGACGCGCAGCGGAGGAGCGTGATTCCATCGTCGTGACGCTTGATCGTGGATCCCCTTCCCGGTCCTTCGGACCGCCGGGGATGACACGGAACGTTCCTCCTTGTCATTCCCGGCCGGAGCGTCAGCGGAGGGGAAGGGAATCCACTGACAGGCACAACGGCATGGATCCCCTTCCCGCGCTCCGCGCGCCGGGGATGGCGCTGTCCTGCACTGTCGGCGAATCAGCCTACAACCGTCCGTCCGGAATTCCGTCGGGATCGGCAAGGGCGTGCAGCAGGGATGCGGCCGCGTGCGCGAACCGCAGGGTGACGGCCTTGCGGCGCGCTCCCGCGAGCGGATGATGAACGGCCTCCCGCATGATGGCCGCCCCGAAGCTGTCGGCGACGATCAGGCCCCGATCCTCGGGGAGGATGTCGAACGGAACGGTCTCCGGAACGGCGAAATAGAACCGGTCGCAGAACCCCTCGTAATCGGGCCATTTCCGGTCGGCCCGGAAATCCGCGATGCTCGACTTGACCTCGACGATGGTAAGAGAGCCGTCGGGCGCGAGCGCCATGACGTCGGCGCGCCGGCCGTTGGCCAGGGTGAATTCCGGCAGGGTCGAGTGGCCCAGCTGCGCGAACAGGCGGCGCACCCCGCGCTGAACGCCCGCCGCCACGGGCGACTGGCGGCCATCGGCCGGGAGGCTGGGCTGAAGACGGAGGGCGGCACGCGAATCGGACATGCGAGGCAGAGTATCCGCATGCGCCAGTCCCGCAATGGCGCCGTTGTCGCGCTTGGAATGTCCGGGAGCGTCAGTGCAGCATCAGATGATGCGGGCTGAGATTCTCCAGGATGTCGCGCAGATCCTCCAGGTGCGGGTTGATGGACAGGGCAATCTGGAAGGCGGCGCGGGCCTCGTTGAGGCGCCCGTTCCGCAGGCAGATATTGCCGAAGCCCGAGATGGCGCCGAAATGGCGCGGCTCCAGCCGCAGGGTCCGGTCGATGTCGAACAGGCTGTCCCCGTCGCGCTTCTCGATATAGGCCAGCGTCGCGCGCTTGTTCCAGGCCTCCGCCCAGTCGGGGTGCTTCTCCACCAGATGATCGAGCAGGGGACGGGCCTTGTGCAGTTCGCCGGCCTGCATGGCCTCGATGGCGGCCATCATCGTTTCCTCAGCGATCCGGTCCTCGTGGGATGACCAGAGCGCCCAGATCTGATCCTCGATCTCCTCCGGAGGCCGGTCGGATTCGGCGGCGGACAGCTCCCGGAACAGGCCCGTCAGGCGCCCCGGCAGGCTCGGTCCGGGCGTGAGGGTCGGCACCTCGAGGATGAGTTGGAAAACCGGATCCACCGGCAGGGCTGATGTCATGGCCGGGCTCGACGACCTCCAGCGGGCTGCGCAGGAAAGGTGACATAGAGCCGGAGAACCCGGCGGCGAGAGGAAAACCGCAAGACTTTGCCATATGGCCGCTGCGTTCCCCAAAGCACTGCATCGTGCGGAAAACCGAATCCACTTTTCCGCACGATGCGCTAACGTCAGGCGCACCTACGGAACCTGGGAGCTCTCATGGAGCGCGATTCTCTGCGCTTGGCCTGGAAGGCGAATCCTCTTGCGCATCTCTTCGGCTTTCTTCTTCTGACGCTCGCGGGTCTTCTGGTCCTCCTGGGACTCGACCTGATCCGCGTCCTGATGGACCGCGCGGTCGGCGGAGCGCAGGCCTGGAGCGCGCCCGCGGCCTTCCTCCGGATCGCTGTGAGCCCGCCCGCGAGCGTCTGGCCGGAGCCCCTGGTGCTGTTTTCCGGGATCCCACTCGGGCCGGAGGCCTTCGCGGCGGCCGCCATCGGGGGCCTGCTGCTCGTTCCCGTCCTGGTCGCCCTGCTGCTCATCGGGCTCGACTGGACCATGGTGGGCATCGGTTCGGCCGTCCTGATCCGCATCCGGTCCACCCTTCTCGACGCGGTGCTGAAGGCTCCCCCGTCGGCGCAGGACGACGTTTCGGTGGCGACGGCCCTCGCGAGCCGCGCCCTTGCCCGCGAGAACGGCGCCCTCGGCGCGAGCCTTCTCGTGCCCGTTCAGCTCGCCGGCATGATCGGGCTGGCCGTCAGCTACGTGCTCGTCGCGGACTGGTCGCTCGGGGCGGCCCTCGCGGTGGCCCTGACCCTCGGCGGGATCTTGAGCGCCCGCCGGTCTCTCCTGCGGGTCGATGCCGGCGCGGCCCGGGTCCGGGAGGGCGAGGTCACGCGGGACGTCCTGCTCGACCTGGAACATCGCATCCCCGCCCTGCGGGCCCACGGCACGGGACCCGGCGAGCGGGTGCGGGTGCGCGGGGCCCTGATCGAGAGCCATCGCCCGGTCGCGCGGCGCGAATACCGCCTCGCCCTGGCGGATTCCTTCGCGGCGGCCGCTTTCGCGCTCGCTCCCCTGTCGATGCTGGCCGTGGGCGTCTGGCTCTCCCGCGGAACGCCGGTCACGGCGGGCACCATCGCGGCCTGCGTCCTGGCCGCCATGCTGGCGGCCTGCGCCGTCAGGGAGCTGGTCCAGTGGCATCGCCTCGGCACGCAGGCGCGGGCCCTGCTCGCCGATGTGGCGCAGAGCCTTGCCGTCCTCAGATCCCGCGACCACAAACGGGACACGGTGTCCCTCCCCGAGAGCGGCGCGCTGGTCGCGCAGGGGGTATCGGCCTACGATCCCGCGAGCGGAGCCCGCGTGTCGTCCGTCAACCTGAACCTCGCCTTTCCGTCCCATGTGGCGCTCGTCGGCGACGGAGATTCGGGGCCTCGGCTGCTGGCGGCCCTCATGGGCGGGCAGCACCACCCCTCCACGGGCCGCCTGACCTATGGCGGGGTCGACCTCGCGGCCGCGGACCCGGTCGAGCGCAGCCGGCGCATCGCGTTTTCGGGCAGCACGATCCTGGTCGAGGGCAGCCTGCGGGACAACCTCCTCTACGGCTGTTCCGCGCCCGAGGCGGAACGCGAATTCCGCCTCGCGGAGGCGATCGCCGTCGCGGGTCTCGACCGCCTGACCCATTCCCGCGGCCTGGCCGGAAGCCTCGACCCGAGACGGGAGCCGCGGATCGCGGCGGCCATCGTGAAGGCCCGCCACGCGGTTCAGGCCGCGCTCGCCCATGAGGAACTCGACCGCTTCGTCGATCCCTTCAACGCCGCGCGCTACAACCGCTATGCCACGATCGGCGAGAACCTCCTGTTCGGAAAGCCCATCGGCGACACGTTCCGGGAGGACAGGCTCTCGAACCATCCCTTCGTGCGCGCCGTCCTGGAGGCGAGCGAGCTCACCAAGCCGCTCGCCAGGATCGGCCTGTCGATCGCGACCAGCATGATCGAGATCTTCGCCGAGATCCCGGACGGGCATCCTCTCTTCGAGCGCTTCTCGTTCTTCTCGGGCTCGGACCGCCCCTATTTCGAGGATCTGGTCGAGCGGCAGAACGAGCGCCGCCGCAGCGCCCGCACGGCGCGCGACCAGGAGCGCCTGATCGGGCTCGCGCTGCGCTACAACGAAAACCGCCACCGCCTGGGGCTGCTCGACGAAGCCCTGGAAGCCCGCATTCTGGCGGCCCGCGCCGATTTCGCCCGCATGCTGCCGGTCAGTCTCCGGCCGTCGATCGAGTTCTACGACGAGCATCGCTTCTGCACGGCCGCGAGCGTGCAGGACAACCTGCTCTTCGGGCGCATCGCGTCGGATCAGGCCGGGGCATCGGAGGCGGTGCAGGGCGTGATCCGCCGCGTGCTCACCGAGCGGGGCCTCGACGGCGAGGTGTCGCGCATCGGGCTCGACATGCCCGTCGACATCCAGGGCACGGACCTGACGATCAGCGAGGTCGCGGCGGTCGACCTGGTGCGCTGCCTCGTGCGCCGGCCGAGCATCCTGATCGTCCAGCGGGCGCTCGACGGCCTCCCCGGCCCTGCGGCCGACAAGCTCGTGGGGCGCCTGCGGCGCGCCATGGTCGGGCGGGGTCTCGTCCTCGTGACGCCGGCCGTCTCGCCCGCCATGGATCAACCGCCCTTCGACGCGGTTATCCGTTTCGAACGGGGCGAGCCCGTGATGGATCGCCGCGTCAGGCCGATGGAAGCGCTGAGCGCATGATATATTCCATCTTGACCGCCCCGCCGGACGGGGTTCAGCTTGTCCGGTGCGATGGCGCACAGGAAAAGGACGTTCGAGCAATTATGTTTCCAAAATGGTAAAGCGTGCTGCATCCTCCGACGAGCTCCAGATCCGGTTCTGGGGCACCCGCGGCTCGACCTGCACCTCGGGTCCGCAATTCGTCGAGTTCGGCGGCCACACGGCCTGCGTCGAAATCCGCTGCGGCGAGCGCCTTTTCATCGTCGATGCCGGCACGGGCCTCGCGGCCCTGGGAGGCGAAAGTAGCGCCTCGTTTCCGGGCACGATCGACATCCTCTTCAGCCATCTGCATCTCGATCACATCAGCGGCCTGCCCTTCTTCAAGCCCGCCCTGTTCGGCAAGGACCGGGTGATCCGCACCTATTGCGGCAACCTGGAAGGGGACAGCGCCATGGATTCCCTCGAGCGGCTGTTCGCGCCGCCGCTCTTCCCGGTGCGCCTGAGCCAGCTTCCCGCCCGCTTCGAGCATGTGGGCTTCAGGGCGGGCGAGACCCTGACCTTCGAGGACGGAACGAGGGTCGAGACGCATTCCCTGAACCATCCCGGCGGCGCCACCGGCTATCGCTTCAGCCATCGCGGTCGCAGGGTCTGCTACATCAGCGACGTGGAGCACAGCGAACCCTGGCCCGATCCGGACCTGGCCCGGTTCGTCCGCGACGCGGACCTGATGATCTTCGACGGCATGTTCTCCGAGACGGAATATCCGAGCTGCCGGGGCTGGGGCCATTCGACCTGGCAGAAGGGCGTGGACCTCGCCAAGGCCGCCGGCGTCAAGGCGCTCGCGATCTTCCACCTCTATCCGGGCCACGACGACGCCTTCCTCAGGGCCATGGAGGCGGACCTCAAGGCCGTGATGCCCACGGCCTTCATGGCTCGCGAGCGCCAGTCGCTGGTCCTCGGGCCGGCGGACGGGCCGGCTATTGCGGATCAGCCCAAGGCCGTTAAGGTGCCGGCCGTCTAATCCAGGCGGGCCCATCCATGTCAGCTCCCATCCTTGTCACCGGCGCGGCCGGGTTCATCGGCTTCCATGTGGCGGAGCGGCTTCTGGCGGCCGGCCACCGGGTCGTCGGCCTCGACAGCTTCATGCCCTATTACGACGTGGCCCTGAAGCAGGCCCGCTTCGCCCGGCTGACGCCCCACGCCGCCTTCGAGGGCGCGCGGCTGGACCTGGCCGATGCGGGCGCCCTCAGCGACCTCTTCGGGCGGCACCGCTTCGAGCACGTCGTCCATCTCGCGGCCCAGCCCGGCGTGCGCTTCGTCGATCCCCAACCCTACGCCGCGTCGAACCTCGTGGGCTTCATGAACATGCTGGAGGCCTGCCGGCAGGCGGGCGTGCGGCATCTGGTCTACGCCTCGTCGAGTTCGGTCTACGGCGCCAACGGCAAGCTGCCCTTCTCCGAGCACGACAGCGCCGATCATCCGATCAGCCTGTATGCCGCCACCAAGAAGGCCAACGAGATGATGGCGCATTCCTATGCGGCTCTCTTCGGCCTGCCCGCCACGGGCCTGCGCTTCTTCACCGTCTACGGCCCCTGGGGGCGGCCCGACATGGCGGTCTACAAGTTCACCCACGCCATCGCCGAAGGCCGCGAGATCCAGGTCGCGCATGCGGGCCGGGTCTGGCGCGACTTCACCTATGTGGACGACATCGTGGAAGGCATCGTGCGCCTCGTCGAGCGCGCGCCCGGCCCCGATCCGCACTGGAACGCGCTGAGCCCCGATCCGGCCATCAGCCCCGCGCCGCACCGGCTCTACAACATCGGCAACGACCGGCCGGAAGAGGTGAACCGTCTGATCGCCCTGATCGAGGCGGCGCTGGGCCGCAAGGCCCGCCGCGTGGACGTGCCGCTGCCGGCCGGCGACGTGCTGGAGACCCGCGCCGACGTGAGCGATCTGCGCCGCGATGTCGGCTTCGCGCCCGCGACCTCGCTCGAGGACGGCATCCGCCGCTTCGTCGAATGGTACAAGAGCTATCACGGGGCGTGAGATGGCGTCGGTTCAGCTTCTCATGCCGGCGGCCTTGGTCGCGGCCCTGCTCGGCGCGGCGCTCGTCTCGGCCGTCCTGATCGTCGTCCTGAAGCCGCTGCTCATCCGCTACGCGCTGGCGCGCCCGAACGCCCGCTCGAGCCACAAGGTGCCGACGCCCCAGGGCGGCGGGATCGCCGTGGTCGGCGCCTGCCTCGTCGTGGCGGGAGCCATCCTGTTCGCCCTGGGCTCCGCCGGCCCGTTCATCGTCATCGCGGCGGCGGCCGTGGGGCTTGCGGTCGTGGGCGCCGTGGACGACATCCGCCCCCTGCCGCCGATCCCGCGCCTCCTGCTGCAGATCGTCGCCGTGGCGACCATCGTCTGGGCGAGCGGCGTCCGCGTGCTACCCGAGGCGGTTCCGCTGAGCGTCGAGCGCACCCTTCTGGTCTTCGGCGGCGTCTGGTTCGTGAACCTCGTCAACTTCATGGACGGGCTCGACTGGATCACGGTCGCAGAGATGGTGCCGATCACGGCCTTCATCGGCGTTCTCGGACCCTCTGCGGGCATCCCGATTCCGGTTGCCCTCGTCGCATTGGCCCTCTGCGGCGCGTTTCTCGGCTTCGCCCCGTTCAACAAGCCGGTCGCTCGGCTCTTCCTCGGCGATGTGGGCTCGCTGCCCATCGGCCTGCTCGTCGGCTGGATGCTGCTCGAGCTCGCCGGAACCGGGGCGCTCGCCGCCGCGCTCCTGCTGCCGCTCTATCATCTCGCGGACGCCACGATCACCCTGATGCGCCGCCTCGCGGGCGGCGAGAAAGTGTGGGAGGCGCATCGCAGCCATTTCTACCAGAAGGCCACCGACAACGGTTTCCCGGTCATGTCCGTCAGCGCCCATGTGTTCGGGCTCAACATCCTGCTCGCGGGTCTCGCCGCCGTGACACTTTTCCGGCCCTCGGCGGTTGTGCAAAGCGTGGCCCTTGCCATCGGCCTCGTTCTCGTCGGCCTGGTTCTCAGGCGCTTCTCCCAACCACGCCCGGAGGTTTCCCGATGAACGCACCCCTGATTGCCCTGACCGGCGCCACGGGCTTCATCGGCCGTCACCTCCTGTCCGAGCTGCCCAGGCGCGGCTACCGCGTCCGGGTGCTGCTGCGCCGCCCGTCCGAGGTGCCGGCGGGCGCTTCGAGCGCCGTGATCGGCGACATCGCCTCGCCCCAGAACATGGCGGCCGCCCTGCGGGACGTGGACATGGTGATCCATTCGGCGGGCCTGGCGCATGCCATGTCCGGGCACCCGGAGGACGATTACCGCACCATCAACACGCAGGCGACCATCGGGCTGGCGCAGGCTGCGGAGCGGGCCGGGATCAGGCGCTTCGTCTTTCTCTCCTCTGTCCGGGCGCAGAGCGGGCCGGTGGCCGAAGGCGTTCTCACCGAGGACCAGGAACCCCGGCCTACCGACGCCTATGGCCGTTCCAAGCTGGAAGCCGAAAGGGGTCTGGGCGAACTCGGGCTCGACTGGGTGGCGCTTCGGCCCGTCCTGATCTACGGGCCGGGCGTGAAGGGCAACATGGCGGCGCTGCTCAAGCTGGCGCAATCGCCCTGGCCCCTGCCCCTCGGGGGCCTGAAGGCCAGGCGCTCGCTCCTGTCCCTCGACAATCTCACGGCCGCCGTGGACACGGTCCTGAAAGCGCCGGAGCCCTTGCGGCGCCCCTTGATCGTGGCGGATCCCGAGCCGGTGACGGTACCCGAGATCGTGGCTGCGATCCGCGAAGGATTCGGGCGCAGGCCGGGACTGATTCCGGTGCCGTCCCTCGCCCTGCGAGGGGCCGCCGCCCTCCTGGGGCGGACAGAGGCCTATGAGCGCCTGGCGGGCTCGCTCGTCGCCAGCCCCGAGGCCCTGAGAAAGCTCGGCTGGCAGCCGGTCAGTTCGACGCGAGACGGACTGGTTCAGCTGGCGCGGCAGGCTGGGACGACGGCTTCCGGCGCTTGAACTCGGGGATCGCGTCCTCGAACACCCGCTCCGCCGCCTCGCGGTCGCCGGCCGCGACGGCCTCGGCCAGGGCGTCGAGCCACTGATCGACCCTTGCGCGGTCCGCGAAGATCGGCTTGGCCGCCATGACCCCGTCGATGCCGATCTCGGCGCGGGGCTCCTCGCGGGCGAAGAGGATCTCGTGCAGCCGCTCGCCCGGACGCGTACCGGTGACGGCGATCTCGATGTCCTCGCCGGGCTCGTAGCCGGCGAGACGGATCATGCGCTCCGCCAGTTCGTAGATGCGGACCGGCTGGCCCATCTTCAGCACATAGACCGAGGCATGCTCGTGGGTGCGGGACGCGTCCGTCGCGCCGCGGCCCTCGTCCGCGTGGGACGCGGAGGTGAGCACGAGATCGGCGGCCTCGCGGGTGGTCATGAAATAGCGCACCATGTCGGGATGCGTGACCGTGACCGGACCGCCCCGGGCGATCTGCGCCTTGAACTTCGGCACCACGGATCCGACGGAGCCGAGCACGTTGCCGAAGCGCACGGCGATGATGCGGGTGGCGCCGTCGCGGCCCATGAACTCGGCGTCCAGCGCCTGCCCGTACATCTCGGCGAGGCGCTTGGTGGCGCCCAGCATGGAGACCGGATCGATGGCCTTGTCGGTGGAGATCATCACGATGGCGTTGGCGCCGGCCTCCACCGCCGCGTCGGCCACGTTCACGGAGCCGAAGACATTGGTCTTGATGCCCTCGGTCCAGTTCTTCTCGAGATAGGGAACGTGCTTGAGGGCGGCGGCGTGGAAGACCACGTCCGGCTTGAAGTCGCGCATGACCTCCCGGACGCGCTCGCGGTCGCGCACGTCGGCGATGACGCCGTCGACATTGGTCTCGCTGGAGAGCAGCGTCGGGTTTTCCAGGATGTGGTGCAGCGAGGGCTCGGAGCTCTCCAGGATCATGAGGTCGCTGGCCCCGAAGGCCACGACGCGGGTGCAGATCTCCGACCCGATGGAGCCGCCGCCGCCGGTGACGAGCACGCGCTTGCCGCGGATGAAGTTCTCGAGCCGTTGCCGGTCGATCTGGACCGTCGGGCGCAGGAGCAGGTCCTCGATCTCGAGGGGCGCCAGCTCGGCGTCGCGCATGCCCTCGCCGAGGCTCGTGACCCGCACCAGCGGCAGGCCGAGGCGGCGGGCGCGGGCGAGCAGCATCTCCGGATGGGCCTCGGGCGACAGCGCGCTCGGGGTCGCCACGAGACGGCGGATCGGGACGCCGCGCTCATGGAAATCCTGGATGATCTGGTCGAGGTCGGAGAACGTGCCCAGCACCGGCACGCCGCGGATCGACTGCCCGAGATCGTCCGCCCGGAACGACACGACGCCCCGGGGCTGGAGCTTCTTGACCGCGCCCGTCTCGATGGCCCGCAGGACGAACTCGATGTCGCTGCCGCGCCCGAGCAGCAGGGTCGGGGTGCTGCCCTCGCGCTCCAGGTGATTGCGGGAGCGGGCGTATTTCAGGTACCGGAAGGCAAGCCGCGGCCCCCCGAGAAGGGCGATCTGGACCAGCCAGTAGAGGGCGATCGCGATCTTGCCGAAGAAATAGAACCCGAAGAGCTGCGGCGAGAACAGGATGTAGTCGACGACGAGCAGCGTCAGGGCCAGGACGCTGACCGCCCGGAAGATGTTGAAGAGATCGGGCAGCGAGGCGAAGCGCCACTTGGAGCGGTAGAGCTGGAAGAACCAGTAGACCAGGCCCGCATAGATCACGAAGGGCGGCAGGAACACGGGCAGCTGACGCAGGTGCTCGCTCAGATTGTTCCCTTCGAAGCGCACGAAGAACGTCGCGAGAACGGCGACCGCCGTCATCACGAGATCGTGCACGATGATGAGCGCTTTCTTGAAATCCTGCCGAGTCATTGCCCCTGCCACTTTGTCGACGGGGTATCGACCGGGCTCATGCCTTTGTCAATGTAACCCTGTCGCGCCTCCGGGGCCGAATTGGCGCGCCTCACGGTTCCGGCAGCGGACGGTCCGCGACAACCACCAGACGTCCGCCCTCGTGTGAGATATGGGCCTCGATGCCGAAGCCGGATGCGAGCTGCGCCTCGGTCAGAACCTCCTCGGGCCGCCCGTGGGCCCGGATGACCCCGTGGTTCAGGAGGACGACGTCGTCCGCGAAGCGCGCCGCCAGGGTGAGGTCGTGCATGATGGCCACCACGGTGGCGCCGGCGCGGGCGTGATCCTTCAGCACGTCCAGCACGACGAGCTGATGGCGCGGATCGAGCGCGGCGACCGGCTCGTCCGCCAGGAGCACGGGGGCCTGCGTCGCCAGGGCGCGGGCGAGAAGCACCCGCGCGCGTTCGCCGCCCGAAAGTTCGGTGGCGGCGCGGTCCTCGAACCCTTCGAGCCCGACGCAGCGAATCGCCTCCGCGACGGCCGCCCGGCCCTGCGCCGGAAGCTCGTCGGGATTCTCTCCGTGGGGCAGGCGCCCGAGGGCAATGACGCTCGACACGGCCAGCGGCCAGGCGATCCCGCCCTCCTGCGGCAGATACGCGATGGAACGCGCCCGTTCGGCGCCCCGCATCCGCGCGACCGGCGCTCCGCCCAGGGTGACGGCTCCCTCGGCGGGCGTCAGCAGGCCGGCAAGGGCCCGCACCAGGGTCGTCTTGCCGGCCCCGTTGGGACCGACGATCACGGTCAGGCGCCCGGGCTCGGGCGACAGGTCGACACGGGACAGGGCGCGGCGGCGCCCCAGATCGACCGACAGGGACCGGGCTTCGAGGCGCGTCATACGGGCGTCTCCGACAGCTCGGCCTTGCGGCGGGCGATCACCCAGAGGAAGAACGGCACCCCGAGAATGGCGGTCAGCACGCCGATCTTGACCTCGGTGGCGGACGGGATGAGGCGGACCGCGCAGTCGGCCGCGAGCAGGAGCGCCGCACCGGCGAGCCCCGCCGGAACAAGGGTCCGGGACGGATCGTAGCCCGTGAACGGGCGGACGAGATGCGGCGCGACGAGGCCCACGAAGCCGATGGAACCCGCGACCGCCACCGAGGCGCCGGTGCCGATGGCGGCGGCGGCGACGATCAGGACCCGCAGCCGCATCAGGTTCACGCCGAGGCTGCGCGCCGTCTCCTCGCCGAGCGCCAGGGCCCGCAGGCCCGGCGAGGCCGAGAGAGCCAGGACCGACGCGGCCAGGATGAAGGGAGCGGCGAGCCACACATGAACGGCGGAGCGGTCCTCGAAGGATCCGAGGAGCCAGAACACGATCTCCGTCACGGCGAAGGGATTTGGCGACAGGCTGATGGCGAGCGACGTGCCCGCGCCCGCGAGGCTCCCCACCGCCAGCCCGGCCAGGACGAGGACCACCACGGTCGCGTTGCGGCCCGCCACCGCCACCACGAGAGCGATGGAGAGAAGCGCCCCCGCGATGGCCGCGAGAGGCAGCGCCCAGGACAGCGCCCCCACGAGGCCGAAATAGAGCACCAGCACCGCCCCGAAGGCCGAGGCTTGGGGAGCGCCGAACACCGCCGTGTCGGCGAGCGGGTTGCGCAGGAGCCCCTGCAGCCCCGCTCCCGTCAGGCCGAAGATCCACCCGACCAGAAGGGCCAGAGCCGTGCGCGGCAGGCGGATCTCTCGCACCACGACGCTGGCGCTGCCCAGATCGGAGACGAGCGCCCTCACGGCCGTCCACGGCGCGATCGGCGCGGGCCCGATGACGAGCGAGGCGAGGCTCAGGGCGCCGATGAGGAGCACGAGGCCGGGGATGAGAGGCGACCGGGACGGGAGCATGGGCTGGCGGTTTCGTTGTTCCACCCGCGATAGCAATCCGGCAGCCGGGTGTCATCCCCGGCGATCGCCACGGCGCTTGCTGATGGATCCCCTTCCCGGCTCTTCGAGCCGCCGGGGATGACACGGTGGGTTTCCTCAGTGTCATTCCCGGCCGGAGCGCAGCGGAGGGGAAGGGAATCCACTCACAGACGCGACGGCAGGGATCCCCTCCCCTGCCCTCCAGGCCACGGGGATGCCAGCGAGGATCAGCAGGCCGTCGGATCGAGATCGGTCCAATCAGGATTGGATCGTTCGATCAGGTTGATCTTCCAGGCGCGATTCCAGCCTTTCAGCTGCTTCTCCCTCGCAATCGCTTCGGTCACGTCGGCGTAGAATTCGGCATAGACGAGCATGGTGACCCGATAGCGTCGCGTAAAACCGGGCACGGCAAGAGCTTTATGCTGTTCGACGCGCCGAAGCAGGTTGCCGGTCACACCGATATAAAGCGTTCCATTCCTGTGACTGGCCAGAATGTAGACTGCGTATCGCTCCTGCACCTTACCGCTGCTCCGCAGATCGATGATCTACAGTTACATACCGACCCTCCCATGTCATCCCCGGCGGCTCGAAGAGCCGAGAAGGGGATCCAAGGAGGCGTCGCGCCTGCGTTTTGGATCCCCTTCCCCTCCGCTACGCTCCGGCCGGGAATGACAGTGGGAAAGCTCTCCGTGTCATCCCCGGCGCGCCGGAGGCGCGGGAAGGGGATCCATCATCAGGCGCCGCGGCAACGAATCTCCTTCGCCCCCGCGCGTCCGTCCGGAGATGGCAGCGAGCGTCTGGTCGCGTCATTCCTCACTTGACGCTTCGATATCCGCGCCACTCCATGATACGAAGCACATCAGCGCCCAACGTATGAACGAGAGAACCGCATGAACCGCATGTTCGCCAACCTGCCCACGACCGTCTTCGAAGTGATGTCGAGTCTCGCCCGGGAGACGGGTGCGATCAATCTGGGCCAGGGCTTTCCGGACGATCCGGGGCCGGAGGACGTGCGGCGCGCGGCCGCGGATGCGGTGCTCAACGGCTACAACCAGTATCCCTCGATGATGGGCATCCCGGAGCTGCGCTCAGGCATCGCCGCCCATTACGGGCGCTGGCAGGGGCTCGACCTCGATCCGACGAGCGAGGTCATGGTGACGTCGGGCGCGACGGAAGCGCTGGCGGGCGCGATCCTCGGCATCGTGGAGCCCGGCGACGAGGTGGTGCTGTTCGAGCCCATGTACGACGCCTATCTGCCCCTCGTGCGGCTCGCCGGCGGCGTGCCGAAATTCGTCACCCTCCAGCCGCCGCATTTCCGGCTGACCGAGGAGGCGCTGGCGAAGGCCTTCTCGCCCAGGACCAAGGCGGTGGTGTTCAACAACCCGCTCAATCCGACCGCCACCGTCTTCAGCCCCGAGGATCTGGGCCTGCTGGCCGATTTCTGCCGCCGCTTCGACGCCATTGCGATCTCGGACGAGGTCTGGGAGCACGTGGTCTTCGACGGCATCCGCCACCAGCCCGTGCTGGGGCTTCCCGGCATGCGCGACCGCTCGGTGAAGATCGGCTCGGCCGGCAAGATCTTCAGCCTCACGGGCTGGAAGGTCGGATTCGTGTGCGCCGCGCCGCACATCATGAAGGTGCTGGCGAAGTCCCACCAGTTCCTCACCTTCACGACTGCCCCGAACCTGCAGGCCGCCGTGGCCTACGGGCTCGCCAAGGACGACAGCTATTTCGAGGACATGCGCCGGAACTTCGCCCGCAGCCGCGACCGCTTCACGGCGGGTCTGCGGACGCTCGGCTTCGACGTGATCCCGAGCCAGGGCACCTATTTCGTCAACATCGACATCACGCCCTTGGGCGAAACCGACGATGTCGCCTTCTGCCGCCGCCTCGTCATGGAGCACGGCGTCGCGGCGATTCCGGTCTCGGCCTTCTACGCGGAGGGCGCAGTGAAGAACGTGGTCCGCTTCTGCTTCGCCAAGAAGGATTCCACCCTCGACGCAGGCCTGGAGCGGCTCGCCGACGTGGTGAGGCGGGCGGCTTGAAAACCGCCAGCCTTGCCAAGATCTTAGACGTTATCTTAGACGTTGTTTCTTGGAGCAGAACAGCTTAGCTTGGCCGCGTTCTCTCTCTTTCAGGAGTTCCGCCCTCGATGTTTCGCCTTCTCGCTTCGGTTGCCCTGTCCCTGGGCCTCGTGACCGCCGCCGCCGCTCAGGAGCGCGTCGTCAACGTCTATAACTGGTCCGACTACGTGGACCCGAAGGCCCTGGACGAGTTCACGAAACAGACCGGCATCAAGGTCGTCTACGACACCTATGACAACAACGAGATCGTCGAGACGAAGCTGCTCGCGGGCAAGTCCGGCTACGACATCGTGGTGCCCTCGGGTCCGTTCCTTCAGCGCCTGATCGGCGCCAAGGTGTTCCAGAAGCTCGACAAGGCGAAGCTGCCGAACCTGTCGAACCTCTGGCCCGAGATCACGCAGCGCCTCGCCGTGTTCGATCCCGGCAACCAATATGCCGTCAACTACATGTGGGGCACGACCGGCATCGGCCTGAACGTCAAGAAGGTGAAGGAGATCCTGGGCGACATGCCGCTCAACACCTGGGATCTGGTGATGAAGCCGGAGCTCTCCTCGAAACTCAAGGCCTGCGGCATCTACATGCTGGACAGCCCGGAGGATCTCTTCCCCGGCGTCCTGTCCTATCTCGGCATCAATCCCGATTCCAAGCGCACCGACGACCTGAACAAGGCGGGCGACGCCCTGTTCCGCATCCGCGGCAACATCCAGAAGTTCCACTCCTCGGAATACATCAACGCGCTCGCCAACGGCGACATCTGCGTGGCGGTCGGCTATTCGGGCGACATGATCCAGGCCAAGAGGCGCGCCGAGGAGGCCAAGAACGGCGTCGAGATCGCCTATGTGATCCCGCGCGAGGGCGCCCTGATGTGGTTCGACAGCTTCGCGATCCCGGCGGACGCCAAGAACGCCGCCGAGGCGCACGAGTTCATCAACTTCATGCTCAAGCCCGAGATCGCCGCCATGAACACGAACTTCGTGTCCTATGCGTCGGGCAACTTGGCCGCGAAGCAGTTCATCGACTCGGCCATCCTCAACAATCCCGGCATCTATCCGGACGACGCCACCATGAAGCGCCTCTTCACCAACACGGCCTATGACGAGCGCTCGCAGCGGACCGTCACCCGCCTCTGGACCCGGGTGAAGACGGGCCGTTAATCCGGCGCTCAGGATGGATCCTGGGTAATAGGGCACCCTCGAAGCTCCGCCTCCGGGCGGAGCTTCCCGTTTGAAGGCCTCTTTCACAGGATCCCCGGACCATGCGCCTTGCCGTCGCGGCGGCTCTCGCCGCCCTCAGCCTCACCTCCCCGGCCTTCGCCCAGAATGCCGGGCCGCACCAGCCCACGATCAGCGTCGTGGGCAGCGGCGAAGCGGAGCTCAAGCCCGATTTCGCCCGCATCTTCGTGACCGTGGCGACCCAGGCGGACACGGTCGCGCAGGCGACCGCCGCCAACCGCACCGCGACGGAGCGGGTGCTGGGCCGGATCCAGGGGCTCGGAATCCGCCGGGAGGACATCCAGACGGCGAATTTCCAGGTCTTCCAGACCCCGCAGCAGGTCGGGCCGGACGGCCGGGAGGTGAAGGTCCCGAAATTCTCGGCCAACCATCAGCTGCGCATCACCACCCGCGATCTCGACGGCGTCGGGCGTCTGGCGGGCGAGATCCTGGCCAGCGGCGACATGACGTTCCAGTCCGTCGCCTTCGGGCTCGACCGCCAGGAGGAAGGGGCCGACCGTGCCCGCGAGGCCGCCGTGCGCGACGCCCGCCGCCAGGCGCAGGTCTATGCGACCGCCGCAGGGGTCTCGCTCGGCCGTCTCATGGAAATCCGGGATGGCTCGGCCCAGCCTTTCCAGCCGCAGCCCGAGATGCGCATGCAGATGGCCCTGGCGAAGGGGTCCGAATCGGTCCCGATCGTGCCCCCCGCCACGATCCGCTACACCGCGAGCGTCCAGCTCGTCTGGGAAATGGCAGAGCAGCCCTGAGAACGGGCGGACCTTCTAAAGCATCGGCCGTGAATTCATATTCACGGCCGATGCTTTCACTTTTTGGTTTGCCGCCTCTTTTCACGCAAAACCGGTTCCCACTTTTGCGTTCGAGGCTCTAGGCCGCCCGGACATTGTCGAGGAACTGGTTGATCTCGGCGCTCAGGCGCTCCGCCTGCCGTTCCAGCGCCACCGAGAGATCGGCGACCGTGCGGGCCGCCTCAAGGGATTGCACGGCGACGGCCTCCGTCGTGCCGATGGCCGAGGCGCCCGCCTGGGCCTCGGCGGAAACCTGCGCGACGGAGCGGGCGATCTCCGAGACGGCCACGGTCTGCTGCGTCACGGTCCCGGCCACATTGGCGACGACCCCCGCCAGATCCTCGACGGAGGCCTGCACGGTGCCGAGCGCCACCAGCGTCTCGCGGGAGGCCGCCTGCACCGCATCGATCTGGCGGGCGATCTCCTCGGTGGCTTTGGAGGTCTGGCCTGCAAGCTCCTTCACCTCGGAAGCCACGACGGCGAAGCCCTTCCCGGCCGCGCCGGCGCGCGCCGCCTCGATCGTGGCGTTGAGGGCGAGCAGGTTGGTCTGCGCCGCAATCGAGCGGATGAGATCGGCCACCTCGCCGATCTGGGAGGTCGCGGCGGACAGGGCCGTCATGCTCTCGGACGCGCCCCTCGCCTCCGCCACGGCCCGCTCGGAGGCCTTCGCGGATGCGCCGGTCCGGGCCGCGACCTCGCCGAGCGAGGCGTCGAGCTCCTCGGCAGCGCTCGCCACCGCGGACATATTGTGGGACGCGCGGGACGAGGCGTTGCCCGCGACCTGCGCCTGCTGCGTGACGTGATTGGCCGAACCTTCCAGCTGCCCCGAGGCCGCCGCCAGATTGGCGGTGGCCTGCCGGACCTCGGCGAGGATCTGCTCGACGGACGCGTCGAAGCGGCTGATCGCGGCGGCGATAGACTGGGCCCGCTCGGCTTCGAAGGCGGCCATCCCCTCGCGCTCTTCCGTCAGCCGCCCGCGCTCGCGGGCATTGTCGCGGAAGACCAGGACGGTGCGTGCCATGGCGCCGATCTCGTCGGACGCGGCGGTCGAGGGAATCTCGGTCGCCGCGTCGCCGTCGGCCAGCCGCCGCATGGCGTGCTGGAGGCGGATCAGCGGCAGGGAAATGGAGCGTCCCACGAGGAGGTTGAGGGCGAGGCCCAGGAGGAGCGTGGCGCCCATCACCCACAGGACCAGCGTGAAGGTGCGCTGCTGGGAGGCGGTGAGGTGGGCCGCGGTCGTCTCGGCCTCGGTGTGGACCTTGGCGAGCAGCTGGTCGAGAACCGGCACCATCAGGTCGAACTGCCCCGTCAGCTTTTCGCCCTGGCCGGAGACCTGCTGCTCCAGCTCCGCCCAGGCACGGAAGGCCTCCTGGAACGCCGTTCCGGCCGATTCGACGGCGCGCTTGTCGGCATCCGCCGGGATCTGGGCCAGGGCGCGGGAGAAGCGGCCCTGCTCGACCTCGAAGGCGCCCAGGATGCTCTCTTCGAGCAGGATCCTGGCCCGGGCCTCCTGGTTGAACATCCCGAGCATCGCCGCCCAGAGCCGCCACGTGACGGCCTCGCCGCTGGCCGTCAGGGGGCGCACCAGCTTCTCGAGATTCGCTTCGGTCTTGAGGAGGCTTCCCTTCGCGCCTTCGTCGGGCTTGTAGCCGATCCCGGCATAGAGCCCGTCGAGGGCCTTCGCCTGCTCGATCAGCGCCGCCGAACGCTGCCGGAGCTCCTTGAGCTCGGGCTCGATCAGGGCGGCCCCAGGGGCGGCGTTCATGGCGTCGAGCTGGGCGGCGAGAAGCTTGTGCTGGTCGAGGAAGGCCTGGCCGTGGTGCTGGAGGCGGGTCGCCGTCCATTCGCGCGCGACGACCTTCAGGGCATCCGCGCGGCCCCGGAACTGATAGGCCTTCTCGGCCAGGGTCCAATAGGTCTGCTGGGCGCCGAGAGCCCCTTCGATCTCGCTCCGGCCGGCCTGGAAGACCGCGCCGATGACCGCGAAGCCCAGCACCATCACGCCGCTCAGGGTCGCTACCCGCACCCGGACCGACGGCCAACGCAACCGCCCCAAAACCGACATTGCCCCGAATCCCTCTTGTGATTTTGGGCAGAGGATGTCGGGGGATTTGTTAAATATTACTTTACGTTAGGTAAAATATCCGGCGGCGCCTCAGGCTGCCTTGGGCAGTTCGGTCATGATGGCGTAGAGGGCGGCGGCGTCCCGGGTGGCGCGCACGCGCTCGATCAGGCCCGGTTCGCGCAGCACCCGGGCCACGCGCGCCAGGGCCTTCAGGTGATCGGCCCCCGCGCCCTCGGGCGCCAGGAGCAGGAACAGGACGTCGACCTGCTGGCCGTCGAGAGCCTCGAAATCGATGGGCTTATCGAGCCGCGCCACCAGACCAAAGATCCGGGTCAGGCCCGGAAGCTTGCCGTGAGGGATGGCGATTCCCTCGCCGATCCCGGTCGAGCCGAGCCGCTCGCGCTGCAGGAGAACCTCGTAGATGGCGTTCTCCGGCACGCCCGTCAGCCGGGCCGCGTGGGAGGCCAGCTCCTGCAAAGCCTGTTTTTTGCCGCTGACGCGCAAGGCGGGCAGAACGGCCTGGGGGTCTAGAAAATCCAGCAAAGGCATCGATCAAGCTGCATGATGAGAGAAGCCGATTGGGCCTCGTACTGTTCCGGGCAAAAACCGGGCCAAGAAGGGGTATGGTCCCTCAAGGCTGGGAAGGCGGCGGGTCGACCCATCCGATCGCCCCATCGCCGCGGCGATATACGACGTTAATGCGCCCGGTGCTAGAGTGGATGAACACGAGAGCCGCGGCTCCCGTCAGATCGAGCTGCATCACGGCGTCGCTCACGGCCATGCGGTGGAGCGGCTTGGACGTCTCGGCGATGACGACCGGGTGATAGCCTTCCTGCTCGACGCTCTCGTCCGTCGGCGCCTCGAACACCGCATAGGCAGCCTCCAGGCCGGACCCGCGCCCGTGAGGCGAGCTCGGGTGGTCCTTCAGCCGCTGCTTGTAGCGGCGCAGGCGCTTTTCGATTCGCCCGGCGGTCTCGTCGAAGCTGGAATAGGCGTCCTGGGCGGCGCCGGAGGCTTCCAGGGTCATGCCCGATGCCAGATGGAGCACGCAATCCGTGCGGAAGCCCGTGCCGTCGCGCGTGACCGTCACATGGCCCGTATAGCCGCCGTCGAAGAATTTCGACAGGGCCCCCGCCATCCGATCCTGCACCTGCGATCGAAGGGCTTCGCCGATATCGAGATTCTTGCCGGATACCCTCAACGCCATGTCGGCTCCCTCTTATGGCCCCTCGCCCGTGGGCAGGGCCTGTCTCTGGTTACCCTTCGGCAGATGATGGACCTTCCTCAAAGCAAAGCAAGCCTCGGCTGTGGATTCACCGGATCGGGCCTTCGGGTCGGGCCCGCCTCCGGCGCTCGGCCGACGAGGGGATGCGGAGAGCCTCCCGGTACTTGGCGACGGTGCGCCGGGCGACCTCGATCCCCTCGGCCTTCAGGTCCCGGGCAATGGCCTCGTCCGAGAGCGCGCCGCCCGGCTTCTCGGCTGCGATCATCTGCCGGATCCGGTGCCGCACAGCCTTCGACGAATGCCCGCCTTCGCCGGTCGCGGCGCTGAAGAAGAACTTCATCGGATAGGTGCCGCGGGCCGTCCCGACGGCCTTGTTGGCGGCGACCCGGGAGACGGTCGATTCGTGCAGGCCGATGGCCTCCGCCACGCTCCGCAGGGTGAGGGGCCGCAAAGCCGCGATGCCCTCGCGGAAGAAGCCCTCCTGCTGCCGCACGATCTCGGTCGCGACCTTCAGGATGGTCTGCGCCCGCTGGTCGAGACTGCGCGTCAGCCAGCCGGCGCTCTGCAGGCACTCGGACAGAAAGGCCTTGTCCTCATCCTTGCGGACGAGCTTCGCCACCTCGGCGTGATAGGAGCGGTTGAGCAGGATGCGGGGCAGGGTGTCGGGATTGAGCTCGACCGTCAGAGCGCCGTCCGGAGCGATCCGGACCAGCACGTCGGGCACGAGCACGTCGATTCGGGCGGGCGCGAAGGCGAGGCCGGGCCTCGGCTCAAGGCGGCGGATCTCCGCCAGCATGTCGGCGAGGTCCTCCTGATCGACCCCGCACAGGCGCCTGAGGGCCGCGAGATCCTGCCGGGCCACGAGATCGAGGCGGGTGAGGAGGGTTCGCATCGCCGGGTCGAGGCGGTCGCGCTCCCGCAGCTGGATTTCGAGGCATTCGGCCAGGTTGCGCGCGCCGATTCCCGGCGGGTCGAAGGTCTGGATCAGCCGGAGCGCGGCCTCGGCCTGCTCGACCGGAACACCAAGGCGCTCCGCGACCTCCGCCAGGCCCTCGGTCAGGTAACCGGCCTCATCGAGGTCATGGATCAGGTCGCGGCCGATAGCCCGCAGCCCCGGATCGGCGGTGGCGAGGTCGAGCTGCGCTTCGAGATGCTCGGCGAGGCTCGAGGCGCTGGCGAGCGTCTCCTCCAGTTCCGGCCTCAGCTCGCCGTGGGCGGAGGCGCCCGCCGGCGCGCCCGACCCGCTGCCGTCGCGGCTCGGTGGCGGAGCCCCCGGCGCGAACCGCGGCCCCGCCGCTTGGCTCTTCTGCTTGGCGCGGAGGAAGTCGGCGAGGTTCGGCGGGGACGCATCGGCCTGCGCCTCACCTTCCTGGAGGAGCGGATTGCGCTCGAGCTCCGCCTCCACATAGGCCGCGAGCTCCTGGTGGGAGAGCTGCAGCAGCCTGATGGACTGGACGAGCTGAGGGGTCATGACCAGGGACTGGCCCTGGCGCAGCTCCATCCGTTGCATCGGGCTCATGACGGCATCCGTCGAAAGTCTCGGCACGCTCCTTGCATGATCTCAGGTTACTGTGACCTCCCCCCGCCGTCAAAGGAACGGCCGCTCGCCCATCGGCTGCATTTACTTGACTAAGTCAAATAATAAGTTGACTCTCCCAAAAAAGGGAGACGGACCCATGGCAGCCAGCACGACACCGTTGGACCGGCAGGTCGCGACGGTCCGGGACTTCAACCGGTTCTACACCCGCCAGATCGGACTTCTCGAGGAGGGTCTTCTCAGGAGCGAGTTCTCCCTGACGGAGGCGCGCGTCCTGTACGAGCTGGCGCATCGGGACGGCCTGACGGCGACGGATCTCGGCCGGGACCTCGGCCTCGATGCCGGCTATCTCAGCCGCCTGCTGAAGAAATTCGAGATGCGCGGGCTCGTGGCGCGAAGCCCCTCCGGGACCGACGCCCGGCAGGCCGTGCTGGCCCTGACCCAGGCGGGCCGGGAGGCTTTCGGGCCCCTGAACCGGGCTTCGCAGAGCGAGATCGCCGCCATGCTCGACCGGCTCACGGCGGGCGAAAGGGAGGCGCTCGTTTCCGCGATGGGCACGATCCGGCGGCTTCTGGAGGGCGGACCCGGGCCCAAGGTCCCGTATGTCCTGCGGCCCCACCAGCCCGGCGACATCGGCTGGATCGTCCGTCGCCAGGGCCTCCTCTATCACGAGGAATACGGGTGGGACGAAACCTTCGAGGCGCTCGTCGCGGAGATCGCCGGGGCCTTCGTCCGGACCTTCGACCCGAAGCGCGAGCGCAGCTGGATCGCCGAGCGCGAGGGCGAGATCGTCGGCAGCGTGTTCCTGGTGCGCCAATCCGACGAGGTCGCCAAGCTGCGCCTGCTCTATGTCGAGCCCGCGGCCCGGGGCCTCGGCATCGGGCGCCGCCTCGTCGAGGAATGCATCCGCTTCGCCCGCGCCAAGGGCTACAGGACCCTGACCCTGTGGACCAACGATGTGCTGGTCTCGGCACGGCGCATCTACGAGACCGCCGGGTTCAGGCTGGTCAGGGAGGAGCGCCACCACTCCTTCGGCAAGGATCTGGTCGGCCAGTACTGGGATCTCGACCTGTGAGCCGGCCGCGGGAGGCGCTTGCGCTGGCGGCGGCCGCCGCCGTCGGCGTCCAGGTCGGCGCCGCGATGGTGGCCAGCCGCTTCGTGATCCACGAGATCGGCCCCGCATCCCTGGCGCTCCTGCGCTACGCCATCGCAGTCCTGTGCCTCGTTCCGCCGGTCGTGGCGGGCGGGCGGATCCGCTTCGCCCCGCGCGACCTCGCGGTGATCATGGGGCTCGGCATCGTGCAGTTCGGCATCCTGATCGCGCTGCTGAACATCGGCCTGAGCTTCATGCCGTCCACGCGCGCGGCGCTCCTGTTCTCCACCTTTCCCCTTCTGACCATGGTCGTGGCGGCGCTGTTCGGGCGCGAACGCCTCAGCGGCATGAAGGCGGCTGGTGTGGCGCTGACCATCGTGGGCGTCGCGATCACCCTGGGCGAGAACCTGCTGGTCGAAGGAAACCGCGGCGAGTGGGTTGGGGCCGTCGCGGTGCTGGCCGCGGCCCTCTGCGGCGCCATGTGCTCGGTGTTCTATCGGCCTTATCTGGCCCGCTATCCGACCTTGCCGGTCGGAGCGGCCGCCATGCTGGCTTCGGTGCTTTTCCTCGCGGGGCTCGCCGGCATGGAGGGGTTCTTTGCCGATCCGCTTCGGCTCACCGCCTCAGGCTGGGGCGCGGTGCTCTTCATCGGCGCATCGAGCGGCGTCGGCTATGTCCTCTGGCTCTGGGCCCTCAAGCACACCACGCCCACCCGCGTGACGGTGTTCCTCTCCTTGAGCCCGGTGACGGCGGCCCTGCTGGGGGTTCTGCTCCTGGGCGAAGCCCTCACCTGGGGCGCCCTGATCGGACTTGCGGGCGTGGTCGGAGGATTGTGGCTCGCGACCAGGGCCCCGGGCTCGACACCAGCGAATGGACGCGCGGCTTAACGCATCGGACATGACGTCGAACGCACGTCCGATGCTTTCAGGGTTTGTGCTTCAGCGCATCTTTTCACGCAAAACCGGTTCCCACTTTTGCGTTCGCTGCGCTAGAGGCGGAAATCCTCGCCGAGATAGAGGCGGCGCACATCCTCGTTCGCCACGATGGCGTCCGGGGTGCCTTCGGTCAGGACGCGGCCCGAATGGATGATGTAGGCGCGGTCGATCAGGCCCAGGGTCTCGCGGACATTGTGGTCGGTGATGAGCACGCCGATGCCGCGGCGGGTCAGGTGCCGCACGAGGTTCTGGATATCGCCCACCGCGATCGGGTCGATGCCCGCGAAGGGCTCGTCGAGGAGCATGAAGGTCGGCTCGCCCGCGAGCGCGCGGGCGATCTCGCAGCGCCGCCGCTCGCCGCCCGAGAGCGCGATGGAGGGCGCCTTGCGCAGGCGCGCAATGTTGAACTCGTCGAGGAGCGCGTCGAGCTTGCGCTCGCGCTCCTTCCGGCTCGGCTCGACGATCTCGAGCACGGCCCGGATGTTGTCCTCCACGTTGAGGCCGCGGAAGATCGAGGCCTCCTGCGGCAGATAGCCGATGCCGAGGCGCGCGCGGCGGTACATCGGCAGGCCCGTGACGTCATGCCCGTCGAGGCTGATGACGCCGCGATCCGCCGACACCAGGCCGGTGATCATGTAGAAGATGGTGGTCTTGCCGGCCCCGTTGGGGCCCAGCAGGCCGACGGCCTCGCCGGCGCGGACGTTCAGACCTGCGTCGTGCACGACGGTGCGGCCGCGATAGCTCTTCTGAAGGCCCTTGACGGCCAGCACGCCCGGCCCGCCGAAGACATACTCGTCCTCGGTCCGGTGGAAGAACTGCTGGCCCGGCCCGGCCAGCTCGAGCTCCGCGAGGCTCACGTCCGACGGAGCGGATTGGGAACGGCTGAAAAGAGACTTCACGAGACCATCATCGTGTTGGGACATGAGGGGACGAACGACCGGACCGGCCTTAATTCGTCGCCGGTTTCTGAGGTTTCGGCTTGGCGCCGCCGGCGCCCGCCTCCGACGAGCCGCTGCCCGGCACGAACAGCGCCTTCACGCGCCCGCCCGGCTTCGTCTCGATATTGGCGACGCCGCTGTTGAGGTCGTAGACGACCCGCTCGCCCCGGGTGACGTTCGGCCCGTCGCTGAGCGCCGCGTTGCCGATGAGGTAGATCTTGTTGGCGACCCGGTCGAAGGTCGCGTTGTCGCCGGTCGCGACCTGGGTCTTCGACACGATGGTGACGGGCCCCTTGCAGTCGATCTTCTTGATCGAGCTGTCATCGGCGGCCGAAGCGGCCGTCGCGGAGGCCTTGCTCTCGCCGTTCTGGCTCCGCTGCTCGTAGAACACGGTCATGAGGGTGCAGTTCATGGTGCTGTCGCCCTGAACGGCCACCACGTTGCCGGAGAAGACCGCCCGGCCCTCCTTGTCGAACACGTCGAGCTTGTCGGCGTCGATCTTGATCGGCTCCTTGCTGGCGCCGAAATTGCCGAAGCCGACGGCGCGCTCCTTGCCGCCCACCTGGGCCCAGGCGCTCCCCACCGGGAGCGAGAGGAGAAGCGCGCCTGCGAGCGCGACGCGGGTGAGGCTCATCATGGATGGACACTTGTCGGTTGCGCCACAGGGGCCGTGGAGCCCGTGCCGGCGGGAGCGGATGAATCGGGAGCGGTCGAGCGCTCGAAGGTGGTGCGGACACGGCCCTTGAACTGCATGACCTTGCCGTTGTCGCTGACCTTGAGCCCCTCCGCCTCGATGACGCCGTTGCCGAGGGACACGGTCACCGGCTCGTTGGATTCCACGGTACCGGCCTTGAAATCCACGAAGGCCGAGCGAAGCTTGGCCTCCTGACCTCCGTCGGTCCGAACCCGGACATCCTGGCGCAGGTTCATCTGCTCTTTCTGGGTGTTCAGGACCCCGGTGGCGGCCTCGAGCCTGGCCACGCCGCCCTTGTCGTCGGTGACGATGCGGGCCCGGAGATCCTTCAGCTCCACGAAATTGGGCTTGCGGACGTCCTGGGTGGCGGCGCTCGCGGTCACCTCGTAGGGGCGCTTGTCGTTCTTGAAGCCGGTGAGCTTGGGGCTCTCCATGGTCACGTTCGTGCCGCTCACTCCGATCGGTCCGACGGTGAGGCCCTCGACCTTCCGAAAGGGATCGAGATAGGCGACCAGCCCGATGGATACGACGGCCATCGTGGCCCCCAGGGGAATGGCGACCTTGGCGAACCGGACCCAGCGGGAATGGTTGCGCGCCTTGGAGAAGGCGCGCGAACGCGCGGCCGAACCGGACGCTTGGCCGTCACGCATCGTGATGCCTTGGATTCCCGCCACTTTTGAACAACCCCTGCCGTCTTAACCGGATGCTGCCATGCCGGACGGGCATGGCGATGTTATGACGGATGTAAGTGTTATGCGGGAAAGTTTAAGGCCCCGTCAAGAATGGGCGAAGATGTCGGTCTCGGCCCATCCGAGCAGGTCGAGCTGCGCCCGGGCCGGCAGGAAGCCAAAGCATTGATGCGCAATGCCGAGCCGGTTTTCCCGCTCCAGCATGAAGTCGAGCCTGTCCTTCAGGGCGTGCAGGTGCAGCACGTCCGAGGCCGCATAGTCGAGCTGGGCCTGGGTGAGCGTGTCGGCGCCCCAGTCGGAGGATTGCTGCTGCTTGGAGAGCTCCACGCCGAGCAGTTCCCGCGCCAGATCCTTCAGCCCGTGCCGGTCGGTATAGGTCCGCACGAGGCGCGAGGCCACCTTGGTGCAATAGACCGGGCGCGGCATCACCCCGAAGGCATGGAAGAGCACCGCGAGGTCGAAGCGGGCGTAGTGGAAGATCTTGAGCACGCTCTCGTCGGCGAGCACCCGGATCAGATTCTCCGGCAGGGGGCCGTCCTTCAGGATCTGCACCACGTCGGCATCGCCGTCGCCCTTCGAGATCTGGACCACGCAGAGCCTGTCCCGGTGCGGATTGAGGCCGAGGGTCTCGGTGTCGATCGCGATTGCGGGGCCGGGCTGATAATCCGCGGGCAGATCGCCGCGATGGAAGCGCGTGGTCATGGGGCGTCCGTGCAAGGAGCTGAAAAAGGGCCTGACGCTGCCTCTAGCGCGTCTTGGCGGCGGCTTCAACGGATGGGTCAGGCTACGCTTGAGCCGCCGGCCTCTCCGGCGCGGGCTGCGGCGCGAATTCTCCGGTCCTCGCATCCGCGAGCGAGCCCAGGGTCCGGATCAGGATCTCCCGGCTGACGGGCTTTTCCAGCCAGGGTGCATCCTTCAGCTCGAGCGGGCACTCGGCCTTCGGCGGCAGGCCCGAATAGATCGCGAAGGGGACGCCCCGGCGCTTCAGCTCGCGGGCGACGTCGAGGGAGGTCCCGTCCTTGAGCATGATGTCCAGCACCGCCAGCTGCGGAACGTTGTTTTCCAGCCAGCGCAGGGCCTCGGCGCTGCTCATGAAGGGACCGGCCACGCTGAATCCCGCTTCTTCCAGGGAGGCCTCGAGCGACATTCCGATCAGCGCCTGATCTTCGACGATCATGCAGCGGAGTTGGGACAGCATGGACTTTCCTACGGCATGTTGCGGGAGAACGGACGACCCCTGAGGCAGAACGCTGGCGACATTCGGGAATCAGGCGCATCGACGGCGCATCCGGCAACTGTGAAATTTTTCTATTCCGCCGGAAGAACGCTTTCATTCACTCATGTAAACCTTGAGCATGGGTCAGACTTTATGGCGCGGTGCCGGAACCATGGCGGTACGCCGAAAGGCTTGTCCGACGCCTTTTGGGCATTAATTCCCCCTCGGGTCCACTCCGAAAGACCCGATCATCAAAGAAAAGTCAGGTCTCACATAAGTTAATGCGATGATCTTCCAAAGGGCGTCTCTTTCCCGACTCGTGAAACGGAAGGGACGTAGAGTGACGGTCGAAACCCCCGTGAAAGAGCAGATGCTGGCCGCCATACCGCATCTGCGGGCCTTCGCCATTTCCCTCTCGGGCAGTGTCGATAAGGCCGACGATCTGGTGCAGAACGCTCTTCTGAAAGGCCTCGACAATCTCGACAAGTTCCAGCCCGGCACCAGCATGCAGGCCTGGCTCTTCACGATTCTGCGCAACGACTTTCTGACGCAGGCGCGCCGCAGCAAGCGCGAGGTGGAGGATCCGGAAGGCGCGTGGGCCGAGAAGGTCGCGGTCATGCCGGACCAGGGCGCGCGCCTCGATTTCGCCGACATGCTCAAGGCGCTGGGCAAGCTGCCTGTCGACCAGCGCGAGGCACTCCTGCTCGTCACCGCGGAAGGGCTGAGCTACGAGGAAGCGGCGCGGATCTGCGGCACGAATATCGGAACCATCAAGAGCCGCATCAACCGGGCGCGTAACCGGCTCGCCGAACTCATGAAGTTCGACGCCGACGCCGATCTGGGTCCCGATCGCCTCGTCAGGGCGGCGCTGTTCATCCACGCCTCTGCCTGAAACGCCGCCGGTCGGAAGCGCCGCCACCCGTGCGAGTGGCGGCGCCGACGTCTCTCAGAGCCGGAACCAGTCGGCCTGCAGCACGTGAATACCGGCGAGACGGATCACGCCCTCGGCCTCGCTGTCCGCATCCGTATTGAGATACACGACGGTCTCATCGCCCTCGATCGCGTAACGGACCTGGCCCGACTGCGTGAAATCGGCCGTTCCGATGAATCGGAAGGCCTGGGCGCCGTCACGGTCCTCCCGCGCATCGACGCTGAGCAGATTGAGGATGTCGCCCTCGCTCCCGTCGAAGTCCAGCACGACGTCCGCCTGATCCGCGAAGGGGCTCGTGTCGGTGATCGAGAGCCACACGAAGGTATCCGCTCCCGCTCCTCCGGCGAGGTGGTCGAGGCCGCTGCCGCCGACCAGCCTGTCGTCGCCGGTTCCGCCGTCGAGCCGGTCGTTTCCGGCCTCGCCGCGCAGATCGTCGTTGCCGGAACCGCCGGCGATCACGTCGTCCCCCGCATTGCCGCGGATCAGATCGGCGCCGCCCCGCCCGGAGAGAACGTTGACGCCGGCATTGCCGGAAATCTGGTTGTCGCGGTCGTTGCCGGTCAGGTCGATGGACGCCGTGCCGGACGTATTCGTCGTCCACAGGACTTCCACGGACATCGTGTCCTTGAGCTCGTAGCTCACCTTGGTCCGGATCGTGTCCTTGCCCTCGCCCGCCTTCTCGATGACGACATCTTTCGCATCGTCGACCACATAGCTGTCGTCGCCGAGGCCGCCGAGCATGCGGTCGCTTCCCGATCCGCCGTCGAGAGTGTCGTTTCCGGCCATGCCGTTCAACACGTCGTCGCCCGCTCCGCCCAGAACCTTGTCGTCGCCTGCGCCGGCATAGACGATGTCATCGCCGCCGCCCGCATCGATCACATCGGCCTGATCGACGGAGACGCTCTGAGGACTGAGCCTGATGAGGTCGCCCCGGAACGTCGCCACGTAGAGGTTTCCAAGCGCATCCTCACCGAAGGCGCCCGGGATTCCGAACCTGGAATAGTTGTCCTTGATGTCCGCCGTCACGTCGCTCACGGACCAGGCGTTCTGGTCCGTGTCCATGGTCCAGACCGTGGAGCGGCCGCCATCGGCAAAGAAATACTGGCCGTGGAAGGCGTCCTCCTGGCCGCGATAGACATAGCCGCCCACGACGTAGGAGCCGGTCCCGTGGGCGAAGGTGTAAACCGGGTTGGTGTAATCCGGATAGGCCGCGGGATCGAACGCCCCCTCGGTCTGGCTCCAGCCATAATTCGCCCCGGCCCGTCCCAGGTTGATCTCCTCGTATTTGTTGGTGCCGACATCGGCGATGTAGAACGCGCCGGTCACGGGATCGAAGCTCGCTTTCCACGGATTGCGGAAACCCGCCGCGTAGATTCCCGTGCCGGTGGCGTCACCCGCGATGCCGTCGATGGCGGAGGGGTTGTCCAGCGGCACCGCGTAGTTCCGGCCCGGATCGTCCGGATAGTCGTCGTGATGCACGTCCAGGCGCAGGATCTTCCCGAGGGGATGCTTCAGGGTCTGGGGAGTCTTCCGACCGTCGCCGACGGCCGCATAGAGATAGCCGTCGGGCCCGAATCCGATCCACCCGCCCCGATGCTCCGTGGTGTTGTCGGGAAAGTCGATCGTCTTGATGAGGTGCCGGCTGCCCGGATCGACGGCGAGCGGATTGTCGGCCGACCGGGTATAGCGGCGGATCTCCACATCCCCGCCGACGGTTCCGTCCGTGGTCTTGGTGCTCATGTAGACATAGAAATACCCGTTAGCGGCGTAGTCGGGATCGAAAGCGAACCCGAGCAGCCCCTGCTCTCCCGTCGCCAGGACCTCCGGGGACAGGTCCAGGAACGGCGTGCTGAGGACCTGGCCCGTCGCGAGGTCGACAGTCTTCACGAGCCCTTTGGACTCGACGACGAAGAGATGATCGGGGTCGTCAGGCGCGGCCACCACGGCGGTCGGCATGTTGAACCCCGCTGCGACCTGCGCCGCCGAGATCGAGGCCCCCGCCGCATGAGGAGCAAAACCGTAGATGACGTCCGCCGCATCGGTGCCCACGAGAGCATTCGATCCGTTATCACCGTTGATTGAAGTCTTTTGTGTCATGGCGTTTCCTTAACTGAACGCCCCCACGGACAAGGCCATAGCACATAGGATTATAATGTTATATTATACGTTTTGCTCATAAGGACAGGTCTTTACTCCTCTCGACTGCGGGGCCGACAGGTTCTGACTTACGCTTCATGGCGGACGTTCAGCGCTGATCCTGTCGAACGAGATTCATTCCTCTGGGGAATTTCGCCCGACCGGTGCCGCGACGCGAGACATGGCCGGGAGGGGCCGCGCCCTGCCGTGCGCCTGCTGCGGACGAGGCGGAGGAATCCGGCAATGGTTCACAAGGGCTGACGCAGAGAACGAATGCGCCGATGAGGAAAAAAGCCGCAAGCCCGCCGCCTTTAGGACAATATTTCTCGTATAGAACTCCAATCCGACCCCGCATGGAACATCGGACGACGCTCATGGGACCCTACAGTCAAGTTACGCCGATGCTCCCGCAGGTGCGGATCTTCGCCCATACGTGAATATCCTGATTGTTTACACACGCTTTATTGGGCTTATAAGCGCGGCCAAGCTTCAGAACAAACAAACATGAAACGTATCAGCGTCGTTACGGGAGCCGTGCTGCTCCTCGGGGGCCTCTATGTCGTGGTCGGCGAGCATCTCTCGGGAACGAGCGCCGATGCGACCATCAACGCCCGAATCTCCGTGCTGCGGGCGCCCATCGAGGGAACCGTCACGTTCGCGGCCGGCAACATCGGGACCGTGGTGTCCGATGACGAAACCATCGCGCGCATCACGGACGAGCGCTTCGATACGGCTCGCCTGATCGATCTCGAGCGCGCCCGCGCCTCCCTCGGCGTGGACCTCGACCGGGTCAAGGCCCAGACCGTGGCCGTCACCGAGGCGCGGCGCGTGATGCAGGACCAGGCGAAGGACTACCAGAACGGCCGGATCCGCCAGATCGAGGCCCGTCTCGGCGAGGCGCAGGCCGCCCAGAACTCGGCGGAGGCGAAGCTCCGCGAAGCCGACAGCGCCCTTAAGCGAACGACGGACCTGAGTTCGCGGGGCGTGCAGACGGCCATCACCCTCGACCGCGCGAAGGCCGACTTCGATGTCGCCAGGCAGGAGATCGAGAGCACCCGTCAGCGCCAGACCTATCTGGCGACGGAACTGGCCTCCGCCCGGAACGGCGTCTTCATCGGCGATTCCTACAACGACGCCCCGTTCTCGACCCAGCGCATCCGCGAATTCGACCTGCGACTCGCCGAACTCTCGGCCGAGGCCGAGCAGATCAACCAGCGCCTGAAGCTGAGCGCGGAGCAGATCGCGGCCGAGCGCGTCCGGATCAACCGGCTGACCTCCGCTGATGTCAATGTCCAGAGTTCCGGCATTCTCTGGACCTTCCTGGCCAGCAACGGCGAACACGTGAACCGGGGCCAGGATCTCGTCACCATCGTGGACTGCTCCTCGCTCATGGTCACCGCGAGCGTGAGCGAGAGCCTCTATGCGCGCCTGAAGGTCGGCATGCCGGCGCAGTTCCGGCTCAACGGCGACAGCCGGATCTTCGACGCCACGATCACCCGCCTCGGCGGCGCCGGCGCCGCGAGCCTCTACAGCCACCTCACCATCGGCCCGAGCCCGGAGCACCTGACCCGCTTCGACGTCACCCTGACGGCGCCGAACCTGTCCGGCGACCCGGAACTCGCCTGCGCGGTCGGGCGGACCGGGCGCGTGATTTTCTCAGGTGGTCCGCTCACCAACCTGCGGCAGGCGCTATCGCGGTTCGGCTTCTGAATGCTCGCGTTCGATACATACCTGTCGAGCTTTGCGGCGGCGGCGGTGGTCCTTGGGCTCGCCCTCATCCTGCTGCCGACCGCCGACAAGACCAAGGTCTGGACCCGCGTGCTCCTGCTGGGCCTGACCACGTTTCTCGGCTGGCGCTACATGGTCTGGCGGGTCACCGGGAGCATTCCGTCCGGCCGCGGAATCGACGTGATCGCCGGCTGGGCCTTCGTGACCCTCGAAGGACTGACGCTGGTCTCCTCCTCGATCGCCTTCCTGATGCTGACGCGCCGGACGGACCGGCGCGAGGAAGCGACCCGGAACCTGCATTGGTGGGGAGACCGGGAGCCGCCGCGCGTCGACATCTACATCGCCACCTACAACGAGGAGCTCGAGGTGATCGAGCGCACCCTCGCGGGCGCGCGGGCCATCGACTATCCGTCCTTTCGCGTCTTCGTGCTGGACGACGGACGACGGCCCTGGCTCGAAGAGGTGTGCCGCCGTCACGGTGTCGGGTACAGGACGCGCCCCGACAATCGGCACGCCAAGGCGGGCAACATCAACCACACCCTGTTCCAGCGCCTGAACGATCCCGACCGGCCGGATTTCGCGGCCGTGCTCGACGCGGATTTCGTGCCTCACCGCAACTTCGTCAGCCGCGCCCTGGCCCTGTTCCACGACCCGAAGGCCGGCCTCGTCCAGACCCCGCAGCATTTCTTCAATCCTGACCCGATCCAGCACAACCTCTACATCGCCTCCGCCTATCCGGATGAGCAGCGCTTCTTCTTCGACCATCTGGAGCCGGCGCGGGATGCCTGGGGCATCGCGGTGTGTTGCGGAACCTCGTCGATGTTTCGCGTCGAGGCCGTGCAGGCGATCGGCGGATTGCCGACGGAGAGCGTCACCGAGGATTTCCTGCTGAGCCTCCGGCTGCTGGAGAACGGGTGGCGCACGGTCTATCTGAACGAGCCGCTGACCGAGGGGCTCGCGCCGGAAGGGCTGCGCGAATACATCGTGCAGCGCGGGCGCTGGTGCCTTGGCATGATGGAGATCGTGCGCAAGGCTTACAGCCCCTTCGGCTCGCACCGGCTGGGCGTCATGGCGCGCCTGAGCATCCTCGACTCGGTGCTGTTCTGGACGACGACCTTCCCGTTCCGGATCGTCAGCCTGCTCTGCCCTCTGCTCTACTGGTATTTCGGCATCGTGGTGGTCGATGCGCCCCTGCCGGACATCGTCTCCTACTACGTCCCCTACTACCTCGCGGTCCTGATCTCGCTGAACTGGATCTCCGGCGGCCTGATCTGGCCGGTGCTGAACGACGTGTCGCAGATCCTCCCCGCGTGGCAGATCACCCGGGCGGTCGGCATGGGGCTCTTCACCAAGGGACCCCACAAGTTCCGCGTGACCGCGAAGGGCGGCGACCGCACGCGCACGGTCGTGCAATGGCCTGTCATGAAGCCCTTCGCGATCCTGTTCGGCCTGACGCTTCTGGGCCTCGTGCTGCCGCTCACCTCCGATTTCGGCTTCAACCATGCGGGCAGAGCCGGGGACGGGCTTCGGGTGGTCCTGTTCTGGACCCTCTACAATCTGCTCGTGCTGGCCGTCACCATGCTGGTCTGCGTCGAGCGCCCCCGCGCCAACCGGCCCCAGCGGATCGGCGCGGAGAGCACCGTTCTCCTGATGCGCCAGAAGAGCTTCCGCGCCTGGGTTCTCGACCTCGGCGTCGATGAGGCCCGCGTCCGCGGACCCGCCGGGCTGATCGTGGGCGAGGCAGGCGCCATCGCGCTCGACGGGATCGGCGATGTCGAGGTGCGGGTCTCGGGCGAACTGATCGACGGCTATCGCCTGGAACTCGAGCCGACGCACGAGCAGCGCCTTCAGATCCTGCGCAAGCTCCATACGCTCGATGCGGCGCCCGGCACGCAGCAGGGCGACCTGATCCTCATGGTGAAGGGCTGGATGCGCCTGCTGTCGTCGCGGTGAACAACAAGGAAGGGACTGGGCGATGCGGATGAGCCTGAAGACGATCGCATTCCTCGGCGGCGCGGTGTTTCTGACTATCCCCGCGGTGATCAGCGGGATGCAGTTCACGGATGCGATTCTGCGCCGCGCCGAGACGTCGAACGCCAGCCGCCTGCGGGATCTGGGCGAACTGGCGGCCGATCAGGTCGGCCGCCGCATGCATGAGCTCTGGCGGGACATGGAGGGGATGGCCCGCATGGCGAACATCGATGCGCCGGACGAGCTGCGCAGCCAGTTCTCGTTGCTGGGCGAGATCGACCCTCGCTATTCCTGGATCGGCGCCGCCGATGTGGCAGGCACGGTGATCGCGGCGTCGCGCGGCATGCTGGAAGGCAAGAGCGTCGCCGAGCGGCCGTGGTTCCGCCGCGGCCTCGAGGGGCCGAGTGCCGCCGACGTCCACGGCGCGGCCCTGTTGGCGGACCTCATGCCGCCTACACCCGAGCCCCGTCGCTTCATCGATTTCGCGCTTCCGATCCGCGGCCCCCAGGGCGAGGTCACCGGCGTGCTCGGCGCCCATTTCGACTGGAACTGGGTGCGGGAGAACATGGGAAGCTTCAAGACTCCGGGAGCCGACATCCTGCTCGTCTCCCGCGACCGGAAGGTCCTCTACGGCCCTGCCGATCTTCAGGACAAGGCGCTCTCCGTCGGCTCGGCCGTCGCCGCAAGCCAGGCGACCTCCATCGCGCTCGACGAGCTCTGGCCGGACGGGCGGCACTATATGACGGTGGTCGTGCCCGCAGTGCAGCACAAGAACATGCCGAGCTTCGGGTGGAGCCTGATCGTCCGCGCACCCGCGGGCGACATCCTGCAGCCGAGCCGCGCCATCGTCCGCTCGTTCTGGACGATGCTCGGAGCCGGCCTCCTGGTCAGCCTCGTGCTGCTCTACGTCTTCACCGGCTGGCTCGCGACCCCGATCCGCCATCTGGCGGCCACCGCCGAAAAGCTCGCCAACGGCAGCCTGAAGCAGCCTCCCTACGAGGAGACCCGCTACCTCGAGGCCTCCCGCCTCAGCGCTGCCCTGGTGCGGCTCCAGTCCATGCTCTACCGGCGCTCCTCCGATTATGTGAGCGGCACCGTCACCGAACTGAGACGAAGGCAGGGGGATTGAGGCTCCGGCCCGATCCCGGCGGAATCTCCATCGGAACCCGCGCGGTTCCGATCCAGAGAAGTGACCCGTGCGCATCGCCGTTCGACCCGGCAAGCCATAGCTCTTCTGGTTGACTTGTCTTCGCCCGGCAAACACGCGAACCTGAGCCGAGCGTCGTGTCCGGTCTCGACTCGTCGCGGGCTGCCGCGACACGAGAAAGACCCGGACAGGATGCGCTTGAACCCTGGGTGGAGACCATACGGTGTACAGGGGTTTCGTTTCGGGGCGCCATAGGGCCATGCTCGCCGCCCTGGCCATCGCGGTGGCCGGCGGCCTCTCTCCCATGGCGGCCGCCGAGGAGCAGGATGCCGCCCGGCCGAGCCTAGCCGATCTCATGACCCTCACCCAATTGAGACATTTCAAGCTCTGGTACGCGCAGCGGATGGGGAACTGGCAGCTTGCGGGCTACGAGCTGGGCCAGTTCAGGAACACGATCGACCGGATCGTCAAGCTTTATCCCGCGACGTCATCGATATCTCAGGCCAACCTGATCCACGAGAAGACCGACCCGGCCATGTCGGAACTCCGCCAGGCCATCGCCGACAAGAACGGCGCACGTTTCGAAGCCGCCTATGTGAAGATTACGAACGCGTGCAACCAGTGCCACCAGGCCGCCGGAGTGGCCTTCATCGCCGTACAGGTTCCGACGAAGTCGCCGTTCAGCAACCAGAACTTCAAACCGGAGCGCTGATTCCGGCCCGCAAGGCTCCCGGCGAGCCGAAACAGCGACCGGAATGCCCGAACGCAGATCGCCCGTGCGAGCCAGGGGGCCTGCGTGAGCGACGAAAGTTACTGTCTGGGGAGATGAGTTAGGAGAAGGCATTCGAGTGACGGACGACCCGCTGGTAAGCGGGTCGTCCGGTATTCGGTCAGCCATTGCCGATGATCTTGTTCGCCAGGGCTGCGCCGTTCATCGCCAGCATAAAGCTCGACGACAAAACGACCTGCACGAGAGCGGCATAAAACCTCGTCATGGGTTTCCCTCCTACACAGCCATTATGCGCTTGCTTCTCAAAAAACGGGAGCCGATCTTGGTGATTAGCACCTAAAGCTGAGATCACTGGCTTAAGGACACTCAGCCGTCTTCCCCAGACTCTCATCGAGCATGACGATCCGTTCGTTCGCGGCGCTGAGGTCACGGAGAGCCTCGTCATCCAATGAGCCGGTATAACCCACGTTTCTGCTACGCTATCGGATGCCGAGAGAGGTCGTTGCGCCTTCACCAAGAGCACCAATCAGAACGACATTTAGCGGCGACGATTGAGCAAAACAGTTGCCTGCATGGCCGTCAGGGACGATGACACGAGAAACTCGTGCCATTTGCCGTCAGGGGCTAGGAGCCGCCTCACCTGATAATCGGCAGTCTGTGTGTCGGCTGCTTTATCGAATGCCGTGTTCCGGGCCAGTGGCCGGGACACCTCTTGTGGAGCTGGCAGGCGGACACGCTGGTCGTCGCCCAAGGTGCATAGCATCACGCCATCATACGAACCTCCCACACACCGGTAGACACGCCCTCGCGTCACCATCCCGATAGTCTCCACGTTCGCATTTTGCGCCTCGACCCGAAATGAGCCATGGGGAGAAAGGAGCCTCTCTCCAGGTGGATCATCCCGCCAATGGCGGGATGCGCAGCATCCCTCCGGGCTGGATCATGTACAGGGTCGATTGCTCGGCAGGTTTCTCGACCTTCAGGTCACTCGTATCCACCTCGGCCGTGCCGTGGGTGTTGCAGCCTGTGCGCCGCCGCCGAACAGCTTCGCACCCGCATCCTTGATGAACTTGAACTGGCCCACGGCACTCTCCGTGGATGGATCAGGAACGCGGCAGGTCCGTCGTATCGGGAAGGCGTCCATCCGGGGTGAATTTGTCCACGGCCTCCGGCAACGTCGTCGAAAGTCTCGACAGGATTTCTTCCCGCGAGAGTCCCGTCTGCTGGGTCAGGGTTGCCAGCACATCGGGACCAATCGCCTGTTCAAGCTGGTCGGGCGCGATCTGCTTGTTCGGCCCCGTGCCGACCCAGGACTCGGCGACCTCACCCTGACCCTGCTGCCGAAAGCTTTCCAGCAACTCACTGAGCCCGCCGCCAAGGAGCCCTCCTAGCCCACCCCCGCCGAGGCCAGCCTGCTGATCGCCCCGGCCTCGAGCATCGGGATTACCACCGCGCAAGCTGCCAAGGAGCCCACCCAGGCCACCCTGCTGATGAGCTTGGTCTGGAGTGCCAGGGTGGCTCGCACCGGCCCCTCTCAGCATCTCGGCAATCTTGTCTCGGTTCTGAAAGCCTGCCACGGCCAGGAGGCCCAGCAGGGCCGTCATTGATGGAAATCCGCGACTCATTGCGATGCTCCTTGGGTTAGCGCAGCAGGAGTAACGTAGGACCTTCAATAGAGTTCAGGGTGCTCTCGCTATTGGACCTGAATGATCCCAGATAGTACGGCAACTTACGTCGGTCGGGCTTTTCTTTTCCGCCCCGCTGAAACAAGGTGCTGGCGGGCGCTGTTGCCCTGGCATGGTGAGCACCGGCCTTGCAGCCCAGGAGCATGGCTCATCATCAAGAGCAGACCAGCATGACCGTTCACGCGGGTTCCTCACAGCGGCTGGTTCCTGTTGGCCCATCGACCGAGCACCTGCTCGACCAGTTCTGACGAACAGCCTCGCCCAACTCCACGCGCGTAACAGTCTTGCCAGCCATTTGCCCTCTTACTAGATGCCGTAATGGGCCTGCCGCTCACGCAGTAGCGGACCGGGGTGGCTGTCCCTCAAAGTGATGGTGTTGAACCGGGGTCCGAGCGGATCGACCC
>JBOZRS010000028.1:0-95698 GCA_050789065.1 Microvirga sp.
TAGAGCATCGTGCGCCGCCTTCGCGCGGCGTGGCCAAAAGTGGACTTGCACTTTTGGGATCAGCTCCGATGCTCCTTCTCTGGGCTGGCGCATCGTTGGGGCGGGAAAACCGGATCCGCTTTTCTGCACGATGCGCTAGGTCAGAGCCGCGTCGGCCGGAGTGAAGGGGAGGCGATGCGCGTCCGCGACCGGCTTGCAGAAGATCTTCCCGGCATGGACGTTGAGCCCGTCGCGCAGGTGACGGTCATCCTTCAACGCCTGCCGCCATCCCTTGTCCGCAAGAGCGAGGATGAACGGCAGGGTGACGTTGTTGAGCGCGAAGGTGGAGGTCCGGGCCACCGCCCCGGGCATGTTGGTCACGCAGTAATGCACCACGCCGTCGACGATGTAGGTCGGCTCGGAATGCGTCGTCGGACGGGATGTCCCGGAGCAGCCGCCCTGGTCGATGGCGATGTCCACGATGACGGCGCCGGGCTTCATCGCGCGCACCATCTCGCGGGTGACCAGCTTCGGCGCGGCGGCTCCCGGCACGAGCACGGCGCCGATGAGAAGGTCGGCCCGTTTCGCCGCGTGGGCGATGGCGTCGCGTGTCGAGAAGATGGTCCGGATGGAGGGGCCGAACTGAGCCGCGAGGCGGCGCAGCACGTCCGCCGAGCGATCGATGACGGTGACGTCCGCGCCCATGCCGAGCGCGATGGTGGCGGCATGCGTGCCGGACACGCCTCCTCCCAGGATCACCACCTCGGCTCCGGGCACGCCGGGCACGCCGCCGAGCAGGACGCCGCGTCCGCCCTGGGCCTTTTCGAGGCAATGCGCGCCGACCTGAGGGGCTAGGCGTCCGGCTACTTCCGACATGGGGGTCAGGAGCGGCAGGGCCCCGCCCGGCGACGTCACCGTCTCGTAGGCGATGCAGGTCGCGCCGCTCTCCATCAGGTCCTTCGTCTGCGCGAGGTCGGGAGCGAGATGCAGATAGGTGAAGAGAACCTGATCCGGCCGAAGGCGCTTGCGCTCCTCGGGCAGCGGCTCCTTGACCTTCACGATCATCTCCGCGCGCTCGAAGATTTCGGCTGCGCTGTCGGCGATGGTCGCCCCCGCCTCCTCGTATTCGCGATCCGTCAGCCCCGCGCCCAAGCCCGCGCCGCGCTCGATCACGACGTCGTGGCCATGGAGGACGAGCTCCGCGACGGAGGCGGGCACGAGACCGACCCGGTACTCGTGATCCTTGATTTCCTTGGGAACGCCGATGCGCATGGATAATCCCGGAGCTGATGGCTCGAAACGCCGGCCGCGGGCGGCCGGCTTCTTCATCAATGTAGGATTCCGGCCGGCTTCGCCAAGGATCGTCCGGGTCGCTCAGCGCCCGCGTCGCCTCGCACGGGCGATGACATCCTCCGCCAGGGGAGGGCCGGCCAGCAGGAGGAGCAGGGCCGCGAAGGGCAGCGAGAACAGGAAGCCCATCCGGCTGAATCCGATGGCGCCGATCACGCCGCCCGTGAAGAAGGACACGAGCAGGAGCCCGAGCAGGCGCAGCTTCTCGCGATCCGCCCTGACGGTCTCGGGAACGACCTTGTTGCGGTTCCAGTAGAAGAGCTTGCCGAGCTCGATGCCGATATCCGTCACCATTCCGGTCACGTGGGTCGTGCGCATGCGTGCGCCCGAGATCTTCGTGACGGTCGCGTTCTGCAATCCCATGATGAAGCAGAGCAGGGGCACCGCGACGGCCGTGAAGACCGGCGACGGATAGGCGGCCCAGCCCAGAAGCCCGAACCCGAAGAGAAGGGCCGCTTCCAGCATCAGGGGCATGGCGTAGCGGCTGCCCAGCCGATGGCGGCGGCCCCAGTTGATCAGGATGGCCGAACAGGCCGCGCCCGTGACGAAGGGCACGAAGGCCGCAAGGCCGAACAGCACCAGATTGATCCCCCCCAGGGCGAGATTGTCGGCCATGGACGAGAGGATGCCGGACATGTGCGAGGTGTACTGGCCGATCGCCAGGAAGCCGCCCGCGTTGATGGCGCCGGCCGTGAAGGTGAGGGACATGCCGAGCAGGGTATCGGCCGACCCGGTCCGTTCGGAGGCCGCGATGCTCTTCACCGCTTCTATGGACAGGTCGGCGAGGCTGCGATGCTTGATGGTTGTCGGCTGCTGATCCATGGCAGCCGCCTTATAACCTGTTTTTCCTGAACAGTTCATTGATTCAAAAGGCCGCTCGGCGCGAGCGTTTCGGCGGCCTTTCGATGCGGTCACTGCGCGAGCGATGTCGAGGCGGATGCGCGCCGCTCGTGCGGCGAGAGACTGAACGTCTCTGTGATCGTGGCCTCGCCGACAGGTTCGGCCAGGGAATTGCCGCCGACGAAGACCTGGATCGCCCCGGCCTCCACCACATAGGTGCCGTCCTCCAGATGGAAACCGAGTGATTCGACCGGGACCCGCAGGGTCACGCGCCTGGCCTCGCCGGGCTTCAGGTCGATCTTCTCGAAGGCCTTCAGCTCGCGCAGGGGGCGGCTGCGGCTCGCCACGGGATCGCGCGTGTAGAGCTGCACCACCTCCTGGCCGGGCCGGGCCCCTGTGTTCGTCACGGTGACCGACACCTCCAGCGTCTGGCCGGCCGACAGGTCCGGCTTGGCGATCGCCGCATCCGAATAGGCGAAGCGCGTGTAGCTCAGGCCCCAGCCGAACGGGTAGAGCGGCGCGATCGCCTCGTCGACATATTGCAGGGTGAAGCGGTTGTTCGGCAGGGTCGGGCGGCCGGTGGGGAGCCGGTTGTAGTAGATCGGCAGCTGCCCCGTGGCGCGCGGCCAGGTCAGGGGGAGCTTGCCGCTGGGGCTCGCGTCGCCGAACAGCACGTCGGCGACGGCGGGACCGCCCTCGGTGCCGGGATACCAGGCCATGAGGATCGACGGGATCAGGTCCGCGAGATCGCCCAGAACCAGCGGGCGCCCGCCGAGGATCACGAGGGCGACCGGCTTGCCGGTGGCGGCCAGCGCCTTCAGCACCTCCGCCTGGTTTCCGTTCAGGGTCATGTGGGCGCGGGAGGCGGCCTCGCCCGAAAGTTCCTGCGGCTCTCCGAAGACGGCGATCACGAGATCGGATTGGCGGGCGGCCTCGAGGGCGGCAGGCAACTGCTCCGTCGAGCGGCAGAACAGGTCGCAGGCCGGGGCGTGACGCACCGTGATTCCGGCGGACTGGGCCCGCTGGCGGATCCCTTCGAGGATCGAGACGCTGTCCTCCTGATGGCCCCGGGCCGCGTGGGGGCCCATCTGGTCGTGCGGGGCGTCGGCCAGGGGACCGACCACCGCGATGGAACGGGCTCCCGGCTTCACGGGAAGCACGTCGCCCTTGTTCTGCAGCAGCACGAAGGTTTCGCGGGCGACCTCCCGCGCCGCTTGGCGCGATTCCGGCGACGGGAAGACCGAATCGACCCGGGTCGGATCGATATCGGGGCGGTCGAAGAGGCCGAGGCGGAACTTGGTGCGCAGGACGCGCCGCACCGATTCGTCGATCACGCTCTCCGGCACCCGGCCGGAGCGCACCTCCTCGGGGAGGTACTTGATGTAGAGCTGGCCCATCATGTCCATGTCGACACCGGCGAGGATCGCCTTGCGGGCCGCCTCCGCTCCATCCGCCGCGACGCCGTGGCCGATGAGCTCCTGGATGCCGGCCCAGTCGGACGTGACGAAGCCGTCGAAGCCCCATTGGTTGCGCAGCACCTCGGTGAGGAGCCAGGGGTTTGCCGTGGACGGCTCCCCGTTCAGGGCATTGAAGGCGGCCATGAAGCTGGCCGAGCCCGCCTCCACGGCGGCGCGGAACGGCGGCAGGTAGGTGTCGTACATCTCCGCGCGCGGGATGTAGGTCGTGTCGTAGTCGCGGCCTCCCTGGGGAGCGCCATAGCCGGCGAAATGCTTCGTGGCCGTGGCCAAGCCGCCCCTGCGGAAGCCCTCCACACGGGCTGCCGTCAGCACGGAGCCGAGATAGGGATCCTCCCCGAAACCTTCGACGATGCGCCCCCAGCGGCTGTCACGCGACAGGTCGGCCATGGGCGCGAAGGTCCAGTTCACGCCGACATAGGCCGCCTCCTTCGCGGCCCATTCGGAGGCGAGCCGGGAGATCCGCGGGCTGAAGGCCGCGGCTTCCCCTAAGGGCAGTGGAAACTGGGTCCGGAAGCCGTGCAGCACGTCGAGGCCGAAGAGCGGCGGGATCTTGAGCCGCGACTGGCGCGCCAGCGCCTGGGCGCGGGCGACGTCCTGGGCGCTGTTGAAGTTCAGAAGGGCTCCGGCCTTGCCCTCGGAAATGTCCTCCCAGCGGAGCGGCGGCCCATGGGAGACCAGGTTCAGCTGGCCGATCTTCTCCTCCAGGGTCATCTGCCCGAGGAGAGCGTTCACCCGGGTCTCGATTTCGTCCTGCCGAGCCGCCGCCCCTGTGGCGAAAGCGGTGAGGAGGGACAGCGCAAGACCGAGGCGCATCAGGCCCGGAGGACAGGAAAGCCGCACGATTTTCTCCTTTTCGAGCACGATAACGTTATTTCGGGGCAATGCCGCTTGTCGTTCGTTCGTGCTACACAACATAGTGTCGGAATTGGCGTCTCGCAGGCGTCAGGTCAATCCACTTGTCAGACGGGCGCGATGCATCTGCTGCCATTTACATTGAGGCTCCATCTCCTGGTCTCGTGTTGCGCCCTGATCTTCTCGGGGCTCGCCCTGGCCGGCGCCGCCCTCATGAGGGACCCGGAGCTGATCGCCCTCTCGGCGGCGATCTTTCTCCTGGTGGCAGCCGGGACCCCTCTCCTGATCGGCCGGCAGATCGCGCGATCCACGAGCGATCCGGAGGAGGTGTCCGACGATCATTCCGCATTCGAGGAGATGACGTTCGGGCAGGACAGCGACTTCGCCGATGCGCCCTTCCCGGAGGCTTCCCTTCCGGAGGACGAGGACTCGCTCCGCCGGACCCAGAAGGCGCAGGCCATCGACCGCCTGCGCGACGGGATCACCCACGACCTCAACAACAGGCTCATGGTGATCAGCGCCAATATCGACTCCGTCGCGCGGCAACTGAAGGATCAGCCGACCCTGCAGCGCAAGCTCCTGTCGGCTCTCGTGGCCTCCGATCAGGCGGCGAAGCTCATCGCCAAGTCCACTGCGTTCGCCCGGCAGGGCGCGGCTCGGGTCCAGTTCGTGGATCTCGCCGAGCACGTGAGTTCCGTCGCGTCCCTCATGAGCCGCTCCCTGCTGCGGGACACGGTCGAATTGCGTCTGTCCCTGGACGATGGCCTTTGGCCCGTCAGGGCCGACCCGGACGATGTCGAGACGGCCATTGTCACGCTCAGCGCCCATGTCCGGGACGCCCTGACCCAAGGCGGGACGATCACCATCGAAGCGGAGAACGTGCAGGTTCCAAAAGGCTCTCTGTCGAATCTGGCGCTCGAGGGCGATTTCGTGCGGCTCGTCATCCGAAGCAACGGACCGGGGAATGCGCCGCAGGCGCAGCGGAGCATGGGCGAAGAGGCCTTCGCCCTGCGGGACCTCGATCTCTCGTCGTGGTTCTCCTTGAGTCAGGGCCTGCATTTCCTGGGAGCGCTCGGCGGTGCGTCCGAGGTGCGGCATGACGGCGACGAGACAGCCATCGTTCTTTATCTGCCGCGCGCCGATGCCACCGTCCTGCATCCCTCCGGACAGCCGGACGACGACGAGACTCCGGGCGACAGGGTGCGGGACCATACGGAAATCCTCGTGGTGGACGACGAACTCGAGGTCGCCCTGGCGCTCCAGTCCATGCTGGAGGAATTCGGCTATGTGGCCAGCATCGCCACGGATGCCGGGCAGGCCATCAGGAGCCTGGGCATGCACCGGCCCGGGCTCATGCTGACGGACGTGGCGATGCCGGGCACGATGAACGGCGTCATGCTGGCGCGGGAGGTGCGGCAGATCCATCCGGATCTCCCGATCCTCCTGATCACGGGCAATCCCGTCGCGGCGGACGAGGCGAGCGAGTTCCCACTCCTCCAGAAGCCGATTGTCAGCCGCGATCTGCATGCCGCGATCCAGCGCCATCTGGCATCGCCGGAGGCGGACAAGATCGTCCCGCTCTTCCCCTACGCATCGCAGCGGATCAGCTGATTCAAGGAGACAGGGTCGCCGCCGTCAGGGGCAGTTCGGCCTCGCGGGCCGCCAGGGTCAAAGCCGCGAAAAGCCGCTGATGCGGCTTCTTCCAGAACAGCAGCTCCGGATGCCACTGGACGCCGAGCAGGAAGGCGACGCTGTCGCTCTCGATGGCCTGGACGATGCCGTTCTGGTCCTGGGCCGCAATTCTCAATCCGTTTCCCAGCCGGTCCACGGATTGATGGTGCAGAGCGTTCACCTGACACGGGTTGCAGCGCATGATGCGGTCGAGGCGGCTGCCGGGTTCGATCGAGACCGTCTTGCGCGGCAGGACGGTGCGCATCTTCGGCGCCTGGACATAGACTTCGTAGATATCCGTATGCAGCGTACCTCCGAGCGCCACGTTGATCATCTGCGAGCCGCGGCAGATCCCGAGGACCGGCAGCTGCGCCGGCAGGGCCGCCTTCAGAAGGCCGAGCTCCATCTTGTCCCGCTCCGGGTCGATGCGCACGTCCGGCAGGACCTCGCCGCCGTAGATCTCCGCGCCGATGTCGTCGCCGCCGCCGATAATGAGTCCCTGCAGCGGTTCGGCGGGAAGCGGATCCCCCGGCACGAGCCGAACGGCATGGGCGCCCACGCGGGCGAGGGCCAGGCGGTGCATGAGAAAGCTGCGCCACCCGCCATGCCTCGATGTGGTGACGCCGATCAGGGGACGCGTCATGACTGCACGATCCGCTCCACCACGTTGGCCCAGCTCTTGTCCTCGCCCTCGAAGGCGAGATAGGCGGACCCGACCGCGTCGAGCCTCTCGCGGTCCGCGGCCAGGCGCTCGACGGCAACCCAGCGATTCCAGTCCGGCGCGATGCTCCAGCCGGGATCGCTCACCCGCGCGTCGGGAAGCCGGTAATGGAAGGTCGGGCGACCGTTGATCTTCTCGTTCGGCAGCACCGCGCGCACGCGCTTCGCATCGAGGTGATGCAGGAGCGGCAGGAGATCGAGATCCCGGTTCCGGGTCGGGTTGGCCGCGAGATAATCGTCGATGAAGGTCGCGACGTCCGGCCGGTAATCGGGCGACACGATCCTGCGCACGTAGTCCGCCGGGAACGGATCGGCGAATCCCAGGAGATCGCGGGTGGTGTCGGGCGCCACCTCGCGGCGAAGCCACGGGTTGAGCAGCACGAAGCTCTTCATGAAGGCCGTGACCGTGGCCGCGTCGCGGCGCGGAATCTCCGGGTTGAAATGAAGCCCGAAGGCGTAGAATGGGCCGTCCTGCGTTCCCTTCGCGCCGAGTTCGCGCAGGATCGTCAGGATACGGTCGAAGTCTTGGAGCCGGTCGATGGGAGCGGGCGACGTGACGAGCTCGCAGGGAACGAGATAGCTCGCCGCGAAGCCGAACCAGGCGGCGATCTTGGGGAGGACGCCCCCGCTGGTCTCGGCGCGCTTGGCCGGATGCAGGATCCGGCTGTCGAGCTCGACCGAGAAATCGCCCATGGCGGAGCCTTTGAGCGCAAAGGCGTGCGGATCCTCCTGAATGATCTCGCCCCCAAGCGCCTTCTGCAGTGCGTGAATCGTCCGTTCGGCCGAGGGGCCGACGAACTCGACCTCGACCCCGACCGTGCGTACCCGGCCTTCCTCGTTGTGAAGAATCGGGGGAAGCGCGAACTCGAACGAGGTTGAGAGCGCCGGTTGCGCCATCGGGAACTCCAGATCGATCATCAAGATATCGGCCGCCTTGGTGAACGAGTGCGATGTGGCCAAGTTCCGTCCACGGTCCGTCCACGGCCGCGTATCCGTCCGGGCCGGGCGGGTGTGGCTTTCCCGATGCGGTTCGGGTTATGAACGCGCACCATGATGTCACGCACCTCACCGACCGAGCGGTCCGCCTGGATGGCGGAGCTGCGCGCCACGCTGGCCCTGGGCTGGCCCCTGATCCTCACCAATGTGGCGCAGAACGGCCTGATGACGTCCGACGTCATCCTCATGGGCCGGCTGGGTTCCGATTCGGTCGCAGCGGGCGCGCTCGGCACCAACCTGTATTTCGCGTTCCTGATCTTCGGGATCGGCCTGATGAGCGCGACCTCGCCGCTGATCGCGGAGGAGCTCGGCCGCAGGCGCCATTCCGTCCGCGAGGTGCGCCGCACGGTGCGCCAGGGCTTCTGGGCCGCCATCACGGTCGCGGTGCCGATCTGGCTCGTTTCCTGGAACGGCGAAACGATTCTCCTCGCCATGGGGCAGGAGCCCGGTCTCGCCCATAATGCGGGCGCCTACATTCGGGCCCTGCAATGGAGCCTGCTGCCGTTTCTGTTCTACCTCGTGCTGCGCTCGTTCCTGGCGGCGCTGGAGCGTCCCGGCTGGCCTCTCGTGACCGGCATCCTGGCCGTGCCCGTGAATCTGGGAGCCGCCTATTGCCTGATGTTCGGCAAGCTCGGCCTGCCCGCCTTCGGGCTGATCGGGGCCGGTCTCGGCACAGTGGTTTCGAGCACCTTCCTGTTCGCGAGCCTCGCCCTCGTGATCGGTCTCGACCGGAAGCTCAGGCGCTATCATGTCTTCGGCCGGTTCTGGCGGCCCGACTGGGCGCGTTACCGGACGCTCTGGCGCATCGGCGTGCCGATCGGCCTGACGCTCGCCTTCGAGGTGACGATCTTCAACGCGGCCGCGTTGCTCATGGGACGCATCGGCGCGAACGAGCTGGCGGCCCATGCGATCGCGCTCCAGATCGCCTCGTTCTGCTTCATGGTGCCGTTCGGCCTGGGACAGGCCGTGACGGTGCGCGTCGGTCGCGCCTATGGGGCGCAGGATGCCGGAGGCGTCACCCGCGCCGGCTGGACCGCCCTCGTGCTGGGCGTCGGCTTCATGGGCTGCACGGCCATGCTCATGCTGTTCAGGCCGCATCTGCTCCTAGGGGCTTTCCTCGACCTGAGCGATCCCAGGAACGCCCCGGTGATCGGGTTCGCGGTTTCCTTCCTGGTCATGGCCGCCGTCTTCCAGCTGGCGGATGGCGCCCAGGCCGTGGGATCGGGCATGCTGCGCGGGCTCCAGGATACGCGCGTGCCGATGATCTACGCGGCGCTCGGCTACTGGGGCGTTGGCCTGCCGCTCGGCGCGACGCTCGCCTTCGGCACGAGCCTGCGGGGCATCGGCATCTGGATCGGGCTCGCGACGGGCCTCGCGGTCGTCGCCGTGCTGATGCTGTGGCGCTGGATTCGCCGCGACAGGCTCGGCCTCGTCACGGCGACGCCCCAGGACGTTCAGGAAGCGCTCGCCAGCTGAGACACGAGCCGCGAAAGATCGACGGGCGCGAACTGCGTGCCTTCCTGCGTCACGCGCACTTCCTCCACGGTCAGCCGCCGCCATTGCGCCAGCCGCGCAAGCGCCTCCTGCACCAGCTCCTCGGGCGCGGAGGCGCCTGCCGTCAGGCCGATCACCGCCGCGCCGTCGATGAAGGATAGCGTCAGATCTTTCGCATCCTGCATGAGGAGGGTGGAGCGCCCTTCGCTGGCGGCCACCTCACACAGGCGGCTGGTGTTCGAGGAGTTGCGCGCGCCGCAGACGATGATGCGCTCCGCTTTCCTGGCGATCACGCGTACGGCCATCTGCCGGTTCTGCGTCGCATAGCAGATCGTCCTGGTGTCGGGGCCCTGGATCGCCGGGAAGCGCGACTTGAGAGCCGCGATGATCTCGCGCGCATCGTCCACGGACAGGGTGGTCTGCGTGACATAGGCGATGCGCTCGGGATCCGCGACGGACAATGCGAGCGCCTCGGCCACGGTTTCGATCACATGCACCGCCCCGTCGATCTGGCCGATGGTGCCCTCGATCTCGACATGGCCGCGATGGCCGATGACGATGACCTCGCGCCCGGCCCTGGCATGGCGCTGCCCTTCCAGGTGCACGCGGCGCACGAGCGGGCAGGTGGCGTCCAGAACGGCGAGATCGCGTCCCGCCGCATCCCGCTCGACCGCCCGGGAGACGCCGTGGGCGCTGAAGATCGCGACAGCTCCATCGGGAATCTGGGAGACCTCGTCGACGAAAACCGCGCCCTGCCGTTTGAGGTCGTCGACCACATGCCCGTTATGCACGATCTCGTGACGGACATAGACGGGCCTGTCGGTCTGCCGCAGCGCATCCTCGACGGCCCGGATGGCCCGTTCGACTCCGGCGCAGAAGCCGCGCGGGGACGCGAGCAGGACGGTCAGCGGCGGATGATCCTGAATCATGCGGCATCCTCGGCGTTGAGGGGGTGAGGCCGCGAAACGGGCATGCGGGGACCGCGGGCTTGGCGGAGAAGCGCGGCCGCCCGTTCCCCGGCCATGACGGCGCTCTCGATGGTGGCAGGCAGCGGGCCGATCCAGTCTCCGGCGAGAGCCAGATTCGTGAAGGGCAGCAGGGGCGGCTGCGGAAGCGGAGTCGCCGCCTGGCGGATCGTCGCGCGCCTTTCCTTCACCACCCGCGCCTCGGGCTGACGCCCGGAGGCCGCATCAAGCCCAAGGGCCCGAAGGGCTGGGGCGATATCGCGCCAGATCCGCGCGGTCAGACTAGCGGCGTCCCGGTCGATGACGGCATCCGCGGCCGATACCGTGACGCTGACATGGTCCTGTCGGATCAGGGCCCATTGGGCCAGTGCGCCGGTGAGGCCCAGGAAGCGGGGCCGCGCGAAACCGGGAAGGCGGTAATGCACATTGAGGATGGGCTCGAACTCCTGTGGAACCGGCAGCCCCGGCACAAGCCGCTCGATCTCCCAGGGCGGGAGGGCCAGAATGACCTGATCCCCGGGGCCGAGCGCGACCGTGCGATCCGTCAGGGTCAGGCCGATGACCCGCTCGCCATGGGCCAGAACCGCGCGCAGGCGCTGCCCGGTCAGAACCGGTACGCCGCGGTTCCGCAGGGTTGAGAGGGCGGGCCGGACGAGGTCCTCGCCCAGTCCGTTCCCGGCCACGAGCAGCCGTCCGGCGCCCGGGGGAAGAAGCTTGCGCAGCGCATAGGCCAGCCGCCGCGAGGAGGCGTCGGCCGCAGGGGTGTTGAGGACTGCCACCGTCAGGGGCTCGATCAGGCTCTCCAGGATCGGCCGGTTGCCGATGACGGCGGCCACCGGGCAGTCCCGGGACGGGAAGGCGAGGCGCAGGATGCGCGCGAGATCCGTCAGCCTCAGGCCCTTCGGCCGGCGCGAGGGCAGCAGCCACGACCAGGGCGAGAGGCCGATCCGGCGCATCTCGCCCGTCCGCCCGTCGTAGAGGGGAAGCCCTCCGGGTTCAGGTTCGATCCAGCGGTCCCGTGCGCCGATGGTCTCGAGGAGAGCCAGCGCATGCCGGTTGGCCGCGAAGAGCACGTGGGTGCCATTGTCGTGCGCGAAGAGGCCGCTTGCCGGCGTGATCGTCCGGCAGCGGCCGCCGGGATGGGGCGCCGCCTCGTACAGGATGGCCTCCGCACCCTGCGCCGTCACGGCGAGCGCCGCGCTCAGGCCCGCGATGCCGGCTCCGACGATATGGGTGCGCGGCGCCATCATGCTGGCCTCATGGCACGGGTGATCAGGTGCAGCCGATCCGCCGCCGTCAGCCGGAGCCTGCCCTGGCGCCTGCCCCAGCCCCGCGCGGCGAGGCGGGCGAGGACGCGCCGGTAATTCTCCATCATCAGGATCGCGGGCTTGAGCGCCGCGCGGTCGAGACGCAGCAGAGCCTCGTCCGCGATCGCAAAGCCCGCCCGCGCCTCCTCGGCCAGATGTTCGCACAGGCGGGCGAAGCGCGGATCCGCCACCAGCATGGCGGCCGGCGCATCCTGCAGCCCGAGCCGGGCCAGCCGTGAGAGGGGGACGTAGACACGCTCGCGTGCCGCGTCCTCGTCCACGTCGCGCAGGATGTTGACGAGCTGCAGCGTGCGGCCGAGATCGAGCGCGAAGTCGCGGGCCTTCGGCGCGCCGAACACATGAACCGACAGGGCGCCGACCGATCCCGCGACACGGCGGCCGTAAAGGCCGAGGTCGGACTCATCCGCCAGGCGCACCCGCTCCGCGCTGTCCGTCTCCATGCCGTCGAGCAGGGCATGGCACTCCCCGAGCGGGAGATTGAACAGGCTGGACGCGCGTGCAAGTTCCCGTCCGACCGGCGTTTCAGGCGCGCGGTGAAGCCGGTCGATCTCGCGGCGCCACTCGCTCAGGAAGCGGCGCTTCTCAGAAGCCGGCGCTGCTCCGTCGGCAATGTCGTCGACCGCGCGGCAGAAGGCGTAGATCGCATGAATGGCCCGGCGCCGCTCCAGCGGAAGACTTTGCATGCCGAGCCGGAAGGAGGACCCGGATCGTCTCACGGCCGCCGCCGTGATGCCGTGATCCGGATTGCCGGGACCCCCACCGGCTGCGCCCCACGCGCCGCGCAGGAAGGCCCCGATGATGTCGCGCCCGCTCACCTCGATGCGCTCCAGGACGGGATCGCCGCGACGCAGGCGGCGGCTCAAGGCCTCGGCAAGTGTGATCGTGGCGATGCTCTGGGCTCGCAGGCGCCTGTTCCGCAGACGCGCCGGCAGGCACCGGGCGCTGTCGATCAGCGCATCCACCCGGTCGAGCATGGCGTCGAGAAGCGCGCGACGCTCCGCCACGCGTGCGGGATCGAAGAAGGCGCTCTCGCCTCCTGCCGCCTGCAGCCACTGCGTCGGGATATAGATGCGGTTCAGGTGCTCCCGGTCGAGACGGCAATCCTGCAGGTGATTGAGGATCTGGAGCGCCGTGCACAAGGCATCCGCGGGAGCCTGCGCGGACTCGCATTCCCCATGAAGGCGAAGCAGAAAGCGGCCGACCGGGTTGGCCGACAAACCGCAGGAGCCGGCCAGCTCCGCCCAATCGGCGTAGCGGGTCTTGATCACGTCCTGCCGAAAGGCGCGCAGCAGGGCGCGGGCCTGGGCCGTCCCGGCCTTGTGCCGCCTGTCGGCGTCGTGAAGGCGGGCCGCTTCGGGCACGGCCCTATCGTCGGAGACGAGCGCCCGCTCGAGGGCATCGAGGCAGGCGAGCTTTTCCGCCGCCGCCAGATCCGGCGAATCGGCAAGGTCATCGGCGGCGCGGACGAAGCCGTAAAAGGCCAGAACCGCTTCGCGATGCCGTCGCGAGAGGATGATGGACGCGACGGGGAAGTTCTCGTCGCGGGGGCACTTCGACACCGGGGTGCTGTGCGCGCGCATTCTTCACCCCACGGGATAGAGCCTGCCCTTCCATCCGGTCCGGCGGGACCTGCCGATCCGCAGGAGAACGCTCCATTGGATCGCAAGGCCCACGAGGGCGGTGGCGGGATGCAGGGGAATCGACAGCGGGTTTTCGCGCGTCGCGGCGGTCACGACGGCGCGTGTGCCGAGCGACAGGAGAACGGCGAGAAGGACCGGAAGCGTCGGGGCGACCGGCAGAAGCACGAAGGGCAGCACGTGCCCGCCGGCGATCAGCGCGGTCCAGACCGGCAGGCCCCGCGATGTCGCCATGCCTTCGTGAGCGTTCTTGGCGAAGCCCCGCCAGGCCTCGTGCAGGCCCGCATACATGCGGCACGAGGCCAGCCTCTCGCCCGGCACGAGATCGGTCATGAAGCCTTTGCGGCGGAACAGGCGGGCGAGCTGGATGCCGTCATGGATGAACGAACGGATGGCCGCGTGGCCGCCGCTTGCGTGATAGGCCCCGCGCTCGGCGAGCACGATCTGGCCGCAGGCGGCGCCCAGTCCCGGATCGCGGGAGCGGCGCATGAGACCCATCGGCAGATAGCCCAGGAGCACCAGGTTGATCGTCGGAACGGTGAGCATCTCGCCGAGCGAGGCCATGACCTGTCGCGGGACGGCGCTCACCAGGGCCGCGCCGGTCGCCTGGGCGTGACCGGCAAGATCCGCCGCCGCGTCAGGAGAGAGCCGCACGTCCGCATCGATGAAGAGAAGGTGCGTGCCGCGCGCTTCCTGCGCCAGATGATGGCAGGCATGGACCTTTCCGGTCCATCCCTCCTGCAGGGGAGGCGCCGTGAGCAGGCGCACGCGCGGGTCGCGGGCCGCATGGGCATTGACGATATCGGGCGTGGCATCCGTGGAGCCGTCGTCCATTACCAGGATCTCGACGGCCACGCCGATGGTGCGGCGTGCCGCGTCGAGCGCCGGGCCGATGTTCCCCGCCTCGTTGCGGGCCGGGATGAGAATCGACACCAGGGTCTCGCGGGCCGGATGGTAGCGGGGCGTTCTGTGCAGGACCGTCAGGTTCATGAGCGCGAGCGCGGCCGGAAAGGCCGCGAGCGCCAGCAGGACGAGGCCGATGCCCTCGATCATGAGGCCGGCCTCCCGTGCGAAGGATCGGAAGCGCGGCCGCGCAGAGCCGCCGCCAGCCGCCGCCAGGCGTCGTAAACGCCGCCCACTCCGGCGCGTCCCTCGATCACGGACCGGAAGCGGGCAGGATCGCGGCTCCGCACGTCGGCGCTCAGGCGGTCGAGCGTTCGGGTGAGCTCCTGCTCCAGGTGCTCCATCCGCGCACCGCGCGCGAGGTTCAGGAGATCGTAGCCCCGCATGGGTGCGCCGAAGGCCATGAAGGCTTCAGCCCCGCGCTCGAGCCAGAAGCCGTATTCGAGAGCGAGCGGCAGGACCGTGCAATCGGGTGCGAGCTCGATGAGACGGGCGATGCCCGGCCTCAGCCCGAGCGGCCGCTCGCGCACGTCCGCGAAGCGGCCCTGCGCGGCGATCCACAGGGTGCGATTTGGCGCTGACAGAATGTCCGCGCCCGTCCTCAGAAACGCGGCCGCGCCGCGAGTCGTGTGAAGCTCGACCCCGAATGCCCCGATACGGCTGAAGATGCCGTACTGCTTCAGCATGGCGGCATCGATGGGCGCATAGCTTTCATGGGCCGGAAAGAAGCGGTCAGCCGCCAGGATGTAGATGGCGGCATCCCACCAGGCGGGGTGGTTCGAGTAAATGATGAGGGGACCGGCCTGCGGCTTCGGCACGCCCCATGAGGCAATCCGCAGGGCATTCATGTGGCGTGTGAAGTAGCGACGGAACGTGGTGACCATGAAGCGATGCAGAAGGGCGGAGCGGCGTGCCACAGGCGAGGATTCCCCGCGCCGCCCGGCCGTCAGTCGTGAGGCTGTTCTGTCCGTTTCCTGTTTCAAGACACGTTCCGTAAGCTCTCGCCCCTGACATCGGCATCGAGCGCGTCGGCGGCGATCCAGCCCGACATCATGACCATCGGCATGCCAGGGCCTGGATGGGCGGCGCCTCCTGCGAGGTAGAGATTGCGGACCTGTCGGCTGCGGTTGCCGGGCTTGAAGGCGCCCATGAACCTGCCGTGACTCGCCAGCCCGTAGATGGCGCCGTTGAGCACCTTGTAGCGGTCGTGAATATCCTGCGGCGTGAGGTGCCGCTCCACGACGATCCGCTCCTCGATGTCGTCCATGTGCGCCGTGCGTTTCAGCTTGTCGAGAATGGTTCGCCGGTAGGCCGGGAACATCTCCGCCCAGTCGTGATGCGGACGCAGATAGGGCGTGTGGACCAGAACATAGAGCGCCTCGCCGCCCGGCGGAGCGACGTCCGGATCGGTGATCGCAGGAGCCGCTATGTAGCAGGTCGGATCGGGCGCGGGCTCACCCCTGCGATAGATGAAGTCGAACTCCTCCTCCGGATCGCGGGAGAACACGAAATCATGATGGAGAAGGTGATCGTAGCGCTGCCGCAGACCGAGATAGAGCACGACGCCGGAACAGGCGGGCTCGAAATCCTTCTGCGCATAATGCTCGCCCACCTCGCCGCCGACGAGTTCGCGATAGGTGCGGATCGAATCCATGTTGGAGATGACGCTGTCGTAAGCCGCGACCTCGCCGCTCTCCAGGACGATGCCGCTGACCGCGCCGTTTTCGATCCTGAGGGATGCCACCTCCGTGTCCGGCCGGAAGACCGCGCCCAGCTCCGCGGCGAGCCTCACCAGGGCATCCGCCACCGCGCGGGTGCCGCCTCGGGGATACCAGACGCCTTCCGCCGCCTGCATATGGGCGATGACGCAGAGCACGGCGGGCGAGCCGTAGGGCGACGAGCCGACATATTGCGTGAAGTGATCGAGCATCTGCGCAAGCCGCGCATCCTTCACTTTCGACCGGATGGTACCGGCGACGGACGCGCCCATGCGCAGGGACAGCACGTCCCGGAGCGTGGCGGGGTTCATGTTGGCGCGGATGTTGATGGTGTCGAACAGATCTTCCACGGGCTTCCAGAAGAAGAACCGGTTCGAGACATCGTGCAGATGGGCCGAGATTTCCTGGAACCGCCTGTAGCCGCTGCCGACTCCCTTGCCGGGTGCGAAGCGGTCCATGGCATCCGCCATGGCGTCGATGTTTTCCTCCAGGTCGATCCGCGTGCCGTCGTCGAAGAAGCAGCGCCATTGCGGGTCGAGGCGGACGAGGTCGAGATAGTCGGACAGGTTGCGCCCCGCCTCTGCGAAGATGCGCTCCAGGACCCGTGGCACGGTCAGGATCGTCGGACCCATGTCGAAGCGAAAGCCGCCTTCGTGCAGAACGGCCGCCTTGCCGCCGAGCCAGGGGTTCTTGTCATACAGCGTCACGCCGTGGCCGCGGGCGGCGGCGACGCAGGCTGCCGCCAGGCCACCCAGTCCCCCGCCGATGACCGCAATCGAAGTTCCTCGAGCGCTCACGAAGGTCCTCCCGCAGGATTCAGGCCTGGAGCCTCGCCTTCGGTTTGGCGAAGCACTTCCGATGAGGATCCCGGTCCCGTTGCCTTGGTTCTAGGAAACACATGGTTCACTTCAAGCGCGCCCGACGGCACGCCCCTTAAATGGTCGGCGCGCCGATGCCGTCTGGCGCAGGCTCCGTCAGGCTCTGCCCGATGCGGCGGCGTTCCCGATCCTCCATGAGCAGGCGCGTGGTGATGCGCGCGCCCTCGAAGATGACCGGCAGCCCGCTGCCGGGATGCGTGCCGCCGCCAACCAGATAGACATTGCGGCCGAAGCGGTTTTGGGGCCGGAAGTAGAGCATCTGCGTCAGGTTGTGGGCGAGGTTGAAGGTTGCGCCCTCGAAGACCGCGAACTCGTCCTGCCATTCCCGGGGCGTCACCATGCGCTCGAAGCGGATGCGGCTTTCGATATCGCCGAGGCCCAGATGTTTCAGGCGCCCGAGAGCGATCCGGCGATAGCGGCCCGCCTCGCGCGCCCAATCGATGCCGCAGCGCAGGTTCGGCACGGGCACGAGCACGTAGAGGCTCGTATGCCCTGGCGGCGCGAGGGAAGGATCGGTCGCGCCCGCATGCTGCACGTAGAGTGACGGTTCGTCCGAGAGAATGCAGTCCGTGATCTCGCGGATGTTGCGCTCGTAGTCACGGGCCAGGAGGATCGTATGATGCGCGAGTCCGTCGGTTTCCCCTTCGATGCCGAGATAGAGCATGAAGGTCGAGCAGGAGAGCTTGGCGCGGTCGAGCTTCCTGTCCGGCCAGCGCGGGCGCATGGATTCCGGAACGAGACGGCGGATCGCGTGGCCGAAATCGCCGTTCACGATGACCGAGCCTGCCGAGTGCCGCTCACCGCCGGCCTCGATGCCGACGGCCTCTCCGTTCTCGTAGAGGATGCGTTCGACCGGCGTGCCGAGGCGGATATCGACGCCCATCCGGCGCGCCACGGAAGCCATCGCCTCGCAGACCGCGCCGCAACCGCCGATCGGGTGATAGACGCCATGCTCGTATTCGAGGAACGCGAGGATCGTGAACAGGCTCGGGCACTGGAAGGGCGACATCCCGAGATACTTGGTCTGGAACGAGAAGGCGAGCCGCACGCGCGGATCGGCGAAATAGCGCTTGAGGTCGCTGTCCACGCTGGCAAACGGGCGCAGCTTCGGCAATGCCGCCAGCATCGCGGGCGACACGAGATCGGCGGGGCTCGAGAATGCCTGTTCCAGCACGGGCCGGAAGGCTGCGAGCTTTGCGCGGTTGTCGTCGAGAAAGCGGCGCACGTTGCCTGCGTCGGCGGGCGCCAGGCGGGCGATTTCCTGCTCGAGACGCGCAAGGTCCGGCGTCGCGCGGATCGAGCCGCCGCCTTCGAACACCACGTGATATTGCGGGTCGAGACGCTTGAGCTCGACATGATCGTCCAGCCGCTCGCCGCATGCCTCGAAGATGTCCTTCAGGATGCGCGGATAGAGGAAGAAGGTCGGACCGATATCGAACTTGTAGCCGCCGGGCGCCTGGAACGTGCGGGTCCTGCCTCCGACCGCCGATTCGCGCTCGAACACCGTGACGGGCACGCCCTCCCGCGCGAGCAGCATGGCGGCCGCGAGGCCGCCGGGGCCTGCGCCGATGATCGCGACACGCGGCGAAGGGGAGGAGTTCGACATATGCCGAGAGCCCTCGTGCATTCTGGAGAGAAGGAAAAATTCTCAACGACAGAGCTCAACTGGATCAGGGCTTTTGCTTGGGTAGGGGCAGTCGAAATTTTCGTTAAATTTACTTTACGGAAAAGCAACATCGTTCAGGCTAAAACCCGGAAAGCTTGGCGGTTTGCGAGGCTATTTTCCACAGTCATCCAGAGGTAGATTACGATCATTCGGCAAGGAAAATAATCTATTGCCTTATTCTTGCCTTTTTAAAGTTCAGCTTCACTTCCAAATGCAAAGGAAGGGGAGACTGTCCTTGAAGAGAACCCTCGCCCGTGCATCTCTTATGATGCCACTTCTGTTCGTTGCAGCCTGCAACACCACCGCCTCGATGGATCCGTCTGCCACGGGATCGATCTCCGACGGGTCTCTCGGGGCCGGAAAGGAATATCAGCGGGGTCTCGCCTCCTGGTATGGCCCGGGTTTCCAGGGGCGGCGGACCGCCAGCGGCGAGCAGTTCAATTCCCGCGAAATGACGGCGGCGCACCGTTTTCTGCCCTTCGGCACGCGGCTTCGGGTCGTGAACGAGACCAACGGCCGTTCCGTGGTGGTCCGCGTCAACGACCGTGGCCCCTTCGCGCACCGGCGCATCATCGATCTCGCCGCGGGGCCCGCCCAGGCCCTGGGCCTGACCTCCACCGGCACGGCTTACGTCTCCCTGCATAAACTGGACTGAACCCCTCCGGCGAAGCGGGTTAGGCGCTTCTTAATGGCTTGCGGCGATCCTCGGACTGATTCGGGACCAAGGGTTGCTTACATGGAATCGAGATCGTCTCAGCCGACCAATGTCATCCGCTTTCCGGGCGCGCGGTCGTCGGCCCATCCTCGCCGCGATCAGAAGAGCCTCATGGATGCGGTTTATGTTGCGGGATCCCTCCCGATCGCCGCGGCCGACCGGCCCACAAAGGTGATGGCGACGCGGCTGACCATCTTCGGCCTCGTGGTCATCGACGAAGTGCAGGCCGACGGGACGATCCGCCGGCTGCGCCCCTCGGAAGCCATCCATGCCTCGGTCGCGCATCCCTGGCGCGTTTCGAAGCCTTCGAGCCGCTATCAGGTCGACGACGAATGGCCTGATTCCGATCTCGATCTCTTTTCGGCTCTCCACGCCTGAGGCATTCGGGACTCGCCTTTTCGCGCACTTGAACTATTTCCTGCCGCGGCACTGAAACGACCGGCGCCTTCCGCGTCCGGCTGCCTCAGGATCGTGGCGATGCATCTGGTTCAAATCCTCCTGCCGCTTGCCGACAATGCCGGCCGTCGTTTCGACAGGACCGACTACGGGCGCGTCCGCTCGGAACTGTCCGAGCGCTTCGGCGGCATCACGAGCTTCACGCGCGCACCCGCCGAGGGCATGTGGAAGGAAGGGGGCCATACCGCGCATGACGACATCGTCGTGTTCGAGGTCATGGCCCGCGAACTCGACCATTCCTGGTGGGAGCGCTACCGGGCGGAGCTGGAGCGCCGCTTCCAGCAGGAAGCCATCGTGATCCGCGCCATCAAGGTGGAGATGCTCTAAGCCGACGTCAGGACGGCAGGACCGCCACACTACTGGAAACGCGGAGAAGATCCTTTTCGCCTTCGAGGCGGAATCTGCACTCGGAACGGAACCTCGGCCGCACCGCTTTGCTTGTGATACTCGAAAGCGGAGCATCGTGATGGCGAAACCTCTCGTCGTATCCATTCCCCACAACCTCGGGAAAGCCGAGGCGACCCGCCGCCTGCATGGCGGCCTCACGCAGCTGAAGTCGCAGTTCGGCGACAAGATCGCGACCATCGACGAAACCTGGAGCGGCGACCGGATGGACTTTCGTGTCGGCGCCATGGGGCAGGCCATCGACGGGCATCTGGACGTCATGGAAGATCAGGTGCGCGTGGAAGTACAATTGCCGTGGATTCTCGCTATGGTCGCCGAGAAGGCGAAGACTTTCATTCAGAAGCAAGGAACCTTGATGCTGGAGAAGAAGTGATCGCGCGCCACCATGAACACTTGTTCATGAACATGAATGCAGTTGGAACCAAATTGCGTCGTTTGCGTTAAATAGTCGATTGCGACCGCGACCCATCGCCGGTGCGCTTCACTGAAGTCATCGCTTTCATCGCCCCGGACCGTGTTTTCTGTCCGTTCGTGACAACACATCTGTTTTTGAGGATCGCGCTATGCACGAGCGTTTGATAACGCAGCCGCATGCCCTTCGTTCTCCGCTTAAATTCACCTCCGAAAAACCTCTCCTGGTCTGTTTTTCTCACCTTCGCTGGGATTTTGTCTGGCAGCGCCCCCAGCACCTGCTCAGCCGCGCAGCCAAGCATTACAACGTCCTGATCATCGAGGAGCCGATCTTCAAGTCCGGGGCTACGGCCCACATGGATGTCAGCGACCGGCCGCAGGGCGTCACCGTCGCGGTTCCGATCCTGCCGGAAGGCCTCTCGCACGAGGACGTGATCGCCGAACAGCACGACCTGATCGAAAGCCTGATCGGCCGCGAGGCCACGTCTCCGCGCGTGTTCTGGTACTACACGCCCATGGCAATGGCCTTCACGAGCGACCTCGAGTGCGATCTGTGCGTCTACGACAATATGGACGAGCTTTCTCTCTTCCGCGGAGCGTCGCAGGAGCTGCTGGATCTGGAGAGCGCCCTCTTTTCCCGCTGCGACCTCGTCTTCACCGGCGGCATGAGCCTCTACGAGGCCAAGCGGCATCGTCATCGCAGCGTCCACGGCTTCCCGTCATCCATCGACTTCGGTCACTTCTCGAAGGCGCGCGCCATCGACAAGGATCCTGACGATCAGGCGCATATTCCGCACACGCGGCTGGGCTTCTTCGGCGTCATCGACGAGCGCATGGATATCGATCTCCTGGCCGAAGTGGCGGAGCTGCGTCCCGACTGGAACTTCGTGATGATCGGCCCGGTGGTGAAGATCGATCCGGCCACCCTGCCGCAGCGGTCGAACATCCATTGGCTCGGCGGAAAATCCTACAACGAGCTCCCGCATTATCTCTCCGGCTGGGATGTCGGCTTCATGAATTTCGCCCTCAACGAGGCGACGAAATTCATCAGTCCGACGAAGACGCCGGAATTCCTGGCCGCCGGCGTGCCGGTCGTCTCGACGCCCATCACCGACGTGGTCCGCCCCTACGGAGAGAAGGGACTCGTCGAAATCGCCCGGCATGCAGAGGAGGTCGTGGCGAAGGTTGAAACCATCCTCAATCGTCCGAAGGAGCCATGGCTCGCAAAGGTCGACCGTCACCTCGCGGCCGGCTCCTGGGACAAGACGTGGGCTTCCATGCTCAGGCTGATGCTGGACGTCACCGGAGACCGAACGGTCGACCGCGCGGCGTCGTCCCTTCCCGTTTATGCCACCACGCCTGCGGAGTGATCGAGAATGTATGACTGGCTGATTGTCGGTGCCGGATTTGCGGGCAGCGTTCTGGCCGAGCGTCTGGCGAGCGAACGCAACGAGCGCGTTCTGCTCATCGACCGGCGCAACCATATCGGCGGCAACGCCTATGACCGCTACGACGACGAGGGGCTGCTCATCCACCAGTACGGCCCCCACATCTTCCATACCAACTCGAAGCAGATCTTCGACTATCTCTCCCGCTTCACCGAGTGGCGCTTCTACGAGCACCGGGTGCTGGCGGAGGTGGACGGCATGCTCGTGCCGATCCCGATCAATCTCGACACGGTCAACAAGCTCTATGGTCTCGACCTCACGTCCGAGCAGCTTCAGGACTGGTTCGCCGAGCGGGCCGAGAAGATCGGCGAGATCAGGACGTCCGAAGACGTCGTCGTGTCGGCGGTCGGCCGCGAACTCTACGAGAAGTTCTTCCGCGGCTACACCCGCAAGCAATGGGGCCTCGACCCGTCGGAACTCGACAAGTCGGTAACGTCGCGCGTGCCGACCCGCACGAACCGGGACGACCGCTACTTCACGGACGAGTTCCAGTTTATGCCGAAGCACGGCTATACCCGGATGTTCGAGAAGATGGTGAGTCATCCGAACATCCACATCATGACGCAGACCGATTACGAGGACGTCAGGCACGTCGTTCCCCATCGCCGCGTCATCTATACCGGGCCGATCGACGAATATTTCGATTTCCAGTTCGGCAGGCTGCCCTACCGCTCGCTGCGCTTCGAGCACGTGACGCTCGACAAGGCCTGGCACCAGCCGGTGGGCGTCGTGAACTATCCGCAGATCCATGACTACACGCGGGTCACGGAATACAAGCACCTGACCGGCCAGGATCATGCCAAGACGGCTCTGACCTACGAGTACCCGTCGGCCGAGGGCGACCCCTACTATCCGATTCCCAAGCCCGAGAACCAGGAGCTCTTCAAGAAGTACGAGCGCCTGGCGCTGGCCACTCCCGACGTATGGTTCGTGGGCCGGCTTGCGACTTACCGCTATTACAACATGGACCAGATCGTCGGGCAGGCTCTCGCCACGTTCCGGCGCATCAACGAGGCCTTGCCGGCCGGTGCGGATACGTCCGTCGTCAAGGTCATGTCCTCGTCTGCAGCCCTGGCGTCCTAATGAAGAAAATTCATCGAACAATCCGTGCCCGATACGGTTTTAGAAGTCTTGTTGTAGACGGCCGGAGTTGAATGATGAAAAAACCGCTGGAGCTTTGGGGCGGTCTTGAATGTACCGTTGCGAGAGTTGGCGACGACTATCGCGACCAGAGTCTGGAGACCGGGTACGGCGATCGCATCGAGGATCTCGATCGCATCGCCGAACTCGGCATCCGCACCCTGCGGCACCCGGTCCTGTGGGAGACGATCTCTCCCGACAGCCCGGACCGCACGGATTTCTCCTGGCACGACATTCGCCTGAAGCGGCTTCAGGAACTCGGCATCCGTGCCATCGCGGGCCTCTGCCATCACGGCAGCGGCCCGCGTTACACGCACATGCTCGACCCTGTCTGGCCCGAGCTGCTCGCGCGTCATGCCGCGAACGTGGCGGAACGCTACCCGCATCTCGATCTCTACACGCCCGTCAACGAGCCGCTCACCACGGCCCGATTCTCCGGGCTCTATGGCCATTGGTATCCGCACGGCACCAGCTATGAGAGCTTTCTCAGGATCCTGGTGAACGAGTGCAAGGCCACCGTCCTGTCCATGCGGGGGATCCGGAAGGTTCGCCCCGATGCGCAGCTCGTCCAGACGGACGACATGGGCAAGACCTTCTCGACGCCGCTGCTCGCCTACCAGGCCGAGCACGAGAACCAGCGGCGTTTCCTGAGCTTCGATCTCCTCTGCGGCATGGTCGACCGCGATCACCCCTGGTGGTCGATCTTCCTCGAGAACGGAGTCGCGCAGGCCGATCTCGAACTCTTCCTCGAGGCCGATGCCGCGCCCGACATCATCGGCATCAACCATTACCTGACCAGCGAGCGCTATCTGGACGAGCGCCTGTCACGCTATCCGGAGCATCATTGGGGCGGCAACGGCCGGCACCGCTACGCGGATGCGGAAGCCGTCCGCATGCCGCTGCCATCCTCGGATCTCGGTCCCGCGGCGCGGCTCCGAGAGGTGTGGGAGCGCTACGGGCGGCCCATCGCCGTGACGGAGGCCCATCACGGCTGCACCCGCGACGATCAGCTCCGCTGGCTCATGCAGGTGTGGAGGGATGTGGAGACGCTGCGCCAGGAGGGCGCCGATATCCGCGCCGTGACCGTCTGGTCGCTCTTCGGCGCGGTGGATTGGAACAGCCTCCTCACCCGGCGCAACGGCTTCTACGAACCCGGCCCCTTCGACGTGCGTGCTTCCGAGCCCCGGCGCACGGCCCTCGCGCATGCGGCCGAGTCGCTCGCGAAGTCGGGAGATTACGACCACCCGATCCTCGACCGGGCCGGCTGGTGGAAGCGGGACATCCGTTTCTACAAGCCGCCGGCGCGCCAGTCCAACGCCTGCCGTCTCGTCGGCGCTCCGCGCCAGCTCCTGATCAACGGCGCCACGGGCACGCTCGGCCGCGCCTTCTCGCGCCTGTGCGATTTCCGCGGGCTCGATCACGTGCTGCTTTCGCGCAGCGACATGAACATCGCCGATCCCGAAAGCGTGAGGTTGGCCCTGGCCTGCCACAAGCCTTGGGCCGTCATCAACACCGCCGGCTATGTGCGCGTGTCGGAGGCCGAGAGCGATTCCGAGACCTGCTTCCGGGAGAATGCCCGTGGGGCCGAGGTCCTGGCCGAAGCCTGCGCCGAACTCGGCATTCCTCTCGTCACCTTCTCGTCCGACCTCGTCTTCGACGGCACTCTCGACCGGTGCTATCTGGAGAGCGACGCCGTAAACCCGACCACCGTCTATGGCGCGAGCAAGGCCGAGGCCGAGCGCCGGGTCCTGGGGGTGCATGATGGAGCGCTCGTCATCCGCACGAGCGCGTTCTTCGGTCCGTGGGACCGCTACAATTTCGTCTGGTCGATCCTGAACACCCTGAGCAGGAGCGAGGGCGTGAAGGCCAGCCTCGACGTCGTGTCTCCCACCTACGTGCCCGATCTCGTGAACACCTCCCTCGATCTCCTGATCGATGGCGGCACAGGGATCTGGCACATGGCCAATATCGGGGAAATCTCCTGGCGGGACCTCGCGGCCCTCGCGGCCGAGAAGGCCGGGTTCGATCCCGGTCTCGTCGAGAACGCGGCGGATCAGCCGGTGCTCAACACGGCCCTTGCGACCGAGCGGGGCATTCTCATGCCGAGCCTGGAAAGCGCGCTCGACCGCTTCTTCGCCGATAATGAAGTGGACTGGTCGGCGGACGCCATGAAGCTCGCCGCCGAGTAGCCATTCCGGCACCCTGTCATCCTGAAAGGCCGGCCCTGGGGCCGGCCTTTGTCGTGAAGCGATCGAAAAGAAAAGCGGCGCGGGAGGACCGCGCCGCTTTCGTCTCCATGCAACGACGCTCAGGCTGCCGCTTCGGCGGCCCGCACCGCTTCCTCGAGACGGGGCGCCCGCGCCTCGACCGCGAGCTCCATCAGGGCGTCCGTCAGCAGCGTCGCCGTCGGATCGGCCATGGGCTCGTCCCGGAACAGGCGCAGCGTCGAGGCGACCATGCGGCCGCGTCCATAGGACCGCTCGACGCCCAGGGCGACCGGTTTGTGGATCCAGCCGACCACCAGGCCGGCGAAGACGCGGGCCTGGAAATCGAGCAGGTTGCAGCCCGAGATCACGTAATCCGGCAGCACCCGGTCCATGGTCTCGTCGAGGAGCGGACCGGAGGGGAAGCGGGCGAAATGGCCCGAGCGTCTCAGCCAGCCGAAGGAGGAGGCCCAGTCGCCCGACCAGAGGGTTCCGGCCCGGGCCTGCACCTTCACGGCCTGCCAGTGCGGGAAGAACGGGTAGAGGCTCATGTCCTCTTCCGGCACGAGCAGGAGCTTGGCGCCGGCCCGCACCTGATCCGCAATCGCCTTGTCGTGCGTGCGGGAGACGATCATGGTCGCCTCCTCGGCGGCGCGGGCCGGGTTGTAGCCCAGCGCCCGGAAGCGTTCGCGGATGTCCTCATCCGGGGACCAGACCAGCTCGCGCGAGGGAGCGGGCTTGGTGCGTCTCGGATGGATTGCGAGATCGACGTGATTGTGCGCGATCAGGCGGCCGTCCGAGGTGCGCAGATCGAAGTTGATGCGCCGCAGGGCGGATTCGTCGGCCTCGGGAATCTGCACCTCGATGCGGCCGAGATCGAGCACGCTTGGGGCCTCGATCCGGGGCAGGGACAGCCGCTGCGTCTCGTTGCAGATGGTGATCTCCAGCTGACACCCGTCGAGAACCGGTCCGGCGCCATGTGCCACCGCCATGTGCAGCACCGCCTTCTCGCCCGCCCAGTAGGAGGCGCGCTCCCATTTCGGCACGATCACCGTGTCGGAGTTGACGATGTGGAAGAGCTCATGGAACACGCGCGGATTGCGGCGCATGTCCAGGAGGCCGTTCGACTCCCAATGGCAGTCGTGCAGCTCCGTGATGACGTAGCCGGCGAGGCTCGGCTTCCGGCGCATGGTCTCGATCTCGTATTTGAGAGCGCGGAACTGCTGCCATTGCGCGGCGGTCACGAAGCGGCGCAGGTCGCCGAACACGCGGTCCAGGCTCCAGTCCGAGAAGCGGTTCTCGACCCCGTGGGCATACATCACGCCCTCGCCCCAGTCGTGGCCGGTCTCGAACCACCAGGGCTCCTCGCCCTTGCCGTCGCGCAGATCCTTCGGATAGGGCAGGCCCCAGTTGCCGAACTCGGAGCACATCAGCGGCTCGCGGCCGGTGATCACCGCGTCCCCGTGCGGCGAGTAGAGCCACGAGGCGCGGTTCGCCAGCTCGTCCACGAACTGGTCCCACTGCGCCCGGTGGTCGGGATAAGCCGCGTAGAAGTGATAATCCGCGATGTCGGATTCCACGTGGAAGCTCGGTGCCAGCGGCGAGTTGTCGACCACGAGGCGCGTCGGATCATAGGCCTTCAGCCAGGCGAAGGTGCGCTTCAGCCAGTCGCGGTGATCCGCGTCGTTGACCAGATCGACGCCCCAGTTCTCGTTGATGATCGTCCAGATGATGATCGAAGGGTGGTTGACGTCGCGGTCGACGATGCCCTTGAGGAGCTTTTCCTTGCGCCCGCGGGAGCGATCGGTCGCCATGCCGCCGTTCGGCAGCTCGGTCCAGACGAGCATGCCCATGCGGTCCGCCACCTCGTAGTAGCGCGGATCGGCCGCCTTGATGTGGCAGCGCAGGCAGTTGAGGCCGAGTTCCTTCGCCTTGCGGAACTGATCCTCCAGGAATTCCACGGACGGCACGGTGCAGATCGTGTCCGGGTAATAGTCCTGATCGAGGGCTGCCCGCAGATAGAGCGGCTCGCCGTTGAGGTAGAACTTTCCGTTGCGGGTCTCGATGGTGCGGAATCCGAAATTGTCCGCGATCTCGTCCCTGACCTCTTCGCCGCGCATGAATTCGAGGCGGATGCGGTAGAGGTTCGGGTGATCCGGCGACCAGGCCTGGACGTCCGGGACCGTGAACTCGAACGGCATGCTGGTGACGCCGACCTGCGTCTCGTGCATCTCGTCGACCACGACCTTGCCGGACGGATCGGTCACCTCGATGCGGATCCGCGTCGCATCGGTCAGGGGCCTCGCGAAGAACACGCCCGACGTCACGCGGCCCGTCGCCAGATTGGGCACGAGGCGCACGCGATTCATGTGATCGGGAATGCGGCGCTCAAGATAGACCGATTGCCAGATCCCCGAGAGCGGGCCGTACCAGCTCTGCTTGCCGAAGGGGATTTCGGCGAAGGGCGAATCCGGAAACTCCGCCGGGTTATCGGTGGGCGAGTCCACGCGGACCTTGATCTCGTTCGGGCCGGGCTTGAGATAGGGGGTGACGTCGAAGGAGAAGGGCAGGAACCCGCCCTCGTTCGTGCCGACCTGCTCGCCGTTCACGAAGACGCGCGAGTTATGGAAGACGGCGCCGAAGCGTATCCATACGCTGTCGTGCAGCCACTCCTCGGCGATCTCGATCGTCCTGCGATAAATGCCGATTCCTGCGCGCATGCGCAGGTCCGAGAACTGGGCTTGCCAGGGACTGGGCACCACGATCTGCCGAACTTCCGCAGGGCCCGACAGGCGGTCGTCGGCCACGTGCAAAAATTCCCAAGCCCCATCCAGACTGATGCGATTGTCCTGCATGACATCTCCTTGAATCAGGGATTACCCAAGGGCGTCCAAAACGGCGAAAACATGGCTGAGGGATAGGCAGGACCAAACAGTGTCCGACTGCGACACCGCGCCTCTGGAGGTCGTCCGACCATAGCCCCTCGTCCCTGAAAATGATTTGTGGCCCGTTCCCGGACAACGGCGAAGTCCGGCAATGGATCCGCGTTGAGAATCCGGTCCGCCCTGCACGGCGCGCAAGGCCTGGCCTCGCAAAACAGTGTCCGGCAGGAACCGCCTCTGGCATCTGGCGTTGCCTCCGTACCGCCGAGCCTTCGCGGCTCGTCTCGTCCATGCACCATTGAAGAGGCTTCCGATGCCCCGAATTGTTCCTGATGATCGCGCCCGGCAGGGGCCGTCCGGCCGCCCGGTCCTCGGCGTTCTCGTTGGCGCCCTCGCGCTCCTGGCGGTTGCGGGTCTTGGCTACATGATCTGGGTCGGCGCCAGATCCCCCGACGACGCGAGTCAGGACGCGTCCCGCGCCGCCGTGACCGGCTCGACTTCGGGCTCTTCGACCAATCCCTCGGCTCACGTGAAGCCGGAAAATCCGGCCTATCCGGCCCCCGGCGCGTCGGAGACCGCAAACACCCCGAAGCAGTAGACACGGCTTTCCTATCGGAAGGGAGCCGGGGACGATGTCTTTCATTGTCCTCGGCTTTTTCTTGCACTCCGTCTGCCCGGCGGCGAGTTTTCGCCTTATTGATTCGCAAAGACCGGCCCGCAAGGGAATGCGATAAGGCGGACTGAATGACGAAGATCGGACTGAAGCGGCTTTTCCGGGCCGCGATGATTGCAGGGGGCCTCACGTTCGGAGGCTCGGCATTCGGGGTCATGGCCCAGGCGCCACTGGCTCCGGCTCCCTCGAAATCCCAGCCTCAGGTTCCCGCTCCTGTTCCGGCTCAGGCCCCGGCGGCGCCCCGGGCCGCGCAGTCACCCGCCACGGAGGCGCCTCCGGCTCCGATCTCGGCCGAGACGAAGGCAGCCCGCGCCAAGCTCGACGGCTACAAGGCCGATCTCGACCAGAAGGAGCTCGCCATCCAGGGCAGGGCCTTGTCGGACGCGGAGCTGCAGAACTTCAGGCAGCAGATCGAGCCCGTGATCGCCGATATCCGCACCGTCATCGACGAGCAGGCGCCGAAGCTCGAGGCCAGCAAGGCGCGGCTCTCCCAGCTCGGGCCGAAGCCCAAGGAGGGGCAACCCGAGGAAAGCGCCGACGTCGCGAAGGACCGGGCCGAGCGCGAGGCCGCGGTGGCCGAGCTCGACGAGACGCAGCGGCTCGGTCGCGCGCTTCTCGTGCAGGCCGAGCAGCTGAACGCCCAGATCAGCGACCTGCGGCGGGCCGGTTTCACCCGCGCCCTTTTCGAGCAGAGCGACGGAATCTTCAGCCCCAGCCTCTGGATGAACGTGGTCCAGGCCATCCCGCGGGAATTGCGGGCGCAGCGGATCATCTTCTCCGACGCCCTCGAGCAGCTGCAGCGCAACACGTCCCTCGGAGTCCTGCTTCTCCTGGGGCTGGCGCTCGGCGTCGCCATCGCGCTTTATGCCGGGCGGCGCTCCATCGCGCCCCGCCTCGTCAAGCGCGACCCCGCGATCCTCGACCCCTCCCGCCGCAGCCGCCTCATGGCGGCCCTGGGCGTTCTGGTCCTCGGCGCGGCTCCGGCCATTGCCGGAAGCTGGATCGTCTGGGTCGCCTTCGATGCATCCGATATCTTCCCGCCCCGGCTGGAGCAGGTGGTGGGAGCGCTTCTGGGCGGCCTTGCCTTCATGGCATTCGTACGCGCCCTGATCGATGCGATCCTGGCGCCCGAACACGCCTCGTGGCGGCTGATCTCGATCCGGGATGCTTCCGCGACCCGGATCATGAGCTTCTCCGTCACGCTGGCGACGATCATCGTCGTCGGAAAGGTGATCGAGGCCTTCAACAAGGCCACCGCCGCCGCTCTGCCGATCACCGTCATCACCAGGGCCGTCTTCGCGCTGGCGGTGGCGCTCGTATTCGCCGAGTTGCTGCGCCGCTTCGCCAACAAGGCGACGCAGGACGAGGCCTGCCTCGGCCCCTACGTGCCGCAGGATGTGGACATCGGCGGCCCGGTGCGAACCCTGGGCTGGATCGTGATCGCCCTGATCATCGGCAGCGTCCTCGGCGGCTACACGGCGCTGGCCTCCTTCCTGGTCGATCAGGCGATCTGGATCTCCACCGTCGTTGCCCTGCTGATCCTCTCCATCGCGCTGGCGGACGAATTCATCGGCGGCTCCCTGCAGAGCCAGAGCCGGCTCGCCACGATGCTGCAGGCCAATACGGGCCTGCGCCGCCGTTCCCTGGAGCAGATCGGTGTCCTGGGCAGCGGCGCCGCGCGGCTCGTCCTCATCATCCTGGCGATCCTCTTCGTCCTGGCGCCATGGGGCATCGAATCCTCCGACGTGGCGGGCTCGCTGAGGGCGGTCTTCTTCGGGTTCAATGTCGGCGACGTCACCATCTCCCTGTCGTCGATCCTGATCGCGGCCCTGCTCTTCGCCGCGGGCTTCACGGTCACGCGGGTGATCCAGCGCTGGCTCGACAACACCTTCCTGCCGGCGACCGACCTCGATGCGGGGCTGCGGAACTCGATCCGCACGGCGGCCGGATATGTGGGCATCATCACGGCGGGCGTGATCGCCTTCACGTATCTGGGCCTGAGCCTGGAGCGGCTGACCATCGTGGCCGGCGCGCTCTCGGTCGGTATCGGTTTCGGCCTGCAATCTATCGTCAACAACTTCATCTCCGGCCTCATCCTGCTCTGGGAGCGTCCGATCCGCGTGGGCGATCTGGTCGTGGTCGGGGACGGGGAGGGCTATGTGCGCCGGATCAACGTCCGCTCGACCGAGATCCAGACCTTCGACCGCTCGACGCTGATCGTCCCGAACTCGAACCTGATCTCCGGCATCGTCCGCAACCGGGTCCGCAACGACAGGGTCGGGCGCGTGCTCGTCTCCGTGCCGGTCCCGCGCGCGACGGATCCCGACCAGGTGGCCGAGATCATGAAGCGCGCCGCCCTGGCCCACCGCGAGGTCATGAGCGAGCCGGCTCCCCGCGTCCTGTTCAAGAAGGTCACGGAGAACACGATCGACTTCGATCTGATCTGCTTCGTGGACGACATCGATGCCGCGGGGCGCGTCGCGAGCGACCTCTATTTCGAGATCTTCCGGGGGCTGCGGAAATCGGGCGTCGGTGTTCCGGCCCCGGCCGCGCCGCCGCCCGAGGAGGCCGAGCAGGGAGGCAAGGAAGCCCCCAAGGCCCCGGATGAGGATGAAACCTTAACTCTTCTCAAGGATAAGACGCCCGCATGAAACGTCTTGTCATCTTGAGCCTCGCCGCGCTCGCCCTGGCGGCCTGCCAGAGCGAGCGGCCATCGTCCCGCAACGAAACGCCTAGCTTCTACGCCTCCATGGCCCGAGCCGACGCGGTGGTGGATGCCGCGATGGCACGGGACATGATCGGCGCCTACCGCCGCAACAACGGCCTCGGGCCCCTGACGCTCGATCCCGATCTGCAGGATGCGGCCCTGGCGGAGGCCCAGGCCATGGCGGCCGCCGACCGCCCGAGTTCCGCCGAGGCTTTCAAGCACCGCCTCGCGTCGGCCGGCTTCACCGCTCCGGCCGCGAACCTCTCCGCCGGCTACCATACCCTGGCGGAGGCCTTCTCCGGCTGGCGAGAGAGCGCCCAGCACAACCGCGTGCTCCTCGACCCCCAGGCGACCCGGATCGGCATCGCGACGGCCTATGCGCCGAACTCGAAGTACAAGGTCTACTGGTCTCTGGCGGTCGCGGCCGACAGGCGCTGAGGCGGCCTTTCCGGCTGGCGGAGCGCGGGGCGGCATGCAACCCTGGATCGGGAGCGGAGTTTCATCCAGAATGCTCCGCCAAGCTCGCAGGTAGATCTCAATGCGGCTGATCCGCCTTTATGTCCGCGTCCTCGGCCAACTCGGATCCGACCTGCGCGTCGGCGCCATCCTGGCCCTTGCCAATGTGGCGCTGGCGATCTCGGCCTTCGCCGAGCCGATCCTGTTCGGCCGCATCATCGACGTCCTGACCCGTGCCCAGATCCCGGGCACGCCGCCCGTCACCTTCCGGGTGCTGATGCCGCTCCTCGTCGCCTGGGTGGCCTTCGGGCTCTTCTCCATCGGGGCGGGCGCCCTCGTGGCGCTCCACGCCGACCGACTCGCCCACCGCCGCCGCCTGGCCGTGGTCGCGAGCTATTTCGAGCATGTGCTCGAACTGCCGCTGGCCTTCCACACCTCGACCCATTCGGGCCGGGTCCTGAAGGTGATGCTGGAGGGATCGGGCGGCATGTCCTGGCTCTGGCTCGGGTTCTTCCGGGAGCATCTCTCCGCCATCATTGCGCTTGCGGTGCTTCTGCCTCTCACGGTGTTCCTGAACTGGCGACTGGGGCTGCTGCTGGTAGGGCTCGTCATAATCTTCACGGCCCTGACGGCCGTCGTGCTGCGCAAGACCGAGACCCTGCAGGGATCCGTGGAGCGCTATCATTCGAGCTTGGCCGAGCACGCCTCCGACGCCCTGGGCAACGTGCCGGTGATCCAGTCCTTCACCCGCGTCGAGGCGGAGACAAGGTCGCTGCGGATCATCATCCACCAGCTGCTTCAGGCGCAGAATCCGGTGCTGTCCTGGTGGGCGCTGGCCTCGGTCGCGTCCCGCGCCTCGGCGACCATCACGGTGACGGCGATCTTCATCGTCGGCACATGGCTGCATCTCAACGGGCTCGCCACCATCGGCGAGGTCGTCACCTTCATGAGCATGGCGACCATGCTCATCGGCCGGCTCGAGCAGGCGGTCAGCTTCATCAACCAGCTCTTCATGCAGGCGCCGAAGCTGGAGGAATTCTTCGAGATCCTCGACACGACCCCTGCCGTCCGCGACCGGCCCCACGCCAGGAACGTGGAGCGATTCAAGGGCGACGTCGCCTTCGAGGACGTGAGCTTCTCCTATGACGGCAAGCGCTCGGCCATTCAGGACCTGACGTTCGCCGTCCAGGCGGGACAGAGCGTGGCCCTGGTCGGCGCCACCGGCTCCGGCAAGTCGACCACGCTCGGGCTGCTGCACCGGGCGTTCGACCCGCAATCGGGCTGCATCCGCATCGACGGCGACGACATTCGCGACCTCACGCTCGCCTGCCTGCGCCGCAACATCGGCGTCGTGTTCCAGGAGCCGATGCTGTTCGCCCGCTCGATCCGGGAGAATCTTCAGGTCGGGCGGCCCGACGCCACGGATGCGGAGATGATCGAGGCGCTGGAGCGCGCCCAGGCCATCGAGTTCATCAGGCGTCAGTCCGAAGGGCTCGACACGATCATCGGCGAGCGCGGACGCTCGCTGTCCGGCGGCGAGCGCCAGCGCCTGTCCATCGCCCGCGCGCTTCTGAAGAACCCGCCGATCCTCATCCTCGACGAGGCCACGAGCGCGCTCGACGCCGCCACGGAGCGGAAGCTGCAGAAGGCCCTCGACGAGGTGATGCGGGGCCGCACGACCTTCGTGATCGCCCACCGCCTCGCGACGATCCGCAACGCGGACCGCATCCTGGTCTTCGACCAAGGCCGCGTCGTCGAAACCGGCACCTTCGACGAACTGGTGGCGAGGGGCGGGCGGTTCGCGGAACTCGCCAGGGCCCAGTTCATGGCCGCGGAGGAAGGCGCGAAAGAGGCCGCGAGAGCACCCGTGACGAGCCCCGCGGAGCCCGAAGCCGCGGAGTAGGATCATGGGCGAGGAGATCCGGCCATCGGCCACGCGCCGCCGCGTTAACGGCGTCACGCTCCATTGCATCGAGGCCGGGCCGGCCGACGGGCCGCTCGTGATCCTTCTGCACGGCTTTCCCGAATTCTGGTGGGGCTGGCGCCACCAGATCGGGCCGCTGGCCGCAGCGGGTTTTCGGGTCCTCGCGCCGGATCAGCGCGGCTATGATCTCAGCGACAAGCCCGAAGGCACGAGGGTCTACAGACTCGACACGCTGGCGAAGGACGTCATAGGACTGGCCGACGATCTCGGGCGCGAGACCTTCCGTCTCGTCGGCCATGACTGGGGCGGACTCGTCGCCTGGTGGACGGCATCCCGTTATCCGGACCGTGTCGAGCGACTCGTGGCGATCAATGCGCCTCACCCCGCCGTCGTCCGGTCCTATCTCCGGTCGCATCCGCGGCAGGTTCTGAGAAGCCTCTATGTGGGCTTCTTCCAGATCCCGCGCCTGCCCGAAGCCATGCTGTCGGCGGACGGCTATCGCGGGCTCAGGCGGGCGCTCCTGCGTTCGAGCCGCCCCGGAACCTTCCCGGACGAGGATCTCTCCCGATACGAGGAAGCCTGGGCGAAGCCCGGCGCGCTGACGGGCATGCTCAACTGGTACCGCGCTCTTCCGGCCTTCTCGTCCGGCGGCGCGTCCGCGAACCGGCTTCCCATGCCCGTGCTCGCGCTCTGGGGCATGGGCGACGCCTTCCTGGACAGCGGGCTTGCCGAAGCGAGCCTCGCGCTCTGCGACGAGGGGCGGATGCGCCGGTTCGAGGACGCGACCCATTGGGTGCATCTCGAAGAGCCGGAGGCCGTCAATGAGGAGCTGATCGGGTTTTTGAGGAGCTAGAGCATGTTTCGGTGAAGTGGATCCGGTTCGCCGAAACATGCGGCGCAGCAAAGAAGAGAGCTGATTCCACGGGAGTGGAATCAGCTCTAGACCGGCTTCGTCGGCGGCAGCGGCGTGATCCTGAGCACCGTGATCCGGTTGCGCGACTTGCGCAGCACCTGGAAGCGAAAGCCGTGGAAGGTGAAGATCTGGCCCGTATCCGGAATCGTCTGGGCCTCGTGAATGACGAGGCCCGCGATGGTGGTGGCCTCCTCGTCGGGCAGGTGCCAGTCCATGGCCCGGTTGAGATCGCGGATCGGCACCGATCCGTCCACGTTGACGGACCCGTTGGGCTGGGGCCGCACGCCCTGGACCGACAGGTCGTGCTCGTCCTTGATGTCGCCGACGATCTCCTCGAGGATGTCCTCCAGGGTGACGAGGCCCATCACCTCGCCGTACTCGTCCACCACGAGGGCGAAGTGGGTCTTCTTGGCCAGGAAGGCCTTCAGCTGGTCGCGCAGGGACGTGGTGTCGGGCACGAACCAGCTTTCGAGCGCGATGGCCTCCACCTTCAGCTTCCCGGCATCGCCGCCGACCGCGTCGAGGGCCCGCAGCAGGTCCTTGGCATGCAGGACGCCGACGATGTTCTCCTGGCTGCCGCGCCAGAGCGGCATGCGGGTATAGGGCGAGGAGAGGACCTCCCGCACGATCTCCTCCGAGGAGAGGTCGGCATTGATGGTGCGCATCTTGGTGCGGTGGACCATCACCTCGGAGACAGTCAGGTCCTCGAGATCGAGAAGGCCGCCCAGCATGTCGCGCTCCACCTTCGCGACGCCGCCCTCCTTGTGGAGGAGATTGACCTGGCCGCGCAGCTCCTCCGCGGCGGAGAGGATCGGCGTGTTGTCGCCTATGCGGATGCCGAAGGGCCGCAGCATGAAGCGCACGAGGACCTCGATCACGTGGGTGAGCGGACCGAACAGGGAAACGGTCCATGCCACGGGCCGCGCGATCAGCAGCGACATCTTGTCGGGAGAATTGATCGCCAGCGTCTTCGGCAGCACTTCGGCGAAGATGATGACGAGCACCGACATCACGATGGTCGCATAGATCACGCCGCCGGTCCCGAAGAGCCCGACCAGCACGCTCGTGGTGAAGGAGGAAGCCCCCACCGCCACGATGTTGTAGCCGATCAGCATGGCGCCGATGAAACGCTCGCGCTGGCTCAGCAGCCGGTTGACCATCCGGGCGCGGGGGTCGCCGCCTTCCTCCAGCGAATGCATCCGGGCGCGGGAGGCCGCGGTGAACGCGGTTTCCGCCGCGGCGAAGAAGGCCGACAGCAGGAGGGACAGGGCGACGATACCGGCGGCGAGCCAGAGATTGATGGAGATGTGGTCCTCGGACATGGACAACGTTCAGTTGGAGATCTGCTCCGTGAGGAACGAGCGGACGGCCTGGATGTCGACGTTCTTCGCGATGAAGCTCTGTCCGATGCCCTTGGCCAGGATGAAGGTCAGGGCGCCGCCCTTCACCTTCTTGTCCTGGGCCATGGCGTCGAGAAGCTCCTCGACCGTGCCGCACCCTCCCGGAACATGGGACAGCCGCGTCGGAAGTCCAACCGCCGCGAGATGCGCCTCGACCCGGTCGGCCTCCGAGGCGGGGCAGAGCCCAAGCGCGGCGGAGAAGCGGAACGCCAGGTTGAGGCCGATGGCGACGCCCTCGCCGTGAACGAGGCGCGCGGAATCGTAGGCCGTGATCCGCTCCAGGGCATGGCCGAAGGTGTGACCGAGGTTGAGCAAGGCGCGGTCGCCGTCCTCGCGCTCGTCGCGGACCACGACGGCGGCCTTGGCGCGGCAGCTCTGGGCCACGGCTTCGTCCCGCTCCGGCCCGCCGGCGAAGACGCCCTGCCAGTTGGTCTCGCACCAGGCGAAGAAGCGCGCATCGTCGATCAGGCCATACTTCACCACCTCCGCGTATCCCGCCCGCAATTCGCGGACCGGGAGCGTGTCGAGGAGGGCCGTGTCGGCGATGACGAGGCTCGGCTGGTGGAAGGCGCCGACGAGGTTCTTGCCATGGCGCGAGTTGATGCCCGTCTTGCCGCCCACGGAGGAATCGACCTGGGACAGCAGGGTGGTCGGCACCTGGACGAAGCGGACGCCCCGGCGCACCACCGCCGCCGCGAAGCCGGCGAGGTCCCCGATCACGCCCCCGCCGAGCGCCACCACGAGATCGCCGCGCTCGATCCTGGCCTCGAGTACCGCATCACAGACCCGCTCCAGGCTGGCATAGGACTTGGTCGCCTCGCCGGGTGGCAGGGTAATGACGGAGGTGCGCAGGCCCTGGGCCTCCAGGGCCGTGCCAAGGGTGTCCGCATAGAGCGGCCCCACATGCGCATCCGTCACGATGGCGGCCGCGCGGGCGCCGAGCCCGGCGATCCGGCGGCCGGCCTCTCCCAGGAGGCCGCGCCCGACCAGGATGTCGTAGGCCCGGTCGCCGAGTGGCACCGGGACCGTGATGAAGGGTGAATCGGGCTTGCGAGCCGCTGCGCCGGTCACTGGTCGGAGCTCCCTTGCTTTTCCTTGGCGAACCAGCCGTTGAGGGCCTTGATGATGTCGGCCACGACCCGGTCGTGCGGGGCCTCGTGCGAATCGACGGTGAGGTTCGCCGTGGCGTAGACCGGATGGCGCTGCTCCATGAGGTGGCGCATGGTTCCCTCGGGATCCGGGTTCTGGAGCAGCGGGCGGTTCGCGCGCTTGCGGACGCGCCGCATGAGCACGTCGAGATCGGCCTTCAGCCAGATCGAGATGCCGTGCTCGGCAACGGCGCGACGGGTTTCCTCGTTCATGAAGGCCCCGCCGCCCGTGGCCAGGACCATGGGTCCTTCCTGGAGGAGGCGGGCGATCACGCGCCGCTCCCCCTCGCGGAAATAATCCTCGCCGTGGATGGAGAAGATGTCGGGGATCGACATTCCGGCCGCCGCCTCGATCTCCTGATCGGCGTCGCGGAAAGGCAGTTTCAGCATCTGCGCGAGCCTGCGGCCCACGGTGCTTTTTCCGGCGCCCATGAGACCAACGAGCACAAGGGATCGCGTGCCGAGCTGGCGGCTGATCGGGTGGCCGCGCCGGCTTGCCTGTTCTTGCCCGCCGACTTCATCGAGCGAATTGAAGCGGCTGATATTGTTCATACTCCAGTCCTAGCATGGGGACCGGGTTCTGTCACAAGGCCGTTATTCCAATGGCTGCCGGAAACTTAACCTTTGATGGGGACTTGCCATCCCGGCCCCGGCATGGTTCTAGCGAACCAACGCAAGAAGAGGCTCCCGTGCCCACCTTATTCCGGTTTCTCCTCGTCGTTGCCGTTCTGGCGGGCCTTGGCTACGCCGCCATGTTCGCGTTGGCCTATCTCGTCCATCCCGATCCGCACGAGATCACGGTCCCCATCCCCAGCAACCGCATGCCCTCGTCCTCATGAGCGGCGCGCGCCAGGCCAGCCTCTTCCTGGACATGCTGGCCGCCGAGCGCGGCGCCTCCAGGAACACGCTGGATGCCTATCGCCGCGACCTCGACGATTACCTGTCCTACCTGAACGAGACCGGAAGCCGGCCCGATACGGCCACCGCCGCCACGGTGCGCGGCTTCATGGCGAGCCTCGAAGAGCGGGGCCTGAAGGCCTCCTCGGCCGCCCGCCGGCTGTCCGCCGTGCGCCAGTTCCATAAGTTCCTCTACGTGGAGGGCTATGCCCCGGCCGATCCGACGGCGGCCGTTTCCGCCCCGAAAAGGGGGAGGGCTCTGCCGAAGGTCCTCTCCGTCGATCAGGTCGACCGTCTGCTGCAGGTCGCCCACGAGGGCGCGGCGCACGAGGAGGCATCTCCCGCCGAGCGCCTGCGGGCGGCCCGCATGGCGTGCCTGCTCGAACTTCTCTACGCCACGGGACTTCGCGTCTCGGAGCTGATCGCGCTGCCCAAGACCGCCGCGAAGACCAAGGACCGCTTTCTCGTGGTCCGCGGCAAGGGCGCGAAGGAGCGGCTGGTGCCGCTGACGGACGCCGCCCGGGAGGCCGCGCGCGCCTATCTGGCGCTCCTGGAGGCGCAGGGAAAGACGGCCGGACCCTGGCTCTTTCCGGCCGACAGCGAGAGCGGCCATCTGACCCGCCAAGCCTTCGCACGCGACTTGAAGGCCGTCGCGGCGGCGGCGGGCCTCCGGGCCGACAAGGTCAGCCCCCACGTGCTGCGCCACGCCTTCGCCAGCCACCTGCTCCAGAACGGGGCGGATCTGCGCATCGTGCAGGAACTGCTCGGCCATTCCGACATCTCGACGACGCAGATCTACACGCATGTCCTGGACGAGCGCCTGAAGAGCATGGTGCGCGACCTGCACCCGCTCTCGTCCGGGGAGGGCTGACCTGCAGGTCATCCCCGGTGGCCGCACGCTGGCGAGACGCATACCGTTGCGCTTGTGAGTGGATTCCCTTCCCCTCCGCTGACGTTCCGGCCGGGAATGACAGTGGGGAACCGCACCGTGTCATGCCCGGCGGCCGTAGGCCGGGAAGAGGATCCAGGGGAGCGTCACGGCAATGGATTCCCTTCCCCTGCGGTGACTGCGTCACCTTCGGCCGGGAATGACACTAAGGAGGCCCACCCTGTCATCCCCGGCGACCCGCAGGGTCGGGAAGGGGATCCATCGGGCAGGTGTGTCATTGGGTTCCGGACAGAGCGCGGCCCGGGGGCCGGGAGTGACAGGAGGAAGTTACCCCCGCTTCAACAGGAATACCGCCTGCTCGCCGAACAGGTTCCAGACCCACCAGGGCAGGGCCACCCGCATGGGCTTTCCGCCCGCATTGAGGGCGACGGCCTTTTCCATCCGCGCGCCGACCTCCCGGCACAGCTCCACGAAGTCGCGGATGGTGCAGAAATGGATGTTGGGCGTGTCGTACCAGGAATAGGGCATGTTCTCGGTCACCGGCATCCGGCCTCCGAGCCCCAGCTCGAGGCGGACCTGCCAATGGCCGAAATTGGGAAAGGACACGATGGCCCTGCGGCCGATGCGCAGGAGGTGCTCCAGCACGATCCTCGGCTGGCGCGTCGCCTGGATCGTCTGGGAGAGGATCACGTAGTCGAAGGCATCGTCCGGGTAATCGGCGAGGTCGGTATCCGCGTCGCCCTGGATGACGGGCAGCCCCTTGGCCAGGCAGGCATTCACGCCGTCGCGCGAGATCTCGATGCCGCGCCCGTCCACGCCCTTGCGATCGCGCAGGAGCGACAGGAGGTCCCCGTCGCCGCAGCCGATGTCGAGCACGCGCGAGCCCGGCTCGACCATCTCGGCCACCAGGAGAAAGTCGAGGCGGTGGCCCGTCGCATCGTCCGTCACGGGCAGGGTCGGGATCGCTATCGTCATGCGATCCCCCGGACCCGCGCCGCCGCGTCGATGAAGCCGCGCGCCGCCGCGAACATCTCGGGCTCGTCGAGCAGGAAGGCGTCGTGGCCCTTGTCGCTCTCGACCTCGACGAACCCGACGGAGGCCGCCGCCGCGTTGAGCGCATGCACGATGGCGCGCGAGTCCGAGGTGGGGAACAGCCAGTCGGACGTGAACGAAATCACGCAGAAGCGCGTCGCCGATCCCTTGAAGGCGCGGGCCAGGCTGCCGCCATGCTCCGCCGCGATGTCGAAATAGTCCATCGCCCGCGTGACATAGAGATAGGAATTGGCGTCGAAGCGCTCGACGAAGGAGAGGCCCTGGTAGCGCAGGTAGCTCTCGATCTGGAAATCCGCGTCGAACGAGAAGGTCGGGGCGCTGCGGTCCTGGAAGTTGCGCCCGAACTTCCGGTGTAGGGCGAGTTCGGACAGATAGGTGATGTGTGCCCCCATCCGGGCGACGGCGAGGCCCTTGGTCGGGCGTGTGCCCTCCGCCAGATAGCGCCCGCCGCGCCAGTCGGGATCCGCCATCACGGCTTGGCGGCCGACCTCGTGGAAGGCGATGTTCTGGGCCGAGTGGCGGGCCGCCGTGGCGATCGGCAGGGCCGCGAAGACGCGGTCCGGATAGCTCACCGCCCATTGCAGCACCTGCATGCCGCCCATGGAGCCGCCCACGACGCAGAACAGACTTTCGATGCCGAGCCGGTCGATGAGGGCGGCTTGCGCCCGCACCATGTCGCGGATGGTCACGACCGGGAAATCGAGCGCATACGGCTCCCCCGTCGCGGGGTTGGTCGAGGCGGGGCCGGTGGTGCCCATGCAGCCGCCGATCACATTGGCGCAGATCACGAAGAACCGATCGGTGTCCACCGGCCGACCGGGCCCGACCATGGTGGTCCACCAGCCGGGCTTGCCCGTCACTGGGCTGACGTTCGCCACATGCTGGTCGCCGGTCAGAGCGTGGCAGATCAGGACCGCGTTGGACTTGTCCGCGTTGAGGGTGCCGTAGGTCTGATAGGCGATCTGCCAGGGAGCGAGGGCCATTCCCGCATCCATCATCAGCGGCTCGTCCGCACCGAAACGCATGACCAGGCTCGACGGATCGTCGACTTGGCTTCGCGGCTCGGAGGGCAGGGGCGTGGAGGACATGGGGGCGGCGGAACCGTTCGTTCTTTCGAACAACCGGTACTTCGGACGGACCGGGCCGTCAACGAACATAAGGTCTCAAGAGAGGTACCGCGAGACCGGCTCGCGAGAGGAGAATACCTCAAGAGACTTGGCAGACCGGCTCCGGGCTGCGAAAGAAGGGCGCTCTGTCCAGGATTGACGCCATGTCCACCGAAAAACCCGCTCCGTCCCTTGCCGACCTGCGCCAGGAGATCGACCGCATCGACGAGACGATGCACCGGCTGCTCATGGAGCGCGGCACGATCATCGACCGCCTCATCGCGGTGAAGAAGACCTCCGAGTCCGGATCCGCCTTCCGTCCCGGCCGCGAGGCCTCGATGATGCGGGCGCTGGCCGGGCGGCACCAGGGACTGCTGCCGCTCGACACGGTGGAGAGCATCTGGCGGGTCATCATCGCGACCTTCACCTATGTGCAGGCGCCCTATTCGGTCCATGCCGACATCTCGGCCGGCGATGCGCCCATGCGCGACTCGGCCCGGTTCCATTTCGGCTTCACGGTTCCCTATGTCACGCATCCGAGCGCCGCGGCGGTGATCGAGGCTGTGGCGGCATCCCGCGGCGACCTCGGCATCTTCCGGCTCGACCAGGGCGCCACCGCCGGCGCCTGGTGGCGCACGCTCGCGGACAGGGACCGTCCTAAGATCATCGCCCGGCTGCCCTTCATCGAGCGGCCGGATCATCCGGCCGGCACGCCGGTTTTCGTGATCTCCAAGCCGCTCGCGGATGCCTCGATGCGGGACGTGGTGCTCTATGCCGCGCAGTTCGAGCGATGGCACAAGGGCGCGAACGAGGCCGTGGGCCGCCTCAACGGCGAGGTGGTGGCGAGCGCCGCCGACGCCAGCGGCCTTTCCGAACTCATCGCCGTGCCGGGCGCGGTCGCGCCCGCGCAGCTGCACCGGGCTCTGACCGAGGCGGGCGCGAGCCTCTCGCAGCTCGCCGAGATCGGCAGCCATGCCGAGCGCTTCCGCGTGACATGAGCGCTGCCCCTGGTCCGGGCCCGATCCCGTCGAAAAACCAATTTCCACTTTTCGGATGATGCTTTAGAGCCCTGTTCGAAAAGCGTTTGCTTGCAGGAACAAACCGATGCCCGTCCGTCCCGAACCCCGCCCCGGTGTCACGCAGATCGAGGCCTATGTGCCCGGCAAGAGCGCCGTCGCGGGGGTGAAGAAGATCCACAAGCTGTCCTCGAACGAGACGCCGCTGGGACCGTCGCCGAAGGCGATCGAGGCCATCCGGGCCACCGATCATTTCGAGCTCTATCCGGATGGGGCGGCCACCAGGCTGCGCGAGGCCATCGCGGCGAAATATGGGCTCAACCCGGACCGGCTCGTGTGCGGCGCGGGTTCCGACGAGCTTCTGTCCCTGCTCGCCCATGCCTATGTGGGCCCCGGCGACGAGGGCATCTATTCGCAATTCGGCTTTCTCGTCTATCGCATCGCGATCCTCACCGCGGGCGGCACGCCTGTCGTCGCGCCGGAGAAGGATTACCGGACCGATGTCGACGCGATCCTCGCCAAGGTCACGGACAAGACGAAGATCGTCTACCTGACCAATCCCAGCAATCCGACGGGCACCTATATCCCGTTCGACGAGGTGAAACGGCTGCATGCGGCCCTGCCGCCGAACGTTCTGCTCGTCCTCGACGCGGCCTATGCGGAATATGTGCGCCGGAACGATTACGAGGCGGGTCTCGAACTCGTCGCCACCGCCGAGAACGTGGTGATGACCCGCACCTTCTCGAAGATCTACGGCTTGGCCAATCTGCGCCTCGGCTGGATGGTGGGGCCGGCCCATGTGGTCGATGCGGTCAATCGGATCCGGAGCCCCTTCAACATCAACGGCCCCGCCATGGCGGCCGGCATCGCGGCGATCCAGGATGAGGCCCATGTGGCGAAGGCCGTCGAGCACAATGAGCGCTGGCTCCCGTGGCTGTCCGGGGAGATCGAGGCGCTGGGCCTCAAGGTGACGCCGAGCGTGTGCAATTTCATCATGATTCATTTTCCGCAGGAGCCCGGACGGACGGCGAAGGAGGCCGATGCCTTCCTGTCCAGCCGAGGCCTTATTCTCCGCCGGATCGAGAGTTATGGTCTGCCTCATGCCCTGCGCCTGACCATCGGCGACGAGGAGGCGAACCGTCTCGTTGTCGAAGCGCTCAGCGATTTCATGGGTGGCGCGAAACATGCCTGAGCGTCTCGGTCCCCCGCGTGAAACGCCGCTCTTCGAGCGCGTCGCGATCATCGGCCTCGGGCTGATCGGCTCGTCGATCGCGCGCGCCGCGCGGCATCTCAATCTCGCGCGCACCATCGTGGCCGTCGACCGCGACGAAGACGTGGCCCGGCGGGTGCGGGAGCTGAACCTCGCGGACGAGGTCGTGTCCGATCCGGCCGAGGGCGTGAAGGAAGCCGATCTCGTCATCCTGTGCGTGCCGGTGGGCGTCTGCGGGGCCGTGGCCGAGGCCATGAGGCCGGGGCTCAAGGCCGGCTGCATCGTGTCGGATGTAGGCTCCGTGAAGGCCTCCGTGATCGCCCAGGTCCAGCCGCATCTGCCGGAAGGCGTCGCATTCGTTCCGGCGCATCCGGTCGCCGGCACGGAATATTCGGGTCCCGATGCGGGCTTCGTGACGCTCTTCCATAACCGCTGGTGCATCCTCACGCCGCCGGAAGGCACCGACTTGGCCGCCGTCGAGCGCGTGCGCGCGTTCTGGTCGGCCATGGGCTCCAACGTCGAGGTCATGAGCGCCCAGCATCACGACCTCGTGCTGGCGATCACCAGCCACGTGCCGCATCTCATCGCCTACAACATCGTCGGCACGGCGGCGGATCTGGAGACGGTCACGCAGTCGGAGGTGATCAAGTTCTCCGCCGGCGGGTTCCGCGACTTCACCCGCATCGCCGCCTCGGATCCGACCATGTGGCGCGACATCTTCCTGCACAACAAGGATGCCGTGCTGGAAATGCTGGGCCGCCTCAACGAGGACATCGCGTTGCTCGCCCGCGCCATCCGCTGGGGCGAGGGCGACAAGCTCTTCGACCTCTTCACCCGGACGCGCGCCATCCGGCGCGGCATCATCTCGCTCGGCCAGGAGACGCCCGAGCCGGATTTCGGGCGCCGCCGCGAGGACAAGGCCTGATCCGGACGGGAGCCAAGCCGGGCCCGGATCTCGAACGCGCTTCAGTAGAGCGGCGGCAGCCTGAGGTTGGGGATCACGAACGGCCCCAGCGACAGGAACCCGTTTTCGAGATGCAGCGGGGGCAGAGGCGACAGCTGCGCCTTGGGGTTGCCCTGTCCGCCGGAAAGCTGGCCGAGCAGGGCGCTCGCCAGGGCGCCGTTGCGGCGGCCCATTACATTCCCCAGGAGCCCGTCGAGCCCGGCCGCCGCGATATTCAGCTCGCCTGCGGGCCGGTGGAGCTCGTCGACGCGCAGCTCGCCTTTCGCCTCCATGCGGCGGCCGCCCTTGGCGGCCGAGAGCCGCAGGATATCGAGCTTGCCGCCGGCCTTGCGCCAGCGCTCCAGCTCCTCGACGATGGGACGGCCCTGGAAGCCCTGGGCCTGGGTGACCGTGAGGTCCGTATCCAGGTTCGAGGGCTCTGCGCCGCCGACCAGATCGTCGAGCACGGGAATGCGCGCCTCGCTGATCGAAGCGGCCGCATCATAGGCCTTTTCCTGAACCCGCGAAGGATTGGGCCGCACATGGAGCTCCAGGTGCTTGCCGGAGGTGGTGAAGTCCTGCGGCGCCAGCCCCGTGACCGTGACGCGGGGAGCGTTCGCCGCGAGCGAGAGGCGCTGCAGGCCGTTGGGAGCCACATGGACGCTGGCTTGCAGCAGGTCCCATGTGCCCTGGACCGTCACGGCCCCGTCGGTGAGGCGCAGCGGTCCTTCGATTTCGGTGATGACGAGGCGCGGCTGGTAGACCTGGGCGACCGACTCGACGCGGCCGAACGAGGCGTTCACCACGCCATGCTTCAGGCCGAGCGAGCCGCAGATGATTTCGATGCGGAACGGATAACCGCCGATCTGCCGGTCCTGGCAGGTCCATTGCCGCCCGTTCCGGGCTTCCGCCGCCACCCATGAATCGAGCGCCTCGGCGGCGCGGTTGCGGATGACGAACCAGGCGACGCTCCAAGCGATGGCGACCAGGAGCAGCAGGACGAAGGGCGTATAGAGCCAGAACCGGCTGCGACGAGGGGTTGCGGCTGAGACAGCCTCTTCCATGCACGATCTCCTGTTGTGTCGGTGCTTGGTAACTGGTAGCGCCCGAAGCAGGCAAGGTTCAGACACGACGATCGCGACGGAATGAAGGACGCCACGAACGATTTATGGGTCTTCGGCTACGGCTCGCTCATGTGGCGGCCAGGCTTTCCCTTCGTGGAGCGGCGCCACGCCCATATCCACGGCTATCACCGGTCCTTGTGCGTCTATTCCCATGTGCATCGCGGCACGCCCGACAATCCGGGCCTCGTGCTCGGCCTCGACCGCGGCGGCCGCTGCCACGGCGTGGCATTCCGGGTGGCCGAGGAGGAGGTCACGGCGACCGTGCATTATCTGCGCGAGCGCGAGCAGGTCACGGCGGTTTATCTCGAGCGCCACCTGCCGGTGCGGCTCGACGACGGCCAGCCGGTCCGAGCCCTGGCCTATGTGGTCGACAGGACGCATGAGCAATATGCGGGGCGGCTGTCCTTCGAGGACGTGTTGAGGCTGGTGCGGCAGGGACGGGGCGTCTCCGGTCCCAATCCCGACTATGTCCGCTCGACGCACGAGCATCTGCTCGGCATGGGGGTCGTGGATCCGCTGCTGCAGCGGATCACCGGGCTTCTCGATCAGGATTCCTGCCTCACGGACACCTGAGCGTCTTCCTCGCGCAGGTCTTCGAGGATCTCGCGGCGGCGCGCTTCGGTGTCGGCCAGCCGGTGAACGTGGAGTTCTGTGGCGCCATGCTCCCGGACCTTGTTCATCCAGCGGGTCCGGGTGCCCTCGCTCGGCTCGCGTCCGGCCATCACCACGTCGATCACATGGGCTGTGCCGGCCTCGTCCCGTCCGACGGCGAGAACCACGGCGTCGGTCACGTCCAGAAGCTCTCCCAGTTCGAGCGGATGGACGCCGACGATGTAGCGGCGGCCCGAGCGGCCGCGCCACGAGCTCAGTGTCGGGGTCGAGCGAAGCCCGGCGGTGGCCCTCAGCTTTTCCTCGCGCACGCCAGCCCTCCCCATGCGGTCGTTGCGGAGATCCCGCATGGCCGTATTCCAGGATATGGTTCGTTTGTTCGCCATATGTTCTTATATGTAGGAACTGGCGGACGAACCGTCAAGGAACCGTCGGCGTCCTGCCGGCTCAGGCGTCGGTCAAAGATGTCGCAGGCCGGGAAGCAGGGTCCAGGCCGATCTCCCTTCGGCCCTCGGCCAGGAGCCTGTCGGAGGCTTCCTCGATGCCTCCCTGCATCAGCCTGAAGAACTCCTCCCGCGGAAGGCCCGGGGGGATCGGATCCAGCACCTCGACCACGATCGTGCCGGGGCGGCGGATGAACTGGCGACGGGGCCAGTAGAGGCCCGAGTTCAGGGCGATCGGCACGCAGGGAAAGCCGAGATTCTGGTAAAGATGCGCCACGCCGTACTTGTAGGCCGCGGGGGCGCCCGCCGGCCGGCGGGTGCCTTCCGGAAAGATGATGATCTGGCGCCCATGGCGCGCCTCGTCCTTGGCCTTGGCGGTCATCTGAACGAGGGCCTGCGATCCCGCCTTCCGGTTGACCGGGATGCAGTCCGCCTTCCACGTGTACCAGCCGAAGAACGGGATCCACATCAGCTCCCGCTTCAGGATGAACGTCGGGTCGTCGAAGAGCGTCACGAGCGCGAAGGTCTCCCACAGGGACTGGTGCTTGGACGCCACCAATGCGCCGCCCGGCGGGATCTTCTCGCGGCCGCGCACCTCGATTCGCGTTCCGGCCAGGACGCGCAGGAGCCAGAGCGACGTATGGGCCCAGAGCTGCACCATCCGCATGAAGACCCGGCGCGGTACGAGAAAGCCCGGGATCAGCATGATCAGCCACAGGATGAGGTTGGCGTAGAACGCGACGTTGAACAGCAGGGACCGGATAATCAGCATGGCTTTTCGGGAAAAGGAAAAGCGGGGCAGGGCGCTCCGCATGTGCTCATCTTAGAGGGTTTTTCCCTGCGGCTCCAGGGAGGGCTTCACTCAGGCCATGGAGCAACCGTGGCCATGGGGCGAATGGCACGAGCGGTGCGGCCCGTGTCAGCAGAAACTGGGTTTACTGTTCTGCGTGGCGCGCCGGCGCCTGTCGCCCGGGATCTCTTGAGGCGGTTCTGCATTAACTCCTAGCGAGAACCTCCGGCGAAGCGCCGCCTCCGCTTGGCCCGACGAGGCCCGGTCCGGCGCTTTTCCGGGCGGGACGTCGTCTTTGCGGATGAAAGAGGTGCCGATATGAAGCGTTCCCTGATGGCTGTCGTGCTTGCCGCCGGTGCCTTCGGTTCCGCGGCGCATGCCGCGGATCTGACCGTCTCCACCCGCGAGCGGCCCGTCGTCCTCCGCGAACAGCCGAGCCGCGTCATCGCGAGGCTCGCGACTCAGGGACTCGGCTATTCCGTCCTGCACGAGCCCATCGGCGTCTCGCCGCGTCCCTTCCGGGTCCACGTGACCTGCACCATCGATGAAAGCTTCATGCAGACCTACTGCCCGACGCCCGAATACGATTCCTATTGCCCGCGGGCCACGATCATCTGCCGCTAGACGCGGGCGCCGGCGCTCCAGGAGCGTGGGCGGCCTTCGGGCAAGCTCCTGCGGCCCCTCCCTCGATGGTTGCCCTAGGGCCACCTATCGAGTACGGAGAGAGCCCATACCGGTGGCCTCGATGCACCCGTAGCTCAGCTGGACAGAGCGTTGGCCCAACCCCGCATTCCTCTCCCCATCCTGCAGGCGCTCCTCGGGCTGCTTTGCCTGGTGCTGCTTCCCGTCCTCGGGGCTTCCAGCGCGCAAGACCCGTTCTCGACCCGGTTCGACGATGGGCTCCTGCTGTCGGATCTCTCGGAGCGGGGAGCGGCAGACGGAGAGACCTGCCCGGATGAGCGGAGCGACGGGGATGGCGGCCTGGGCGATCTCCTTCTGCCAGGGTTCGAGTGCCGACCGATGCCTGGCGCGACGGGGCAGAGCCTGCGCCGCGACACGCACGGGACGATCCTCCTGGCCGACGCCCTGGGAGTCCGGCGCGCGACAGGTCCTCCAGGCGTTTGAAACTCCGCATATTCGGAAGCGAAGCTTCCGGCCGATTGCCGCGCCTTTTAGAGCCGGCGCCGTTTTCTTTCTCAAGAATGGCTTTGAAATACCGATCCGCCCGCTGTGCCCGACGCCTCCCGTCAGGCTGCAGGCTCAGGTTCCTGGTCTTCTTGATTGCTCACCAAGTTCTCGATCATGGAAGTTCTTCTCCCTCAAATTCTCAAGGTCCTGGGCATTATCTGGATCAACATCATCCTGTCCGGAGACAATGCCGTGGTCATCGCCCTGGCCTGCCGCGGCCTGCCGGATGACAAGCGCCGCATCGGCATGATTCTCGGAGCCGGTGTGGCCGTCGGCCTGCGGATCGTCTTCACGCTCCTCGTGGCCGCCCTCCTGTCGACTCCCTTCCTGAAGATCCTGGGCGGCCTGCTTCTCCTCTGGATCGCCGTGAAGCTCCTCACCGGCGAGGACGAGGAGGGATCGGTCAAGGAAACCGACCGCCTGTGGCATGCGGTGTGGACGGTCGCGGTCGCTGATGCGGTCATGAGCCTCGACAATGTCCTGGCGATCGCCGCCGTGGCGCAGGACTCCACCTTCCTGCTGATCCTCGGACTGGCGATCTCGGTGCCGCTTATCGTGGCCGGCGCCGCCCTCATCATGGCGCTTCTCGACCGGATCCCGCTCCTGGTCTGGGCCGGTGCGGCTCTTCTGGGCTGGGTCGCCGGCGAGATGCTGATCTCGGATCCGTGGCTCCTCGGCCAACTCGGCGAGGAGCTCAGCCACAAGGCGGAGATCCCGGTCGCCGTCATAGGGGCCGTCCTGGTGGTCGCCCTGGGCTACGTGGCCCGGCAGCGAGCCGCCGCCGACGAGACCTGAATCTCCGCAAACCCTGCCGGCCTGATCCGGGCCCTGTCACCCTCTGCCCGTTGCGTGACAGGGCCCGAATTGTGCGGATGATCGCAGCCCCGATCCCCTCAGCCGAACGATCCCCTCGCGGACCGGTCAGTCAGAGGTTGCCCTGCAGCCCCTAATCGGGTAGGGAAGAACCCAGGCTCATCGCCTCAAGCACCCGTAGCTCAGCTGGATAGAGCGTTGCCCTCCGAAGGCAAAGGTCACACGTTCGAATCGTGTCGGGTGCGCCATCGATTTCCTTACAGATCAGAGATCTGGATGCTGGACGCCGCCATCACGCTGGCGCATCCGCCGTCCGGAGCGCCAAAGACAGTTTCGTCCTGGCTCCAGAAACTGGGTCGAGCGGACGTGAGATGCTGCGCGCCAGCCGGCGCGGCTGTCAGCAAGGCCGGGAATGGCCATAATCCAGTTGCCTCGCAGGCGAAGAGAGATCGGGTGAACACCCCGACAGCCACGGTTGCCAGACTCCGCCGTCGGAGTGGTGTCGACCTGGATCAGTCCAGGAGTGGTTTCGTGATTCGCTTCGGAGCCGCCACCCGGGCCATCGATTTCCACCCCCAGATCATCAAGGAGAAGCCATGAAAGAATGGATCGCCGTCCTGAAAGCCGCCGACGCGGCGGCCCGGTGGCACGTTCACCAGAAGCGGAAGGGAGCCGCCCAGGAGCCCTACGTCAACCATCTCCTGGAGGTGGCCTCGCTCGTCGCCGACGCGACAGAGGGCAAGGATCCCAACCTCGTCATCGCCGCGCTCCTCCACGATGCGATCGAGGACCAGGAGGTGCCGCGCGAGATCATCGCCGAGGCGTTCGGGGAAGACGTGGCGGCCCTTGTCGAGGAGGTGACGGACGACAAGTCGCTGCAGAAGCACGAGCGCAAACGCCTGCAGGTCGAGCACGCCCCCAGGAAGTCGAACCGGGCCAAGATCATCAAGCTTGCCGATAAGACCAGCAACCTGCGCACCATCAGCGTCAGCCCCTCGCCCGAGTGGTCGGTCAAGCGCCGGCTCCAATACGTGGCGTGGGCGCGGGAGGTCGTCTCGGGGCTGAGGGGCGTGAACGAGCGTCTCGAATCCGCGTTCGACCAAGCGGCCGCGGCCGCCGAGCAGTCGGTCACTCCAAAGCTGTGACGCATCGTGCGGACAAGCGGCGCCGTCGTCGCAGCGGACGATGCGCCGCTCGAAGACGGAGAACCATCGGATGAAGCCCGCACGCGGATCCGATGACCCGTCTCCTGTCATGAAACCGGTATCTGTCGGGATGACCTGCAAGACCTATCGCCTGATCGGGCCGGACGGCTTGGAATACCCGAGCGAACGGCCCGGGACTTTGGGCGGCAATCGTCATGGGATCTACGGGCGCCTCGACTGCCCGGCCGCCTTGCGCGCTCTCCGGAGCAGCCCCGATAGCTACCGTGCGAAGCGCGTATTTTTCGCGGATGAAGCAACGGCGATCGCAGCGGGTTATCGCCCCTGTGGCACCTGCATGCGCGAGGAGTACAAAGCGTGGCGCGCCTCACGCGAAGCGCGTTGAATGTCGATCCCGCAATGGTGCGAGCTTCGATTTCGAGAGGCGGCCAGGGAGGCTGCGCCTGGATCGGGTCTCAAGAGCGATCCATCTCCAGGATCTTCTCATGACCCCAGGGCCGGTTGTGCCGCCACGGCACCAGGCTGGGTCATGCCTTCGTCGAGGGAGACGTGAACGTCATCGTGAAGATCCGCCCTGCGATCGCTCCTCCGAGCGCCGGGGTGACGTTCACGGGCGTGCAGGCATCGAGGGAGGCCAGGATCAGGCCCATGATGATCCGTCGCTCTTCCTCGCTACCGTTGAAGGTCGAATAGGTGATCCGGGGCTTGCCGAGGACTTCCCCGTTGCGCTTGAAGCTGAACTGTATCGTCACCTGGAAGTTCTGAGTGTTGGGTGGCGGAGACCAGCATGACCAGAGCGCGGCCCCCATCTCCCGAAGCGTGTTGACGGGCGGCCCGACCGGAGCGCGCTGGGCGAGCGCGGGGAGAGACATCAGGAGAATTGACGCAAGAGTGATCGCGGGCCGTCTCATGGGGCGCCTTGTCGTAAAACCGGGTCGTGCCGAGTCTAGGAGTTCGGCTTCTGTCTTCCTACAGCGAAAACGAGCCTCCACAAAACGTGAGACCCTTCTCCGTCGGGAGAGCCCTGACGCGGCGTACGCCCATGAGTGGCCGGTGCGTTGAACGGCCCCGAACGGTTCATCCCCGTCGGCTGCGGGCCTCGTGCCGCAGGGCGATCCAGAAGGCGAACTGACTCACCACGCCGGCGGCAGCGAGCACGCCGGCAGCGGCGAGGGCCGGATCACGGCCCAATCCGGAGAGGGACGTGCAGAGAGCCCCGATCGCCATCTGGGCGAAACCGTAGAGCCCGGATGCCGAACCGATCATCTTCGGATTGACGCTCACGGCCTTGGTCAAGGCGGCCGGGCTCGACATGCCGGCGCCGATGTTGAACAGGCACATCAGGCCGATGGCGGAAAAGACGTTCACTTCGTGCAGCAGAACGGAGCCGAGGAGAGCCAGAGCCGCGACGACGCTCACGGCATTGGCGCCGACCATCAGCCGTTCCATTCGCACCTTGCCGATCAAGCGGCTCGCGAGGGCGCTGCCCACCGATGCGCCGACCGCCAGCAGTCCGAGCGAAACCCCGACCTCGTGAGCGGGCCGGTGCAGCTCTTCGAAGATGAAGGGAGCGGCGGCGATGAAGGCATACATCGAGGTCGTGGCGCAGCTTCCGCCGATCGAGTACCCGAGGAAAGCGCGCGAGCCGAGGAGACCCATATAGTCGCGCCCCAGCGACGCGATGCTGAGCGTGCCGGACGGCTGCCCGGTTTCCGGAAGGAGGCGCCATGCGAACAGGATGTTCGCCGCGCCAAGCCCGATGAGCAGCACGAAGATGGAACGCCAGCCCAGGCTGGAAGCGAGCAGGCTGCCGAAGATCGGCGCGAGCGCGGGTCCGATGACGACGATGAGGTTCATCACGGCCAGCCGTCGCGCTGCGTCCTGGGGGCCCGACATGTCGCGCACCATGGCCCGGCCGAGGACGAGGCCGGCGCACCCGCCGAGAGCCTGGAAGAGCCGCGCCGCCACCAGGGCGTAAACGCCGGGCGCGAAGGCCGCCGCGATCCCGGATGCCGTGTAGAGGGCAAGGCCCACCATCAGGATCGGCCGGCGTCCGAAGCAGTCCGACAAAGGGCCGTAGATGAGCTGCCCGAACGCGAGACCGAGGATATAGAGGCTGATCGTCATCTGCATGGCGGCGATGCTGGCGCCGAGATCCTGTGCGGCGATTGGAAGGGCGGGCACGAACATGTGCATCGCCAGGGTGCCGCTGAAAGTGATCAGCACCAGGAGCCAGAGCGCGGGCTTCCGCTTCGCGCCCCCTGCCGGGAAGGATTGTTGCTTCACGAGGTAACCAGCTCTGTTGCGCGAGAACCGTGATCCACGGAGCCCGGGAAAGCGCTGCGCGATTCCGAAACGAGACCTCCTATCTGCGCCTCAACTCTTTAGCAATCGTTAGCCGGACATGAAGAGCAAGGCTTTCCCGACCTGCCGGTCTGCAACGACAGGCCCAGGGTGGGCAACGTCGTGCCGAACCACGTCTGCGTAGTGATCAACCTAGCTGATGGCCTCGTCACGGTCAGGGGTAGCGAGATCGTCGGCGAGTTGTCCGTGGCGGCACGCGGCCGCCTGACCTGAAGCGCTCAAGAGCCGCCGGCGACATGCTCGACGGCATCTTCACATCGGGCTCCCGCCCGTGAAACTCACCGGGGTTTCCTCGCGTCGGCCTCGTCCTTGGACCAGCGGATCGGGTGCCGATACAGGGTCAGAGCCGTGATCCCGACGGCTCCCGTCACAACGACCAGCAAGACTGCGTCTCCCATGCCAACCTCCTGAGACAGTCGCCGAACATGCTCCCGGACGGTATTGCGTGTGACCGAGATAAGACTGAGTCATTCATGGGCCGCGTTTGCGCCCGGAGGGGAGCGCGAAAGGTCTTCTTGGCTTGGGTCCCCCGCGCCTGACCAGGACCTTGGCACAGGCCGCGCTCGCTGCCCAAGGGCGCACGATGCCTCACCCCCAAAGGGCAGGCTTTCCTTGATCCATATGGCTTTCGAGAGGGTGCGAGCACCAGCCCGCAAGAGGCTCATGGCAGTTCCGCGCCGGACGCAGGGCTCCGTTGAACGACACCACTCGGCTCGTCTACCCGGACAAGGTGTCGGGTCGGGCCGTCGCCAGCACACCTATGCTCCGACAAAGAGATGCGCTCCCGCCAATTCGTCAGGAACATCGGGTGAGGCGTTCTCGTTTGCTGGCGCCACGGACAAACGAGGGGGCAATGCTGGCGGGATATCGTGTGCTGGTGGTCGAGGATGAAGAGTTCGTGGCGCAAAGCATCAGCGCATTGCTCGCTGAAGCCGAGGGAGTGCCCATTGAGCCGGCGGCATCCGTGCATGAGGCTCGCGAAATGATCAGGAATGGTCCGCCTCTCGATGCGGCGCTGCTGGACATGAACCTGCGCGACGGCCTTGTGACGCCTGTCCTCGAGGCCCTGAATGCACGAGGCGTTCCGACCGTCGTCTATATGGGCGGGGTCGTCCCCCATGAAGTGCGACAACGCCATCCTGATCTGATCGCGCTCTCGAAGCCTGTGCTGCCCGCGCGCCTCATCGCCGAGCTGCGCAAGGTGATCCGGCATCCGGGCCCGGGATCGTCTCAACGGTGATTCATGCGCTCAGATCGACATCGCTCACATGATTGTTCCTGGTGCGTGGTGATCCGCTTCGCTCTCAAGCTCGCCGTGTTTTCAGGCGTGAGCGGCGTTCAGGTGGCGTCGGGAGGTCCGAACCTGTTTTTCGAGTTCACGACCCTCGCGGCGATGCTCTGCGCTGTCCTGGCCCTGCAGGCCCACGAGCTTCCGCTTGGAAGATCGCTCAATTATTGGGACGAGACCCTTTGCTTCGGGCTCCTCTCTCTCCTCGGCAAGGGCATTCTTTGAGACGGGCAGCCTCGATCACCCCCGCGACACTGCCGTCTGGAGATTCATCGAAGTGCCGAGCGCCTGAGAGGGGAACGAAGCGCGTCAGCTCTGAACCTCTGGCGGTACGGCCAGTGTCTCTTCGTGATCATGATCGATCGGCACGAGGAAGGTCACGAACGCGCCGTCGTCTTCCTCCTCGTCGGCGGCATCGTCTTCGGGGGCCCCGAATTCCGCGACCTCCTGTTGCGAGGCGGGCCGTATGGACAGGGGCGCTCGGCCATCCCACAGCGGCGCTCCTTCGCTCGTCAGCGCGGTCAGGTCCTGCTTGAACGCGCCGCTCTCGAAAATGGCTTTCGCATCCGCCTCATTCGCATCCGTAACCGCAATGGGCCGGCCGCCGATCTCAAGGGTAAACATCGTTCCTCCTGCTTAACGAAATGGCTGCTTCAGGGGCAGCGTGTCGGCCCGTGCCCGGCACTCACCGCCAGTCCGCACCCCGAGAACGCGACTGATCCCGATTCGCTCCACGACTCACTTCGACCGCCGAGGCTGGCGGCCGCACCTTTTCCTTTTGGGCGGCATCCTGGGCCGAAGGGCTGTCGACGATGAGGCGCGCTCCGCGCTGGTACGTCAGGTAGCTCCATAGCCAGCTGAAGGCAACCACGGCGCGGTTGCGCAGGCCGATCAGGAAGTAGATGTGCGCGAGGCCCCAGAACATCCAACCGATGAAGCCGGTCAGGTGCATATGGTCGAGCTTCACCACGGCGGCCTTGCGCCCGATCGTCGCCAGATCGCCCTGATGCCGATACCGGAACGGCGCGGGGGCCACCTTGCCCGTCACTCTTGCGGCGATGACCTCGGCCGCATAGCGGCCCATCTGCTTGGCCGCGGGCGCGATGCCGGGTACCGTCTTCCCGGTGGCATCGACCACTGCCGCCGTGTCGCCGATCACGAAGATCTCAGGCCGCCCGGGAACCGTCAGGTCGGGACCGACCGTGACCCGCCCGGCACGGTCCCGCTCCGCTCCGAGCCACTCGGCCGCGGGGGAGGCCACCACGCCGGCGGCCCAGACGATGGTTCCGGCTTCGATCCGCGTCTCCCCCAGCTCGACGCCGTCCGGGTCGCATTTCGTCACCCGGGTCGAGGTTTTGACCTCCACGCCCATTTTCTCCAGGGCTTTTTGGGCATAGGCCGAGAGATCCTCGGGAAAGGCGGGCAAGATGCGAGGCCCCGCCTCGATCAGGACCACACGGGCCGCACGCGGATCGATGTGCCGGAACTCGGCCGACAGGGCATGATAGGCCACCTCCGCGATCGATCCGGCCATCTCGACCCCGGTCGGGCCGCCACCTACGACCGCGAACGTGAGCAGCCGCTGCTGCTCCTCGGGATCGTCGATCAGCTCCGCTCGCTCGAATGCCAGCAGGATCTTGCGGCGGATGGCGGTCGCGTCCTCGATCTGCTTCAGGCCGGGCGCAGCGGAGGCCCATTCCGGGTGTCCGAAATAGGAGTGCGTGGCCCCTGTTGCAATCACGAGATAATCGTAAGGTACCGCTACAGGATCGGCATGGGCGAGCCGCGCGTCCGCGTCGATGCCGGTCACATCCGCCATGAGAACGGTCGTGTTTGTCTGCCTCTTGAGGATGCCGCGGATCGGCCACGCGATGTCGGCGGGCGACAGGGCCGCGGTCGCGACCTGATAGAGAAGCGGCTGGAAATAATGGAAGTTGTGGCGATCGATCACCGTCACGTCGACGGGCGTTCGCGAGAGCGACTGGGCGGCGGTCAGTCCACCGAACCCCGCCCCGATGATCACGACCTTCGGCGTGTCAGTCGCCATGACGTCTTTGCTTTCGCTGCGGGTTGACCGGACAGAGCCCCTTGCATGGCTGCCGCAGAGTACAAACCAGGGCGCCTTCGCAGATGTTCCCGAGGTCGGCCGCCGGCTGCGCCCGAGCTTCGCCGGAATCGTCAGGTGAAATAAGGCCTCCGGCACCAAACCGTAGGCGCAGCGTTGTCACCTGTTGCGGCCCGATACGGTCAGGGTTACGGCACAGCCAAGGGGAACATCGTGTCCAAGCGCATCGCCCTGCTCATTGCCGCTGGTCTTCTCCTCGTCGCCGTCGGATATTTCTATTTCGGACCGCAATCCATGTCCCTGGCTTCGATCCAGGGCTGGTTCTCCGGGGGAGCGCGCCAAACCGCACCGGCGCCGGCGGCGCCCGCTCAGCCTCATCCCGAAGTGACGGTCATGGTCGTCAGCCCTGCCGAGGTTCCGGTACCGGTCGAGTATGCGGGCCGCGTGGTGGGGTTCCGCGACGTCGAGGTGCGCCCCCGCGTCGGTGGGCTCCTCCTCAAGCGGGAGTTCGAGGAGGGCAGCCGGGTCAAGGAGGGCCAGGTTCTGTTCCGCATCGACCCGGCCACATTCGAGGTCGCCAAGAGCCGGGCGGAAGCGCAGCTGAGCCAGGCCGAGTCGGCCCTCCGGCAGGCGGAGGACAACCTGCAGCGCATCGAGGAGCTGTTCCGCCGCGGAGCCGCAGCCGAGAAGCAGCGCAACGACGCCCAGGCCGCCCGCGACCAGGCTGCCGCAGGCGTGCAGCTCGCGCAGGCCGAGGTCAACAATGCGCGGCTCAATCTCGAATATACGACCGTCACGGCTCCGGTGGGAGGCATCACGTCTGTCCAGTCGCCTCCGATCGGAACCCTGATCCAGGCGCAGCAGACGCAGCTGACCACGATCACGCAGCTCGATCCCGCCTATGTGAACTTTTCCTTCACGGACGAGGAGAACCGCGCGTTCCGAGAGCTGAACCAGAGCCGCGCCAAGCCGCTCACGGAGAAGGACCTGACCGTCGAGCTGCATTACGGAGACGGGACGATCTATCCGGAGCCGGGGCGCATCGACACGGCGGCCAGTCGGGTGGATCCCCAGACCGGCACCATCGAGGCGCGGGCCGTGTTTCCCAACCCGGACGGTGTCCTGCTTCCGGGCCAGTTCATCCGGGTGGTCATCCGCGGGATCACGCTACCCGACGCCATCGTGGTCCCGGAGAGGGCCGTTTCCCAGGGGCCTCAGGGGCCGTCCGTCTTCGTCATCGGCGAGAACAATGTCGCTCAGTCGCGGCCTGTGCGCCTGGGCCGGCAGGTTGCGGCCGGGTGGATCGTCCGCGAGGGGCTGCGAGCCGGGGAGAGGGTCGTCGTCGACGGCGTGATCCGGGTTCGTCCCGGTGCGCCCGTGCGGCCGGTGCTCGCCGATGACCTTCCGGTTCCGGCAGCCGCAACGCCGAGCTTCGGCAAGAGCGATGCCCAGGCCGAAGGCGCCCGGAACGGCTCGCCCAGCGCGGTAAAGACCGATCCGCCGCCACGCGCGACCGGGACGATCGACAAGAACAGCCCGCCGAAACCGGGTCAGCGAGGCGGAGGGCGGCCGTGATCTCGAGATTCTTCATCGACCGGCCGGTCTTCGCCACGGTTCTCTCCATCGTGATCGTGCTCGGCGGCTTCCTGGCCATGCGGGCGCTGCCGGTCGCCCAGTATCCCGCCATCGTGCCGCCCGAGGTGGTCGTGTCCGCCACCTATCCGGGAGCGAACGCCGAAACCATCGCGGAAACCGTGGCGGCTCCCCTGGAGCAGCAGATCAACGGCGTCGAGGACATGATCTACATGCGATCCACTTCGACCGGTTCGGGCACCCTCAACTTGAGCGTTTCGTTCCAGATCGGCACCGATCCCGATCAGGCCACGATCAATGTCAACAACCGGGTCCAGCGCGCGACCGCCCTGCTGCCCGAAGAGGTCCGGCGCCAGGGCGTGACCGTCAACAAGCGGTCGAGCTCGATCCTGCAGGTTCTGGCGCTGTCGTCGCCGGGCGGGCGCTACGACACGATCTACATCTCGAACTATGCCCTCATCAACATCATCGACGAGCTGCGGCGGACGCCGGGAGTCGGCGATGCATCGCTCTTCGGAGCCTCCGACTATTCGATGCGGATCTGGCTGCGGCCCGACAAGGTCGCGCAGTTCAAGCTGACGCCGGGCGACATCGCGGCGGCCATCCGCGAGCAGAATGCCCAGTTCGCGGCGGGCCGCTTCGGAGAGGAACCCATGCCCGGCGAGCAGGCCTTCACCTATTCGGTGACGACGCCCGGCCGCCTCGTCGATCCCCGCGAGTTCGAGAACATCATCATCCGGTCCAACGAGAATGGGGGCGCTCTTCGCCTCAAGGACGTGGCCCGGGTCGAGCTCGGCTCCCTCAACTATGCGTTCTCGGCTACCTTCAACGGCGCACCTGCCGTTCCGATCGGGATCTACCTGCAGCCGGGCGCGAACGCGCTCCAGGTCGCCAATGCGGTCAAGGACACGATGGACCGCCTCTCCCGGCGCTTCCCGGATGGGCTGCGCTACGACGTGCCGTTCAACACCACGCGCTTCGTCGAGGTCTCCATCGAGGAAGTCGTCTACACGTTCATCGAAGCGATCGTGCTGGTGATCATTGTCGTCTTCCTGTTCCTCCAGAACGTCCGGGCGACGCTCATCCCGATCCTTGCCGTTCCCGTTTCGATCGTCGGCACCTTCGCGGGCATGTACGCCCTGGGGTTTTCGATCAATCTCCTGACCCTGTTCGGCATGGTGCTGGCCATCGGCATCGTGGTGGACGACGCCATCGTGGTGCTCGAGAACGTCGAGCGCATCATGACGTCCGAGGGCAAGGGTCCGCGGGAGGCGGCCGTTCAGGCCATGCAGGAGGTGAGCGGGCCCGTCATTGCGATCGTCCTCGTGCTCTGCGCGGTCTTCCTCCCGGTTTCATTCCTGGGCGGGCTTGCCGGAGAGCTCTACCGGCAGTTCGCCGTGACCATCGCCGTCTCGGTCGTGATCTCCGGCATCGTCGCCCTGACGCTGACGCCCGCCCTCTGTGCGCTCCTGCTGAAGCCCGCTCACGGAGAGCCATGGCTGCCATTCCGGGTTTTCAACCGCGGCTTCGATTGGGTCACACGGGGTTACACGGCGGGCGTCGGATTTTTGCTGCGGCACGCGGCTCTTGCCCTGGTGCTCTTCGCGATCATGCTGGGCGCGACCTGGCTGCTCTTCCAGCGCGTTCCGGGCGGCCTCGTCCCCAACGAGGATCAGGGTTATGTCTTCCTGGTGACGGCCCTGCCGCCAGCGGCCTCTCTCGACCGCACCCGGGCCGTCACCGAAAAGGTGACTCAGGGCGCGCTGCAGAACCCGGCGGTCGAGAATGTCGTCACCCTGTCGGGATTCGATCTGCTCTCGGGAGCGCAGAAGACGAATTCCGGCGTCTCCTTCGTGACCCTGAAGGACTGGTCGGTCCGGACGGATCCACGCCAGGATGCGCGCAATCTCGCGCCGGCCTTCGCGGCCCTGAACGCGAATTTCCGGGACGGCGTGGTGATCGGCTTCAACCCGCCCCCGATTCAGGGCATCAGCACGACGGGCGGCTTCGAGTTCTTCCTGCAGGATCGGACCGGAGGATCGCTCCAGAGCCTCTCCGAGGCGACCCAGAGGGTGGTGCAGGCCGCCAACCAGAGACCCGAGGTGCGCGGCGTGTCGACCACCTTCAACACGGGCGTGCCGCAATACCGCATCGACGTGGACCGCGAGAAGGCCAAGGCTCTGGGAGTCGCCATCGGCACGATCTTCGACACGATGCAGAGCACGTTCGGCAGCCTCTACGTCAATGATTTCACGCTCTTCGGGCGCACCTACCGGGTGAGCCTTTCGTCCGAGGGGGAGTTCCGCCAGTCCCCCGACGATCTGCGCCATGTCTTCGTGCGGTCGCAGAACGACACGATGGTGCCGTTGAACGTGCTCGTCTCCGTCACGCGCATCGTCGGCCCCGATGTGGTCGACCGCTTCAACGTCTTCCCCGCGGCCCGCGTCCAGGGCAACCCGGCGCCCGGCTATTCCTCCGGCCAGGCGATCGCCGCCATGCAGGAGGTTGTCTCGCAGACCCTGGGCTCGGATTACACCATCGGCTGGACGGGAGCATCGTATCAGGAGCTTGCAACCGCCGGCACGGGCAACCAGGGCTTCATCTTCGGCCTCGTGATGGTCTTCCTGATCCTGGCGGCCCAATACGAGCGCTGGTCGCTGCCGCTCGCAGTCGTCACCGCCGTGCCGTTCGCGGTCTTCGGCGCGATCCTGGCGATCTATCTGCGCGGCATCGAGAACGACGTCTATTTCCAGATCGGGCTCGTCACCCTGATCGGACTGGCCGCCAAGAACGCCATTCTGATCGTCGAATTCGCATCGGAGCGCTATCGCGACGGCATGCCCGTCCTCGATGCCGCGATGGAGGCGGCACGTTTGCGCTTCCGCCCCATCGTGATGACGTCGCTGGCCTTCATTCTGGGCGTCGTGCCGCTCGCCACCAGCACCGGCGCCGGCTCGGCGAGCCGGCACTCCATCGGGACGGGCGTCATCGGCGGCATGCTCGCGGCGACGTTTCTCGCCACGTTCTTCGTCCCTCTGTTTTTCCGGCTCGTGACCCGCAGGCAGAGGGCAAAGCTCCTTCCCGAGCCGCGGGACTCTCGGGAGGCCAAGGTGCCATGAGCAAAGACGGCAGGCACTCGCAAGGCTTGGCTCAAGGATAAGGGGCCGGCGAGAACGAGCGCAGGCTGCTGACGAGGCTCGCAACCATGGCCAATGCGGCACCGACTGCCAGTGCAATGGTCGTTGCCTGTTCGTGCGCCGCGCTGAAGATCACGGCCACGAGCGCAGCCCCGGTCGTCTGGCCGACGAGGCGCGCGGTCGCCTGCATCCCGTTCGCCCCTCCGCTGCGTTCCCGCGGTGCGCTCGCGAAGATCGCCCGGTTGTTGGGGGACTGGAAGAGACCGAACCCCAGCCCGCACAGGGCCAGACGCCAGACGATGTCGACCGTCATCGCATCTGTCGGCAACAGGGCGAGGGCGGCCAGGCCGACAGCCAGGATCCCCAAGCCGAGCCCTCCAAGAAGTCCCGCCGAATGGCGGTCGGACAGCCTGCCCGCGATGGGCGAGATGACGGCGACCACCAGGGGCCAGGCGGTCATCAGGGCTCCCGTGCCTCCCTGGGACAGCCCCATCCCGTTCTGGAAATAGAAGGGGAGTGCCACGTAGGCTACGCTCTGGGCTGCAAACGAGCAGATGGACGTCATCAGGGAAAGCGAAAAAATCGGGATTCGCAGCAGGTCGAGGGGTAGCATGGGGACGGTCAGGAAGCGCTGCCGCCGCACGAAAATCATTCCCAGAAGCACGGCGGCTCCGAGTTCGGCGGCCGCCACCGCGCCGCTATCTGTCAATGAATCGGTGCCGACGAGGAGAAATCCGAACGTCAGCGCATTCAGGCCGGCGCTGACCGCGTCGAAGGCATGGTTCGACTGCGGCGTGCGCGGCAGAACCTTGATGGCGACGAACAGGGCCAGAATTCCGACCGGAACATTGACCCAGAACAGCCAGGGCCACGATCCCCACGAAAGGATTGAGGCTGCCACGGTCGGACCGGCGACAGACGAGACGGCGACGATCAGGGCGCTGTAGCTGACTCCCCGACCGAGGAGCCGATGCGGGTAGATGAAACGGATCAGGGCGTTGTTCACGCTCATGATCCCGGCTGCCCCGAGCCCCTGGACGGCGCGGGCCATGGCGAGTCCGACCAGGGTCTCAGAGGTCGAACATGCGAAGGACGCCAGGGTGAACAGCGCTAGCCCCGCACAGAACACGCGCTTGTAGCCGAGGATATCGCCTAACGACGCCAGTGGCAGCAGCGAGACGGTCACGGCGAGCTGGTAGGCGCTGACGATCCAGATGGCCTCGGAGGGATGCGCCTTGAACTCGACCGCCATGGTCGGAAGAGCCACGTTGGCGATGGCGCTGTCGAGGACGGCCATCGTGATGCCGAGCGCGACCGCCACATGCGCCCAGAATCTGTGAGGCTGCGGAATGCCGTCTGCTGAATCCATCAGTATCTTATCCTTGAAAAGGCCAGGCTCGACAGGAGGGGGAGGATGCCGGAACGGCGCAGGGGCTCTGGCCCATGGAACTCTTACTAAAGCCCGGGCCGCCCTATGAGAATGACGTTTTTCAGCGGGCAGCAATAACGAGAAGGCATGGGCGGCAAGCCTGGAGCCTGGAGGAGCCGGCCGGATCGCCGCGCGATCAATCCGGACAGCAGGATCGACCCTGGGACGGTTTCAGCGGTCGGAACCGAGCCTTGCACCGCCTAGCGCGGGTGCGACGAGCTTACCGAGCTCCCGCAGCCACAGGACCGAGCTTGCGACGAGAAGGCACAGAAGCCAGTCCCTCAGGCTCAGGCTCACGGTCGAGAATGCCTGCTGGAGGACAGGAACGTAGATGACGGCCGCCTGCAGGAGAAGCGAGAGGCCGATGGCGAGCCACAACCAACGGTTCGTGAACAATCCCTGGAACGCGCTCCGCACGTCGGAGCGCGCATTCAGGACGTTGAAGATCTGAAACAGCATCAGTGTGGTGAACGCCATGGTCTGCCCGTAGCGCTGGGAGCCGGAGCCTGCGATGAAGCCGCCGGGAAGCGACGCATCGAGGACGGCGAGCGTCCCCACCGCCATCACGCATCCGACAAGGACGATCCCCATCCACATGCGGGGCGTGATCACCCCTTCGCTCCGCGGGCGGGGTGGCGCGCCCATGATCCCGTCATCCGCAGGATCGACCCCGAGAGCCAGGGCCGGAGCCCCGTCGGTCACCAGGTTGATCCAGAGAATCTGGGTTGCCAGTAGGGGCAGCACGACGGTTCCTCCGCCCTCGGCCGTCAGCCCGATCGTGCCCGCCAGCACCACCCCGAAGAACATCGTCATCACCTCGCCGATATTCGACGAGAGCAGGTAGCGCAGGAACTTCCGGATATTCGCGAAGATCGCCCGCCCTTCCTCCACGGCGGCGACGATCGTGGCGAAGTTGTCATCGGCGAGCACCATGTCGGCGGCTTCCTTGGAAACGTCCGTTCCGGCGATCCCCATGGCGACGCCGATATCGGCTGTCTTCAAGGCGGGCGCATCGTTGACTCCGTCGCCCGTCATGGCCACGATCTCGCCGTTGCGCTGCAGGGCCTTCACGATCCGCAGCTTGTGTTCGGGATTGACGCGCGCATAGACCGACACATCCTGGACGATCCGGTCGAGCATCCGGTCCGGCATCTTTTCGAGTTCGGCGCCCGTGACGGCATCGCCGCCGGAGCCTATTCCCAGTTCGGTGGCGATGACCGCTGCAGTCCTCGGATGATCTCCCGTGATCATGATCGGCCGAATGCCGGCGCGCCTCGCCCGCGCAACGGCCGCAACGGCCTCCTCGCGCGGCGGGTCGATCATGCCGATCAGACCCAGGAAGATCATGTCCTCCTCGATTCCCTCGTCGAAATCCTCGCTCCTGAACTCGCCCTTCGGCAGCGTCCGGAACGCGACTCCGAGGGTCCGCAGGGCTTCTCCCGCGAGATCGTCGTTCAGCCTGAGGATCTCCCCGCGCCGCGCCGGCGTCAGGGGCCTCGTGTCCTCACCGATCAACTCCCGCGTGCAGCGGGCGAGCAGGACGTCCGGCGCCCCCTTGGTGAAGGCCAGGAGGCGTTCGTCCCGGTCGGCATCGCTGTGAAGCGTGCTCATCAGCTTGCGCTCGGACGAGAAGGGCACTTCGGCAAGGCGTGCAAACCGCGCCTCGAGGACGTCGGCCTCCAGACCGGCTTTGCGGGCCGCGACGATCAGCGCGCCTTCAGTCGGGTCTCCCTGTACGATCCAGCGACCGTCGCGCTCCTGCAACACGGCATTGTTGGCACGGTCGGCGGCTGAAAGCGTCCGCAGGAGTTCGGTGCGCAGAGCGCCTTCGATCGGTCCTCCGCCATTTTGCCTGACTTGTCCTTCGGGGGAATATCCGGTGCCGTCGAATCCGACCTGTCCGCTTGCGATCGCGACGCGCCGCACCGTCATTTCGTTCTTCGTGAGCGTTCCGGTCTTGTCGGAAGCGATCACGGTTGCCGAGCCGAGGGTCTCGACGGCCGGAAGGCGGCGAACGATCGCGTTCCGCCGCGCCATTCGCTGGACGCCCAGCGACAGCACCGCCGTCACAACGGCCGGAAGGCCTTCCGGAACGGCCGCCACCGCCAGCGCGACGCCGAGAATGAGCACGTCGAAGACGGCCGAGAATCCATGCACGTCTTCGACGAGGAGGATTGTCGCGATCATCACGACGGCAATCGCCACCACCGCGAGGCCGAGCCTCCTGCCGACCCGATCGAGTTCCTTCTGCAGCGGAGTGACCTCACTCGGCGCCGTCCTCAGCATTCCGGCGATGCGGCCCATCTCGGTCTTGAGGCGGGTCGCAGTGACGACGGCCTTGCCGTGGCCGTAGGTGACCGACGTCCCGCTGAAGATCATGTTGGAGCGGTCGCCCAGGCCTGTCTCTCCGTCGATGGTCGCCGGATCCTTGACGACAGGCAGGCTCTCGCCCGTGAGGGCCGCCTCCGCCGTCTGCAGGGCAGTGGCCTCGATCACGCGCGCATCGGCCGGTACCGTATCGCCTTCCTCGACCAGGATGACGTCGCCCGGGACCACCTCCTTCGCCAGGATGCTCTGCCGGGTGCCGTCGCGGATGACGTCGGCGCGTCCAGCCGACATCCGACTGAGAGCCGCAAGGGCCTTTTCGGCGCGGGATTGCTGGACATAGCCCATAAGGGCATTGAGCAGGACGATGGCGAGAATGGCCATCGCCTCGTAAGGCAGTGCGGTTTCACGCTCGTAGAACCAGAGCGCGGCGGAAATGGCCGTCGCGATGAGAAGGAGGATGACCAGCACGTCCTTGAACTGGTTCAGGAGCTTCCTCCATTCCGGCAGAGGCTCTTCCGCCGTCAGTTCGTTGTGGCCATACGTCTTGAGGCGTTTCAGGGCATCCTGCCGGGTCAAGCCCAGCCGGGCATCCGTTCCGAGCCGCGTCAGGACATCGTGAACGGGCTGCCGGTAAGCGGGAATCTTGGGTTGGTCATGAGGGACAGAACCCATGCCGTTGTCTCCAGCCGCATGCGTGGCGGCCTGCGCTTGTGCCCTCCGGAACGGACGGGCAGTGCCTTGCATGAGATGATACATGGCGGCTGGAGACAATGCAGCCAAGCCGGTGAAAGCCCTGCAATCACTAAGCCATCGTCGGCTTTCGGGGTGCAGCGCGCGGTGCGGCCCGAAGGGCCGCTGACGCGCGAGGAGGAGGCCCGCTATTCTGCGCTAGCCCAAATCAGGCGGCTACCGCGACGAAGAGATACTGACCGTCGCGCTTGATCCGCAGCAGGATCGGCTTCTTGTCCTTCTGTGCGCGAGCCCATTCCTCGGCCACATCGGATGCCTGCGTCACCTCGTGGTTGTTCGCCGAGACGATCAGGTCTCCGGGGCGAATGCCATTCTCTGCGGCCGGGCTGTTCGGCTCCACCCGCTGGACGAGCACGCCGGTGGCATCGGGCCCCAGCTTCTGACGGGCTGCTTCATCGACGGGAGCCAGCGCCACGCCGAGCCGCTTACCACTGGTGTCCGCGCCCTGGGGTGCTCCTGCCTGGGACGCCTGCTCGTCCGGACGCTGGCCCACGGTCACGGTGACGTCCTGCGGAGAGCCGCCCCGGACCACCGTCAGGCGGGTCTGCATGCCGGGCTTCATGCCTGCAACGGTCCGCGAGAGATCCCGCGCGCCTTCGACGGTCTGGTCCCCGATCCGGGTGATCACGTCGCCTGTCTTGACGCCGGCCTTCTCGGCAGGGCCGCCGGGCTCGACCGAGGCGACGAGCACACCCTTCTGGTCAGGGCGGCCCAGCGCCTGGGCAATGGCCGGAGTGATCTCCTGCAGCCGCAGGCCGACATAGCCGCGCTCGACATGACCCGTCCGGATGAGCTGATCGGCGACGGTCTGGGCCGTGCGGGAAGGAACCGCGAAGCCGATGCCGATATTGGCGCCCACGGGCGAGAAGATGGCGGTGTTGACCCCGATCACCTCGCCGCGGGCGTTGAACAGCGGACCGCCGGAATTGCCGCGATTGATGGCGGCGTCGGTCTGGATGTAGTCGTCGAAGGGACCGGAATGAATGTCACGGGACCGGGCCGACACGACGCCGACCGTCACGGTTCCGCCCAGGCCGAACGGACTCCCGATGGCGATCACCCAGGACCCGGGCTCGGCGGCGTCGGAGTTGCCCCAGGCGGCCACCGCCATATTGGGTTGCGGGTCGACCTTGAGCACTGCGATGTCGCTGGACGGATCTCGGCCGACGAGCTTGGCCGGCACGTTGTTCCGCTCGCCGAACACTACATGGATTTCCGTCGCATCCTCGACCACGTGATTGTTGGTGACGATGTAGCCATCGGGGCTGATCACGAAACCGGAGCCGAGGGCCTGCCGGGGCTGCTGCTGCTCGGGATTCGGGCGCTGCTCCTCGAAGTAACGGCGGAAGAACTCCTGGAAAGGCATGTCCTCGGGAATCGACTGGGCCTGTTGCTGCTCCTCCACCCGCTGCTTTGTCGTAATCGCGACAACCGCCGGCATTTTCTCACGCACGATTGCGGTGAAGTCGGTCGGCACCTGCTGCGCCAGCACAGGAGCGGATGCGGTGGAAGCCAGGAGGACCAGAACGCCTCCGACCAAACCTGCCCTGATGTGGGCGCTCAGCCTGCGGTCGTGCGGCATGGGGGCTTCCCTTTCAATCGAACGGGGACATCAATGCGTGGGATCCAGAATGAATGCGGTGCGGAGCTCCAAGTTCCCATCCGCCTCGTCTCACAGGGTGCGGCAGGGGAGCCGATATGCACGACCCGTTCAGACGGGCTTGATCTGCGTCTCGAGAACCACGCATTCGGCACCGCTCGAGAGACCCCTGATCCTGTATTGAGGCTCGTACGAGTTCTCGGGCAGGACCTGCACGATCCGGTACGTGTCCGGATGCGGCCGTGCGGGATGGACAGGCTGAACTGTCTGTCCGACCTGAAACTTGGCCCTCATGGAAGACTCCGCTCACGGTTGAGGCTCGTCACCGGCGAGTGCCGTTTTTCCGTCCTGATGCCTAGTTGAAGCAGAACGCCCGAGAGGAGCCGGCTTGAAAAGAGACGGTCTCACATGCAACGCCGTCAGATACCAATCGCGCCAGTCTTGGCGATGGCTCGACAGCAGGGCAGGGTCGCCGAAGATTCTGGCCGAAACCATCATCTGATAAAGATGCGCCAGATGCCGCACGTAAGGCTCGCGGTTCTGCCGGCAACGGCGCTCGATTTCTTCCGCAAGGCCTTTCCGGATGGGTTCGGGACGAGATCCGAGATCCTTGCGCTCCAGATCGTACCAGCGGTCGATCTCCGCAATCGCCGCAAGGGTATCATGGATCGCGACCTCGAGATCCGGTAGGGATGTCTTGCTCTGATTTTTCATCATGTACTTCCGGCACGCATCGGGCTGATCGAATTGATCGAACAGACGAGGATGCTTTCATTAAAGATATGTCCGGTGGCTATCCGCTGAAGTCCACGCCCGGAGGAAATCGGTACGGTTACGTGCTGAACCGCCGCTCATCGTGCCTCGCGGCAGTGATCGCCTGCACAGATCATCGTTTGATCAGCCGCCTGTACCCGCTTCTGATGAGGCTGCAGCATCTGCACGCCAAGCCATCCAGCCGCGCTTGATCTCCTACGCGGATCGGCACCCGCGTATTGTCGAGGGCCGCTTCACCTTCGAGTACGCGAAGGCATTCCGTTATGCTGGAGGGAGTAAGACTCTCCGTCACGGCGGCGCTCCAGCTTGAACACGATCCAGCTTAAGTCGCCTCTGGTTGTCCCACAACCTTAGTACGGAGGCGGACAAACCCTTGCCCGTCCTGGAACTGCGGGACTGCGCTTCCCTTTAGCCATCAGCGTCCAACAGAGGAGACCACCATGAGAGGTCCTGTCGTGTTTGTCATTGCGCTGGGGCTCGTAGGCTCGACTGCCGCGGTGGCCCAAACCTCGCTCCCCTCCGGCGCGCAGTCCCCCGGATCGCAAGGAAATCCCGGTGCCTCCGGGAGCCAGGCTGCTCCGGCGAGCGGGCAGAATGGACTGATCACGAGGCAGAAACTGACGCAGGATCTCCAGAATGCAGGCTTCTCCGACGTGAAGATCGTCCAGGAGGCCTTCGTCGTCCAAGCCAAGACGCGAGACGGCAATCCGATCGTGATGACCATCGGGCCCAACGGGATGTCGGCATTCGAGGCCATCTCGAACGGTCCTGCGAGTACGGGCTCAACCCGAACTCCGGGAAGCGCGACCACCCATCCGAATGCGAGCGGTGGCGGGGCTCAGCGGAAATAGCCGACGAGAGGAGCCGCGAGCGGCGAGTGCAGGCACTCGCGTTCATTTCAGGGGCAGGACGCCCGCCACCGGTCCTTCGGTGGCTCGCCAAGGGAGACAATCATGCCGATGACTGCCGGTGACATTCTCGTTGAAACTCTGATCGACTGGGATGTCGACAGGGTGTTCGGGATTCCGGGTGACGGGATCAACGGCATTATCGAGTCCCTCCGCAAAGCCGAGGACCGGATCCGGTTCATTCAGGTGCGGCACGAAGAGGCCGCCGCCTTCATGGCGTGCGCCCACGCCAAGTGGACCGGGAGGCTCGGTGTCTGCATCGCAACATCCGGTCCTGGGGGAATCCATCTCCTCAACGGGCTGTACGACGCCAAGCTCGACGGGCAGCCGGTCCTCGCCATAACGGGTCTCCAGTTCCACGACCTCCTGCACACCTACACGCAGCAGGACGTGGAGTTGGACAAGCTCTTCATGGATGTCTGCGTCTACAACTCACGGATCATGGGCGCGGCCCATGTGCAGAACGTTACCGAACTGGCCTGCCGCACCGCTCTGGCCTATCGGGGCGTCGCTCACATCACGGTGCCCGTGGACCTTCAGGATCAGACCGTGAAGGAGGATCTGCGGTCGAAGCGCAACCGTCCGGATCATGTCTCCGCACTGATGGCCGAGAGCGCCCACGTGCCGACCGAGGACCAGCTCGCCCAGGCGGCATCGATCCTGAACGACGGCAGCAAGATCGTCATCATGGCGGGGCGGGGCGCCCTCGGGGCGCGAGGCGAGGTCGAGGCGGTCGCGGAGCGACTCGGCGCGCCTGTCGTGAAGCCGCTGCTCGGAAAGGGTGTTCTGCCGGACGAGCATCCTCATGCCACCGGTGGGACCGGTCTTCTCGGGACGCGGCCCTCGCAGGAGGCTCTGGAGAACTGCGACACGCTCCTGATCGTGGGCTCCAGCTTCCCTTACATCGAGTATTACCCGAAGCCGGGCAAGGCCAAGTGCGTCCAGATCGAGCTCGATCCCAAGCGCGTCTCCCTGCGCTATCCCGTCGACGCAGCCCTCGTGGGAGATTCCGCGCGGGTTCTCCGGGCGCTCCTGCCCAAGCTCGATCACCATCAGGATCGCTCGTTTCTGGAGAAGGCCCAGGCCGGCATGGCCGAATGGCGTGAACTCATGCGGGAGCGCGGAACCCGGACCGATACCCCCATGAAGCCGCAGGTCGTTGCCCACGAACTCAACAAGCTCCTGTCCGACGACGCGATCATCGCCACGGATTCCGGAACGATCACGAGCTGGGCCGCGCGCCACATCGACATGCGCGGCAACATGATGTTCTCGTGTTCCGGAAATCTCGCCACCATGGCATGCGGTCTGCCCTACGCGAACGCCGCAGCTCTCGCCTATCCCGGCCGGCAGGTCGTGGCCTTCGTGGGGGATGGCGGGCTCACGATGTTGATCGGGGAGCTTGCGACAGCCGTCAAGTACAACCTCGATGTGAAGATCGTCGTGATCAAGAACAACACGCTCGGCCAGATCAAGTGGGAGCAGATGGTTTTCCTGGGCAATCCGGAATACGCGTGCGAACTTCAGCCGATCGACTTCGCGACCATTGCCAAGGGCTTCGGTTGCGCCAGCTTCACCATCGAGGATCCGAAGGCCTGTGCCGACGTTCTGCGCCAGGCGCTCGCTGTCCCCGGACCCGTTGTGATCCAGGCGGTCGTCGATCCGAACGAGCCACCCATGCCGCCCAAGGTCGACCTCAAGCAGACGGCTCATCTCGCCGAAGCGCTGGCACGCGGCACGCCGAATGCCGCATCCATCGCACTCACGATTGCGTCGGACAAAGTGCGGGAGATCATTTGAGGAGCCCGTCATGGCAATCGCCCATCCCATCCTCGATTCGAAGGAGATCGATACGGCGGCGGCGGCCAAGACCGAAACCGTTCCGGGCTGGGATGCGACCGCCAATGTCGAAGACATCCGTGAGATCGCCCGGAAGAGGGTTCCCAGAACCTTCTTCGAATATGTCGAGGCCGGATCCTACGATGAACTGACCTTGCGGGCGAACAGGGCGGCTCTCGATGCGCTGGAACTGCGTCAGCGCGTGATGGTCGACGTCTCCTCCCGTGTCCAGGCGACCACCATCGCGGGCCAGCCGGTCTCGATGCCCGTTGCGCTTGCGCCGGCAGGCCTGACGGGTGCGGTGTATCCGAACGGCGAGATTCATGCGGCGCAGGCCGCGGAGGCTTTCGGCGTTCCCTTTTGCCTGAGCACGATGTCGGTCTGCTCCATCGAGGACGTGGCAGCCGCGGTGGAGAATCCCTTCTGGTTCCAGCTCTACCTGATGAAGGACCGCGGTTTCAGCCGGTCACTGATCGAGAGGGCCCATGCGGCGCGGTGCCCGGTGCTGGTGCTGACGATGGATCTTCATGTGGAGGGGCAGCGCACGGCCGACGTGCACAACGGTCTCGGCATCCCGCCACGGCTGACGCTGGCCAATGTCCTCGATGTCGCGAAGCATCCGCGTTGGGCCTTCGGAATGCTGCGGAGCAAGGAATATACCTTCGGCAATCTGAAGGATGTCATCAGGAACTCGGGCAATCTCGGTGCCCTGTCGGAATGGGTCAAGCATCAGTTCGATCCGTCTTTCGACCGCCATGACGTGGAATGGGTCCGCAAGCTCTGGCCGGGCAAGCTCATCGTGAAGGGCATCCTCGATCCGCAGGATGCCGAGATCGCCGCCGCCGCGGGCGCGGACGCGATCCTCGTGTCGAACCATGGCGGGCGCCAGCTCGATAGCGCTCCTTCCACCGCGGAGGCGTTCCCTGCCGTGCGGGACGCGGTGGGAGACCGGGCCGAGCTCCTCTTCGATAGCGGAATCCGGTCGGGCCTCGACGTTCTGAAGGCGCTCGCCCTCGGCGCAAGGGGGTGCTTCATCGGGCGGGCCTATCTCTATGGCCTTGGCGCCCGAGGAGAGGCAGGCGTCCGCAAGGTCCTGTCCCTGATATCGGAAGAACTCGACACCGGAATGGCGCTTACGGGGGTGACGGACGTGAAGGCGGTCCCACGCGACGTCATCGTGCAATCCGCCGAATAGCGCGAGATCAGCAGTCAATTGGAGGAATTCGAGATGGCCAATGTGGCCGTGAGCGAGGCAGACGAGCTATCGTCGGAAAATCGCCGGAGGCATCCCGACCGGCGCATCGAGCGGGCGCCGGACGGGCGCATCAGAACCGCCTATACGGAAGTCCCCGATCTCGACGCGAGGGCGCTCTTCAGGGAGCTCGAAGCCGCGCTCGAGGGCGAAGTCCGGTTCGATGACGGTAGCAGGGCGCTCTATGCGACAGATTCCTCGAATTACCGCCAAGTGCCGATCGGAGTGGTCATCCCGAAGACGCGCAGCGACGTCGTCAAGGCTATCGAGATCTGCCGGCGGCACCACGCACCCGTGCTGCCGCGTGGCGGCGGGACCAGTCTTGCAGGGGAATGCTGCAATACCGCCGTCGTGATCGATTTCTCGAAGTACCTGAACAGGGTGATCGAGATCGATCCCGAGCGCCGCCTGGCCCGTGTCGAGCCGGGCTGCATTCTGGACCATTTGCGGGACGAGGCCGCGAAATACGGGCTCACCTTCGGGCCCGACCCGGCCACGCACGATCACAACACCCTCGGGGGCATGATCGGCAACGACTCCGGCGGCGTTCATGCCGTGATGAATGGCATCACGGTGCACAACGTGCATGCGCTTGAGGTTCTGACCTACGAGGGTCTTCAGCTGAGTGTCGGGCCGACGGACGACGAGGCCCTGCGCTCGGTCTTGCGTGCGGGCGGGCGCCGCGCCGAGATCTATCGGCGGCTCGATGAGCTGCGGCATCGGTACGGCGACCTCATCCGGACGAAATTTCCGGACATTCCGCGCCGGGTGTCGGGCTACGAGAATCTCGACCAGCTTCTGCCCGAGAAGGGCATGAACGTGGCGCGCGCGCTCGTCGGAACGGAGGGCACGTGCGTAACCGTCCTCGAGGCCACGCTGAACCTCATTCACAACCCTCCCGCGCGGGTCATCGCAATCATCGGCTTCCCTGACATCTATCAGGCGGCCGACGCGGTTCCGCGTGTCCTCGGGCACCGCCCGATCGGCCTCGAAGGATTCGATGAAACGCTCGTCGACCGGTACAGGACGAGAGGATTGCACGCGGAGGATCTGAAGGTCCTGCCCGAGGGCCAGGGATGGCTTCTGGTCGAGTTCGGCGGGGAGACCGACGACGATGCCGCCGCGCAGGCCCAGGGGCTTGTGCACGAGTTCCAAGGCGTCAAGGGCGTCGATCCAAAGCTCATCCGCGACAAGGACCAGCAAAGGCGGATCTGGAACGTCCGTGACGATTCGCTTGGGGCGGAATCCTACGTGCCGAACCATCCCGATACGTGGCCGGGGTGGGAGGACAGCGCCGTCGCGCCGGACCAGCTCGGCGATTACCTCCGTGAGCTGAAAGCGCTCTTCCGCCGGTACGGCTACGATCCTGTCATTTACGGTCATTTCGGCGGCGGCGTCGTTCATTGCGCGATTGCCTTCGATCTCTATGACGAACCGGGGATCGAGCATTGGCGTCGATTCCTGGACGAGGCGGCGGAGCTTGTCGTGCGCCATGACGGCTCGCTCTCCGGAGAGCACGGGGACGGTCAGGCGAGGGGAGCCCTGCTCGAGAAGATGTACGGGCCGGATCTGGTCCAGGCCTTCCGCGAGTTCAAGGCGATCTGGGATCCCCAATGGCGCATGAACCCCGGCAAGGTGGTCGATCCCTATCCGATCGTCTCGGACCTCCGGCTCGGACCCAGCTATCACCCCCGCAAGCTCAAGACCTATTTCAGTTTCCCGAATGAAGGCGGCTTCGAGCGGGCCGCCCAGCGCTGCGTCGGCGTGGGAAAGTGCCGTCGGCACGACAGCCATGAGGAGGTCATGTGCCCGAGCTATCTCGTGACTCACGAGGAGAAATATACGACGCGCGGGCGCGCCCGGCTGCTCTTCGAAATGCTGCACGGCGGGCCGCTCAAGGGAGGGTGGCGCAGCAAGGCCGTCGAAGACGCGCTGGGCCTGTGCCTGGCCTGCAAGGGATGCAAGAGCGATTGCCCGGTGAACGTCGACATGGCGAGCTACAAGGCGGAATTCCGCGCCCATCACTATGCCTGGCGGCTGCGGCCGCGACACGCCTACGCTATGGGGCGGATCCACTGGCTTGCGCGCGAGGCGTCGCGCATGCCCCGGCTCGCCAACGCGATCACGCAGACGCCGATCCTGCGAAGTCTCGCCAAAGCCGCCGGTGGTATCGCGCAGCAGCGTTCGATCCCGCCCTTCGCCCACGAGACTTTTGTCGATTGGTTCCACCGCCGCAATGCATCTCGGACGACAGGGCAGCGCGTCCTGCTCTGGCCCGACACCTTCAACAACTACTTCCGGCCCGGAACGGCCATTGCGGCCACGAAGGTTCTCGAAGCGCTCGGCTTCCAGGTCGTCATTCCTGACCGGCCATTGTGCTGCGGGCGTCCCCTGTATGATTGGGGCTGGCTCGGAACGGCCAAGCGGCTGTGGCGGCAGACCATGACGGCGCTGTACGAGGAGATCCGGGCCGGCACCCCGATCATCGGCCTCGAGCCCGCCTGCGTGGCCGCGTTCAAGGACGAGCTTCTCAACCTCTTCCCCGAGGATGACCTCGCCAAGCATCTCTCCAGCCACAGCGTCTTCTTCAGCGACTTCGTGAGCGGGCATGCCGATGGCCTCGAGCTTCCGGCGCAGGAGAAGCTTAAGGCATTGGTGCAGATTCACTGCCACCAGCACGCGGTCATCAGGGCCGACGGCGAGCGTGCGCTGCTCGATCGGATCGGCCTCGCCTACGATGTCATCCCGTCGGGCTGCTGCGGCATGGCGGGCGCCTTCGGCTTCAGCGCCGACACCTACGATGTCGCCATGGCGGTCGGCGAGCGGGTGCTGTTGCCGACCGTGCGGGCGGCCGATCCGGATACGGTCGTTCTGGCGAACGGCTACAGCTGCCGGGAGCAGATCGAGCAGGGCACAGGACGGGACACCCTCCACGTGGCGGAACTCATGGCCCGGCAGATGGGCTTGTGAGGAAGCTGTCGATGCGGCGGATCGAAGATTACGCTCTGATCGGTGATTGCGAGACGGCGGCCCTCGTGGCCAGGGACGGCTCGATCGACTGGCTGTGCTGGCCCCGGTTCGACTCGGAGGCCTGTTTCGCAGCCCTGCTGGGAACGCCCGAACACGGGCGATGGATCATTGCGCCGTCCTGCACGGTCAACCGGGTCACGCGGCGATACCGGGAATCCACGCTCATTCTTGAAACGCAGTTCGAGACGGATCAGGGAATCGTCACGCTCACCGATTTCATGCCGATCCGCAATTCCGGCTCGCATCTCGTCCGCATCCTGACCTGCCAGGAGGGCGACGTGCCCATGAGGGCTGAGTTCTGCCTCCGCTTCGACTATGGGCGATTCCTGCCGTGGATGGAGCGGCACGGCGAGTGTTGCTGGCAGGCCGTTGCGGGGCCTCATTCGGCGATCCTCCGGACGGATGTCCCGTTCGACGGAGAGCATTATCGGATCTCGGCCGAGTTCACTCTCCGCGAGGGTCAGCGGATCCCGTTCGCGCTCACCTATCGGGCATCGCACCTGCCGCTCCCCGAACCCATCGATGCCGAGGAAACGCTTCGCCAGACCGAGCAATGGTGGCGACGCTGGACGGATCAGTGTTCGTACCAAGGCGCCTGGGCAGAGGCGGTGAAGCGCTCGCTCATCACGATCAAGGCAATGACCTATCGGCCGACCGGGGGGATCGTTGCTGCGCCGACGACGTCTCTCCCGGAGCGGCAGGGTGGCAAGCGGAACTGGGATTACCGGTTCTGCTGGCTGCGGGACGCCACCTTCATGGTTGCCTGTCTGCTCAAAGCCGGATTCCGCGATGAGGCGCGCGCATGGCGTGATTGGCTGCTGCGCGCCATCGCCGGCATGCCTTCGCAGGTCCAGCCGATTTACGGAATCGCCGGCGAGCACCGCCTGAACGAGTGGGAGGCATCGTGGCTTCCGGGCTTTGAAGGCGCCAAGCCGGTCCGGATCGGTAACGCGGCCTTCACGCAGTTTCAGCTCGACGTCTTCGGCGAGGTCATGAACGCGCTCCATCTCGCCCGGCGGGCGGGCATCGACCCGAGCGAAGCCGGATGGAATCTGCAGAAGGCGCTTCTGGATCATCTGGAGGACGTGTGGAACGAGCCTGATGAAGGAATCTGGGAAGTCAGAGGCGGGCGCCAGCACTTCGTTCACTCGAAGGTCATGGCCTGGGTAGGCCTCGACCGCGCGATCAGGGCGACCGAGGCCTTCGGGCTCGACGGGCCGGTGGAGCAATGGAGAACGCTGCGCGACAGGATCCATGCCGAGATTTGCGAGCGTGGCTTCGATCGTCAGAGAGGGTCATTCGTTCAGGCGTTCGGCTCGAAGCATCTGGACGCGAGCACGCTCGTCATTCCGATGGTCGGCTTCCTGCCGGCGGACGATCCGAGAATGCGAGGCACCGTTGCGGCCATCGAGCGCGAACTCATGCGGGATGGCTTCGTCATGCGTTACGACACGGGCAAGACGAATGACGGTCTGCCGCCCGGAGAGGGCGCCTTTCTGGTCTGCAGCTTCTGGCTCGCGGAGAACTACTCGCTTCAAGGGCGCCATGACGAGGCGCTAGATCTCTTCGAGCGTCTCCTTTCACTGCGCAACGATGTCGGTCTCATGGCCGAAGAGTACGACCCGGAAGCCAGGACGTTTTTGGGTAACTTTCCGCAGGCGCTGTCCCACCTCGCCCTGGTCAACACGGCTCACAGACTATCCTGCGAACCCCATTCCGAGCGGGCGAGCCTCAATCCATGAGGATACCGGGCAACCTGAACACTGCTCTTAACGTCGGGAGAACGGAGCGATGGGTGAACTGCAAGAAGACTCGAGCAGAGGCAGGAATGAAGGACGTTCAAGGCCAGTGGCCGTCGTAACCGGCGCTTCCGCTGGCGTCGGACGTGCGACCGCAGTCGAATTCGCCCGGCGCGGCTATGACGTCGCCCTTCTGGCGCGCGGGCGTGAGGGACTGGAAGGCGCCCGCCTGGATGTGGAGGCCGCAGGCGGCGAGGCACTCGTGCTTCCCGTCGACACGGCAGATTGTGACGGTGTTTTCGCCGCCGCCGACACCATCGTAGAGCATTGGGGACAGATCGACATCTGGGTCAACAACGCCATGGCGACCGTCGTCGGCCCGGTCGACCGCATACCGCCGTCCGAATTCAAGCGGGTGACGGAGGTGACATATCTCGGTGCCATCCATGGCACCCTGGCCGCTCTCCGGCACATGCGGTCGCGCGACAGGGGCGCCATCGTTCAGATCGGCTCAGCCCTCGCGTACCGCTCGATCCCTCTGCAATCCGCCTATTGCGGGGCGAAAGCGGCCATTCGTGGATTCACGGATTCCCTCCGCACCGAGCTCCTGCACGACCACAGCGCCATCCGGCTGACGATGGTGCAATTGCCGGGCGTCAACACTCCGCAGTTCGATTGGTCCCGGACCCACGAGAGGTATCATCATCAGCCCGTCGGGCCCTGTTACGAGCCCGATGTCGTTGCACAATCCATCGTCGATGCGGCGGAGCAGGGACCGCGCGAACTCTGGATCGGAATCCCGGCCATCACGGCCATCCTCGGCAATATCGCGGCTCCCGGCCTGCTCGACAGATATCTTGCGAAGACAGCTTACGAGCAGCAGCTCTCGTCGAAGCCTGTGCGCCCTGGAGATCCCGATATTCTGTTCGAGCCGGCCCGTGAAGATCACGGCGCGCGTGGCCGCTTCGGATATCGCGCCAGAACACATCTGATCGATGCCGACCCGACCTATCTGCGAGCCGGTCTCGCCGTGACGGCCTTCAGCCTCGCGGCCACGCTGCTTCTCTCCAGGTTCCGATCTGCGGGCAAACATGTGCCGCAGATCTCCTGATCGAGCGCGAGTCCTGCGTCATCGCTGGAAGCTGAGCAGGACGACATGCCCGTCTTTCATGCTGATGCGGGCTTCCGTGAGCGAGAACGGCCAAGCCTTGAACTCCCTCGACCCTTCTCTAGTTGCACCGGCAGGTAGGTGGAGAAGGACCTGTGGACGAATTGAGTACTGACGATTTCACCTCTGCCGGCGCCATCGGTGCTGATGACAGCGCGGTGGGCAAGAAAACGACCGCTTCGGCAACGATGCGGGCGGCGGTTCTGACCGGACCGAGACAGATGCAGGTGTCCATTGTCTCGCGCCCCGAGCCCGGGCCCGGTCAGGTGCGGCTTCGTCTTGAAGGCTGCGGGGTCTGCGCTTCGAACCTGACGCCCTGGGCCGGTCCGGACTGGATGCAGTTTCCCACTGAGCCCGGTGCACTCGGGCACGAGGGATGGGGCCTTGTGGATGCCCTCGGGGAGGGAGTTGAAGGACTGGCGGTCGGCGACCGGGTCGCGGCCCTCTCGTACAAGTCCTATGCCGAATACGATCTGGCCGATGCGGATGCCGTGGTGAGGCTGCCGGCCGCCTTGGCCGGGCAGCCTTTTCCCGGAGAGCCGCTGGGCTGCGCCATGAACATCTTTCGCCGCAGCGAGATCCAGGCGGGACAGACGGTTGCGATCATCGGCATCGGCTTTCTGGGAGCCATTCTCACCAAGCTCGCGACCGATGCCGGAGCACGGGTGATCGCCATCTCGCGCCGCCCGTTCTCGCTGGATCTGGCGCGCCGGATGGGCGCGGCCGAAACCATTCCGATGGATGATCACTCCGCGATCATCGAACGGGTGAAGGAACTGACCGGCGGCACGTTCTGCGACCGCGTGATCGAGGCCGTCGGCAAGCAATGGCCGCTCGACCTCGCCGGAGAGCTGACGAAGGAGCGCGGCAAGCTCATCGTCGCGGGCTATCACCAGGACGGCCCGCGGCAGGTCAACATGTGGCTCTGGAACTGGCGCGGCATCGATGTGATCAACGCCCATGAGCGCGACCCCAAGGTCTATATGCAAGGAATCCGCGAGGCCGTGGATGCCGTCGCGTCGGGTCGACTCAATCCAAGTTTCCTCTACACGCACACGTTTCCGCTCGACCGACTGGGCGATGCGCTCGATGCCACCCGCGATCGTCCGGACGGATTCCTCAAGGCTCTGGTGACATTCTGATGACACAGCAGGCACTGCTTAAGACCCCGCCCGAAGCATCTCCAGTCCGGCCGCGCCTCGGCTTCCTTGGGGTCGGCTGGATCGGTCGTCATCGCATGCAGGCGATCCTTGGCACCGGAGCGGTCGAGGCCGTCGCCGTGGCGGATCCTTCACCGGACATGACAGCGGAGGCCGGGAAGCTGGCGCCGGATGCGAAGCTGGTCTCCACCCTGGACGACATCCTGGATCTCGGCGTCGACGGCGTGGTGATCGCGACGCCCAGCGCCATGCATGCCGAGCAATCCATCCGGGCTCTGGAGCGCGGAGCCGCGGTGTTCTGCCAGAAGCCGCTGGGGCGAACCGCGGCCGAGGCGCGGGCCGTGGTCGATGCGGCGCGCGGGGCGGACCGGCTTTTGTGCGTGGACCTGTCGTACCGCTTCACGGAAGGAATGCGACGGATCCGCGATATCATCGGCTCCGGAGAACTGGGGCAGATCTATGCGGTGGATCTGGTTTTTCATAATGCTTACGGGCCGGACAAGCCCTGGTTCTACGACCCGGCCCTATCGGGAGGCGGTTGCGTGATGGATCTGGGCGTGCATCTCGTGGATCTCGCCCTTTGGGCTCTGGACAACCCCGAGGTGAAGGACGTCTCCGGAAAGCTGTTCTCCGGTGGTGCGCCGCTGAAGGACTGGGCCTCCCAGGTCGAGGATTATGCCCTCGCTACCGTTGAGTTGGCGACGGGAGCCGTCGTGCAACTCGCATGCTCCTGGCGGCTGCAGGCCGGCTGCGACGCGATGATTTCCGCCGCCTTCTATGGAACTCAGGGAGGCGCGGCGCTCCGCAATGTGAACGGATCCTTCTACGATTTCACAGCGGAGCGCTACCGCGGCACTGCTCGCGAGACATTGACCAACTCTCCCGACGAATGGGGCGGACGCGCAGCCGCCGATTGGGCGACCCGTCTGGCCAAAGGAGAGCGGTTCGATCCTGCGGCGGAGCGGTTGGTCGATGTGGCGCGTGTCCTGGACCGGATCTACGGCCGCTGAGCCGCATGACAAGCTTCACATGAAAGAGGCGGCTGAGCGATCAGCCGCCTCTTGTGCATCCCACGTTCCTCTCGCGATTGTCGTGGATCTTGGAAGATGAAGGACGGGGGCGTCCTTAGAGGACCTCCAAGACCTTCTTGCCGGTGGGCGCGGAGCGAGGCGCATAGCGGCGGATCATGCTGGCGCAGAACTCGGCGAACTCCTCCTTCACTTGAGGCGCACTGGTGTGATGCGGCGCAATTCCGCGGTGTTCCGGCGTGAAGCAGAACGTCACCGTCACGTCGAAATCCGCAAGCGCTTCCATCTGCCGGTCGAACCAGTCGAGGGCATTGGGGCGGAAGCTGTCGGCCCATGACAGGCCCGTGCGCAGGTATTTCACGCCCAGTCGCTTCATCCAGGCCACCGCGTCGTCGAGGCGGTGGTCCTCGAAATGGAACCACTGGCAGAGTCCCATCTGCGGCGTGTACTGCGCGAATTCCTCCAGGGCAGGTTTTGGCGTGCCGTCTTCGCGCAGCAGGCCCATGTAGAAGTGACGGTAATAGGAAGAGCCCTCGGCCTCCCTGTGCCGGGTCGTGGCTCCCCAGGCGCGCGGCAGATCGTACAGGCTGTACCAATGAATCCTCGGCACTTCGCCGATCAGGAGTTCCGCTGTGCGATTGAGGCCCCAGACCTGCACCTCCTCGGCGCCGAAGGTCGAAATGCCGACTTCGCTGACCCAGACGGGCTTGTCGGTGACCGCGCGGATCTCGGCGATCTTGGCGGGCCATTCGTGAATCTGCCATAGGTTCCAGTCGAGCGGGAAGCCATGGACCGCCACGACGTCCACATGATCGAGAGCGCCATGCTCTTCCAGCTTCTTGATGAAGCCCGGGTCGATCGGCGAGATGCCGCCCATCACGCGGGGCAGGTTGGGATTCTCGGCCCTGATGGCCTGGCCCGCGGCAATCGCCATCTCGGAGAAGAGCCTCCAGTCCGGATCGATCTCCGGGTCCCAATGGGACTTGTTGTTGGGCTCGTTCCATATCATCGCGGCTTCGATCATTCGCTTCTCCCCTGGGCCGGGTAGACGGCTCCCGCTCCGGGCGGAGTGTCGACACGGCGGCAGATGTAAACTTCGGTTTCCGGGTGCAGGACGATCTCGAATCCAGCGCTCCTGAGCATGGCTTCCACGCAGGCGGAATTGGGCGCCCACCAGTTCGTCGGATCGTCCGCATAGCGATGCTCGATGAAGTGCATCTTCGGATAGCGCGGATCATCGAAATGATCGGTCTGCCAGAACGTGTAGTTCTCCTGGACCAGCATCACCTCGGTCGATCCGCGCTGCATCGACTGGAACACGAGCATGTCCTTGGCCACGTGTTCGTGGATGAGATCGAGGGCCAGCAGGGGATGGCGCAGGTGGTAAAGGACGCCCATGAAGAGCACCACGTCGAAGCGCTCTCCGAGCGCTCCGACGTCATAGACCGAGAGCTTTCGGAACTCGATGTCGTGGCCCGTGGTCTGCGCCGCGAACCGGGCCTGTTCGAGGTAGCTGTCGTCGAAATCGATGCCGAGGACGCGCTCCGCTCCCCGCTTCTTCATCTCGATCGAGTAGAAGCCTCCGTTGCAGCCGATGTCGAGCACGGTCTTCCCGGTCAGGTCCTGGGGGATCGCGTCGGCGAACTTCTGCCATTTGATGGCAGGGTAGTTGCCGAGGAAATGATTGGGAGCCGTCCAGATCCCCTTCAGCTCGATGTTGTGAAACCAGGGACCGAGCGCTTCGGCGCGACGGCGGATTTCATCTGGAGGCATCGGATCCATGGCGTTCATTGTAGGGCCTACTCCCTGTTCAAATCGTGGAGACCGCGCGGCAGCCGGCCGGATGGCCAGCCCAGGGCGACACGGGCGCCCGTCAGGTTCTCATGCTGAGCCGCTTCGCTAAGCAGACCGATGGCGGAGCGATAACCATGAAGCGTGCCGACATCGACATAGGACTCGCCGGCCTTGACGCCGAGAGCCTTTCCTCCCGCCGCCAGATAAGCGTTGACGAGAGTGCCGAAATATTCGTCCTCGCAGTTGCGCTCCTGCCAGAGCCGGTGCAGCGCTCCCAGGACATCACCGGGCATCTTGAAGGCGCCCCAGATCCATTGTGAGGAGGCATCCTCCCGCTTCACTTGGATTTCCTGAACGTGCATCGCCTCGTCGAGGACGACTGCATCGAAGACCTGGGGATTGTCGACCGGGAAGAGGAGGAAGGAGAGAATGCCCTCCGGCAGTTCTGCGAGGGCTTTCTCCGGAAACCAGACCGTGTCGGGGAGGCCGACGATGACGCTCTCTTCCGGAGGAATGAGGGGGGCGGCGCGGAAGATGGCATCGCACAATCCGCTGGCCTCCGGTTGGACCACATAGGCGATCGATGCCGTGCCGTAATTCGCCCCATAATATTCCATGATGTCGGATTTGCCGGGAGAAATGACGAAGCAGATCTTGTCGGCGCCGCCGTGGATCATGCGCTCGACCAGGTATTCGCTCACGGCGCAGGGACGCTCGACGCCGTTGTCGAGACGGCTCCCGACCGGCAGGAGCTCCTTCGAGAAGGCCAGGGGCTGAATCCGGCTGCCGGTCCCTGCTGCGGGTACGATTCCCCACATGTCAGGCCTCCATCATGGTGGCGGGGTTGCCATCCGAGGTCGGGAGAGAACTGGGGCTTGCGAGCAGTTTCTCAAGCTCCTGCGCCCTGCGCTCGGACGTGTGCTCGTCAAGTGTCCGCTCGCGACTTGCCTCGGCGATGCGTCTCAATTCGGCGTCGGACAGGTCGAGAGCCGCCACGGCTTCCTCCGTGGTCCGGGCAATGAGGATCTCGCGGCCCGGCTCGAAAAAGCTGTCGAGCCCTTCCCAGTCGTCGGACACGATCGGCACGCCGCAGGCCGCGGCCTCGAACAGCCGTCCGGACGGGCACCAGCCCATCTCGGCCATCGCCTGCCGCGTGACATTGAGCGTAAGGCGGGACGAGGAGAAAAAGGCGGGATGCTCCGATGGCGGCAGGTGCCGCACGAAGTGGATGTTGGACCGCCAAGGAAAATCATCCGGATACTGCGCGCCGCCGATCAGGAAGCGCCGGGAGGGGCGCAGACCCGCCGGTTCGATGAAGAGGTGCTCCAGGCCGGCCTGACGGTCGGCGGCGTAAGTGCCGAGATAGGAAAGGTCGGAGACATAGCGCCCGATGGGCTGCACCGGGTGGTGAACATCGGGGTCCACATGCCCGTAGAGGGGCGCGACACGCTGCGCTCCGAGTTCGTTTCGCAGCATTCCCAGCGCTCCTCCGCCCGTGTAGCTGAGCACGAGGTCGAAATCGCCAAGGCCTCGCGTGCCGATATAGGTGAGGGGCTCGCGGGCCTTCAGGCGCGAGAGGGTAATGGGCGTATCCAGATCGTAGAAGACCCGCATCGCGCGTGGCGCGCCGAGGAGAAGGTCGGTCGCGGCGATGCCGTCCGGGCAATAGGAGGTCACCATGGCGGCGTCCGCATCGGCGATTTCAGCCTCTGCGCGGGTCCGGACCGTTTCCCAGTCGTCATAGAGGATGAGGCTGCCTCCCGGAATCTCGAAGAGATCCCGGTTCGCAGCGTAATAGGGCACTTCCTTCTCGAAGAACACGACCCTGTGGCCCCGGCGTGCGAGCGCACGGCACAGGCCTCGCCAGAGGGTGGCATGGCCGTTGCCCCAGGACGAGGAGATCGTAAGGCCGAACACGACGATCTTCATGCGGCTGTCACCTCATTCAAGCGAACGACCTTGGAGCCCCAATCCCCGACCACCAGGGTACTGACGGAGGCGGGCTCGATTTCGATGCGGGAATAGGCGTCGATGGGCATGCCCAAGTGGTAGAGGAGGGCGGCCTTGATGACGTCGCTGTGACTCACGAGGACGACGGATCTGCCCGGATGAAGCCTGCGTGTCTCTTCCATGGCCTTGACGATGCGCGCCTGCGCTTCGAGCATCGTCTCGCCGTCGGGCGGGCGGGAGACCTGGCGCGCATCGTTCCAAGAGCGCCAGCGAGGATCCTGGGACAGAGTCTCGAAGCTCATGCCCGACCAGATGCCGAAATCGATCTCTGTAATGCCTTCGCAGATCTCCGGCGACCGCCCGAGGCGCGCTGCGATGGGCTCCGCAGTCTCCACGGCCCGTTCGAGAGGGCTCGATTGAACACAGGCCACGTCCTCATGGGCGAATCGCTCGGCGAGGCGCTGGGCCTGGGCCCTGCCCATCACGCCCAGCCTGACCCCGGCCATCCGGCCGCACAGGAGCGTCCCGACCCGGTCATGGGCGGCGTGGCGCACGAGGAAGAACGTAGTCGTCACGCTTGTGCCTCCGCTCCCTTATTCTTCGTCGCCGTTGATAAAGCGGATGGTCCTTTCCCGGGCCTCGTTGTCGGTGAATTGCTGCGGCGGAGACTTCATGAAGTAGCTCGATGGGCCGGTGAGCGCGCCGCCGATCTTGCGGTCCAGGGCGAGCTTGGCGCAGCGGACCGCGTCGATGACGATGCCGGCGGAATTGGGCGAGTCCCAGACTTCGAGCTTCAGCTCCACGTTCAGCGGCACACCACCGAAGGTGGTGCCTTCCATGCGGATATAGGCCCATTTCCGGTCGGTCAGCCAGGGAACGTGGTCGCTCGGGCCCACGTGAATGTCGTCGGCCGCGAGGGGAATGTCGAGCTGGCTCGCCACCGCCTGCGTCTTCGAGATCTTCTTCGATTCCAGACGTTCGCGTTCCAGCATGTTCTGGAAATCAGTGTTGCCGCCGAAATTGAGCTGATAGGTGCGGTCGAGCCGCACGCCGCGCTCGCGGAAGAGATTGGCGAGCACCCGATGGACGATGGTGGCGCCGACCTGGCTCTTGATGTCGTCGCCGACGATGGGGAGGCCGCGCTCCTCGAAACGCTTCTGCCATTCCGGGTTGGAGGCGATGAAGACGGGAATGCAGTTCACGAACGCGCAGCCGGCCTCCAGCGCCCGCTCCGCATACCACTCGGTCGCCTTCTGCGATCCGACAGGCAGATAGGAGACGAGGACATCCGTCTTCGACTGACGCAGGATCTCCGTCACGTCGGCCTCGTCCTCGGGCGACTCGTCGATCTCATCCCGCAGGTACTTGCCGAGGCCGTCGAGCGTCCTGCCGCGGTGCACGATAATGCCGCTCTTCGGCACAGCGGCGAAGCGCTGCGTGTTGTTGGGTTCGGCAAAGATGGCTTCGGAAACATCGCGGCCGACCTTCAAGGCATTCACATCGAAGGCTGCGGATACTTCGATGTCGCTGATGTGATAACCGCCAAGCTCGACGTTCATCAGACCGGGCACGGGCTCGTTGCCATTCGCATCCCGATAATAGGAGAGGCCCTGCACGAAGGACGAGGCGCAATTGCCAACGCCGACGATTCCGACGCGGACCTTCCCTGAATTCATGGCGGATCTCCCATGTGCAGCCGGGCGGATCGCCATTGCCTGTTGGCCAAGTGGCGTATTCCCAAGCTTGGCCGTCAACGCCAAAGGTCGGCATTGGTTCCGTGTCCGATCCCTCGCGTGAGACTCTTGTCATTGAGGCTGGGTGCTCAAACTATCTCACGGTTTAGGAACAAAGATGAAGACGCGGCGTTTGTTGACCAAAGGCCAAGCTTTTCAGTCAGCTTGACTGTGCGCCGACTGCGTTCCGCCCTCGCGTGCTGTCAGGTGAGGAAAGCCGTGCGCATTGTGCGCTTCTTCCGCGGTCGAAGGCAAGCTCGTCTTCTGCCGCTCGCTCATTGGCAGTTAGGTCGAAACTGATCCGGAGACATCTCGTGACCGATACGATCCTCATCACCGGCGGCGCAGGCTTCATCGGCCGCTATGTCGCGCGGGCCTGCCTGGAGCGTGGGCATCGGGTTCGCGTGCTCGACAGCCTGATCGAACAGGTGCATGGCGACAAGACACAGGTCGACGGGCTCGACCCGGAGGTAGAGGTCGTCGTCGGTGACGTGAGGGACGAAACGGCCGTTCTCCGAGCCCTGAAGGGCGCGACCAAGGTGGTTCATCTCGCGGCGGAGGTCGGCGTCGGCCAGAGCATGTATGCGGTCGACCGCTATGTGTCGGTCAATGATTACGGAACGGCCGTGCTGTTCCAGCAACTCATCGACAACCCGGTCAAGCGTGTCGTGGTTGCTTCGTCCATGAGCATCTATGGCGAGGGTCTCTACCGGGATGCCGACGGCCGGATCATGGAGGATGTCGTCCGCACGCCCCGTGCGAGCGAGAGCGATCCGTGGGATCCGCTGGACGCGAAGGGATGCCCGCTCGTTCCCGTGCCGACGCCGGAATGGAAGAAGCCCGCGCTCGCATCGGTCTATGCTCTCTCCAAATATGTTCAGGAGCGGCTGACCCTGACGCTCTGCCCCGCATACGGGATGGAAGGCGTAGCGCTCAGGCTCTGGAATGCCTACGGCCCTGGACAGGCCCTGTCCAATCCCTATACGGGCGTTCTCGCGATCTTCGCCTCACGGCTCCACAACGGGCAGCCGCCGATGATCTTCGAGGATGGCCAGCAGCGCCGCGACTTCGTTCATGTGGAGGATGTGGCGCAGGCATTCGTGCTGGCGCTGGAGCACGAGAAGGCGCCTGGCGGCGTTTTCAATGTCGGCAGCGGCCAGGATCGTACCGTTTCGGAAGTGGCGGAACTGCTCGCGCAGGCCATGAACCGGCCCATTGCGCCCGAAATCGCCGGCAAGGCCCGCATCGGCGACATCCGCCACTGCATCGCCGACATCACCAAGATCCAACAGGACTTGGGCTACGTCCCGAAGAAGGATTTCTCGGAAGGGCTTGCGGAACTGGCCGAGTGGGTCGCCAAACAGGAAGCCAAGGATCTCGTCCAGGAGGCTCGCAAGGAGCTTGAAGCACGGGGTCTCGTCGCATGAAACAGACAGGATCACAGGCCGACGCGCCGGCCGCTCTCCGCCGTCGTCCCGTGCTGGTGACCGGCGGCGCCGGCTTCATCGGCTCCAATCTCGCGGACCGCTTCGCAAGTGAAGGCCACGACGTCCTCGTCTATGACGCGCTTGCGCGTCCGGGCGTGGACCGAAATATCGAATGGCTGAAAAAGCGTCATCCGAGCAGAATTTCCGTCGTCATCGGCGACATTCGCGACGAGACGGCCGTGGCCGACGCGGCCAGCGAGGCTCAAGCGGTCTTCCACATGGCGGCTCAGGTGGCCGTGACGACGAGCCTCGTCGATCCTCGCGATGATTTCGAGATCAACATCCGCGGCACCCTGAACCTGCTCGACGCCCTGCGTCGCCGCAACGAGCGGGTTCCGCTGATCTTCGCATCCACGAACAAGGTCTATGGCGATCTCGCCGATGTCGAGCTCGAACAGACGAACGATGCCTACATGCCGCGCGATTCCGCGATCCGAGAGGCAGGGATCAGCGAATTGCGTCCACTCGACTTCCACACGCCCTATGGGTGCTCGAAGGGGGCCGCAGACCAATACGTTCTCGATTACGCCCGCTCCTTCGGCATTCCGACCTGCGTGCTGCGCATGAGCTGCATCTACGGACAGCGCCAGATGGGGACCGAAGATCAGGGCTGGGTCGCCCACTTCCTGATCCGCGCCCTCCATGGAGAGCCGATTACGATTTACGGCGATGGGTGTCAGGTCAGGGATGTGCTCGATATTTCCGATGCCGTCGAAGCCTACGCGTCTGCCTGGAAGCACATCGATGCGGTACAGGGCCGTGCCTTCAATCTTGGCGGTGGGCCGACGAATGCCATCAGCCTGCGGCAGCTCCTCATCCATGTCGAGGACGTGATCGGACGGCCGGTGCAGACGATCTACTCCGACTGGCGCGCCGGCGACCAGCGCTATTACGTTTCCGACACCCGCCTCGCCATGCGTGAATTGGGCCTGAAGCAACCGGTCCCGTGGCAGAAGGGAGTCGCGGCGCTCGCCCAATGGCTGCAGGAGGAGAGAGGCCTCTCCCGTTCGGAATCGGCCAGTTCCCGTCCTCAGGCGGCAGAGGCCCTGTCATGAGAACGCAACGCGTCAGCCCCTTCGGAGGCTCGGGGAGCCGCCATGCTCTCGTGTGCTGGCGCTGAAACAGCCGGAGGGTGCATGTCCGCGTCGTCGGTGGAAAGTCCTGGCCTGCGCGTGCTCATGACAGCCGATGCCGTCGGTGGCGTCTGGCAATATGCGGTGGACCTTGCGGAGGGACTGCGCCCGCATGGCGTCGAAACGACGCTCGCCGTGCTCGGACCCACCCCCGCGCCCGATCAGGTTTCCAATGCCGAAGCGGCCGGAATCCGTCTTGTCCTCACGGATCTCCCTCTCGACTGGACGGCGGATGATCCGACCATGGTGGAGGAGGCCGGTCGATCGATCGCGCGCATCGCTTCGCAGCTCAGGCCCGATATCGTCCATCTCAACAGCCCGGCCTTGGCGGCTAGTGCATCCTTCGAGGCTCCCGTCGTCGCGGTCTGTCACTCCTGTGTCGCGACCTGGTGGCAGGCGGTTCGTGGAGGAACGCTGCCGGAAGAGTTCGTTTGGCGCACGGATCTCGTCCGGCGCGGATATGCGGCTGCCAGCAAGCTTCTGGCGCCGACCGAGGCCTTCGCCCGCGCAACAGCCGAGACTTACGATCTGGCTGAGCCGCCTGCCGTCGTCAGGAACGGGAGGCGTGCCGCCCCGAACGTGGAATGCCCTTCCTCCGAGCCGTTCGCCTTCACGGCGGGACGCCTGTGGGACGAGGGCAAGAATCTCGCTGCCGTCGATCGCGCCGCGGCCCGCATCACGATCCCGGTTCTGGCCGCCGGGCCTCTCCAGGGGCCGAACGGAGCCCGGGTCGAGGCGCACCACGTCAAGTCTCTGGGCCGCTTGAGCGATGCCAGCGTCGCGCGGTATCTCGGCGCCCGGCCGATCTTCGTATCCGCTGCCCGCTATGAACCGTTCGGCCTCGCAGTTCTGGAGGCGGCACAGACCGGCTGCGCCCTGGTTCTCGCCGACATTCCGACATTGCGTGAGTTGTGGGGGGATGCCGCCATTTTCGTACATCCGGACGACGATGTTGCGATTGCGCAAGCGCTTGGGCGGCTTGCTCACGATCCGGGGCTGCGGAGCAGCCTCGGAGCCGCGGCCCGAACGATGGCCGAGGCCTATAATCCTGAAGCCATGAGCACAGGCGTTCTGTCCGTCTATCGCTCCCTGCTCGCCCCGAACACTCACTCACCCTCCCTCAAGGGAGCCGCTGCATGAAGTTTGTCTATTTTACGCATTCCCTCGCATCCTGCTGGAACCATGGCAATGCGCATTTCCTGCGAGGCGTGTTGCGCGACCTCGTGCATCGCGGGCACGAGGTCGCGGCCTATGAGCCTGCGGGAGCCTGGAGCCTCGACAACCTCCTGAGGGATCATGGAGAGGCAGGGCTCGCCGCCTACCGCAGTCTTTATCCCGAACTCTCTTCCCGTTCCTTCTCGCCCGACCTCGACCTCGAAGAGGCTCTGGCCGATGCCGATGTGGTGATCGTGCACGAATGGAACGAGCCCTGGCTGGTTGCGGCTATCGGCAGACTCCGCCGGAAGGGTGCCTCCTTCACGCTTCTCTTCCACGACACGCATCATAGGGCCGTGAGCGATCCGAATGCGATCCGCCAGTTCGATCTCGACGGCTATGATGGTGTACTCGCCTTCGGTGAAACCCTGGCGGAGGTGTATCGCCGCTGGGGCTGGGGCGACCGGGTTCATGTCTGGCACGAAGCTGCGGACACGAGGCTTTTCCATCCTCCGGCTGAGGAGACGGAGCGGCATGGCCTCGTCTGGATCGGCAACTGGGGCGACGGCGAGCGCAGCGCCGAACTGGAGAGCTTCCTGTTCCGCCCCGCGCGGACGGTCGGCCTTCCGCTCGAGATCTATGGCGTGCGGTATCCTGAGCATGCGCTCGCGACTCTCGCCCGTTATGACGTGACCTATCGCGGTTGGCTGCCGAATGCCCATGCGCCGGAGGTTTTCGCGCGGCATCTCGCGACGGTGCATGTGCCGCGCCGCTTCTATGTCGACATGCTGCCTGGCATTCCGACGATAAGGGTCTTCGAAGCGCTTGCCTGCGGCATTCCCCTTGTCTCGGCCCCGTGGAGCGACGCGGAGGGCCTGTTCAATTCCGGATCCGACTATCTGGTGGCTCGCGACGAGGCGGAGATGGAGCGGCATCTCAACGCCATCCGCAACGATGCGGATCTGCGGCTCTCCCTCGTCGAAAACGGCCTCGCGGCTATCCGGAGCCGGCATTCCTGCGCTCATCGCGTCGATCAGCTTCTCGCCATTCTCGGCTCATATGGCGCCGATGCGCCAATGGAGATGTCCGCATGAAAATCGCGTTTTATGGCTCCAGCCTCCTGTCATCCTACTGGAATGGCGCGGCCACGTATTACCGGGGCCTGCTGAGCGACCTCGCGCGCCGCGGATACAGCGTCACTTTCTACGAACCTGATGCCTTCGACCGCCAGAAACATCGCGACATCGAGCCGCCGGAATGGGCGGAGGTGAAGGTTTATCCGGCGACCGAGGAGGCGATGCGCAGCGTGGTCGCGGAGGCAGCGAAAGCCGATGTCGTGGTGAAGGCTTCCGGCGTCGGCGTGTTCGACAACGAGCTTCTGGAAGGCGTCGTCGCGGCTTCCAGACCCGAGGCCATTCGCATTTTCTGGGATGTTGATGCGCCGGCAACGCTTGCCGAGCTCAGGCAGAACCCCGATCACCCCCTGCACCGCACGATGCCGGCCCTTGATCTCGTGCTGACCTATGGCGGTGGCTCGCCCGTGATCGAAGCCTATGAGGGCTTCGGCGCACGCCGCTGCATTCCGATCTACAACGCGCTCGATCCGACGACCCACCATCCGGTTCCGAGGGACGATCGGTTCGCTGCCGATCTATCCTTCCTGGGCAATCGCCTGCCCGACCGTGAGGCGCGGGTGGAGCAGTTCTTCCTGGAGCCGGCACAGCGGTTGCCGCACAGGAGCTTCCTCATCGGCGGAAATGGCTGGGAAACGAAGGGTATGCCGTCGAACGTGCGCCATATCGGGCACGTTTATACACGTGATCACAATGCCTTCAACACGAGCCCGCTCGCGGTTCTCAACATTGCCCGCGATTCGATGGCCACCACCGGCTTCTCTCCCGCGACCCGCGTCTTCGAAGCGGCCGGCGCCGGAGCCTGCCTGATCACCGATGCCTGGGTCGGATTGGAGCTCTTTCTCAAGGAAGGCGAAGAGGTGCTGGTGGCGCGCGACGGAAAGGATGTGGCCGATCACGTCGAGACGCTGACGCCCGACAGAGCCAAAGCGATCGGGGATGCCGCGCGGGCGCGGATCATGGCCGAACACACTTACACCCGCCGTGGCGCAGAGGTAGACGCCATCCTGCGCAAGGAGGCCTCCCAGAAGCGCGAAAGGAGCGTTGCGTGAGAAAGCTTCGCGTCGTCGTCCTGGGCTTGAGCCTTTCCTCTTCCTGGGGAAACGGGCACGCAACCACGTTCCGCGCTCTGCTCAAGGCCTTCGCGGCGCGCGGCCACGACGTGCTCTTTCTGGAGCGTGACGTGCCTTGGTACGCAAGCCATCGGGATCTGACGAATCCCGGGTTCTGCCGGCTCGAACTATATTCCGGCCTCGATGACCTCGAGCGTTACCGGGGTGTGGTTGCTGGCGCCGATGCCGTGATCGTCGGCTCCTACGTTCCGGAAGGTGTCGCGGTCGGCCAATGGGCGCAGCGGACGGCGCGAGGGGTGGTCGCGTTCTACGACATCGATACTCCCGTCACGCTCGCGAAGCTGGAACGCGGTGATTACGAGTATCTCGCGCCTCACCTCATTCCTGGCTACGACGTCTATTTCTCGTTCACGGGCGGGCCGACTCTCGACCTCCTGATGGACCGGTACGGCTCTCCAGCCGCGCGGGCCCTGTATTGCTCCGTCGACCCTGAACTCTATCCGGCCCTCGATCGGAAGAAGCGCTGGGACCTGAGCTATCTCGGCACCTACAGCCCCGACCGTCAGCCGACGCTGGAGCGGCTCCTGATTGAGCCGGCGCGTCAAGCGCCGCATTTGCGCTTCGTGGTGGCAGGCCCCCAATATCCGGCCGACATCGCATGGCCGGAGAATGTGGAGCGCATCGATCACGTGCCGCCGCGCGAGCATCCGGCATTCTACGCCGAGAGCCGCTTTACGCTGAATGTGACGCGCGCCGACATGATCCGCGCCGGATTCAGCCCGAGCGTGCGCCTCTTCGAGGCGGCCGCATGCAGGACTCCGATCGTGTCCGATATCTGGAGTGGAATCGAGACGCTTCTCGCATCCGACCGGGAGATCGTTCTCGCTCAACGGTCGGACGACGTGCTTGAGGTCCTCTGCACATGGTCCGATGCGCGGCGCCTTGCGATGGGCAGCGCCGCCCAGGAGCGGATCCTGGCAGAGCATACCGCAGCGCATCGTGCAGAGACGATGGAAAGCAACCTCCTGGAGGCCATGCATTGCAGGCGTAAGGAACATCCTCTCGCCCTGGAAGTTGGCACCTGAATTTATGAATAGATTCTGAGATCGGCATTGAACCTATGCCAAGCTCTGACGTTGGACCGAAGGGTAAGTACCTCGGGGCCGTCATCGGTGGTCTGATAAGGAGATCGTCTTCATGAAGAATGGCAAAGGCAAGCTCGTTCTTGTTGCAGGCGGGGCCGGATTTCTGGGATCCCACCTGTGCGACGCTCTCCTGAGCGAAGGTGCCCATGTTGTGGCTCTGGACAACTTCCAGACGGGACGCAAGCAGAACCTCCGACATCTCGAGCGGGAACCGGGCTTCGATCTCATCGACAGCGACATCATCAAGGCGCTGCCGGCTCGCCTGCGGTCAAAGCGCGCGAAGTTCGACGAGATCTTCAATCTCGCCTGTGCAGCCTCGCCACCGCATTATCAGGCGGACCCCGAGCACACGATGCTGACCAGCGTCGTCGGAACGCACAATCTCCTGACCCTCGCCGAGACGACAGGCGCACGCTTCTTCCTGGCTTCGACCAGCGAGATCTATGGAGATCCCGAAGTTCATCCGCAGACGGAGAGCTATTGGGGCAACGTGAATCCGACCGGACCCCGCGCCTGCTATGACGAGGGCAAGCGGGCGGCAGAGACGCTGACATTCGATTTCGACCGCTCCGGGCGGGCTGACGTGCGGATCGCCCGGATCTTCAATACTTATGGGCCTAGGATGCGCGCGGATGACGGCCGAGTGGTCTCGAATGTCATCTGTCAGTCCCTAGCCGGCGACGACATCACGGTCTACGGCGATGGGAGTCAGACCCGCTCGTTCTGCTACGTGTCGGATCTCGTCGAAGGCTTCATGCGCCTGATGGCCTATAAAGGCTCCTTCCCGGGTGCCGTGAACCTCGGTAACCCGGTCGAGCTTACGGTGGGCGACCTTGCGAGAAGAGTTCTCGCCATGACAGGGTCTTCCTCGCAGATCGTCACCCGTCCGCTTCCAGTGGACGATCCTCGCCGGCGGCGCCCGGATATCAGCCTTGCAAGGCAGCTTCTCGGCTGGACTCCGCGCACTCCGCTCGATGTCGGCCTCAAAGCCACGATAGCTTGGTTCTCCGACGAGCGGAGCAACAAGGCTGTCCGTACACCCGCCGTTGCCGAAGCTGCCGTTTCGGTCGGCCAGGCATAGGCCGCGAAACGGTTCGCCAAGACTGCGACCGTGTTCGCGCATGCATCGAGGGCCATGCCGTTTTATAGCGGCATGGCCCTCGATGCATTTCTGACGAAGACCTGCTCAGTCCGAAGCCAATTCGGCGTATGTCGGCAGACTGGGCATCATCCGAACCAAGGGTTCGTCGGAACGATCCGAGATCCAGCTCAGCCGGGTGGGCGATCAGCGACCATGGTGATCCGGAACGCGGTCGACATGACAGCGAGAGCCGCCACGGGCCGGACGACCCATTCCCCCGCTGCCCGATGACGCTCGATCTCGTCCGTTCCTCCGGGGAGCTCGCTCGGCAGGCGAATCTTCTGCGTGACTCCAGCGCATCGTGCGGCCCTCCGGGCCGCGTTCAACGATGCGCCAGTCAAGAGAAGGAGGATCGAGAACTGTGGAGATGCAAGCGTTCCACCGTCCATGGAGGACGGCGGAACCTGACGGCTTCGGAGTACGAGTCTCAGGTCTTTGCGACGCCGATCGTATCAGCCACGCGCGCGCCGCGCGCGCCCATGGGCTGACGGATACCTTCGGTCGTATCCTTGGCGGTCTGATGCTCCGTCTCGGCGTTGATCTCGGCCCCCAGCAGCACGATGATCGTCGAGAGCCAGATCCAGGTCATGAAGCCAATCACGGCGCCGAGCGATCCATATGTCTCGTTGTAGCTGCCGAAATTCGCGACGTACCAGGAGAAGAGCATTGAGCCGGCAAGCCAGAGCACCGCGGCCACGATGCCGCCGGGCGTCACCCATTTCCATTCGGCCTTGTCGCGGCTCGGGCCATAGCGGTAAATCAGGGCCAGGCCGAACACCACACCAATCAGGAGAATTGGCCAACGCGCGAGCGACACGAGCCACTCGGTTCCGCTGCCCAGGCCGATGAACTTGAGAATGATCGGAAGAACGATGATCCCGGCAAGAGCGATCAGAAGGAACGCGATGGCGCCGAGCGTGAAGGTCAGGGACTGGAGGTTCAGGCGAATGAAGCTTCTCTTCTCCTCTTCGTCATAGACGATGTTGAGGGCATCGAAAACGGCCTTCATTCCCGCGTTCGCGCTCCAGAGCGACAATGCGAGTCCGAAGATGAATCCGAACCCCAGAGCGCCTCCGCCCTTCGAGGCGATGCGGGTGACTTGGTCGCGGATGATATCGAGCGCGCCGCTCGGAAGGACGCCCGACAGGGCACTGAGATGATCCTGGATTGTTCCCGGGTCGGCAAAGAGGCCGTAGATCGATACGAGGGCTGCTATCGCGGGAAAGAGGGCGAGGAGTGCATAATAGGTTACTCCCGCAGCCACGGACGTGACCCGGTCCTTGCCGAATTCCTCATAGGTCCGCCACAGGATATCCTTCCACCCTTTCGATGGAATCTGCGTCGGAGTATCGGCGTGCCGGCCACGTCCCTTTTCGGCCGCGGCCTGCGGCGGGGCGTGCTGCTTGTCCGAGAAGCCGGTATCGGCCGCCCTATCGACCTGTCCCGACGCGCGAGGCGCCCCAGTGCCGGGCACGCGCTCTCCGCCAGCGACTAGCCTGATAAGGGCCCAGCCAAGCACCACAGCCCACATGGTTGCCGTCGTAGATGAGGATCGGTGGATGCTGGATTGTTCGGCAGCCGGATTGTTCGCCATGGCCAGACGGGACCTCGTTGACAGAATGCCAGCCGGACCGGCTTGGCTTCACCCGTAAACCTCCTAAGGAAGTAAGCGGTTCCAAGAACAGGTGAAATCGGAACGGGGTGGTTGCAGACAGCATTCCGGACGATCCCGGTCCACATCAGCCGGCTTCGAAGGGAGGCTCAACGAGAGAAAGCCCGGGGGTTTTGCCCGGGCTTTTGGTGGTCTGCTGCGGGCGGTCAGTGGCCCGAGGTGGAGTGTGCGGAGCGCTGGGGGTTGTGGTCCTTGAAGACGGCCGGGTTGTCGGGCCCCTCGACCTTGA
>JBOZRS010000029.1:0-34452 GCA_050789065.1 Microvirga sp.
GCGCTCGGCGACATCTGCGGCCTCTTCGAGCCACAAGAGTGTTGGAACTACCTCAAGGCAGCCGGATATGCGTCCGTGTAATCGTCCGATGCTCTAGCCCCCAAGCGGGTCAGAAAGCTATCGTGGCGAGCAGAACATCTCATCCGCCCAGCGGTCATACACGTGCTGGATGATGAGGTAGGCCTCGTATGCTCGGTCGTAGCGATGGGCTGCGGTAAGACGCTCTCTCAGGGCGTGCAGGCGCTCAAGCCGATGGGTCCACTGAGCTTGACGGTCGCGCGACATGATCCCTCTCCCTTCAAAGGGACGTCGACAATGATTCTACGCCTTCTGCCTGAACAAATCGGGTACCAAATGGATAATCCGAGCAATGCGCTCGGATTAAAGCGTTTTTGATCTGGGCTTGAATGCGGATTCCGATGAAGCCGGACGCTTATTCCAGGGTGAAGCCGGACACTCATTCCGATTTCATTCCGGACAGCGTTCCGATCTGAAGCCGGACACTCTCCTTGTCTGCTCCTGGGTCATGGGAGATGGTGGAGTGGGATGGTCCGGCCGTCAATCGGACGTTGATGCGACGGTCGGGGAACGCTGCTTGCGCAGGCTCTCGCCGGAGAGCTCGATCCGGTAGGCATTATGGACGAGCCGATCCAGGATCGCATCGGCAATGGTTGGATTGCCGATGATCTCATACCAGCGATCGACCGGGATCTGGCTTGTCACGATGGTGGAGCGCCGCTCATAGCGGTCCTCGACGATCTCCAGCAGATCCCGCCGCTGATCGTCATCGAGCTTCTCCGGCCCCCAGTCATCGAGAATGAGCAGGTCCACGCGGGCCAGCGCCTTGAGCATCCGCGCGTAGCGGCCGTCTCCCCGCGCCAGAGCGAGCGCCGCAAACAGCCGGGGGGCGCGGTGATAAGCAACCGAGAAGTCCTCCCGGCAGGCCTTCTGGCCCAGCGCGCAGGCCAACCAGCTTTTGCCGACCCCGGCCGGCCCGGTCAGCAGGAGCCCGCGTCGCTCACGGATCCAGTCGCAGCCGGACAGCTTGAGGAAGAGCCCGCGATCAAGTCCACGAGCAGCCCGGAAGTCGACGTCCTCGACGTGAGCATCATGGCGCAGGCGAGCCGCCCGGGCCCGGCTCTCGAAGCGCTTCTGGCAGCGCAGCGTTGCCTCTCGCTCGAGCAGGAGTGCAAGCCAGTCGCCATGCTCGAGAGCCCGAGCCTCGGGCTGGGAGTGCAGATCCTTGAAGGCAGTGGCCATGCCGTGAAGACCGAGATCGGCCAACAGGGCGAGCGTAGGATGGGTCAACATGCAGGGTCTCCTTAGTGGAAGTAGCCGGGGCCGCGCAGGTTGGCGTGCTCCAGGATGGCGGTGGGCTCGAGGTCACGGGCGGGTTGGGCGGCCAGGCGGTTGGCCAGGATCGAGGCAATGCTCTTGTAGGTGAAGGCGCCGATCTGGAGGGCGCGCGCCGAGACCGCATCAGCGCGAGCGGGCTCGAGATCGCGCAACAGGCGTAAGATCCCGAGACAGGTCCGAAAGCCCTGCTCGGGATGCGGGCGGCGCGCCAGAATGGCCGTGATCAGCCCTTCGGTCTGCGGGCCGACCGACGCCGCCCAGCGGCGGAAGCGCTCCGGGGTCCAGTCGGCATAGCGCCGATGAGAGCTGGGCATGTGCTCCGGATCGGTGCCGTGCTGCCGGCCGCCGTAGCGGCGCTGATGGGCCGCCACGCGCTGGCCGCGGTGGAAAATCTCAATCATGCGGCTGGTCGCCCGCAGGTCGACCTGCTCGCGGATCAGCCCGTGCGGGACCGAGTAGAAGAAGCTTTCGTACTCGACGTGGTAGTCCGTGCCGACCCGGACGAAGCGCCATTCGGCAAACTCGTAGTCGTCGCCCGGCAGAGGCGCGAGTGCGGGGCGCTCGAGCGTCTCGAAGAGATGCCGGCGGCTGACGCCGAGGCGGCGCACGACATGATCGTTGATGCGATCACATGCGCCGGAAATTGCCGCATTGGCCTCGGCCAGGGAGAAGAAGGTCTGGTGCCGCAATCGCCCCAGAATGCAGGTCTGGGCAAAACGGACACCATTCTCGACCTTGGACTTGTCCTTGGGTTTTCGTGGCCGCGCCGGCAGGATGCCGACGCCGTAATGAGCGGCCATCATGCCGTAGCTGCGGTTGATCTCGGGATCGTAGAACGAGGCCCGGTTGACGCCGCTCTTCAAGTTGTCCGGCACGATCAGGCGCGGGACCCCGCCGAAAAAGCGGAACATGCGCCCATGCGCGCCAATCCAATCCGGCAGGGTCTGGGTCCAGGTCGCCTCGGCGTAGGTGAAGTTGGAGGCGCCGAGCACGGCGACGAAGATCTCGGCGTGGCGGATCTCGCCGGTGCCGGAATCGACAATGGCGATCTTCTTGCCGGAATAATCGACGAAGACCTTGTCGCCCGCGACATGGTCCTGGCGCATGGTCGGCGAGAGCCGGCGCTCGAAGGAGCGGAAGAGCTCGCAAAAGCGGCTGTAGCCGTATCCATTGGAGTGGATGGCCCGATACTCCTCCCAGAGGATTTGCAGGGTGACGCCGGGCTTCTTGAGTTCGACGATGGCTTCGGCCCAGTTGGGCTCAGGCCGTCGGCGCAGGCCCGGCCTGACGCCGGCGCGGGCAAAGAGCCTGCCCTCCAGCGCCTCGTCGGTCAGTTCGCCCGGCAAGGGCCAGCTCAGCCCAGCCTGCTCGGCGCGCTTGAGGTTCTCCTGGACGGTGCTGCGGGCAATCCCGAGCCTCTCGGCGATATCGCGCACGCTGATACCGTCCCGGGACAGGCGCAGCATGTGTCTCAAGTGTCTCATGGTCAGCTTCCTCTTGGCAGGCATCCGGTTCTCCTCGGTGACGTGAGGAGGGTGATGCCCGAGTTGCTGACCCAGGGGATCGTCAGAGTAGGGAAAGTGTCCGGCGATTGATCGGAACGGTGTCCGGCTTCATTCCGGAATGCTGTCCGGCTTCAAATCGGAATACCTGTCCGGATTGAATCGGAATCCGCACTTGAATCCATCCGGGTGATCTGTGCGTTGACTGGGAGATGGCCCAGGAGGCGAGCCATGTCCCAGCCCTATTCCGCTGATTTGCGTGAGCGCGTTCTGGTCGCCTGCGAACGCGGCGACCTTCCTCAGGTCGAGATCGCCCGCCGCTTCCAGGTTTGCCCGGCCACCGTGTCGAACTGGCGCCGCCAAGAGCGCGAGGAAGGCCGGCGTGCTGCGAAGCCGCACAGCGGCGGCGTGCCCTCGCGCCTGGATGCGGCGGTTCTCGAGGTGCTGCGTCAGCTCGTGATCGAAGATAATGACGCACTGCTGCGCGAGTACCGTGAGCGCCTGGCTGAGCGAACGGGCGTGACGGTGTGCTTGGCGATGATCTGCGAGGCGCTCAAGCGCCTCAAGCTGCGTCCGAAAAAAAAGACGCTTCGGGCGGCCGAGCAGGAGCGGCCCGAGGTTGCCGCCGAGCGTGAGGCTTACCGCCAGCAGATGAGCGTGCTTCCCGCGGAACGCTTGGTGTACGCAAATGAGGCCGCTGATGGGCTTGTGAGGCGCAACGAAAAGGGCCGCTGCGTCCAGCGGCCCAAGTCAGGGGAAAACAAAGTGCCTCTGAAGACAGGGCAGCGTCCGAGGCATTTTGCTTTCACATTACTCTCTTAGCACGGGCAGCTTACGCGAAGCTTAACATTAAGGACGAAACGACGGCGAAAGACCATGTCACCGTGGAGGCCAGGGATGCCGAGGTGTTCGACCGCTTCCCGGATCTGGACGGCACGACAGAACCCCGGGCAGCGCCGGTCGAAGAGCAGTGAGGGGCGCCTGAACGCCTCAAACGACTCGAGGAACCATGTCCCGACTGGACACGCACGAGCGGCGCCCGTTGCCCTTCATGATAGATCTGATCGATTCGCGATCTGCCGCAGTCGTATCCGAGACTGGCAGACCAGAACGATGGATCCCAGCGTTGCCGGTGTGGAGACATCGGGCTTACAAGGTCAGACGGCCTGGTCCTGACCCGTCGAACTGGTCCATTCGGAGGAGAGTTCTTTCGGGCATGTGAGCCCCAGGGGTCTCCGTGCCGTGAAGAAAACGCAGCCCACGGAAGACTAGATTGCCCCTGCCGTGCCCCAAGCGGGCTATGACAGTTTTTTGAACCCGAGGCGAGAGTGGCCTCTGGGGCGCGCCTATCAGGATCACATTCAGCGATCCTGAATATAATACTAATTTTCCCTTGCTGAAAGCGAGGCAGTTGGGGCAGCCTAGGTTGGCTGGATCGACCACGGTCCGGCTGGCTAGGACGGCAGTTTGCTTTTCCAGAGGCGGCTGCCAGCGCTGTTCCAGCAGCGCCAGCAGCCTGGCCACCCAGCAACCTCCTAAGGTAGTAGGAGACACCGGATGGTTATGACCATCGATAGCGGGTTTGCGCCCGCATGCAACGGCCTTGAGCGGCCTGTTGCCCTTCCCCTCGATCTCCGTCCCCGCAATCCAGACCCCGACCAAGGCCTGGCACACGGGCCCGGCACGCGTCAGCACCCGGGCCTGGTGGTGCATCCCCTTGTCTCGCCCGAGGATCAGATCACAATCCTCACGGCTGTCGACGAGGCAGTCGTTGTGGAACTCGGCGATCTGATTACCGCGCTCCCACATCACCCCCGCCCGATCACAGCCATCCTTGCCCTGATCGAGGCCGGGCTGCTGGCCGTCGACTTTCACGCGCCCTTCGACAGCAACCTCCAGATCTGGCGCCCCTGAATCGCCCAGATCCGTGACCGACTGGTGGGGTGCCTGCTGCATCCCGCCGCCCTCGCCTTTGCTCTTTTCATCAGAGCGCCGCGCCTCGCGTGCGCGCCAGAGGACGACACATGCCTGCTTATCAGCCGACCGAAACTTCTACCAATGGCCTGATCGTGATCGAGGGCCGTCCGGGCGACCCGCTCATCGTCATCGTCCCGATGGAGCGCTACCAGTCTCTGCTCGCCTGCGATTGCCTCCACAACTCGACTGGCGCAGCCTACTATATCGAGTTCGCCAGCCGCTCCACGACACCCGTCGTATACAGCGGCGGGACTCACCGGCCCGCTCCCGTGCGGCTCCGCAGCTATCGTCCGGCGACCCTCGTCCCGTCGAGCCGCATCATTGTCGTCACCCGCGCTGGCGGCCCGCTGTCGCGGCCGGAAGCGCGGGCGCTCGAGCGTCTCGCCTGGAACCAGGTCGTCGCGGCCGAGCGGGTCGAGTCGGCCAACAGCGAGGCCGCCTTCGGAGCCAGCCTCGGCCATGACGGCTACAGGGCCATGCAGGCCTTTTGGGCCAAGGCGCTGCAATGGCTGCACCCCCATTGCTCCTGGGTCGGTTCGGAGATCCTGCCGCCTTTCTACCTGGACGAGCCGGGCTCCTTGGGCGCGTCCTCCAGTCAGGTCCTCACCCTGCGCCGGGGGCGGCTGACCGCTTCGGTTGAGATGGTGGAGGGTGGCTGCATCCTGCTCCCCGACAGCCTCATCCGCCACCGGGTGGTACCCACTGCCTCCGTGACGGCCTCGGTCCTGCGCGAGGAGCTCTGGGCCTGGGGTGCGCTCGAGGCGGTGGAAGATCCGTCGGTGTGGCGCCTGACCCGCCGGGTCTGGTGCCGAAACCTCTCGGCGGCCTTCCTCTTGGCTCTCGGCTATCGCGGGGGCCGCACCGACGGATGGAAGAGGGATGGTACCACACTCGCGCAGTCTAGCCGAGCGGTTCAGAACAATGTGCTTCTGTTCCCTTCCTGGCGGATGGAGGCGATCCGATGAGCCGGTGGACCTTTCCCAGCCACGCCACCCGCAGCGTGCTGCTGGCGCGCTGCCCGCGTCTGGTGCGTCTAACCCTCGAGCGTCACCTGCCGCAATCACGGTTGGTCGACGAGACGGCGCAGGCGATTGCCGGCTTGGCACCGGAGCTTGCTCCAAGCGCCACGGCCTGGGCCACAAGCTGGAAAGCGGCGTGTAGCTACGGCGCGATCGCGTTCCGGGAAACCACCGCAGTCCTCCTGTCTGATCTGGAAGGCTTTGCGGCCGCCGAGGACAGCCCGGCGGCTGCGGAACTCGGTCATCTTGCGCGCGCGCTGAGCTACCTGAGCGAGGATCAGGCGGCCGCCGCCCGGCTCGCCGCCGCAGCCTGGGGCGCCCTGCATACGGTGGAGGGTCTCGCCCTGACTCTGCGCCGCCTTGAACCGGACGAGGCCCGGGCCAGCATGGCCGAGGCCGCGTCACCGTTTACCGAGATCGATGACGATTTCGACCTGTCCGACCTCACCCTGCCGGCGGATGCAGAGGCCGTCCGGCAGGCGTGGTGGCGAGACCTCAGTCGGACTTACGACGAGCTGCGCCAGGACACGCGGGCGCTCGCCGTCGGCCTGAGCGCTCTCGCGGTCGGGCTGGTGCCGCACCGGCATGAGCAGAAACTCTTGGCGAGTGCAGCCCTGCCCCTGGGGCAGGAGCTCCTGCGTCCGGTTTCGCGCCATGCAACCCAAGTGGAGCGGGCGCGGGTGGCAGCCGAGCGTGAGGCCGCTGAGCGGCAGGAGGCTCGCAAGGCAGAGAGCTCCCCCTCCTCGCTCAAGGCTGTTGGGGCCCCGGCCATTCCGGAAGGCCATGTCCTCGTCTGCCCGACGGTCCGCCTGGACGGGCGGATGCGCGAGATTGCCCGTGCCGTGGAAAAGATCGTTGGTGTCCCTGTGCCTCTTGTCAGAACGCCTGATCTCAGGGTTGTTCGGGCTGCCCTGCTGCAGGAGTACCCGTACGCTTCGCCGCTCGTCGATCGCATCCTGCGGCCCCTGGCGTCTCAGCCCTATGTCCGGCTGCCGCCCATTCTGCTGCTCGGGCCGCCCGGCACCGGCAAGAGCCGGCTCGCGCGTCGGCTCGGCGAACTCCTCGGCCTCGGCGTTTGGCGGATCGATGCCCCACGGGATACCGGCGGCGCTGTCGGTGGGCTCGAACGGCGGTGGAACTCGTCCGAGCCCAGCCATGTGCTGGCCGCCATCGCGCGGTACGGTCATGCCAATCCGATCGTCTTCATTGACGAGATCGAAAAGGCCCAGACGCGACAGGATCAGGGCCGGCTCTGGGACACCCTCCTCGGTCTGCTGGAGGGCGAGACGAGCCGTCGCTTCATGGATGCCGCCCTGCAGGTCGAGTGCGACCTCTCGCATGCCGTTTACATTGCGACGGCCAATCGGGTTGGCGATATCCCGACGCCGCTGCTCGACCGGATGCTGGTATTGCCGATGCCGGGGCCGAGTGCCGATCATCTTGAGGCGCTTTTGCCGACCCTCTGCATTGCGATCGCGCGTGAGCAGGGACTGGATGAGCGGTTCGTGTCACCCCTGACTCCCGACGAAATCAGGGACGTGCGCCGGCACTGGACGGGACGCTCCGTCCGTCGCCTGCGACAAGTCATCGAAGTGGTGCTGGGGACCCGCGACTGCTTTGAGATGAAGCACTGACGTTCAAAGACACAGAGCCGGTGTCGCAGGCCCCGGCACCGCAACGTCGTTTGGTCCCCGAGCAGAGCTGCTTGCCTTTTCCTCCTTGCGACACGCTCATAGTAACGCGTTTCGGGCCTTCTCCCGTAAGCGGCGGTCGCCAGCGGCGGCAATCAGCCGCTTGATCATTCCTGTTTGCGTTTGCTCAAGCCGCGGCCCTGGCTCCGGCGGGCCTCTCCGAGTTGGCACGTTCTTGGTCGTGACAAGGAGACCAGCAACGGATGCTGCATCCTATGGAGCGGTGCGGGCAAGGCACGCAGGCGTAAGCCGAAGCTGAGTCCTCGTGGGGACCTGTGATAAGCCGCGGGTATACTGTGTCCGTGCCTCTGGGTACCCCTACAAGCAGAACGGATTGAGCACAGAATGACGAAGCCACGCCATCTCCCAGGCCAGTGACCAGGTCAAGCGGATTAACGGTACCGTCAAGCAAGCGCTGGCCCGACGCCGGCTCTAAGGCAGCCATCGTCAGCTTCCGCAGTTCCTGCACGTGTGGCTGGATGCCTACAACCACCACACCCAAAGGCTCAAGGCCTTGCGCGGACTGGCCCCGGACGAATACACCTGCCAAACAAGGCGGGCGGCCATAGCGGTTCATCATTGATCCAACACATGGCCGCTTAGAAACGAACATCAGGGTCACACTTCAGACTGCAAAGACCTTACCGGGATTCATGAGGTTCAATGGATCAAGCGCTTGCTTGATCGACCGCATCATCGATAAGGTCACCGGTCCCATTTCTTCCACGAGATATTGCTGCTTTTCTTGGCCAATGCCGTGCTCGCCCGTGCAAGTTCCATCCATGGCAAGGGCACGCTCAACAAGCCTGTCAACGAACCTTTTCACCCGTTCTATCTCGCCAGGGTCGGTGAGGTCGAGCAACGGCAGGACGTGGAAGTTCCCGTCCCCGACATGTCCTACGACCGGGGCGACGAGGCCCGATTGCTCAATATCCTCTTTAGTCAGAGTGACGCATTCGGCGAGTCGCGAGATTGGGACACACACATCCGTTGTGATGTTCTTGCAACCAGGGCGAAGCGCAAGAGCAGCCCAGTGTGCATCATGACGCGCTTGCCAAAGCTTGGAGCGCTCCTCTGGCCGCTCGGTCGATTGGAATTGTCCGCCGAGATCCTCTGCGATGGCTCTGAAGGATGCCACCTGCTCGGCAACCGCAGCCTGGCCTCCATGGAACTCGAGGAAGAGAGTGGGTTGTTCAGCCAGTGTCAGATTTGAGTACTTATTGCATGCCTTGATCTGAACCTCGTCGAGCAGTTCTATCCGAGCCGCCGGGATACCGCTCTGAATCGCGAGGATCACGGCATTGCACGCAGCCGCGAGAGACGGGAACGGACAGATCCCAGCAGCGACCGACTCCGGGATCCCGTATAAGCGGAGGGTCAGTTCTGTGATGATCCCGAGCGTCCCTTCTGCTCCGACGAGAAGCCGTGTCAGGTCGTAGCCCGCAGACGACTTGCGAGCCCGCCCTCCCATATGAGCGACCTGTCCGTTGGGCAGAACGGCCGTAAGGCCGATCACAGCGTCTTTCATCGTTCCGTAGCGGACCGCATTCGTTCCCGAGGCCCGTGTCGAGGCCATCCCCCCAAGGGATGCATCCGCTCCCGGATCGATCGGGAAAAATAAGCCGGTATCGCGCAGATGCGCATTCAACTGTGTGCGGGTGACACCCGCCTCAACGGTGACATCGAGATCCCCCGTATGAACAGCGAGAATTCCCTTCATGTCGCGCGTGGAGATCGAAACACCGCCAGAGGGAGCATTGACGTGTCCCTCCAGTGACGATCCCGTCCCGAATGGAATCATCGGCACGCAATGCTCGGCGCAGATGCTGACGATCCGCGCAACCTCAGCAGTGGACATAGGAAAGACGACGGCATCCGGCGGCTGGGGCGGGATCCAATTGATTGTGTGGGCATGCTGCAGCCGAACGGCTTCACCGGTTGAGAGGCGCTCACCCAGCAGGTCGTGGAGCCTGTTAAGGGCCACCCCGAGATTCGGCTGATTCGGACTAGCAACGCGAAGCCTATCCTGTGTCGTTAATAAGCCCATAGCTAATGCCTCTGCTCAGGCGGCCGCGTTGGTCTTACGGCGCCCTGCCAGGAGGCCGCGGCCGACGACATGGGCCTGGATTTCGGCGGCTCCCTCAAAGATGTTCAGGATCCGTGCGTCGCAGAGAACACGGCTGATCTCGTATTCCAGAGCGTAACCGTTGCCGCCGTGGATTTGGAGGCTCGTGTCCGCATTGGTCCACGCGACCCTAGCGGCCAGCAGCTTCGCCATCCCAGCCTGAACATCGCAACGACGGCCGCTGTCCTTCTCCCGCGCGGCGAAATAGGTGAGCTCGCGCGCCATCACGGTCTCGACGGTCATCAGCGCAAGTTTGTCGGAAACTCGCGGAAACGCCACGAGCGGCTTCCCGAACTGGCGCCGCTCGAGCGCATAGCGCAAGCCGAGGTCGAGGGCCTTCCATGCCACGCCGATCGCACGGGCCGCCGTCTGGATGCGTGCACCCTCGAAGGTCTGCATCAGCTGCTTGAAGCCCTGCCCTTCCACGCCTCCAAGGAGGGCCTCCGCCCTTAGCGCGAAACCATCAAAGGCAATCTCGTATTCCTTCATTCCGCGATAGCCGAGGACTTCGATCTCACCGCCCGACATCCCGTCGGCAGGAAAGGGATCGGCGTCCGTCCCGCGCGGCTTTGGTCCCAGGAACATGGACAGACCGTCGTGGCCTTGTCTGGATGGATCCGTTCTCGCCAGGATCGTCATGAGATCGCTCCGTGACGCATGGGTGATCCAGGTCTTGTTGCCGTCGATCCGCCAGCCGGTCGATGTCGGCGTGGCACGAGTGCGGAGGCTCGCCAGATCGGAACCGGCATCCGGCTCGGTAAAGACTGCAGTCGGCAGGACCCGGCCCGAGGCGATCAGCGGGAGCCAGTGGGCCTTCTGCTCCGGTGTTCCGGCACTGACGATGAGATCGCCTGCGATCTCCGAACGGGTGCCAAGGGAGCCTGCGGCAATCCAGGCTCGGCTCAGCTCCTCGGTGACGACGCACATGGCGAGTTTTCCGAGGCCAAGGCCCCCATGCTCCGTGTCAATACAGATGCCGAACACCCCCAGCTCAGACATCTCGGCAATCACTTCGTCCGGAATCAGGGCGTCGGCGAGATGCCACGCATGCGCTTGGGGAGCAATCCTTTCGGTAGCGAAGCGGCGAAACTGATCCCGGATCATGTCCAAGGTGTCGTCACCGAGCGTCTCGGCCGGGCCATGATCCTCGCGCATTTCAGCCACTAATGCAGTTCGGTTGGCGGCCACATTGCCGGAGGCCAAGAAGGCCGCGACTGCGGGACCCGACTGGAGGGCCGCCGCTTCAGCGGCAAGGCCCAGCTCGCCCGGTCGCACGATTTCGTTCGGGCTCATTGGCAGGCCGCCAACGAGCTGCCCGAGGTATTCGCCGAAGCCGATCATGACAATGAGCGCCTCGGTCTTTCCGAGCCTTTCTGAGTCCTTCAGGTCGCTCGCCCAGGATGCTGTCTGGGCCAACGTCTCTACCGTCGTGGCGATCCATGCGAGCCCATGCAGCCTGCGCTGTTCCTGGTTCAGGGTCTGGGAGTCGATGCGGCCATTCTGATCCATGAGATCCAGGGCGACTATCCGCTCCGCGGCGGTGCAGTATTGGCGGGCGGCGGCTGCGGCACTGACTGCAAGATCCACGACGGTGTCATGGGTGAGCGGGTGATTGGCGTGGATGTGCATGGGGTTCTCTCTTTTGCCTGATCAGAAGGTGACCTTGGCCTTCATGGCGATCACGCCATCGCAGCGGTCGGCGAAAAGGTCGTAGCCGTCATCGACTTCCTCCCTCCGCAGGCGCACCGGCTGGCCGACAAAAAGCGGAGCCTGCGCGCTGAAGCTGAACGAGCGCATTGGATGGCGCGCACCCTGGCAGGCCAGAACGCACAGCTTCATTGCCGTGAACGGTCCGTGCACGACGATGTCAGGATAGAACTCGACGTTGCGCGCATAGGGCTGATCGTAATGGATGCGGTGGGCATTGAACGTAACGGCGGAAAACCGAAATAGCTCGACCGTGTTTGGCTGCCACACCACTCCTGTCGGGGGTGTTGGTGCCGGAATGACCGGAGATGAGCTTCCGGCCTGTCGGTACACGATGGTTTGCGTTTCAATGAGGCGCATACGAGCCTCCTGCTCGATTTGCCGCTCGACTTCGACAAAGACGAGTTCGCCGGAGCGCCCCATGCGATGCGCGACATCGCGGATTGTGGTGACGCAGGATGCCTCCACACCAACGTCCAATGGCGCCAAGAACTCGGTCCGTCCGCCTGCGAACATACGCCTGGGCAGAGACACGGGGGGCATGAATCCGCCGCGCCGGTAGTGCCCATCCTCGCCGAGGTCATGTGTGGCTACGACGGGGAGGAAGTAGGCCCAGTGCATCATTGGCGGCACCGTCGCACCGTGCCCGTCCGCAGGGCATCCTGCGGCGACAGCGAAGCGCGCCAGACTGGCGGCGTCCATCAGCTGCACAGCCCTCTGGCTGCTGCCGATATAGCTCCGATATTCCTCGATCATGCCGTCGCTGATCAGGCGCTCCGCTGACATCTCGTTGATCCCCTCGCCTAGCCTCTACTCTGCTGGACTGGCGACGATCCGGCGGTCGTGGAGATCCGCGATTTCGCCGTCGGTAAGCCTCAGAACCTCGGCGAGCACCTGTTCGGTATGCTCGCCGAGTCGCGGCGCGCTGGCCGGGGCCTGACGGCTGTGGCCGCTCATGGTCGCCGCATATCCCGGCGTCAGGTAGCGGTGGCCGCTCGGATGCTGGACCTCCGAAAACACCGGATTGCGCGGCGAGAGGCGCTCGTCCTGTTCAAGGGCCGCCTTGAGAGTGCGGTAAGGCCCCCAGCATACGCCTGCCGCATCGAAGGCGCCGGTAAGCTCATCGGAATTCCGGCAGGCAACGGCTGTGGCCACGATCGGATTGAGTCTGTCGCGGTGTTCGAAGCGCAGTCCTTCATCCATGGCGAAGGACAGGCCCAGTTCGACCTCCAGGCGGGAAATCTGCTCCTGGATGTCCAAGGCGCGGACAAGCCCCTTCCACTGCCTCGCGGTGATCGCGACAATCATCAGGCGGCGGCCATCGCGGGTCACAAAATCGCGTCCGAATGCCCCGAAGAGGTCGTTGCCGGTGCGGGGCCGATCGTTTCCTCCGATGAGCACCTCGGCAACTTGGCCGAGGTTGCCGAGTGTCGCCATTGCCACGTCCCCGAGCGGGACGCGTACTTCCTCGCCCTGACCAGTCTCCCGCCGCCGCCGCTCCGCGGCGAGCAGGGAGAAGGCCGCATATGCCCCCGTGAGCAGGTCCCAGGCCGGAAGGACATGGTTGACCGGCCCGTGGACGGACGAGGGACCTGTCATGTCCGGTATGCCGATGGCGCAGTTGACCGTGTAGTCCAGTGCGGGCGTCCCGTCCGGCCAGCCCATCACCCTGACCGTGATCAGGTCCGGGCGGATCGCACTCAACTGTTCATGAGACAGAAAGCCGTCGACCGGGTAGTTGGTCAGGAAGATCCCGCCGTTCTCCCCGGGCGCGGTCGCCAGACGCATTGCGAGCTCACGACCCTCAGGACGCGTCAGGTCGAGCGCAATCGACTTCTTGCCTTTGTTCAGGCCCTCCCAATAGAGGCTCGGCCCACCCGGGATGCGGGGCCACCGATGGAAGTCCGGACCGCCGCCGACCTGGTCAAACCGGATCACCTCGGCTCCGAGCTGGGCCAAGTGAAGACCGCACGAGGGCGCAGCGATGAAGGATGCTCCTTCGACGACACGCAGGGTTTTGAGGTGATTGTACATCGCTTCGAACAGAATGCCGTACCAAGTTCCACCGAGGCAAGCGGAGCGGGAGTTCCCCCGCCCCGCGGTTTGGATCAGCGGCGGAGTGAGCGCATGACCGTCGTGTCGTATGCGTATTCCGACACTTGGTTCCACACCGCCGATTCACGCTGGAAGGTCAGCATGCTCTCATACATCTTCTTGAAGTCCGTGCTCTTGCCCGAAAGCTCCTCATAGAGCCCCTTCGAGGCATCGAAGGCGGCATCCACGACTTCATTCGGGAATGCTCGCAGTTGGGCACCATTGCCTATGACGCTGCGCAGGGCCTTTGGATTCAGAACGTCATATCGTGCGATGCTGTCGATATTGGCCAGAGCCGCAGCAGAGCGGAGTGCCGCTTGATAGTGCTTCGGCAGTTTTTCCCAGGCTCCCGCATTGATGAAGAAGTGCTGCATGGACGTACCGTCCCAAAACCCCGGATAGTAGTAATAGGGCGCGACTTTGTAGAGCCCGAGCTTCTCATCATCGTAAGGACCATTGAACTCGGCAGCGTCGATCGTTCCGCGCTCCAAGGCAGGGTAGATGTCTCCGCCACCGACCTGCTGCGGGACAACGCCGATCTTGGCGAGCACTTGGCCGCCCAGGCCCGAAATGCGGAACTTCAATCCCTTGAGATCCTGAACGGAGTTGATTTCCTTTCGGAACCAGCCGCCCATCTGAGTCGTGGTGTTGCCGCCGGGGAGCGCCACGACATTGCGCTCCCGATAGAACGCTTCGAGCAACTCCTTGCCCTGCCCGTGATACATCCACGCGTTCTGCTGTCGCGTATTGAGGCCGAAAGGCACGTGGGTTCCGAACGCAAATGTCGGATCCTTACCGACGTAGTAATAGGACGCGCTGTGGCAGAGCTCGACGGTACTGTTGATTGTCGCATCGAGTGCCTGGAGGCCACCGACGATCTCGCCTGCTGCAAGAACCTGGATCTGGAACTTGTTGTCGGTCGCCTCTGCGAGCGCCTTCGACATCACCTCGGCGCACCCATAGAGAACATCGATATTCTTTGGAAAGCTCGAAACACAGCGCCAGCGAATGACCGGCTCCGATTGCGCAATGGCCGGTGCCGCGAGCGCCGTAGCACCGCCGACAAGCGTGGCGCCCTTCAAGAAGTCACGTCTCTTCATTGTCGTCCTCCCAAAACCCCTTTTTCTGAGATGGCGTCTCAATCGGGTTTATTCACTGTGTGAATTGACAATTCAAAAGCTAGCATCATTCAGAAGAAGCTGCTAGTGGGTTTCTGACGTTAGGTCGGCTTCCGGCAAATCAGCCTATTGAAGCAGACCAGCCCATAGACATCTGCAGGAGGACCAGCATGCTTCTCGAAAAAAACCTGATTGGCGGAACATGGACCGGCGGCAGCGATACGCTGGAGATCCGCAACCCATCGAACCTGGATGAGGTGGTCGGGACCTACGGAATGGCCAAGGCAGCCGACGTGGACGCTGCATTCGCTGCAGCCCGTCGCGCTCAGCCCGCTTGGCGCGCGGCCACCATCGAGCAGCGCTCGATGGCTCTTGATGCGATCTCCCGCATGATCTTTGAACAGAAGGACAGACTCGCCGAGATCATGGCGCGCGAAGGCGGCAAGACGATCTCCGATGCGCTGGGCGAAGTCGTCCGCGCCGGCCACATCGCCCGCTTCTTCGCCGGAGAGGCCCTTCGCATTCCCGGCGAGAAGATAGGTTCGGTCAGGCCCGGCGTTGACGTGGAGATCACCCGCGAGCCGGTGGGCGTCGTCGGCCTCATCACGCCTTGGAACTTTCCGATCGCGGTCTCCCTCTGGAAGATCTCCCCGGCGTTGGCCTTCGGCAACGCCATTGTTTGGAAGCCGTCGGAAAAGACGCCGGGCATCTCCGCTGCGATTGCAGAGATTGTCGCTGCGTCGGGCGTCCCGGCGGGTGTCTTCAATATGGTGATTGGCCGTGGTCCTGACGTCGGCGCCGCGGTCGTAGAAGGTGCCGATGCAGTCTCCTTCACCGGCTCTGCGGCGACCGGCAGGCGAATCGCAGTACGGTGCGCGGAAAGAATGGTTCGCTGCCAGCTCGAGATGGGCGGCAAAAATCCGCTCGTTGTGCTTGACGACGCGGACCTCGATCTCGCGGCTGATCTGGCCGTCAATGGCGCATACTTCCAAGCTGGTCAGCGGTGCACGGCATCCAGCCGCCTCATTGTGACCTCTGGCATTCACGACGCCTTTGCGAGGGCAGTCGCTGCGCGTCTGGAGAAGGTGCGGATCGGACCGGCACTCGACAAGGAAACGCAGGTTGGTCCCGTAATCGACGAGAGCCAGTTCGAGAAGAATCTCAAGTACGTCGAGATCGGAAAACAGGAAAATGCCCGACTGGCATCGGGCGGCAACCCGCTGCAGCTTTCAACCCGCGGATGGTTCCTGGCGCCCACGCTGTTTGCCGACACCACGAACACGATGCAAATCAACCGTGAGGAGATTTTCGGCCCGTTTGCGTCGATTATCCGGGTGGCAGACTACGACGAGGCGCTCGCAGTCGCAAACGACACTGAGTATGGGCTTTCGGCCGGTATCGTCACCACTTCGATGAAATATGCCCGTCACTTTCAGGCGAATGTCCAGGCCGGGATGACGATGCTGAATCTGCCGACCGCGGGTGTGGACTACCACACGCCGTTCGGGGGCCGAAAGATGTCGAGCTATGGCCCACGCGAGCAGGGCCGCTATGCGGTCGAGTTCTACACCATGGTGAAGACCAGCTATCTCGCCGCTTGATGCGGCGAGATCCCCCTCAACCAAGATAACTATCGGAAACGCCCATGAACTCCACAGTTGGCTTTATTGGCCTCGGCCGTATGGGTCGCCCCATGGCCTCGAACCTGCAGAGAAAAGGCTTCTCGACTCTGTCCTATGACGTAAATCCTGCGGGCATCGCCGCGCTCACAGAGCTTGGCGGACAGGGAGCCGACTCCGCTGCGCATGTCGCCCGGGAGGCCGAGATCATCTTCATGATGCTGCCCGCCTCGCAGCATGTGCGCGATGTCGTCATCAAAGACATCATCCCGAATGCCCGACCCGGGACCATCGTCGTCGACATGAGCACGATCGACCCGCTCGCTACCGACGAGATTGCTGCGGCTGTCGCGTCTGCCGGTATGATTTTCGCGGACGCTCCGGTCGGCCGACTGGCGAGCCATGCGGACCGGGGCGAGTGTCTCTTCATGGTCGGCGCAGATTCCGCAACCTTCGAGCGGATCAAACCCATGTTAGAAGCCATGGGTTCGACCCTTCAGTATTGCGGCCAGGTCGGCACGGGCATTCGGATGAAGGTCGTGAATAACTACCTCGCGATTGCTGCCTGCCAGCTCAACGCAGAGACACTGACGCTTGCGGCCCGTTTCGGCCTTGATGTGGAGAAAACCATCGAGGTTCTGAATGGCACCACGGCCAACAACGGACACCTGAAGACTAATTTTCCTGGGAAGGTCCTGGTGGGGGATGTTGAGCCTGGTTTTCAGATTGACCTCGCTCACAAGGATCTGGGGATCGCCCTCACGGCTGCCGCTGCTATGAAGGTTCCTCTCGCGATGGGGGCAGCGGCTCGCGAGTGCCTGCAGCTCGCCCGCTCGAGAGGTTTCGGAGGAAAGGACTTCTCGGCGCTGCTCGATGCTTGGTGCGACCTCGCTGATGTCAACGCTCCTCGGCTCAAGAGTGAATAACGACCGATGATGCCAGGCAGGGACGGCCTGCCTGGTTCTTTTTCTCTGTCTATGTTCCGGTGTGCTCATGGATCTGCCCCTCAGTGGCGACAACGCTTTCTTTCTTGAACTTTATGGACGTTACCGGCGTGATCGCTCATCGGTTCCGGCTGATTGGGGACTTTATTTCGAGGGCATTGCGGATGAGGGTACAACCGGTACGGCAGGATCGGGAGTCCGCCTCGCCAATGATCTCATCCAGGCGTTTCGGACTTATGGCCACCGCGAAGCGAATCTCGATCCGCTCGGTCTGACACCTCGGACCGAGGTAGGCTTGCTGTCCCGGTTGCGGAGCCAGATCACAGAGCAGACCGGTGAGGCGTCGTACCGCCTCGGCGGGCAGAGTCAGCGCGGCCCCCTCCACCACCTGGTCCCCAAGCTGACAGATATCTATGCTGGCACCGCAGCCATCGAGGCCGCGCACATTGACGACGAAGAGGCTAGAACCTGGATTTTCGAGGCGTTCGAGCGAGCAATGCTGGCGCCGACTGACCCAGACTTGCTCACACGCACACTCAAGGCGATCACCCTGGCGGACGAGTTCGAATCGTTCGTGCGCATCAAATTCCCGACGAAGAAGCGCTTCGGCATTGAGGGCGCCGAATCGGCTGCGGTTGCCATTCGCGAGATCCTGCGGGAGGCCGCCGCGACAACCTGTGACGAAGCCGTCATCGGCGGCATGCACCGCGGCCGTCTCAGCACACTCGCGACAGTTCTCGGCAAGCCTCTTGCGATGCTGCTCGCCGAAATCAAGGGACGTGATCTGACGAAGGGCGGCGCCTCGTTCACCGGCGACGTGCCCTACCACTTGGGGCATGCCGAGGAGATCCGCTTTGATGAACACACTCTCAAGGTGACGATTGCACCGCACCCGTCGCATCTTATTGTCGTGGCACCTGTCGTGACAGGCCTTGCCCGGGCCAAGCAAGCCATTGAGAAGGACCGGGAGAAAGTGTTGTGCCTGCTCCTGCATACGGATGCAGCATTTTCAGGTCAGGGACTGGTTGCGGAGCTCCTCCAGCTCGGAGGCCTCGCAGGCTACAACGTTGGCGGAACGGTCCACCTCGTCGTCAACAATCAAATCGGCTTCACCACGACGCCATCCGAGGGTCGGTCGTCTCTGTATTGTACCGACATCGCCAAGATGACTGGCGTTCCCGTGCTCCATGTCAACGGTGACGATCCGGTTGCCGTGGCACGGATGGCGCAGCTGGCTATCGCATGGCGTCACAAGTACAAGCGCGATATCCTGATCGATCTGGTCTGCTACCGGCGTAATGGCCACAATGAACTGGATGAACCGCGCTTCACGCTTCCCCAAGTGTGGAAAACGATCGATACGCGCGAGCCTCTGCGGGACCAGCTCATCCAAAAGGTTGCCGCAGCCGAGCCACGCGCTGTCGAATTCGCCACGGAGGCGGCCCTCGCCTTCCGGGAAGAACTCCATCGGGCTTACACGGCGATCGACTCGTTTTGGCCGAACCGGCGGCACACGGTCCAAGACCAATGGGTTGATGTTCTTCAGGCTGAGGAGCAGAGCGTCCTTGACCCTGTCACAACCGGCGTAGACCACGACCTCCTCATCGAGGTCGGACAGGCAATTTCGACAGTTCCCTCCCACCTCACCCCACACCCCAAGGTGAGCCAATTCTACAAGGCCCGTCTGGAGAGCATTCAGGAGGGCACCGGGATCAACTTCGCCACGGCAGAGGCTCTGGCCTTCGGATCGCTGCTCTCAGAGGGTGTTTCCGTCCGCTTGTCGGGCCAGGATTGCATCCGCGGAACGTTCACCCAGCGTCATTTGGGCGTATTCGACCTGTCCTCCGAGGCTGTCGAGATGCCCGTGCGCGCAGCGGCTCGCAACCGGGCAACCTTCGAAGCTATCAACAGCCCGCTCTCGGAGTACGGTGTGCTCGCGTTTGAATACGGGCACAGCCTCGCCGACCCCGGCCGGTTGGTGGTATGGGAGGCGCAGTTCGGCGACTTTCTGAATGGCGCCCAGATTGCGGTAGACCAGTTTATCGTCTCGGCCGAAGCGAAGTGGCAGATGATGTCGGGTCTTGTCATGCTCCTGCCTCATGGCTTGGAGGGGCAAGGTCCCGATCACTCGTCCGCCCGGATTGAGCGGCTGCTGCAGCTCTGCGCGAACGGGAATATCATCGTTGCCAACCCCTCGACACCTGCGAACTATTTTCATCTGCTGCGGCGGCAGATCCGCGCGCCCTGGCGCAAGCCCCTGTTCGTCATAGCTCCCAAGTCTCTCCTGCGCCAGAAGGTCTGCGCCTCATCGCTTGCCGAGATGACAGGCAACACGCGCTTCTGCCCCGTAATGCCTGACAATGACACGAACCCGAAGCGCATCAGGAAAATTGTCCTCTGTTCGGGCAAAATCTTCTATGATCTGAAACAGAGCCTCGACAGCCGCGGGCCTGCGACCGATATCGCCCTCATCCGGATCGAGCAGCTCTATCCGTTCCCAGCCGATGAACTTAGATCGACGCTTGCCCGCTTTCCAAAGGTTCGGGACTGGATCTGGTGCCAAGAGGAGCCGGAAAACCAGGGCGGATGGCTTTTCGTGCGAGATCAGCTGGCCCGCCACGCGTTTCCCTGGGCCTCCGCGCTCCGCTTCGCGGGGCGTCCGGCGATGCCGGTGCCGGCTGGCGGGTCGATCGACAGACATGACATGGAGCAGGCAGAGATTGTAAAGTCCGCCCTAGGGCTCCGGCCCGAAGCGCGCCGTGTAGAAACGCAGTAGTGATCCCATGCCTTCCTTTGAGCCGGTCAGAGCTATCATCCGGGGCCTCAACGTCCTGCAGGTCGTCAGTGAGAGTGGCCCAATTTCGGCAGCTGAGATTGCCAAGCTGCTGAAGCTGCCGCAGCCTACGGTCGTCCGGATTATCGAAACTCTGATCGACGCCGGATATGTCTACCGGCAAACGGGTGACGCGGCTTTTGGCGTCACGGCCAGAACCAAGTCGCTGAGCCGCGGCTTCGATGCCACATCGCGCCTCGTCCAGCTGGCGCAGCCCCATGTCGAAGCCTTGCGTGCGGAGATCGGCTGGCCGTCCAACGTTGCCGTCTTCGAGCGCGACGCTATGGTTATCGCTTACACAAACCGCAGTGCGAACGGCATGTCGATTCCAGGGCGGCTCGGTGCCCGTATCCCACTTCTCGCGACTGGGGTCGGCATCGCTTTTCTTGCCCATCTTCCGGAGGACGAACTGGACACGACCCTCTCCCGGCTGCGGAAGAGCAAGGACCGATGGGACACCGAGGAGGCACTCTGGACATCCTTGCCTGACAAGATCAGCACGGCCCGCAAGACCGGGTATGCCTTCGCCGACGAAGCCTATCTCGACGATGTGTACCAATCACGCATATGGGCTGTCGCCGTTCCAATCTTCGTCGGTGATCGTGTTGAGGCGGCAATGAGCAGCCTTATCCTTCGGAATGCTGGCGACCGCAAGCGCCAGCTTGCAGCCGTGCTGCCAGCGTTGAAGCACACGGCGGCAACGATCAGCAGCCTGCTCAGCGCCGAAGCAGGAGCTCGGCCCAAGGATGCTCCGGAGCCTCCCGCACCCGTCCGCGCCCGATCCCGCCGGGGTCATGAATAGTTTCGACGAGGAGCGCTCCTCTGTGGCTGGTGCGACGGCATGGTCATCGGCTTCGACTCCACGTCAGTGCGGCAGTCAAATCGAAGAGTTTTCAGATGAAATCCCACATCCAACCGCCGATAGCGCCTCTCTTCGTCCCGGGTCATCGGCCTGAGCGCTTCGGCAATGCGGCATCCAGCGGCGCCGATGCAGTCATCCTCGATCTTGAGGACGCCGTTGCACCGGACCTCAAGGATTCCGCTCGCAAGGCTGTTGTGTCCCACGGCATCACGGCCGTTCCCGTGATCGTTCGGATCAATGCGCGGAGCACTCCTTGGTTCGCGGATGACCTAGCGGCGCTCTCGAGAGCATCGGTATCCGGTATCATGCTGGCAAAGGCGGAGAGTGCGAGTGACATTGCCGCCATTCACACGCGCCTCCGAAGAGATATCCCCGTAATACCACTTGTCGAAACAGCGCGTGGGGTCGCTGAGCTGCCATCACTGTTGTCAGCCCCGTCTGTTTCGGTGGCGGCATTCGGCTCGCTGGACTTCTGCGTGGATCTCGGATGCTCATCGTCCTGGGAAGCGCTGCTGCTGGCCCGCAGTGAGATTGTACTGCGTTCGCGGCTGGCAGGGCTACCCTCGCCGCTTGATGGTGTCACTACATGCCTGGACGATCCGACTGTGGTGGAGACGGAAGCCCGCCGCGCTGCTGATCTTGGCTATGGAGGCAAGCTTGCAATCCATCCAAGGCAGATCGTGCCGATCCGACAGGGTTTCTTACCCGATGCGCAGGCGAAGCTTTGGGCGGAGAAGGTCGTTGCGGCAGCTGCTCACGCAGCAGACGGAGCAGTTCGTGTGGATGGGGCAATGGTCGACCCACCGCTTGTGGCAAAGGCGCAGTTCATCCTAGCCCAAGTGGCAAAGAGCCAGGGCTATGCGTAGTGCCCTGGTCCTAGTCCCAGGCCTACTCTGCACCGAGCGAATGTGGCACCCCGTCCGGGAGTTGATGTCCCCCGAGATCCACCTCGTCCAGGTCGGAGCGCTCAGGGACCCGGACCTGGGCAGTTTGGCTCAGGGAATCCTCGCGATCGCTCCACCGCGCTTTGTGATCGCCGGCCACTCGCTGGGCGGCTATGTTGCCCTCGAGATCATGCGTCGTGCGCCTGAGCGCATTTCGGGACTCGCCCTGATCAATACTTCTGCTCGTTCGGATCCACCGGACCAAATATCTCGCCGTTCCGATCTCATGTCCCTTGCGCAAATTGGAAGATTCCATGGGATTACACCGAGGCTTTTCCCTCGGTTGGTCGCTGACCCGTCGGCTGAGATGCTCGAGATCCTTCAGCACATGGCAGCGGAAGTAGGCGTCGCTCACTTCATTAGTCAACAACAGGCTGTCATTAACCGGATCGATAGCCGCCCTACCCTCGCTGCCATCAAGTGCCCGACTCTTGTCATCGGCGGTCGCGATGACCGACTGACGCCGCCGGACCTATCAATTGAGATGTTCCAGCGAATTTCAGACAGTGAGTTGCACATCATCCGACGCTGCGGCCACCTCGCGCCGCTGGAAGCGCCAAGCGAGGTGGCGTATCACTTACAAAATCTTTGGTCGCTGTCGGAAATCTGAAGGATCTGCTGTCCGCCTAACAAACTCCTTGTGGGTCGAATCTGCCGGTTCAGACCTGGTCCTGACCCGTCAAACTGGGCCGCTTGGAGGACAACTTTTTCGGGTTGTGGACCTGCCCCGGATGGGATCCGCGGCCAACCCGGCTGTCAATCGCGATGGCAGCGACGGGGCTTCGGGAGCTCGGGCGGACCTCCGTCGGAGGCTCTCCGGCGGACCCGCTCCCCGAGGACGCTGAGATCGCAACAGGGGCCCCTGCTGCCCCTGAACCTGCATCGTTCGGGACAAGACGGGCGGACACGGGAGGTCGGGCCCCGGCCCGCACGACGCTAATGCCAAAATGAGCCACGCAGCGCGGTTCCGGCACGATGTTCCGGTTGCCGGGTGAGCCCCGCCGACGCCGCCAGCGCGAACTAAGGGAGAGGTTTCCGGCTCGTTCATTTGCCGAATTGAACCCTGGTTCACGAGGCGACCGGTCTGCTTCTTCGGTGTGCCGTCGCCGGATGGATCCCGTTTACCCCGCCGCAACGTCGATGATGATGCGACCTCGCACCCTTCCCTTGAGGATTTCCTCCGCAAGTTCCGGCAAGCGCGACATTGGCTCTACCCGGCTCATGTCACGAAGAACCGTGGCATCGAGATCTCGGACGAGGCGCGACCACGCCTTCTGACGCTTGGCCATCAGAGCCATGACAGAATCGACCCCGATCAAGGTAACGCCCCGCAGGATGTGCGGCAGGACCGTTGCCGGAAGATCCGCCCCGCCAGCGAGCCCGCAGGCCGCAACCGCGCCGCCATAGACCGTCTGGGAGAGAACATTGGCCAGCGTCGTGGATCCCACTGAATCGACAGCACCGACCCACCGCTCCTTTTGGAGGGGGGCCCCTTTCTCGTTCAAACTCTCGCGGTCGACGAAGCCACTTGCGCCGAGACGTTCCAAGTAGCTGTGGGTCTCAGGGCGTCCGGTTGATGCCGTCACCCGGTAACCCCGCTTAGCCAGCAGCGCGATGGCCGTCGATCCGACGCCACCGGCGGCGCCGGTGACCAGCACCTCGCCGGCGCGGCCGCCAATGACGCCCCAGTCCTCAAGTGCGTCGACGCACAGGGCCGCCGTGTAACCGGCGGTGCCAATGGCCATGGCATCTTGGAGGCTGAACGGCTCTGGCAGTCGCACCAGCCATTCGCTCTTCACGCGCTGGAATCGAGAGTAGCCGCCCCATTCCGTCTCCGACATCCCCCAGCCGTTCACAATAACCTTATCGCCAGGCTTCCAGTCCGGTGAGCGGGACTCAATGACAGTGCCAGCTAGATCAATTCCGGCCACCATCGGAAGACGCCGTGCGATCCGCCCCTTGCCGGTCACCGCGAGGCCGTCCTTGTAGTTCAGAGTCGAGTACGCGACGTCCACCAGCACGTCGTGATCCGGCAGGTCGGCCAGTGAAAGCCGTTTGAACTGCGGCCGCGGCTTGCCGGCGTCGTCCTCGATAACGAGCGCGGTGAAGGTGTCTGCCATGCTGTTCTCCGTTCGGGTTCGTCGCGCCTCAGGACGCCATGAGTTCGGCCGCCATGTCCTTGAGGCGGCGCCGCTGAATCTTCTCTCCGTTGGCGCTCATCGCCACGGGAAACTCCTGCACGGCTACATAGCGCGAAGGAACCTTGTAGTCGGCGAGCATCTCCCGGGCCCTGGCGTCCAAGGCCGCTTCGTCCAGCGGCGCACCGCTGGTCGTCCGCACGAATGCTACCGCCTTGTTGCCGCGCTCCGTAGCAGTTTCCACCACGACGACATCCGCGCCGCCGGCGGCTTTCTGCAGGACCGCCTCGATCTCATTGGGATTGACCAGGAAGCCGCCCAGCCGCAGGAAGTCTCCATTGCGCCCCTTGAGACGGAAGGAACCATCTATCTCCATCGCGGCGAGATCCCCGGTCCGGAAGAACCCGTCTTCCGTGAAAGCGGCAGCCGTGGCGGCCGGGTCGTTGAAATACTCCGTAAACATGGTGTCCGACCGGATCTCCAGCCTGCCCACCGCACCGGGCGGCAACAGTGCATCGCCATCGAGGTCGCGTACTCTGACCTGTGTAGTCGGGCTCAAGGGAAACCCGCCCGGCAGCTTGCGGACCGTTGCGCTCTCCTCAGCCTTCTGACGCGAGAAAAACGAGAAGATCTCGCTCATGCCGAAGCCGTTGACGGTCCTTAGGCCCCGCCGATCAGCCTCCTCGACGAAGTTCGCAAGCGTGGGGTTGAAGCTGGCGAAGAGCGCCTCGCGAAGGGTCGGGAACGGCTTCTCCTCGGGAACGGCATCGAGCAGGCGCTTCAGCAGATCATCGGGACCGCTCAGGTGCGTGATCCGGCGGGCGCGGATCAGTTCGCCCGCTTCGCGCGGCTCGAACAAGGGGGTTAGTGTGGCGCTGGCGCCGGCCGCAACCGTCGCTATCCACTGGCTGAAGCCCCAGATTCCGCAGAACGGAACCGCCTGGAACAAATGCGCGTCCGACGCAGTGAAGCCGAAGGCGGCCGCCACCCTTTCCGCATGCCGCGCGATCCGTCCCTGACGGTGAAGGGCGAATTTCGGCGCGCTCGTTGTTCCCGAGGTCGCGAAAATGGCGGCCGGAAGGTCAGGGTCAGCGGCGCTCGGGGCTGCCTGGGCCGTCAGGAGATCATCGTGCAGGACGGCCTGCACGCCCGGAACCGGGAATTCGGCCTTCCGTGTGTGGCACAGGACGGCAAAGTGCAGCGAGGCGATTGCACGTGGATCGAGCTCCGCAAGCATATCGAGAAAGGGTATCCCCTTGAACTCGGGCCAAAGCACGATCCCCGTCGCCTCAGTCCGCTGCAGGATCGACTCTGCCTCCGCCCGGCGGAAGCGGGTATTGATGGCGACAGAAATCGCGCCCAAATGCTGGCAAGCATAAAGGAGGTCCAGGTAGGGTATGCCGTTGGGTAGCCAGAACGCGATCCTGTCTCCAGGCTGCACGCCAAGGGCCTTAAGCCCGCCCGCGACGCGAAGGCTGCGCTCGTAGAGATCGGCATAGGAAATGGCCTGCGAGCCGGAATTGATGCGCGCCAGAGGAGCGGCATCGGCGGCCCGGCGCAGTTGCCCGATAGGCGTGTCCATGGTTCCTGTTCTCTCGTCACTCAGGGGACATGAGGCCGGGCGTCAAGACGCCCGGCCCGAACGATTAGCGCTCGCTCCACTTCGGCAGCGGTACCGATACCGGCTCCTTGAGTGCGACACTCTTCGGCCACACGACCTCAAGGTTGCCCTTCTGCCACTGCATCACCGACATCAGGGCGCGTGTGTTCTGGCCTTGGTCCTTATCGCCCATAGGCTTCAGCTTCACGCCAGCACCAGTGAGCAGCGACCCCATCGGGAGATCGATCGCGTAGGCCGCCTTGCGGAGGTTCTCAATCGAGGTGTCGGGCGCCTTGGCGAGAACCTCGTTGAAGAGCGTCCAGAAGCCGCCAAAGGAGATCAGAGCAAGTGGACCCGGATCGCGCTTCGCAAGCGTCCGGAACCGCTGCAGAAATTCTGCGTGAAGCTTCTGCGTATCCTCAGGCAGGTTCGAGACGTTGGGGGAGGACGGCGCATCGACATCGAACACGCCTTCGGCATTGGCGCCGGTTGCGGCGAGAAAGTCCGGCAGAGCGTATCCAGTCCCAATGCCGACGAGAGCGCCCAGGTTGAGGTCCAGCTCCCTTGCCTGGCGCATGAAGAGAACCGCATCATTGAGGTAGGAGGTGGCGATGACGACGTCGGGGGCGGCGGCCTTCAGCGAGAGAACCAAGGAGGACAGGTCCGTCACGGTACGGCTGTAGCGCTCATTAGCCACGAGCTTCATGCCGTTCGCCTTGACCCGGGCGGCCGCCGCGTCACCGACGGACTGGCCGAAATCCGAATCCTCCGAAATCACTGCGATCTTGAGCTCGTCCGGCTTCTTCTTCAGGCGCTCGGCGAGTTCCTTCGAGAAATCCGCTGCCGTTTCGCCCATCATGCTGGCGTTGAACGTGAGCCGCACTGAGTTCTTGTAGTTGCGGGTCGTGAACTTGTCTGCGACTGCGATCGTCTCCCAGTAGAGGGCACCCTCGCGCTCTGCCACCTCGCTCGCAGCGAGCGCAATCGAAGAGGCATAGGTACCGGCGATGAGTGGTACCTTCTCGCGGACGATCAAGCGGGTCGCTTCAGCATTGCCCTGGGTCGGCCCTGGGGCATCGGCGATCGCGAAGGCGATAGTCTTACCTTTGACTCCACCGCGTTCGTTTATCATATCGCGGGCGATCTGCGCGGCCTGAAGGGCCTCGTTGCCGATCAGCGCCATCGGCCCGGAGAGCGGGAACATGACGCCGATCTTTAACTCTTCGGCCGCTTTGGCGGAAGCGCCGTGGAGCGCGAGAGCCGCCGCTAGGGTGGCTCCGAACAGAGACTTCCTAATCATCGAGATTTCACTCCCTATTCCTCGGTTTGATGTTCAAGCGACGTCAGCCTCCGAGGTAGGCTTCCTTCAACTGGGGGTCGTGCATCAGGTCGGCCGCACGCCCGTCTAGAACGACCCGCCCGTTCTCGATGACGTACGCGCGATCGGAGATTGCGAGAGCATGCTTCACGTTCTGCTCGACGAGCAGGATGGTCAGGCCATCGGCCTTAATATTCTGCAGAAGCTTGAACACCATCTCCACCATGATGGGGGCGAGGCCGAGTGTCGGTTCATCGAACATGATGGCGCGCGGCATCGCCATCAGGGCCCTCCCGATGGCGCACATCTGCTGCTCCCCGCCGCTCAGAGAGCCGGCAATCTGGCCGGACCGTTCCGCCAGCCTTGGCATGAGCGAGAAGACGCGCTCGAGGTTGACGGCCATCTTGCTCCGTGCCCGCGGGGCATAGGCGCCGAGTTCAAGGTTTTCACGCACCGTCATGAATCGGAAGAGCCTGCGCCCTTCGGGAACCTGAACGAGCCCGGCCTCCGCGATGGCATGCGGCGGCAGATGGCCGATCGAGCGGTCGGCGAACTGGATCGAGCCGGACCTCTCGATTGTACCCGACAGGGCATTGATGAGCGTCGTCTTTCCGGCGCCGTTCGCACCGACGACCGAAACGACCTCGCCTTCGGCGACCTCCAGATCGACCCGTTTGAGCACCTGCACTTCGCCATAGAAGGCGTCCAAGGCTTTCACCTTAAGCACTGAACCCCTCCCCGAGATACGCTTTGACGACGCGCGGATCAGCGACGATTTCGCTCGGGGTTCCTTCAGCGAGTTTCTCGCCATGGTGAAGGACCACGATCCGATCGCTTACCGCCATGATAACGCGCATGAGATGTTCGATGATCAGGACCGAGACACCACGGGTGCGGATCGCCCGAATGAGTTCGATTGCCTTTTCGACTTCGGACGGGTTGAGGCCCGCCATAACCTCGTCCAAAAGCAGGACCTTTGGGGCAGTGGCGAGGGCACGCGCCACCTCGAGGCGCTTGCGACGAGGAAGCGGCAGGCTGCTGGCCAGCATGGTGGCCTGTTTGGCAAGCCCGGTGAGTTCCATTGCCTCCTCTGCCAGCCGCGTTGCTTCCGCCATGTTGCGGGTACGGTTCAGCGCGCCCACGAGCACATTGTCCCGAACGGTGAGGCCGGCGAACGGCTTCACGATCTGATAGGTGCGGCCGATTCCTGCGCGGCAGACCTTATTGGCCTTCAGGCCCGTGATCTCGCATCCGTCGAGCCTTACGCTCCCGCTGGTCGGCGGCATCGCCCCGGCGATGCAGTTAAAAAAGGTGGTCTTTCCGGCCCCATTCGGACCGATCAGACCGAGGATCTCTCCCGCAGACAGCGAGAGACTTACGCTATTGACCGCCTGCAGTCCGCCGAAGCGTTTGCTGACCTTTTCGACCTCAAGCATCGTGCGCCTCCAGGGAGAGGGGCCGGACGGGTCGTCCCGGCCTCAGCCGGCGCAGGGCTCCGCGGGGATCGCGCACGGCGCTCATCAAGCCGTTCGGAAGGAACATCACCATTGCAATCAGCAGGGCGCCGTAGACGACGAGGTAGAGCCCCTGGAAGCTGCCGGCGAACTCCGCGCGCAAGTATTCGCTGAGTGGCACGATGAGGATTGCGCCGACCACAGGGCCAAGCACTGTGCCCATCCCGCCGATGATGGCCATCAGAGCGATCTCGACCGAGAATCCGATGCTCAAAACCGTCGATGGCTCGATCAGCAGGATATAGAAGGCATAGAGTGTGCCCGCCATGGCGCTCAGGAAAGCCGATAAGGTGATTGAGATAAGCTTCACCCGCACGGTGTCGACGCCGAGCGCCTCCGCCGCCTCCTCGTCCTCCCGTAAGGCGGCAAGGGAATAGCCGAGCGGGAGGCGCTCCATTGCAAGGGTGATGACGGCTACGAGCAGAAGCATCCCGGCCATGAGGACGACGTAAGAGGCTCGACCCGAGAACATCATGTTCGCGAAACCCGGCGAGAACGACACCGAGAGACCTTCGGCGCCGCCAGTGAAGTTGCGCGCGTTGACAACTGCAATCCGCAGCACCTCGGCGAAGGCGATGGAAGCGAGCGCGAAGAAGGCACCGCGCAGCCGCAGCGTCAACAGGCCGATAACGAGCGCAAACAAACTTGCAGCCACGCCCCCGATCAACATGCCGATCCAGGGAGAAACGCCCGCCTTGCTGTAGAGCAGCACCGATACATACGCTCCGATGCCAAAAAACGCCGCGTGGCCGAGGGAAAACTGACCCGCGTACCCGCCTGCGATGTTCCATGCCGAGGCGAGCATGGCCCAGAACAGGATCTTCCAGACGAAGTGGAGCGAATAGGTGTCGCTCACCACCAGGGGCGTCGCCATGAATGCCGCGAGGATGAGCACGGTGAGGATGGGCGCGACCCAGGAGGCGGATGAACGCGGTTTCCTGATCATCTCACGCTCCTAAGGTCTCGGCGCCGCGTTGGCCGAACAGACCCGCCGGCCGGAACAGAAGAACAGCGATGAAGACCAAGAAGTACGCCATCTGCCGCATTTCCGATCCGACGAAGAAACCGCTCAAGGTCTCGATCAAGCCAATGGCCAGCCCCCCGATCAGCGCACCTTCAACACTGCCGAGACCGCCGAGAATCACAACAACGAAGCAGATAAGGACCAGATTCACGCCGATGGTGGGAAAAACCGGGTAGAGCGGCGCCAACAGCGCGCCCGCCAGGCCGGCGCAGGCCGTACCCAGGCCGAAGGTCAGCATGTCGACCCGTTTCACATCGATGCTCATGAGAGAGGCCGCCCGCCGGTCCTGAGCGACGGCACGCATCGCCTTGCCGATCATGGTCACCCGCAGGAATGCGGTAAGGCCGGCGATGACCACCATCGCCACCGTGAATGCGATGAGGAGCGATGCGGGGAGCGAGATCCCCCAGAAACGTAGCACCTTACCCGCGATGACCGAGTTCGTGGTCCTGAAATCGGCCCCATAGATCATAAGAGCCAAGTTCTGCAGCACGAGGCCGAGGCCGACGGTTGCGAAGATCTGTGCGACCTGAGGCGCCCCCTGGATGGGCCGGATTATGGCATAGGACAGGAACATGCCGAACCCGAACAGCGCGATCGTTACGAACGGTGAGACCAGATAGGGATCGAGCGCGGTCGTCGAGGTAAGGGCATAGGTCAAGTACATACCGACCATCACGAAATCGCCATGAGCGAAGTTTTTGATGCGTGACACGCCGAAGATCATTGTCAGGCCGACGGACACCAGCGCGTAAATACCGCCCAACAGGAGTCCCGATATGATCAATTGGATGAGGATTGTCGTGGTCATGGCCTAGACCCATCAGCACCGACGGACGTCGCCGGCGGGAGCACCCTGAGATCGGCCGTTACCTTGCCTTCCCTGTTACGGCTTTCGACCGCGTCAATCTCACCATCCGACCCGCGCCGGATCCATAGGGATGCAAAATCATCCCAGAACACTGGGCGGAGATAACGGATCGCGACGTGTAGACCAAATGATGAGTCCGGGGCTTGAGGAAGGCCGGAGAGCAGCCATACGGCCGACATGATCCCTTGCGCGAGCGGTGCGCGAAAGCCGTAGCGCAGTGCGAAATCAACATCGAAGTGAACGTCATTGCCGACATCCTCCGAAAAGGTCCGGACGTCGTCAGGCGTCACCTGCTTTTCTTGGATGCAGGTCCATCCTTCGCGGGAAAATTCTTGCCGACGCGGCAAGCGGGGCGCTTGGCTGCGGAGACTTGCATCGGCACCGAGCGGGTCGGCAAGCAGACCGGTCAGTTCGGTCTCGACGTGGACGCGCCCCACTGCATCGGTGAACCGGTAGATTTCGTGGACCAACTGACCGCGTTGAACAGGAAGAAGCTCGCGCACGTGACCGGTAATCGTGAGCGGCTCGCCGAGCCGCGTCGGGAGAATCCTTCTGTAGCTCTGTGCCAAGAACACGTAGCCATCGATATTGAGCCCGCCATGCGTCATGGAGGCAAAGCAGTCGAGGCCGAACAGTCCGGTCTCACAGGTCTCCGGATAAAGAGCCGGGTCGACGCCGGCAGCCTTCAGGCGCGGTGCCTGGTATGCCTCGTCGTGGCAGACCGGCCGCTCCTGAAATGAATGTCCGGGCGCAAACCAGCGCGGCGCATGCCCTGCCTGGGATAGCGTCAGGCTTTCACTCAAGCGTCCCTCCCCTTGTTGTTTTGACCCAACGTTATGGAGTGGAATCAGCAGTGTCAACTCTCAGGTCAGCCTTTTGACTCTCGAGTCGAAAGCGGGAAATTTGCGTTCCGCCCCGGCCTTTACCGGCTCGGCGAAGTGCACGGGGAAGATAACCCGGACATCAATAAGGGCTGAAAGCACCACCGCCGGCGCCTCGCGTCAGGTTCGCTCTCACTCAGGTGTTGTCGAATCCGGAGCAGAGGAGATTCGCAACCCCGTCGGCGGTCTCCCGCACGGTCCACGGGCCATCCGGCTTGTACCACTTCGTGACCCAGTTGGACGCCCCAAGGGCAGTGAACACCGCGAGCTTTGCATTGCACGGCTTTATCGATCCATCAGCCAGACCGGCATCGATAATCGCTCTGATTTGGTTCTCGAAGATGTCTCGCTTCTCGATGACGAAAGCCAATTGGGAAGGGCTTAACGATTTCTCCTCCAAGATGACTACGCTGGCGCTCTGGTCGCCGATGATCGCTTCGATGTAGTTCGCAATCGAGCGGCGCAGACGCTCAAGGCCAGACAGCGTTGGATCGTTGCAGATGGCCGCAATGGCCTGCTCAGCGGCCACCAGATGACATTGGAACAGAAGGTCCTGTTTGTTTCGGATGTAGTAATAGAGCGCCGGCTTCGAAACGCCGAGTTCATCAGCGATTTGGACCAAGGACGTGCCATGATAGCCGTTTCGGCGGAACGCTGCGGCAGCAACCCTGTAAAGGGCGTCCAATCTTAATTCGCGTTGCGCATCCTGATCGGGAACAGCCTTCTTCCAGCGTTCCGCACTTTTTGGACCATGCTCTGTCATGCCTCCACATCTACGGCATGGAAATCGCATTTGTCACGATGCACACACGTTCGGAACGCCCAGTTTGATATGAAATCACAATTTCTTTGGAGTTGTCGCCGCTCGGATTGCGTCATCCCCGGATCGGGGATGTGGTAGGCTCGAGCCTGTTCCGCGGCTCTCCTGAATCAGACGCAGCCTTCTGCAAAAGGACGACCGGATGGACATTTCTAGGAGCGAGGCCAACCGCGCGTGGGAACAGCGTCCCCACCTTGACGCGAAGGGCTCGCATTGCACACTGTCCCGTAGTCAACCAGGGCCGCAACGGCGGATAATCCTTGGATTTCTGGGCATTCGAACAGTGTTGGCAGAGTGTCCCGCTCATTTCGCCCATTCCAAAACCTCTTTACTGCATAGGGGACAGCAGACGACGCCCGCAGTGCTTTCGACCCTCATTGCTTCCACTGCGTACCCGACATTGAGGTTGCGGCCATGAAATAGGCGGGCTTTTTAGGTGCCGCTCGTACGAGCCGATTCGAATTGCTATCAGGGCATTGGGCTCAAACGCTTGGCCTTGCTGGACGTCGAAATTCCGAGGATTCGATCAGTATTGGCGAAAGATCCTCCTCACCTGAAATAAAACGGGCCTCCAAAGAGGCCCGCTTCCTGTTTCGGTGCACTGTTCCTGGATCAGAAGTCCATGCCACCCATGCCGCCCATGCCGCCGCCCGGCATCGCGGGCGCGGCCTCCTTCTTCGGCAGCTCAGCCACCATGGCTTCCGTGGTGACGAGCAGGCCGGCGACCGAAGCCGCATCCTGCAGGGCCGTGCGCACGACCTTCGCCGGATCGACGATGCCGGTCTGGACCAGATCGACGAACTCCTCGGTCTGGGCATCAAACCCGAAGGTCTCGGATTGTGCGTTGTCGGTGATCTTGCCGACCACGATCGAGCCTTCCACGCCGGCGTTCTCGGCAATCTGACGGATTGGGGCCTCGAGCGCCCGCAGCACGATGTTGATCCCGGCCTGAATATCCGGGTTGTCACTCGTCAGCTTGGCGACCGCCGCCTTGGCGCGCAGCAGAGCCGTGCCGCCGCCAGGCACGATGCCCTCCTCGACCGCGGCCTTCGTGGCATGCAGCGCATCATCGACGCGGTCCTTCTTCTCCTTCACCTCAACCTCGGTCGCGCCGCCGACGCGGATGACGGCCACGCCGCCGGCGAGCTTGGCGAGACGCTCCTGGAGCTTCTCACGGTCGTAGTCCGAGGTGGTCTCCTCAATCTGCGCCTTGATCTGCTGGATGCGGGCTTCAATGTCCGGCCGGCCGCCGGCTCCGCCCACGATGGTGGTGTTTTCCTTCTCCACCCGAATGGTCTTGGCCCGGCCGAGCATGTCCAATGTGACGTTCTCGAGCTTGATGCCGAGGTCTTCGGAGATGGTCTGGCCGGCGGTGAGCACCGCTATGTCCTCGAGCATGGCCTTGCGGCGGTCGCCGAAGCCAGGCGCCTTGACAGCCGCGATCTTCAGGCCGCCCCGCAGCTTGTTCACGACCAATGTCGCAAGCGCTTCACCCTCGATGTCCTCGGCGATGATCAGCAGCGGCTTGCCGGTCTGAACCACAGCCTCAAGGATCGGCAGCATGGATTGGAGTGAGGAAAGTTTCTTCTCGTGGATGAGGATGTAAGGGTCCTCGAGCTCCGCGATCATCTTCTCGGCATTCGTGATGAAGTAAGGAGAAAGGTAGCCGCGGTCGAACTGCATGCCCTCCACGACGTCGAGCTCGGTCGCAGCCGTCTTGGCCTCCTCGACCGTGATCACGCCCTCGTTGCCGACCTTCTGCATGGCTTCCGCCAGCATGCGACCGACCTCGGCATCGCCGTTGGCCGAGATGGTGCCGATCTGGGCAATCTCGTCAGACGAGGCCACCTTCTTGGCGCGGGCCTGGATGTCCTTGACGGCCTCAGCGACGGCCATGTCGATACCACGCTTGAGGTCCATCGGGTTCATACCGGCCGCCACCGACTTGGCGCCCTCGCGCACGATGGCCTGGGCGAGCACGGTCGCGGTCGTGGTACCGTCGCCCGCCACGGTGCTAGTCTTGCTCGCAACCTCACGCACCATCTGGGCGCCCATGTTCTCGAACTTATCGGAAAGTTCGATTTCCTTCGCGACCGTGACGCCGTCCTTGGTGATGCGCGGCGCGCCGAACGACTTCTCGATCACCACGTTGCGACCCTTAGGGCCCAGGGTGACCTTCACGGCATCGGCGAGGATGTCCACGCCGCGCAGCATCTTCTCGCGGGCGCCTGCAGAGAACTTGACTTCTTTAGCTGCCATACTCGTTTCTCCTGTGCTGATTGCTCTCTGGATTGGTGCTCAAGCGGCCCTTTGCGAGGCTGCAGTCCGTTCGATCACACCCATGATGTCGGATTCCTTCATGATGAGGAGATCCTGACCGTCGATGCGCACCTCGGTACCGGACCACTTGCCGAACAGCACGCGATCGCCGGCCTTTACGTCGAGGGGGGCAACCTTGCCGTTCTCGTCACGGGCGCCGGGGCCGACGGCGACAA
>JBOZRS010000030.1:0-3736 GCA_050789065.1 Microvirga sp.
CTGCCGACCCTTGAACGGGTTCTTCTTGCCTGCCGTCAACGTGAGCCCCTCTCAACCCCATCCCGTCATAGCCTGAGTGGTAGGAGCTTCAAAGCTGCAACAGAGCCGCGGATAGTGCCACGCACACATTATGCCGAACGGTGATGCGGCGGTCCGCAAGAACCGCCGCATTTGCTTTCAAGATGCGAAATTCCGTTCGACGCTCGCCGCGATTTCGAGCAGCTTCCTGTCCTGTCCGTTACGCGCCATCAGCATGAGGCCGACCGGGCGCTGTTGACCGGGGATCGGCAGGGAGATTCCGGTCAGGTCGAACAGGTTTCCAACCATGGTGTTGCGCAGGATCAGCAGGTTGGTCTGCCTGTAGAGCTGATCGTCCGCTAGCAGAGGCGCGATCGGCGGCGCCGTGATCGCCGTTGCCGACATGGCAAGAGTGTCGATGGATTTCAGGCGGTCATCCATCGCAGCAATCAGGGCATCGCGCTGGCGCATCATGCGAATGTAGGCTGGCGCAGGCAACGTTGCGCTGAGGACGATCCGCCCCCGGACACGCGGATCGAAATCCTGGGCTTTCGAGTCGAGCCAATCCGCATGGATCTCAGCTGCTTCCACCGACGCGATGGAGGCCCGCGATGTCGCCATTTCCATCTCCTCGACCAAGTCGTCGATGTCGATATCGACGATCCTGGCTCCGGCCTTCGACAGACGCGTCAGGCTTTCCTCGAAGGCCTGCGCCACCATCGGCTCGGTTTCGGTAAACAGGCGTCCCCGCGGCACGCCGATCCGCAGGCCCGCAAGCGGATAGGGATCGATCATCCTCTGCTCCTCGCCGGCCATGATCGCATTGGCGAAGGCGCAATCCTGCACGGTGCGGCCGAGCGGGCCGATGGAGTCGAGGCTGTAGGACAGAGGAAACACTCCGTCGAGCGGCACCCGGCGCGCGGACGGCTTGAAGCCGACGATCCCGTTGAGCGCGGCGGGGATGCGCACCGAGCCGCCCGTATCGCTGCCGATGGAGATCTCGCTCGTGCCCTCCGCCACTGAAACGCCCGCCCCCGACGATGAGCCGCCCGGAATCCGCTCCGGATCCACCGCATTGCCGGGGGTGCCGTAATGGGGATTGAGGCCGAGACCAGAGAATGCGAACTCCACCATGTTCGTCTTGCCGACGATCACCGCTCCTGCCTGGCGCAGGCGGCGCACGACGGCCGCGTCACTGGTGGCGGGCGGCGCGTCGCGCAGGGCGATGGAGCCTGCCGTGGTGGTCTCGCCTGCGACATCGAACAGGTCCTTGATCGAGACGATCGCTCCGTCGAGCGGCCCCAGCGAAACACCGGCCTGTCTGCGGGCATCGGCCGCATCGGCCGCCGCGCGGGCTGCATCTTCATACAGCTTCAGGAACACACGTTCATTGTCGGCTCTTCCGGCCAGTCGGGCCAGGATGCTTTCCAGCTTGTCTCTCGTCGTCCTCATGGCGCCACCAAATTGGGCGGCTCCGTTTGCCGCCTATGACTGTGGTTAGTAATCGAGGAAGAACACGTTGCCAAATTTTTTGCGGTTTTCGCGCAGGTCTGCAAAAAATGCGATCAGGGTCGTTGCGCGACTCGATAAAGCAGCGGCATCCGTCTATACGTTTCAACCCATGCCCTGCGTCTCGTGTCGCTCATTCACTCCTCGAGCATCTGCACATCACCATCGTGGCGAGACAATGGAGAGGCGATCGGCTTGGGTAACGCTATGAGGCTTCCATGAAGATACCAGCATTGCCATTTACCGTCACAGATTGGGCCAACATGCCAGCAACCGAACATGCTGGTGAAACGGGCAAGGCCATCTGGCGGACGTTCACTGTCGGCGACCTGCGGGTCCGCTTGGTTGAATACACGCCGGGCTACCTTGCCGATCACTGGTGTGATCGCGGCCATGTTCTTTACGTTCTGGAGGGCGAGCTCGATACGGAGTTGCGCGACGGGCGCACGTTCAAGCTCACGCCGGGAATGAGCTATCAGGTATCCGATCATGGCGATGCCTCCCACCGGTCTTCGACCCGTACGGGAGCCCGGCTCTTTATCGTGGATTAAAGCTACTGGAGCTGTTTTCAGTGGCGCGAAATCAGCTCTCTTCTTTGTTGGGTTGCCTTTTTGGGCTGTGTTATCTCCAAGGCCCGAGACGGCCGCACAGCCAAACGTCAGCAGTGGGTCAGACATTCACACTCAGGTCTTTCAAGGAACGGCCGCTTTTGATCGCCAAAGCTGACCAAGCGCTTTGGTCCGGGGTGTGCCATTACCGGACCTATTCTTGTTCTTGTCGGCTTTTCTTGCCGGGAACTGGCTCGTCGTTACCACACCGGGCTGCCGGGCTCCTCGCGTGGTCCGCTGAACGTCCCAGCCGCGGCTCGCTGTCCAGAGATGTCAAGCGGATGGCCTCGTCGGTCAAGCAGGGCCTGCCCATCCGTGTTAGCGTGCGATCAACCGTGCGGACAGTCGAAGTCTGGTACGGGAGCGCTTCACGGGCTCTCCGCAAGCGGGGAAGCCGGTGGCATGGGGAGAACGGCCATGCCCTTGATGATCGTCCACCACCGCGTGCGTGACTACACGACTTGGCGACCCGTCTTCGATGCTCACGAGCCGGTCCGCACTGCTGCCGGTCTGAGCAACGGACGTGTATACCACTCGGCCGATAACCCCAATGACCTCATTCTCCTGTTCGACTTTGCCGATCGGCAAAAGGCGGAGGAGTTTGCCACGTCGGACGAACTGAAAACGGCAATGCAACGGGCTGGTGTCGAAGGCAGGCCCGAGATGCATTTCACGGAATCCCCTACGCCTGCGATGGATTGAACGCCAGGCCTTGTGGCCAGCTTCATGTCGTGGTCCCAGCAAGGCTGACAACCGGAAGCCTGCAACTAATACCGAAACACCCTTGCACCGGACCACGAAGGGGAAGGAGCCCCCCATGATGGAGCCGCGCAACCAGGTTGTTCAAGTCAGGCGTTTCGGAGGCCCCGAAGGGTTGGAGGTGGTCGACGCCCCCCTGCCGACGGCTGGTCGGGGCGAGGTGCGGGTGCGCGTGCTCGCCTCGGGCCTGGAGTACACCGACGTTACGATCCGGCGCCACCTCTACCCACAAACGATGCGCCTGAAGCCCCCTTCGTGCTGGGCTACGACGTGGTCGGCGAAATCGATCAGCTCGGCGAGGGCGTGAGGGACTTTCAGCTTGGCGAGCGCGTCGCTGATATGACGGTGGTCGGCTCGAACGCCGCCTACCGCACGCTCCGGGCCAAGGACTTGGTCCGGGTGCCGCCGGGTCTCGATCCGGCGGAGGCGGCCACGCTGATCCTGAGCTGGACCACGGCCTACCAGCTCCTTCACCGCACGGCCCGGGTGCAGCGCGGTCAGCGCGTGCTCGTGCAGGGAGCTGCTGGCGCCGTCGGTCAGGCGCTGCTGACGCTCGGGCGGATGGCCGGGCTCGAGCTGTGGGGCACTGCCCGCGGCGAGCACGCCGGGACCGTCCGCGAGCTCGGCGCCACGCCGATCGACTACCAGCACGAAGACTTCACGCGCGTGCTGCCGGGCGGGTTCGATGGTGTCGGCGAGGACGATTACCGCCGCTCGTTCGCAGCGCTCAGGCCTGGCGGGGTGCTCGGTGTTGTCACGTTAACCCGCATCGGGTGCATCGAGGCAAATTCGGCCGCATGACCGTTTCAAGCAACGACATTCGCCGCGACTTTCCACGCTGC
>JBOZRS010000031.1:0-60999 GCA_050789065.1 Microvirga sp.
ACCGGCTCGCCGTTCGAGAGGCGGCGCACCTCCGGGTCACGCCCCAGATTGCCCACCAAGATCACCTTGTTCACACTGCCCGCCATCACGGCTCTCCACTTCATCTCTCCCAGACGCTCGGGCCAAAAGGGCGTCGCGTCCTCGGGTCTGTCTGCACTCTCCTGTCCCGGTGGGGACATCATCTATTGTTCTATATTTGTTCTAGGAAAAATTCAAGCGACATGAGGGTCTGGGTGAAAGGGATCCGCGGTAAGCTCATCTGCGACCACGCGAACAAAAGAGCCGGTCCCGCCAATGGAGCCGGCTCTTAAACAAGGAGAATGCTTGAACAGCGTACCGTTGCTGCTCCGGGCAACCGGATGTTATTCGGCTGCCTGAAGATAGACGACCTTCGACTGCTCGTTCCGGACCTCGCGGAGCGTTTTCGCCATGTAGTTCAGACGTTCGATCGCCTTCTCCAGGTCGAGCTTGGCACCTTCGCTGAGGTCGCAGGCCTGACGGCCGCGGTAGAGCCTGTTGACCTGGCTCTCCATGTCGGCGGCGGCCTCGCGGATGCGATGGACGAGGTTGTCCGCGATCGCATTGGCATTGCTGTCGGTGACGCAGAAACCGACATCGCTTGCGCGGATTCGAGACATTGGGTGACACCTCTTGTTGTTCTTGTTCGACATCAGGCAACGGCCTGATTGTGATGCTCGGCGAAAAGGCCGAGCCTGCGAGCAAGCGAGTGCTTCGTCACAGGCCCGATCCACGGAAGGGCCGCAAGGAACCCGAGCTTGTCGGAACTCGCGGTGTATTCATCAAAAAGACGCTCGCGCTCGCTCCAGATCAGGTCGATGGCGCCCGCCTTGCCGGGATGGCGGAAACCCACACGAGCCGTCGAGCCGAAGCTGAGCGCACGCATGCAGCGTTCGTAGGTGCTCCGGCCCACGGAAGGCGTCACGCTCGCGTGGCAGATCGTCCAGATCACACGCTCCGCGAACTCGTCGGCCGTCTCGGGGGCTGCTCTACCGTCGGCGACGGTGGCGCTCCAGAGAGAGCCCCAGCGTTCCGGCTTCCTGTCTTCCGCACCAAAGCTCGGCATTGAATTCACCGTATGTTCCAGGCCGCTTGAATCAGTCGGACGAGCTTCGTTCCGGTCTTGCGAAACCGGTGTGATGCCTGCCACGGAGACGTAGCCGTTCTCACCACGGCCTGTTGAGAGAAATGAAATCGCGCCTTGATGGCCATGGGGCGCATCTCCGTCCGGGAGCGCATGCGCGAGCCATAGTCCGGGCTTTGAAAACCCTGTGTTTCCAAGGATTTCTTCGCTGAGCCCGGCTTCCAAGAGATGGGGTCGGAGACCTCCATCCGCAAGGTGCGAGACATGAGAGGAGCAGGATTCAAAACCTTTTTGTTGCGGCTTGGCCAAGCGGATATTTCGCTGCGCGCGATCTTGAATGTCTGCGCAAGGTCGGCCCCGGTCTCAAGGCCATAAACCGTGGCCGCGCAGGAGAATGCTTCGGCGAACGACGTCATCTTGCACCAGCTCTTCTCGGCCATGTGGAGAGGCCAAGCCCACAGCCCGTCGTCCCGACGGTTGCCGAGGCTCTCGCGTCCGATGAAGTAGCCCGTCGTCCTGTGCTCGAGACCGCCTTCAGTCACGAGCCATTCCTCGTTCTCGAAGATCGGTCGCTCTTCCGTCATGGCGGTCATGCCGAGATCCTTCCCGCGGGAGCTTGCCCTAATGGCGTCACATCCGGAGCGCATGTCTGAAATATGAACAAACCAAGAACATAATGCCAGCGGATCGCCTGTCAAGCAAAGTCCGCTGTTCCAGACTGTAATCTTGGAGTAACCGACACCATGTAATGGGCTGGATGGCAGGGTTGAAGGGTTCGTCTATGATGCAGCCCAAATTGAGGCGAAGTCATTGCGACGAAATACCGCCGATCATAACTGAAGCTTGACCATTCACGCGCACCGGAGCCATCCCCTATGACGAGTCTTACACGCCTGGAATCGGACCAACTCAGGCGCCTGGAAGAGATGCGAAAAACCTTCGACAGACTCCGGGCGGAGCGGATCCGGGCGGAAGGCGAGGTCGAGCGGCTGGCACGCGAGCTCGGCGAGGCGAGGGATCTGGCGAAAGCCGAGTTCGGCACCGATGACGAGGTGGAGATCCAGCGCCTGATCGAATCCGCTCTCGCGCAGAATGCCAAGCTCGTCGAGGAGTTCGGCGCGGCATTGCGCGATGTGGAAGCGCGTCTCCAGCAACTTGGAGGCGAGCGTTGATCGCAGGCTCCATGGATCATGATCTGACGCGCGTCGAGACCGATCTCGCCCGTCTCGAAGGACGGCGCGAAGCCGTCGCCTCCCGCGTCGAGGAGCTGACGCGCGAGATCGAACTGGCCAAGGGTCGCCTTGCCGTAAAGGACGAGGTGGAGGCTTTCATCGAAGCCGTGCACGGCAGCGCCAGCCGCCGCAACCTGGCGGCTTTCGAAACCCTGCTCACAGCTCTCGTGCAGGAGGTCCTGCCTGGCGAGAAGCCCGTCGCGCTCGAACTCTCGACCGAGCGGGGCTTGGCTTCTCTCGATATCTGCGTGAAGCGCCCGGACGGTACGCTCGAGGACGTGCTCGAGGACAATGGCGGCGCGCTCACCAACGTGATCGGGATGGCATTGCGCCTGATCGCCGTGGTCAAGGCTGACGTCGCCCGGTTCCTTGCACTCGACGAGGCGGATTGCTGGATCGCGCCCGATCGGGTCCCGTCTTTCTACAAGGTGCTGGAAGACGGCGCGGCGCGTCTCGGCGTTCAATGCCTGGCCGTCTCCCACCACGATCTGTCCCAGTTCTCGGGCAAATTCCACATTGCACGCATCACCGGCGAGCCTGCCTCCGGGGTGGAGGTGCTGTCGTCCGATTGCGGCGCTTCGTGGAGCGATGCGCAGCCCGGCCTGCGCTTCATCCGCCTCGTCAACGTGCAGGCCTACAAGGATGCGACGCTTCACCTGAGCCCGGGCGTGAATGCGCTGATCGGCCCGAACAACCGGGGCAAGTCGACCTTCATCCGTACGTTGCGCGCCGTGTTCTACGGCGAAGCGCGCGACAGCCTCGTTCGGGCGGGCGCGAAGGCTGCCGCCATCGAGATCGGCGTCGCCGGCAGGCGGGTCCTGCGCTTCACGCGCCAGCCGCGCCGCTCGCCAGTGAACATGTGGTCGCTGCACGAGGCTGACGGTTCCGTCGTCGAGGAACAGGGAATGCGCTACGAGACCGGCGGCCGCAGCGTGCCCGACTGGGTCGGCGATCTCTTCCGCATGACGAAGGTGGAGGATCTCGATGTCCATATCGCGCATCAGAAATTCCCCGTCTTCCTCCTGGGTGAAACCGCCTCGCGCCGTTCGGCCGTTCTGTCGATCGGGCAGGAGGCCGGCTATATCCGCGACATGCTCGTCATCCATCGCGAGCGCTGCACGCGGGACAACAATCTCGTTCGCCAGGGCGAGCGGGAGCTGATCGGCCTCCTTGAAACCTTCCAGAGCCTCGAGGAACTCGGCGCGCTCAAGGAACGGCTCGCCGGCATTCGCGATCAGGCCGCGCAGATCAAGACGATGTCCGCGCGGCTGCAAAGCCTGCAGGATCATGCGGTCCGGATCGGCGGGATTCGGCAAAGACTGGCGACAGCGCAGGCGCGTGCCGAAGCCGCCGCGTCACTTCCGGAGCCGGAGCAGGTCATTAGCCTTGCGCGCAATGTCGAACGGAGCCGCGAGCGCGAGCGCATCGGCCGGCACGTTTTCCAGCTGAAGCAGGATCTTGCCCGGAGCGAGGCGCGACTTGCGGCCTTAGGAAGCCTGCCAGAAGCCGTTCCGGTTCTTGAAAACACGTCGACGGCGCAAAATATCCTCAAACGTCTCGGCGACCTTCGCAACGCCAACCTGATCGCGCAGGGGCGGATGGGGCAGATCGACGAGGGACTGCAATCCGTGCAGGCCGAGATCGCGCGTCTCATCGAGGAGACCGGTGGAGTCTGTCCGACCTGCGGTTCGCCGGTGAGCGCGGACGGCCTGTTGAATCACCACGCCCACGCTCCTCATTTGGCGAAACCTTCGGAGAGGTTGACCGCATGATCCTGTCCGGTGATCGTCTTGAATCTGTCGTCTGCGAGGGGCTTCTCGTCATCGGAGATCCGCATGTCGGCTCGCGCCGTCCGGGACGGCGCAAGGATGCCGTCTGGCCTCAGGCTGTTCTCGGGAAGCTCGAGCGCTGCGTCGCCATTGCCAATGAGCGCCGTCTGGCGGTGGTCATCCTGGGTGACCTTTTTGACAGGCCTGTCGAGCCGGACGAGGCGCTGAAAAACCAGCTCATCCGGATCCTCAAAGGGTTCCGTCACAGGCCCATCGTCAATGTCGGCAACCACGATATCCAGCACACGACCCTGACCGACGGCGACACGCTGGCGCTGCTGGGACTCTGCGACGTGGTCGATGTCGTGGCGGCGTCCGCACCCGTTGCGGAGTTCCAGATCGGGCCGCGACGCCTGGGTGTCGGCATGACGCCTTATGGACAGACCATTCCGACCGATGTGCGCGGCTCCTTCGCCGGGGTCGACAGGCAGGCCTGGTTCACGCACCACGACATTGCCTTCGACGGCAGCTATCCCGGAGCGGTTCCGCCGTTTGCCGTGGAGGGCTGCGACGTTCTCGTCAACGGGCACATTCACAAGACGCAGAAACCGATCCTGGCCGGGCGCACGCGGTGGATGAATCCCGGCAACATCACGCGGCAGTCCGTCGATCTCCTGGATCATGTTCCGCGCGCCTGGATCTTGGATGCAAACGGCGGGCTCGAGGCGCAGGTGCTGCCTTACGAGAGCAATGTGTTCGATCTGACCGGACGGGTCGTCGATGCCGCCGATGGCAGCATGGTTGCCCGCGAAGTCGAGAGCGCTTTCGTCACGCTGCTACAGGCGGAGTCGTCAACCGAGCTGAGGCGCAGCGGCGACGGCGCGATCATCCGCGACGAGATCGAGACGAAGTTCGCGCAGGACAACACGTCCGAGGCCGTACGCGCCATTGTCCGCTCGCTTCTCGGCGAGGCGGTGGAACGTCATGCGGAGCAGTCTTAAAAGGCGAACGGGTCGCTATAGGGCAGGCGCCGCCGGCGGACCTGCGTCTCCGGCAGGATCGGGCGGCTGATATCGACGCCGATCAGGCCTTCGCAGGCCAATGCCAGAACGGCGGCCACGCCGTCCTGCGTGTTCATGACGCCGCTGGCGCAATCGACAAGCCGCATGGCACCGACCTCGTCGAGCTGGTGCAGAATGCGAACGCGGTCACCCGCCGTCACGGGCGTGCGCTTGCAGGCCATGATGAGGCGCACGGTCGTGAATCGGGGCTCGGCCCGGATGCTCGGCGCCGTCTCGATGACGAAGGGACGTCCGTCCGAGGAGGTCACGCCGTGGATTGCGGCTGCCCGCAGAGGATGGTTCAGCAGATCCTCGTCGGTCACGACATCGACCAGATGGGCCGAGCCATCCTTGACGATCTCGAAATCGGCGGTGTGCTCAACCGTCTCATCCCCGATCGTGAACGTGGCCGGATCGGCCGGCGCGCGCAGGGACTCCACTTCCGGATCAAGCTCGCAGATCGCCAGAAAATCGGCGATCAGCGCATTGCGTGTCAGGGGTGTCGCCGGGCGCTTCTGGGCGCGGCGGGACCCGGAACGGCGGGCAGAGCGTCGATCTGACAGGTCGAGGATCGCTTGCGCGGACATCAGCTCCTCCGGCATGACGGTTCGGGCGGCAGGGAAGGATGTCCCTGTTATGGCCAAGTCTCGGGTTGATAATGTGATAAGAACGAATACAGAACATTATGGATCCAGTCAAATGATCCAAAGCATCGAGCGGTGCTGACTAGGTTATCGGAACGAGCTTGGCCGCCGTTCAGCTTGAGACAAAAAGACGCTCCCGGTAAGTCTTTGACAAAAAATAGGATTCACTGCCGGAACGAGCCTCGGAAACTGGACGGAGCGAGCCGGATTTGGTATAGAACAAACAACGAACACGCCTGCGCGAACAAGGCTTCGGAAAAGAGCGTGAGACCAGTTGCGGGCTCCCTTGAAAGTTAGGATCGAGGATGAATACGACAGACAAGAAAATCACGGAGGTGCTCGCGAAGTTCGGCGAGCCGATGGCCGGCAACGTCTGGCGCGTCCAAGGCACGGCCGTCATCTACCACAAGACCCTTGAGCGTATCGCAGCCCAGGCAAAGGTCGTTTTCGACGAGCCCAAGATCATCCGTGCCGAGCGTGACGAGGCGGTCATTCAGGTGACGGGCCGCATGGGCGATCGTGTGGAATGGAGCATCGGCGAGGCTCTGATCGGCGTGAACTATCGCGTTTCCGGCAAGCAGGCGGCCTATGTCTATGCCATGGCCGAGAAGCGCGCGAAGGACCGGGTGATCCTCAAGCTCATCGAGTTGCACGGCTATGTGTATTCGGAAGAGGAAGCCGACGAGTTCAAGCAGGGCCGGCCCGGCTTTGCGGAATCGCATGTGGAGGTCGAGAAGACCGGGCCTGACAGGACCAAGGTCGAGGCAGCCGGAGCCGACAGCAAGGCCGAAGAGGATCTGAAGCAGAAGATCAAGAAGGCCAAGACCATCAATGCGGTGACTGACCTCATGCTTCACGCCGATACGCAGCGTCTCCTCAACGAGCTGCCGGAAGGTGTCCGTGACGAGATCCGCGACTTCGCGAAAGCGCGCCTTGTCGAGCTCGGCTGGCCGACGAAGAAAGCGGCCTGAATTCAGCGTTTCCCCGAGCGAGGCGGTGCAACGCCGCCTCGCTTGAATTCCTCCTGTTCCAGGGGCGCTTCGGCGCTCCCGGTCGAACTCATCGATGCCGAGATCATCCGCTACAGCCGCGGCTTCCGAGCAGGAGGCGCTGTCCTTCCCCGAGCAGCTGGTCGGCTCCATTGAGCGGGTGACGTTTCACAATGATGAAACCGGTTTCTGTGTCCTGCGGGTGAAGGCACGCGGCCACCGAAAACCCGTCACGGTCGTCGGCCATGCGCCGACGGTTGCGATCGGCGAGGTCGTGGAGGCCGAAGGGGTCTGGCTTCACGATCGCAACCATGGCGTTCAGTTTCGCGCGACCCACTTGAAGACGTGCGTACCGACCACGACGGAAGACCTTCAGCGGTTTCTCGGATCAGGCCTTCTGAAAGGGGTCGGTCCCGCCTGTGCGCAGAGGCTCATCGCCTCCTTCGGATCGCGTATTCTCGATATCATCGAGCAGCGGCCACATGAAATGACGCGCGTGCACGGCATCGGCATGGCCAAGGCGCAAAGCATCAGCGAGGCCTGGGCCGAGCATCGCGCGCTTCGGGACATCGCGACTTTCCTCAACGCCCACGGCATTGGCGGCTTTCTGCTCACGCGCATCTATCGCGTCTATGGCGTGGGAGCCATCGAGGTCATTTCGGCCAATCCCTACCGGCTGACCCTCGACATTCCAGGCATCGAATTCACGGCCGCCGATCGGATCGCTGCGCAGTTCGATGTCGAGCCCACCGCCGCGATGCGCTTGCAGGCGGGGCTGGCGAGCGTTCTGTCCGAGTCGGTAAGGGAGGGACATTGCGGCCTGCCGGCGGATCATTTGCTGCGGCAGGCAAGCCAGCTCCTCGCGGTGCCTGAATCGACCCTGCAGCCAGAACTCGAGGCGCAGTGCCGCGAGAGCCATCTCATCGCGGACGATCTCGACGGGACGCGCTGCATCTTTCTGAAAAACCTCTATGGAGCGGAGCTCTTCATCGCACAGCGCCTGAAGGAGCTGGCCAGGGGCGCACATCCCTGGAGCGGTCTCGACACCGCACAGGTGATCGCAGAGGCCGAATCGGCGATCGGCGTTTCCTATTCGCCGAGCCAACGCGAAGCCCTCGCGGCCGCATGTCGCGCAAAGGTGCTCGTCGTGACCGGAGGTCCGGGCGTCGGCAAGACGACTCTCATCCGGAGCCTGACGCGTCTCTGCGCCGAGCATGCCCTCGGGATCGCGCTATGCGCCCCCACGGGCCGCGCCGCCAAGCGGCTGGCGGAAAGTACGGGCTTTTCCGCCAAGACAATCCATCGTCTTCTGGAAGCTTCCGAGGGCGGCTTCCGGCGCAATGCCAAGACGCCGCTCGAATGCGGCCTCGTCGTGGTGGACGAGGCCTCCATGCTGGACATCCGCCTGATGGCCGCTCTGTTACGCGCCATTCCGGACGAGGCCTGCCTGCTTCTCGTCGGCGATGTCGATCAACTGCCGTCGATCGGTCCTGGGCAGATCCTGTCCGACATCATCTCTTCGGGAGCAGTTCCGGTCGTTCATCTGAATGAGGTGTTCCGCCAGGAGCGGGAGAGCCGCATCATCGCCGCGGCCCATGCCATCAATCGCGGGCGCGTACCCGATCTGGAGCCGAAGGCGGATTCGGACTTCTACTTCGTCGAGGCCGACAATCCGACGGACGCCATGGCAAAGGTTGCGGTTCTCGTCCGCAACCGAATTCCGAGACGCTTCGGCCTCGATCCCATCCGCGACATTCAGGTGCTGTGCCCTATGAACCGGGGGCGGCTCGGCACTCATATGCTGAACGGCGAATTGCAGCAGATGTTCAATCCGCCGGGGCCGGACAGCATTCACCGCGCCGGCTGGATCTATGGTTCTGGTGACAAGGTCATGCAGGTCAGGAACGACTATGACCGGGATGTCTATAATGGCGAGGTCGGCATCGTGCGCGAGGTCAGCCGGGCCGATGCGGAACTCACCGTCGCCTTCGACGACCGACTCGTGGTCTATACCCTCAAGGAACTCGATGAGCTGGCGCTCGCCTATGCCATGACGATCCATAAGGCTCAGGGGTCTGAATATCCGGCCGTCGTCATTCCTGTCACTCTCCATCAGGCGCCGATGCTGCGCCGCAAGCTGCTCTATACGGGCGTGACCCGCGCGAGCCGGCTCGCCGTCCTGGTCGGAAGCCGAGCGGCTCTGGCTCAGGCGGTCGCCAGCGAGGAGGAGCCCCGCTGGTCCCGGCTACGCCCGTGGCTGGAGGCGTGATCCCTTTCATCCCGGCGCAATGCCGCCTATGATGATCCGGGTAGAAATCCATTGAGCCTTGAATGAGCATCGGCACTGGACAATCGGGCACACGCGAGCGGCGCACGGGGATGATCCTGATCGCAGGGGCGGTCCTGTGTCTTGTCGTGTCGGGCAGCCTTTTGTGGTGGCGCTATGGCGGCGCCGTGTTCAACGACATGGTGCTGTCGGCTCTGGCTTGGTGCTTCTGAAGGGCCCCGCTGCGCGATGTCCTGGCAAGTCCGTGGCTCGTCTTGTTCCAGCGGAAGGGAGCCATGACCAGTTCCCACAAGCCCCTCCATGCGGCGAGGCTGACGAGGACGTAGTAGAAGGGAAGCATCGGCACCCACGGCAAAAGCCGCCAAAGGCGACGTCGATGGAGCCCCACGAAGGCCGGCACGAAAATGGCGGCTCCGCCCAGCAGGAACAGCGTCAGGCTGCCGGCGCGCCATGCGGCCTCCCACCGGGTCTCCAGGAGCCAGGACCCGCTGCTCGACCAGGAAACCAGGAACAGTCCCGTAAAAAGCGGATACAGGAGCGCGCTGAGCACCGTTCCGCCGGTCAGGACAAGAGCGGCATAGAACCGCCAGAACCCGAGCCCGGATAGAGTCGCCCAGGGTTTGCGCGAATGGCTGATCCCGGTCTGCAGGAAGCCCTTCATCCATCGCGTCCGCTGCTTCATCCAGGCTCCCAACGTGCTTGGCGCCTCCTCGAGAGTGGACGAGGGGAGGTCCCTGACCCGGTAGCCGAGGCGCGCCAGGCGAATGCCGAGATCGGCGTCCTCCGTCACGTTCCACGCGTCCCACCCATGAATGTCCTTGAGGATGGCAGTGCGAAAATGGTTGGAGGTGCCGCCGAGCGGCACAGGGCATCCGACATCCGCCAGACCGGGATTCATCACGTCGAACAGAGCCGCGTACTCGATGGTGAAGAGCCGCGTGAGCCATGAATCGTCCGTGTTGTCGATGGTGAGCCTGGCCTGGAGGCAGGCAATCTCCGGCGGCAGATGGAGAAACGCAGAGGCGGCGAGGCACAATTGGCCCGGATCCGGCACATCCTCCGCATCATAGATGACCGTGAATTCGCCGCGCGCGAGGGGAAGGGCCACGTTGAGAGCACGGGGCTTCGTCCGTGGCTGGCCGGGTGGGGCGACGATCAGCTCGACGCATCCCGGCAGAGCGACGGAGCGAAGCGCGTCGAGCGTTTCCGGATCGTCGGCTTCGAGCACGAGTTTGATGTCGAGCTTGGTGGCGGGATAATCGAGCCTCCCGAGGGCTTCGACGAGGCGCGATGCGACCCTCTTCTCCCGATAAAGGGCGACGATGACGGTATAGACCGGCAGCATCGCATCCTCCGCCCGAGGCGGCACGGACGCGGGTTCCGGAGGGTTGTCCAGGATCGAGGCCGCGAGCCGCAGCACGACCATGCCGGAAAACAGCGGGCTCAGGAGCGCAGCCACGAAGGCAAGGGTCACATCGGGAGCGATGTATCCGCCCGCCGAGATAAACAGGCTCAACCCTGACAATCCAGCAATCTGTTCCAGGCTTGGGCCGCCGTGGATCGATAGGTCGGGCTCGTGATCCGGTAGCTCATGGGCCGCATGCGAGGCGATCCGCCGCTCCTGGGATTCGAAGACGGCCTTCGCGAGGCGCGCTGGCGTCGTGATGCACAACGGGCGTCCGCTCGCACGCCCGTTCTTCAGGACCTGGACAAGGGTAGGGCCCTGCGGCGCCATGACGAACCCGCCTTCAGGCGAGGCCAAAGGAGCAAGGCCCGACAGGATCGCGGCCGGATACTGGACACCCGGAGCAAGGCGGGGAGCCGAGACGAAGGGCAATCCGAGTTCGGCCGCGAGGGCACGGTAGAACTCGTTCTCCCCGAGAATCCCATTCCTCAGAAGGAAATGATCGGCCGTGACGCCAGCCAATTCTGCCAAGGTTGCTGCATCCCGCAGGATATCCGGAGCATGGCCGTAATGCGCCAGGAAACCGATCTCGAGCGGCAGTGCGGTTGACTGTCCGTGCTCCTCCGCTAGACCCTGCTTCACGGGCAAGGCGGGCTCCCGAAGGCTATTCGAGGGTTGTGCGAAGCGATTTGCAAAGGAATATCGGTTTTCACCATGCGTGATATTGTTTCAATGTTCGCCTGCCTCCTGCGCGAGATCAAGGGCTTCGGCTCGAAGCGGCCGATTTGGTCCCTCGCCCTGCTGCTGAGCTTCGGTCAGGCCCAGGCTCAGGAGGTGACAATTCCCAATTTCTGGGATTCCCGGGCGCAGCTCGAACGGCCCAACCTGGGGGATGTCAAAACCGTCCGGTTTCTGGTCGACGACGATTTCCCGCCCCTTCATTTCCCGGGGCTGGATGGGGCGCCGACCGGCTTCTCCGTGGAGCTCGCCCGCGCTTCCTGCGAGCGGCTGGGCCTGACCTGCACGATTCAGGTCCGGCGCTTCGACACATTGCTCGATGCCCTGGCCGACAAGCAGGGCGACGTGGTGGCCGCAGCCATTCCCCTGACGACGAACCTGAGGCAGCGCTTCGGGGCGACCGCTCCCTATTTCAAGATTCCGGCCCGCTTCGCCGTCAGGAAGGACCGGAACCTCCCGGCTCCCGAGGCCAAATCCCTTCAGGGAAAGACGATCGCCGTCATCGGCGGGACGGCCCATGAGGCCTTCGCCAAGGCCTTCATGGCCTCGGCCGTTCTGAAGCCCTATCCGGACCTGGCCGCCTCGCTGGCAGCCCTCAAGGCCGGCGAGGTCGATTATCTGTTTGCGGACGGCCTCGGCCTCGCCCTCTGGATCGGAGGCGAGGATGCGGGCGGATGCTGCGGTTTCGCAGGCGGTCCCTATCTCGAAAGCCGGTTTTTCGGGGAAGGCATCGGTTTCATCACCCGCAAGGATGACGATACCCTGCGCCGCGCCTTCGATTATGCCCTCCAGCAGCTTTGGAAGGAGGGGAAATATGCGGAGCTCTATCTGCGCTTCTTCCCCATCAGTCCCTTTTAAGCCGCATTGACCCTTATCGGTCTGATCCCTAGTGTGCCGCGCTTCTGGAAGCATTTTCCGTAAACGCTAGGCCCATGTCCCGATCCCTGTCTCTCGATCCCGCCCTTGTTGAAGCCGCCCAGACCGCGACCGCCTGGCCTTTCGAGGAGGCGCGCAAGCTGGTCGAGCGGCTCAAACGCACGGGCAAGAAAGAGGCGCTCTTCGAGACCGGCTATGGCCCTTCGGGCCTGCCGCATATCGGCACCTTCGGGGAGGTCGCCCGCACCAGCATGGTGCGCCATGCCTTCCGGATCCTGACGGGCGACGCCGTTCCGACCCGGCTTGTGGCTTTCTCGGACGACATGGACGGCCTGCGCAAGGTGCCGGACAACATTCCGAATAAGGAGCTCGTGGCTGCCGCCCTCGGCAAGCCGCTGACCCAGGTGCCGGATCCGTTCGGCACGCACGAGAGCTTCGCGCACCACAACAATGCCCGGCTTCGCGAATTCCTCGATGCCTTCGGGTTCGATTACGAGTTCCTCTCGTCGACCGAGTGCTACAAGTCGGGCAAGTTCGACAAGGCCCTGCTGACGGTGCTCGAGCGCTACGATGCTGTGATGGCGATCATGCTGCCTTCCCTGCGCGAGGAGCGCCAGCAATCCTATTCGCCGTTCCTGCCGATCCATCCGAAGACCGGCATCGTGATGCAGGTGCCCATCGACGAGCGGAAGCTCGACGCGGGCACCATCGTCTGGCGCGACCCGGAAACGGGCGAGCGCTTCGAGACTCCGGTCACGGGCGGGCATGCCAAGCTGCAGTGGAAGCCCGATTGGGCCATGCGTTGGGTTGCGCTCGGCGTCGACTACGAGATGGCGGGCAAGGACCTCATCGACAGCGTGAAGCTCTCGGGCGAGATTGCCAAGGCCCTTGGCGGCCTGCCGCCGGAAGGCTTCAACTACGAGCTTTTCCTGGACGAGAAGGGCCAGAAGATCTCAAAGTCAAAGGGCAACGGCCTCACCATCGACGAGTGGCTCACCTACGGCACGCCGGACAGCCTCGCGCTGTTCATGTTCAGCAAGCCGCGCGAGGCCAAGAGGCTCTATTTCGACGTGATCCCGCGCCAGGTGGACGATTACCTGACCTTCCTGGAGAAGTTTCCGGCGCAGGACGCCAAGGCGCGGCTGATGAACCCGGTCTGGCACATCCATTCGGGCGAGCCGCCGGCTCCCGAGCTGGTGTCCTCGGGCGGCGCCAACCAGCCAGGCACGACGATCTCCTTCTCCATGCTCCTGAACCTGGTGGCGGTGGCGAATTCCGAAGACCCGGCGGTGCTCTGGGGCTTCATCCGCCGTTACGCGCCCGGTGTCTCGCCCGAGACCTATCCGCGGCTCGACAGCCTCGTGAAGCGCGCGGTGCGCTACTTCGAGGATTTCGTGAAGCCGCAGAAGTCGTATCGTCTGCCGGACGAGGTCGAGGCAGCTTCCTTGAGCCGCCTGGAGCAGGTGCTCGCGTCATTCGAGACAGGCGAGCGGCCCGTGACAGCGGAGGCGATCCAGGAAGAGATCTACAATGTCGGCCGCGCCGAGCCGCGTTATCAGGATCTCAAGGCCAAGGGCGCCACGCCCGAGCGGCCCGGCGTCTCCATCGAGTGGTTCAATACGATCTATCAGGTGCTCCTGGGAGAACCGCGTGGCCCGCGCTTCGGGTCGTTCGTGGCTCTTTACGGGGTCAAGGAAACGCGGGAGCTGATCAGGAAGGCCCTTGCCGGGGATCTCGTGCGCGAGCACGAGGCGTTCCTGAAAGGGCGGGCGGCTTGAGGCTTACTGGCGCGCCCACATGATGCGGGCGATCCAGGAGATCTCTTCCGTCGGGACCACGCGGTCTTCCTGATCCTTGATGAAGGAGGACATTTCCACGGTCTTGGCCGAGCGGCGCTTGAGCTCCTTGGCCAGGATCTCGCCGCCGGTGGTGCACACGACGACCCTGTCTCCCTTGCGCGTGCTCGCCGTCGGCGAAATGATGAGAATGTCGCCATCGCGATAGAGGGGCGCCATTGCGTCGCCGGTGACTTCCAGAGCGACGACCTTCTCCTGTCCGAAATCGGGAAACTCGATCTCGTCCCAGCCCGGACCACCGACGGGGAGCCCCTCGTCGGTGAAGATCTTGCCGGTGCTCGCCTGCGTCATCCCGATCAGCGGGATCATCGAGCGGCGCAGGGAGCCCGAAGGCTCGACGAGGCGTAGAAAATCTTCGAGAGTCGCACCGGTGGCGCGCAGGATTTTCGCGATCGATTCCGTGGAGGGCCATCGCTCCCGCCCCTCAGGGCTGACGCGCTTGGACTTGTTGAAGCTCGTCGCATCGAGACCGGCCTTGCGGGCCAATCCCGACGCCGTCATGCCGTGACGCGAAGCCAGTGCATCGATGGCGGCCCAAACACGCTCGTGAGATAACATTGGATTAACCTTCGCAACGTGCGAAAATAACTTAAAGCGAACTTATGCCTAGGAATTAAGGTTGTTCTATGGCCCGCGCAACATCAAAAAAAGTGTTGTGCCAGCGTGGCCAGTCGGGGTTGCTCCAGAAGCGCCACGCAGTTACTCAGCACTCCATGCACATCATCTACAAAATTTGTCCCGAACCACTCTGGCGAGAGGCTGAAAAGACCGGACTTTTCGCAGGGGCGCCGATCGACCTTCAGGATGGGTACCTCCATTTTTCGACGGGACAACAAGTACGTGAAACGGCTTCAAAGCATTTTGCGGGTCAAAACGATCTGCTTTTGATCGCCATCGATGCCGACTCACTGGGAACGGCGCTGCGCTACGAGCCTTCGCGCGGCGGCGATCTGTTCCCGCATCTCTACGCTCCGCTCCCCATGTCCGCCGTCCTGTGGGTGAAGGCGCTTCCGCTCGGTGCCGACGGCGATCATGTCTTTCCGGATCTCGCTTCATGATCGGCTCGCTCTTTTCCCTCGTCAAACCCGCTCTTCATTCGCTTGATGCGGAGACGGCCCACCAGTTGACGATCAGAAGCCTGTCCCTGATGCCGGCATCTGCGGCCGCAAAGGATGATCCTCGCCTCGCCGTGGAAGCGTTCGGGCGGAACTTCCCCAATCCCGTCGGCCTTGCGGCAGGCTTCGACAAGCAAGGCGAAGTCGCCGATCAACTCCTGTCCCTCGGCTTCGGGTTCGTGGAGGTCGGTGGCGTCGTGCCGAAGCCTCAGGACGGCAATCCGCGTCCGCGGGTATTCCGCCTGACGCGGGATGAGGCAATCATCAACCGGTTCGGCCTCAACAGCGATGGCCTCGAGGTCGTACGCCAGCGCCTCTCCCGGCGGCGGGGACGACCGGGTATCGTCGGCGTCAATATCGGGGCGAACAAGGATTCGACCGATCGCATCGGCGACTATGTTCTGTGCGTTCGAGACCTCTGCGGCCTCGTCGATTTTCTCACCATCAACGTTTCCTCTCCCAACACGCCGGGCCTGCGCGACCTACAGGGAGAAGCCTTTCTCGACGATCTTCTGGCCCGCAGCATCGAGGCGCGGGACAAGGCCGACCGGGGGAGGGGAAAGACGACCATTCTCCTGAAGATCGCTCCCGACATCTCTCTCGATGCGCTCGACGCAATCGTGGCGACGGCGCTCAAACGTGGCATCGACGGCCTGATCGTCTCCAACACGACCATTGCCCGGCCCGAGACGTTGAAGGAAAAGACGCTCGCATCCGAGACGGGCGGCCTGTCGGGGAAGCCCCTTTTCGTCCCGTCAACAAGGCTTCTCGCGGAGACCTTCCTGCGCGTGGAGCGCAGGATCCCGCTCGTCGGCGTCGGCGGCGTCGATTCTCCGGAAGCCGCATGGGCGAAGATCCGCGCGGGGGCGAGCCTGCTGCAGCTCTATTCGGCGCTGGTCTACAAGGGCCCCGGCCTCATCGGCGACATCAAGCAGGGACTGCTTCTAAGACTGACGCGGGAAAAGACCTCACTGGCGCAGGCCACGGGCCGCGACGCGTCGGCGATCGCGCAGGGACGCTTCTAAAAGCCCGGTCTGCCTTTCACCGGATCGCCGCGAAGGTCTTCTTCGCCAGTCGCGGGTAGAGGAGCGCCTGCCCAAGGCCTCTCGTGCTCAGGAAGATCAGCAGGGCGATCCAGAGGGCCGTGTTGCCGAGACCGCCCGCGGCCAGGAGGATGATCCCGTAGACCGTAAAGGCGAAAAGCATGAGATCGCGCATGGCTCGCGTCCATGTCGCGCCCGTATAGATGCCGTCGAACGCGAAGGCGACAGCGCCCGCGAAAGGCGTGAGGGCGGCGAAGATCAGATAGTCCCGGGCATAGGCGCGCACGTCAGGGCTGGTCGAGACGAAGTCGATGAAGAGGCCGCCGCCCGTCAGGAAAAGAGCCGAGACCGCGAGTCCGAAGCCCAGGCTCCAGCCGAGGCTCAGGTGGATGGCCCGGCGGAAGCCGCGCTCGTCGCGCGCGCCGATGCTCTGGCCGCAGAGGGTCTCGGCGGCGGTCGCGAAGCCGTCCAGGAAATAGCCGCCGATCAGGAACATGTTGTAGAGCACCGCATTCGCGGCGAGCGTCACGTCGCCGGACCGGGCCCCGAGGGCGCTGAAGATCGAGAAGGCCAGGATCAGCGCCACATTGCGGATCATGATGTCCCGGTTCATGGCCAGCGTCTGCAGGATCGCCGCGCGGTTCAGCACATGCTGCCATGTGACCGCGAAGGGATTCGAGCCGAGGCGGCGCAGCACCACGATCCCGAGGCCCGCGCCCAGCACCTCCGCGATGGCGGTACCGACGGCGGCGCCCGCGATTCCAAGACCGAATGCCAGCACCAGGGTTGCGGTGAGAAGGATATTGGCCACGTTGATCGCGACCTGAAGGAGCAGGCCCAGATCCGTGCGGCCCCGCCCCAGGGTCGAGCCGAGAATCGCGTAGTTGGCCAGGGTGAACGGCGCGGCCCAGATGCGCAGGAAGAAATAGGTCGAAAGGGCTTTCGTCACGGCCTCGCTGGCGCCCGCCATGGAAAAGGCCAGGGCCGCGATGGGCCATTGCAGCAGGATCAGCAGGAGACCCGTGAGCACCGCCACCAGAAGGGCGCGGGCCAGGGTCAGGTCGATCTCGTGCCGGTTCCCCGCGCCCGTCGCCTGGGCGGTGAGGCCGGCCGTCGCCATGCGCAGGGAGCCGAAGCTCCAGAAGACGAAGTCGAAGATGACGGCTCCGAGCGCCACCGCGCCGAGAAGATGCGCCTCGCCCAGCCGTCCGATCACCGTCGCGTCGACGAGGCCGAGCAGGGGCGTCGTCACGTGCGACAGGGTCATCGGCAACGCGAGCGCCAGGATGCGGCGATGGGAGATTACCGGCCTCTGCGCGGGAAGGGAGCCGTCCATGAGAATTCTCGGAAGTCCGTCAGCGTCGATCGAACAGGCGGGACAGGAGCCAGAGCGGAACGACGATCACTGCCCCGTAGAGGATCCACACGCCGACCTTCTTCACCGTTTCCATGCTGAGATCGAGGACGGAGCTGATCCAGTTGAAAAGCCCCTCGATCAGGCCGAAAGGCGTGATGTCCAGGAAGGCCATGAAGGCTCCGACGAGGAGCGACAGGAAGATGAGCTTCGCCAGCACGGAGCCGGGAGAGCCACCGAGAAACCGGGTCAGACTGGACATATCCTCACTCTCGTCAAAAGCGTAACTGGACCTTCATGGTCGCGTGTGCTTCATCGCAAGGGTCGAGGATGAACGCAACCCTAGTCCCGAGGCCCGCATGATCGACCCGGCTGTTTTCGACCCCTCCGCCGTCAGCGACGAGATCCGCGCCCAGAACGCGGAGATCGTGGCGAAGCTCGCGAGCCTCCCGGATCCGATGTCCGTGCCTCCGGCGCTCGTGCGGGAGCGCCGCCGCCAGGGGCTCGGGCCGTTCCCCCTCATGCCGTTGAGCCCCAAGGCTCAGGTCATCACGATCGACGGCCCGGCCGGCCCCCTTCCGCTGCGGATCATCGCCCCGGAGAAGCCGCGCGGCGTCTATCTCCACATTCATGGCGGCGGCTGGACCTGGGGGACGGCGGATGAGCAGGATCCCTGGCTCGACCGTCTTGCGGACCGCTGCGGCCTTGCGGTGGTGTCCGTGGAATACAGGCTCGCCCCCGAGGACCCGTACCCGGCTGGACCCGACGACTGCGAGGCGGCGGCCCTTTGGGTCGTCCGGGAAGCCGAGAGCCGATTCGGCACGTCGCGCCTCTTCATCGGCGGCGAGTCGGCCGGCGCACACCTATCCGCCGTGACCCTCCTGCGCCTGCGGGACCGGCATGGCCTCAACCCCTTCCGGGGCGCCAACCTCTTCGCTGGCTGCTACGATCTTGCCCTGACGCCGAGCGTGGTGAACTGGGGCAGCGAGAGGCTGATCCTCAACACGAACGATGTCCGGGTCTTCGCCGACAATTTCTGCGGTCCAGGCAGCGACCGGCGCAATCCCGACATTTCGCCGCTCTATGCCGACCTGAGAGGGTTGCCGCCCGCGCTCTTCTCGGTAGGGACGCGCGACATGCTGCTCGACGATAGCCTCTTCATGGCGTCCCGCTGGGTGGCGGCCGGGAACAGGGCCGATCTCGCGATTTGGCCCGGCGGATGCCACGTCTTCATCCGGTTCGACAGCCGAATGGCCGAGCAGGCCTTGTCGCGGATCGACGCCTTCGTGGAAGCGCTATAGCGCCTCGAACGCAAAAGCGGGAACCGGGTGCCGGTTATCCGGAACGGCCCTAATCCGCCCCAGCCGGGGAGGGGCGCTGGGTCACGCCGATCTTCGAGGCGGCGATGACCGCCTGGGTGCGGCTGTCCACGCCGAGCTTGTCGAGGATGGCCGAGACGTGGGCCTTCACGGTCGCCTCGGAGACGCCGAGCTCGTAGGCGATCTGCTTGTTGAGCAGTCCCTCCGAGAGCATGGTCAGGACGCGGACCTGCTGGGGCGTGAGGGTGCCGAGGCGCCGGACGAGATCCGCCGTTTCCTTGTCCTCCGTCGCGGACAGGTCGACATCGGGAGGGGTCCAGGTGTCGCCGGCAAGGACGGCCTGGATCGCGCCGCCGATGCTGTCCGTGTCGATGGACTTGGGGATGAAGCCCGCGGCGCCGAAATCCATGGCCCTGCGGATGACGGTCGGCTCCTCCGTGGCGGAAACGATCACGACCGGCAGCTCGGGATATTGCGCCCTGAGCGACATGAGGCCGGAAAAGCCCTGCACGCCCGGCATGGTCAGGTCGAGCAGGATGAGGTCGACATCGCGCTCCTGGGCCAGCGTGGCGTTCAGCTCCTCCATGCCGCTCGCCTCGATCATATGGGCCTGGGGCATGACGGAGGCGATGGCCTGCCGCAAGGCGCCTCGAAACAGGGGGTGGTCGTCGGCAATGATGATCGTGGTGGCTGGACTCTGCACTTTCGTCTTCTCCACGAGAGGCCTTTAGGGCCTTGGAGACGCTGCCATTGGCGTGGCGTCGGCTCCGTTCTTGTTGTGCCGCATTCCTGGCGAACGGAACCCCCTTCGCCGAAAAATGCTTAGCCGCATCCCTGATGCAATGGCAAGGCGGCAATGAAAACCCACGACCATTCTACTTCAGGCGCAAGAGGGAAAACATACGGGCATGTGGATTACGCGCCGATCAGGTGAAAAATGAGGTCGCGCCGGTGCGGGCTGTCCCGGTGCTCGACCAGATAGATCCCCTGCCAGGTGCCGAGAACCATCCGGCCCTCCACGACCGGAATGCTCAAGGAACTGCCCGACAGCATGGTTCGGATATGGGCCGGCATGTCGTCCGGCCCTTCGGCGGAGTGGATATAGGCGGAGTTTCGGGGAGCCAGCCGGTCGAAGGCGGTGAGGAGGTCCCGGCGCACGTCTGGGTCGGCATTCTCCTGGATGAGGAGCGAGGCCGAGGTGTGGCGGCAGAAGACCGTCAGGAGGCCGAGCCGCATGCCGGTTCCGGCGACCCATCGGGATACGGCCTCGGTGATCTCGGTGAAGCCCTGGCCCCGCGTTTCCACCGTGAGCCGTCCGCTGGCCTGCCGCGCTGCGCTGCCTTCGGAGAGGGTTTCGACCTTCGGCATGGTCATGCCTCCTGATCCTCCGTCTTCTGGCTCTTTAGGGGGTGGATCTCCTTCTCGCCCCGTTCGAGGATCCTCAGCAGCGTCTCGATCCGGTCCGCCTCCGCGGCCGGCTTGTCCCAGCGGATGCGGTTGATGCGGGGAAACCGCATGGCGACGCCGGATTTGTGCCGGGTCGAGCGCTGCAGCCCTTCGAATGCCACTTCCAGCACGAGGCCCCTGTCCTTGCCGTATTCCACCTCCCGCACTGGGCCGAAACGGTTGACCGTGTGATTGCGGACGTAGCGGTCGAGCTTCATCAGCTCCTCGTCCGTGAAGCCGTGATAGGCCTTGCCCACAGGCACCAGCTCCTCGCCATTCGGCCCGTCGCGCCAGACCCCAAAGGTGTAGTCGGAATAGAAGGACGACCGCTTTCCGTGTCCGCGCTGGCCGTACATCATCACCGCGTCGACGAGGTACGGGTCGCGCTTCCACTTGTACCAGTAACCCTTGGGGCGGCCGGGGAGATACGGGCTGTTGGCCCGCTTGATCATGCAGCCCTCGATGGCCTCCGCATCCGGACCCGCGCCCACGGAGGCCGGGTCCGCCCTCGCGGCCGCGAGCTCCTCCCAGGACCGGAAGGGCACCATGGGGGAGAGGTCGATGCGGGGATCCCGGATGCGGGCGACGAGAGCCTCCAGGCGCCCGCGCCGCTCCACGAAGGGAAGGTCCCGCAGGTCCTCGTCGCCTTCGAACAGGATGTCGTAGACCCGAAGATGGACCGGGAATTCCGCAATGAGCTTCGGCGTCACCGCCTTCCGGTTCAGGCGCTGCTGCAGCACATTGAAGCTCTGCACGCGGCCCTCGCGGACGATCAGCAGCTCCCCGTCGATGGCACCCTCGAAGGTCAGCGCCTCGACGAGGTCGGGAAAGGCGCGGGAGACGTCCTCGCCCGTGCGGGAATAGATGCGCCGGACCGGGCGGCCGTCCCCGGCGTGGCCCGAGACCGCCTGGAGGCGGATGCCGTCCCATTTCCACTCGGCCAGGAACTCGGCGGCGTCGAGCTTCTCGAAATCCTCTTCCTCAAGGGGATGGGACAGCATCGGCGGGCGGAAGGGCGCGGGATTACCGGATTCGGGCCTCGGCCCCCGTCCTTCCACCCAGGCGAAGAGATCCTCATAAGGGGCTTCCAGCCCATGCCAGATCAGCTCGACCTCATCGGGTTCGATCCCGCCGATCTGGGCGACGGCCGTCTTCGCCAAGCGGGCCGAAACGCCGACGCGCAGCTCCCGGGTGATCAGCTTCAGGAGCGCCCAGCGCCCGGTCTCGTCCAAGGCGTCGAGCCAGCCCGCAACCTTGGCCGGCAGGTCGCTCTTGCCCGTGGTGGCGAGGGTCTCGACGACCTCGGTGAGGGTCGGGACGTGGAGGGGCGGGTTGTTGTGGCCGATGGCCGGCGTCTCCGAACGGGCCGGCGCGACGCTCTCATGCCCCGGCGAGGGCCAGATCAGCGCCACGGTCTCGGCGAGGTCGCCCACATAATCGTGGGACATCCGGAACAGGACCGGATCCACCCGTTCTTCCGCGAGCCCGCGGATCAGCCCGGGCTTCGCCTCCTTGAACATGAGCGCGTTGGTCATGGCGGCGAGCGCATAGCCACGGTCGGGGTCGGGCGTGTGGCGGAAGTAATCCGTGATGAGCCGCAGCTTCGCATTGCGGCGCGGCTCATAGGCCAGACGGTCGAGGAGGGCGGCGAAGCGGTTCACGAAACGGCTCCCGTCCCGGCCGCGGGGGCCTCCTCGGCCTCGCCTTCGTCCCCATAGCCCAGCATGTGCAGGGGGCGTGCCGTGATGCCGTGGGTTCTGCACCAATGGACCAGGGCATCCTCCTGGCCATGGGTGACCCAGACCTCGCCCGCTCCGGTCTCGCGGATCGTGCGGCAGAGATCGTCCCAGTCGGAATGGTCCGAGATGACGAGGGGCAGCTCCACGCCCTTCTGGCGGGCGCGGGCACGCACCCGCATCCAGCCGGACGCGAAGCAGGTGACCGGATCGGGGAAGCGGCGGGACCAGAGGTCCTGGATGGAGGAGGGCGGGCAGATCACGATGGCGCCGGCCAGCTTCGCGCGCTCGGAGGCCACGACCTTCGGCGTTTCGCCCAAGGGAATGCCCTCGCGTTTATAGAGATCGGTCAGGCGCTCCATGGCCCCGTGGAGATAGATCGGCTGGCCGTAGCCCTCCTCCCGCAGGAGTGCCATGACGCGCTGCGCCTTGCCCAGCGCATAGGCGCCGACGATATGGGCACGCTCGGGAAAGAGGGCGACGGAATCGAGGAGCTTGCGCACCTCGGCCCGCGTGTCGGGGTGGCGGAAAACGGGAAGTCCGAAGGTCGCCTCGGTGATGAAGACGTCGCAGGGCACAACCTCGTAGGGCAGGCAGGTCGGGTCCTCCGCCCGCTTGTAGTCCCCCGACACCACGACGCGGGTGCCGCCCGCCTCGATGGAAATCTGGGCCGAGCCCAGCACGTGGCCCGCGGGCGTGAACCGCACGGTCGCGTCCCCGAGGCGGAGGCTCTCGCCCAAGCGGGCTTCCTGGGTCGATTCGGCGAAGTCCTCGCCGTAGCGCACACCCATGATGAGCAGCGTCTCCCGCGTCGCCAGGACGGCCCGGTGGCCCGCGCGGGCGTGGTCCGAATGGCCGTGGGTGATGAGCGCCCGCTTCACGGGGCGGACCGGGTCGATGTGGAAGTCGCCGAGGGGGCAGTAGAGCCCTTGCGGGGTCTGGGTGAGGATGTCGGTGGAACGCAGCGCCATGAGACGAGGATATAGGGTGTCGGCGGGCAATGTCAGGTTGGGCGGCTGCGAGAGCCGTGGCGCGTCCGGAGGCAACCGGGAAAGCCCCGAAACTCGGCATTGACAGCCATTTCGCTCTCCCGCATGGCAGGGTCCATGACGTTGACGTCCAGCTTCCGATCCTCCGGCGACCTCCTCGCCGACCGCCGTTACGACTATGCCAGCGCCGCCTTCGACGAGAAGGATTTCGAGGCCGCCGCCGATCTGGCCCGGCAGGTCCTTGAACTTGCGCCCGGCTTCGCCGCGGCCCATGCCCTCCTGGGGCGCGCGATGGCCGAGCAGGGGAGGCGGGACGAGGCCGTGACGGCGCTTCGCCAGGCGCTTGCGATCGAGCCGGACGACGCGCTCGGCGTGCGCCTCGATCTCGCAAAGCTCGGGGCGCTTGCGCCTGACGAGGCAATCACGGACGGATACGTGCGGGCGCTCTTCGACGATTATGCGCCCAAGTTCGACCGACACCTGACGAAGAGTCTCGCCTATCGCGGGCCGGAGCTGATCGCCGATGCCCTGCGCCGGGCCTGTTCAAAGCGGGTCAGGGATTACCGGTTCGGCCTCGCCCTGGACCTCGGCTGCGGCACGGGTCTGATGGCGCAAGCGCTGAATGGCCTGTGCTCCTCCATGGAGGGCGTCGATCTCTCGCCCCGCATGCTGGAGAAGGCCCAAAGGACGAAGCTGTACGATGCCCTGCACGAGGGCGAGCTCGTGTCCTTTCTGGCTGGACGCCCCTCGGGCGAGGCCGATCTCGTCGTGGCGGCGGACGTCTTCGTGTACATGGCGGCGCTCGATGGCGTATTCCGCGAGGCCAGCCGGGTGCTCGGGCGGGAGGGCCTATTCGCCTTTACGGTCCAGGCCCACGAGGGCATGGGGTTCATCCTGGGCGAGGACGCCCGCTACGCTCACAGTGAGGCCTATGTGAGAGAACTCGCGGAATCCAACGGCTTCACGGTCGTAATCCTCGAACGGGTTTCGACCCGGGAGGATCGCGGCGTGCCGGTTCCCGGGCTTCTGGCCGTTTTGCAGCGCTGATTCTTACGCCACCGGCGCCTTCGGGCGCGGCGCAGATTCCCAGCAGCCCAGCACCGACTGGTCGAAATCGATGATTGAGCCGGTCATCATGCCGGACTCGGGTGATCCCAGGAAGGAGACCGCGCGGGCGACCTCGGCTGGGTCGAGCAGGCGACCGAAGGGCTGCTCCTTCGCGGCCTTTTCGAGCCAGCCGTCCTGCGCGCCGTGATAGGTCCGCATGATCCGGTCCTCGCCCGGCGTGTTCATCCAGCCGATGTTGAGCCCGTTCACACGGATGCGCCAGGGCATCAGGCTGAAGGCGGCGTTCTTCGTCAGCGTCGCGAGCGCCCCCTTGGAGCCGGAATAGGCCGAGATGAAGGGCTGGCCGCCATGGGCCGACATGGACAGGATGTTGACCATCGTGCCCTCGATTGCCTCCCGCCGCATGATCTTGGCGGCCTCCTGCATGAGGAAGAAGGGCGCGCGCACGTTGACCGCGAACATGCGGTCGAACAGTTCGGGAGTCGTGTCGAAGATCGTGCCGCGGTCGGTCATGCCGGCGGCGTTCACCAGCACGTCGATGCGCCCGAACACACTGTCCGCCCGTGCGGTGACCTTGCGGGCCTCGTCGACGCTGGCGAGGTCCGCCTGCACGAATTCCGTCTGGCAGCCTTGATTGGAGATCTGCCGTGCCACGGCGTGCCCGTGCTCCTCGTTGCGGCCGCAGATCACGAGGCCGGCCGCTCCGCGCTCGGCCAGCGTGCGGGCAATGGTCTCCCCGAGGCCCTGCGTGCCCCCGGTGACGACCGCGACGGCGTTCTGGAATTGGGTATCGTGCGGCATGGCGTTGCTCCCTTGTAGGTCTGTCCTTGTATGGCCCAAGCTGAAATGATCTCCGGGCCGATGGCAAGCCGGCAAAGCACCGGGTGCACATCTGAAACGGCGGCCCGGATGGCGGAACGCCTCGGGCGATCCTATCTTCAGGCGGCATGTCGAAAGCGTCCGCATCCCTTCTCCCCAAGACGTTCCGGGACTGGTTCGAGAGCCGCGGCTGGGAGCCGCGGGAGCACCAGCTTCAGCTCCTCGCCAAGGCGAAGGGGGGCAAGTCGGTGCTGCTCGTGGCGCCCACGGGGGCGGGCAAGACCCTGGCCGGGTTCCTGCCGAGCCTCGTGGAGCTTGCGGAGCGGGGAGGGAGGAAGCCCCAGGAGAAGCGGGGGCTCCATACCCTCTACGTTTCGCCCTTGAAGGCGCTGGCGACCGACATCGCCCGGAACCTCGAGGCGCCCGTGCAGGAGATGGGGCTCCCTATCCGCGTCGAGACGCGAACGGGCGACACGCCCTCCCACAAGCGGGCGCGGCAGATCGAGCGGCCGCCGGACATCCTGCTGACGACGCCCGAGCAACTCGCGCTCCTGCTTGCCCACCATGAGGCGGGGGAGTTCTTCAAGGATCTCCGCCGGGTGGTGCTGGACGAGCTGCATTCCCTCGTCACGTCGAAGCGCGGCGATCTGCTCTCGCTCGGCCTCGCCCGGCTCTTCACCCTGGCGCCGCATCTGACGGCCGTGGGGCTCTCCGCGACCGTGCGCGAGCCGGATGACCTGCGGCGTTATCTGGTGCCGCAGCGCGCCGATAAGCCATCCCTCGCCGATCTCGTCGTCGTGCAGGGTGGCGCCGAGCCCGACATCCGCATGCTCGAACTCGACGAGCCGCTGCCGCTCGCGGGCCACACGGCCTCGCTGTCGATGCCCGCGATCTACGATCTCGTCCGGGCGCACAAGACCACGCTCGTCTTCGTCAATACGCGGCTGCAGGCGGAATACACGTTCCAGGAACTCTGGAAGCTCAATGACGACGGCTTGGCGATCGCGCTCCACCACGGCTCTCTCGATGTGGCCCAGCGCCGCCGGGTCGAGGAGGCGATGGCGGCCGGAAGGCTCAAGGCCGTGGTCTGCACGGCGACCCTCGATCTCGGGATCGACTGGGGCGACGTGGACCTCGTGGTGAATGTGGGGGCGCCGAAGGGTGCTTCTCGCATCATGCAGCGCATCGGCCGCTCGAACCATCGCATGGACGAGCCGTCCCAGGCCTATCTGGTGCCGGCCAACCGCTTCGAGATCCTGGAGTGCCGCGCGGCGCTGGATGCGGTGCGCGAGGCAGCGCAGGATACGCCGGACGCGCGCATCGGTGCGCTCGACGTGCTCTGCCAACATGTTCTGGGGCGAGCCTGCGCCGACCCGTTCCGCCTGGAGGATCTCTATGAGGAGGTCCGCTCCGCCGCGCCCTACGCGGGCCTGACCTGGGAGGATTTCGAGGCCTGCGTCGCCTTCGTGGCGACCGGCGGCTATGCTCTTCGGGCCTATGAGCGCTTCGCCAAGATCGTGAAGGGCAATGACGGCCTGTGGCGTGTGCGCGACGCCCGCATCGCGCAGCAATACCGGCTCAATGTCGGCACCATCGTCGAGGCGACGATGATCAAGGTGCGCCTCGGCAGGACGATGCGCTCGAGGCCCGGCACCGTGCTGCCGCGCGGCCGCATCCTCGGCGAGATCGAGGAGTATTTCGCCGAGACGCTGACGCCGGGCGATACCTTCCTGTTCGCGGGTGAAGTGCTGCGCTTCGAGGGCATCGCCGAGGACGAGGTGCTGGTGACACGCGCCTCCGCCGGGACCGAGCCGAAGATTCCCTCCTACGAGGGCGGCAAGTTCCCGCTCTCCACCTTTCTGGCGGCCCGCGTGCGCGAGATCCTGGCGGATCCGTTCGAATGGGACCGCCTGCCGCCGCAGATGACCGAATGGCTGCTCCAGCAGCGCCGCCGCTCCATCGTGCCCGGCCCGCGCGATCTGCTGGTGGAGACCTTTCCGCGCGGCAACCGTTACTACATGACCTGCTTTCCCTTCGAGGGGCGGCTGGCGCACCAGACGCTCGGGATGCTCCTCACCCGTCGCCTGGAGAGAGCGCGTCTCAAGCCGCTCGGCTTCGTGGCCAACGATTACGGCATCGCGGTCTACGCCTCCGGCGACATCGCCGGAAAGGCCGGACGCGATCCTCATTTTATGGGCGAGCTCTTCTCAGAAGACATGCTGGGCGACGATCTCGAGGACTGGCTGGCGGAATCGGCGCTCATGAAGCGCACCTTCCGCCAATGCGCCGTGATCGCGGGCCTCATCGAGCGCCGATTTCCGGGGCAGCAGAAGACTGGGCGGCAGGTCACGATCTCGACGGATTTGGTCTATGACGTGCTGCGCAAGCACGAGCCGGACCACGTGCTCCTGCGGGCCGCGCGGGCAGATGCGGCAACGGGACTCCTCGACGTGAGGCGCCTCGGCATGATGCTTCAGCGCATCCGGGGGCGAATCATCCATAAACCGCTCGACCGGGTTTCTCCCCTGAGCGTGTCCGTCATGCTGGAGATCGGCCGCGAGCGCGTCTATAGCGACAATGCGGACGAGATCCTGGCCGAGGCGGAGGCAGCGCTTCTCGACGAGGCTTTGGCGTGACGGCTTTGCGCAAGACCAGACAGACCATCCACGAAATCGCGCTTCAGGAGCAGACGGCGGTGCTCGACATGACGGGGGCGATGTATCTGCCCGATCACGACGCGCTCCTCGTCGCCGATCTCCATTTCGAGAAGGGCTCGTCCTTCGCGCGGCGCGGCATGATGCTGCCGCCCTACGACACGCGCGAGACCCTGGGCGCTCTGTCGGAGGCGGTGTCGCGCTTCGATCCGCGCACCGTCGTCGCTCTGGGCGACAGTTTCCACGACATCGGCGGACCGGAGCGGCTCGGCGACGAGGAGAGAGCGACGCTCGCCGGTGTGCAGGCTGGGCGCGACTGGATCTGGGTCACGGGCAATCACGACCGCGTCCTGCCGGAGAACATCGGCGGGCAGGTGGTGGAGGACATGGCGCTCGGATCGCTGGTCCTGCGCCATGAGCCTCTGGCCGGGGAGCAGGCCGAGATCTCGGGCCATCTCCATCCCGTGGGCAAGGTGGTGATGCGCGGGCGCTCGACCCGGCGGCGGTGCTTTCTCACCGACGGCAGGCGCTGCGTCATGCCGGCGCTCGGCGCCTATGCGGGCGGCCTCAATGCCTGCGATGCGGCCTTCAGGCCGCTCTTCCCGGACGGCTTCACCGCCCATCTCATCGGCACGGAGCGCATCTTCGCCATCGCGAAGTCGATGCTCTGCCGGGACTGATCCTGTTCAGTCCCGCCGGAAGATGACGCTCGCCAGCCATCCGAACAGGATGGCGATGACCGCCGTCGCGATGCCGTAGAGGGCCGACCAGTCGCGCGCCACTTCGCCGACCTGCTGCTCGAACCCGGTCTTCACCAGTTCGAAATGTGTGATCGTGCTGGCCAGAACCACCGTATCGGCGAAAAGCGCCACCTCTACGTCGTATTCGCCGGGCGGGGCGATCGCCGGCAGCGGAATGCTGGCGCGGAAGATGCTGGGCGTCAGGAAGGTCACGCCGCGCTGATCTTCGATATAGAGTCCCTCACGGGCCTTGAGGCGATAGAGCGCGTCCCGGAACGGGTCGTCGATGCTGCCGCGCTCGAAGGTGAAGTCCGGAGCCTGGATGATGGCGCGCAGGCCGACCTTCTGGCGCTGGCGAAGCTGCGCGTTCGTCATCTCGTCGATCGGCCGGGACGTGAGGACGCTCAGATAGGCCGGGGCCTTGGGAAACTTCTGCTGTTCCTGGTTGATCCAGATCGGCCCCAGCTGTTCCTTCTCGCGAACCACGATGAACTGGCGCGGGCCGCGCACCGTCACCACCACATCGTAGCCCGTGGCGCGGGCCACGGTCTGCGCGTCCCGCTCGATGGCGCCGAAGACCGCAATCGAGGTTCCCGTGTAGTTGGAGCTGATCAGGACGCGATGACTGGAAAGGGACGTGATCAGGTTCTCCGCATGCGCGGAGGTGATACCGATCATCACGATCAGGGCGACGACGATCGCTCTCACGGGCGCGCCTCCTGAATCGTGACGGAGAAGGGCTCCTGCGGCTTCACCACCAGTTCCAGCGCGAAGCGCAGCCCGACGGCGAGCAGCAGGATGGCGAGGAGGAACCGGAACAGCTCGGCCCGCAGGTTTCGTCCGACCCGCGCCCCGAACTGCGCTCCGAACACGCCGCCGACGATGAGCAGGATCGCCAGCACCATGTCGACGGCCTGGTTCTCGATCGCATGGAGGATCAGCGCCACGAGGGTCGTGCAGAAGATCTGGAACTGGGATGTTCCGACGACCACGTTCGTCGGCACCCGGAAGACGTAGAGCAGCGCCGGCACCACGATGAAGCCGCCGCCGATGCCGAGCAGGGCGCCCGCGAAGCCGATGAAGAGGGACAGGCCGAGGATCGGGATCACGCTCACGTAGAGCTTGGACTGGTAGAAGCGCATGCGCAGCGGCCAGCCGAGATAGGGCGCGTGCTGGCCCGCTTGGCGCCGCGGGCGCACGGATGCGCCGCGACGCTTGGTCCAGAACTCCCTCACGCTCTCCTTCAGCATGAGGCTGCCTACAATGGTGAAGAGCGTCACGTAGGAGACGACGATGACGAGATCGAGCTGTCCCGCCCGCCGGGCCGCCGCGAAGAACCAGACGCCGAGGATCGAGCCGACGAAGCCCCCGGCGACCAGAATCGAGCCGAGCTTGAAATCGAGCGCCTTGCGGCGCAGCGCCCCGAGCACGCTCGTGGTGGAGGAGGCGACGATCTGCGCCGACTGGGTCGCGACCGCCACCGCCGGCGGGATGCCGAGGAAAATCAGGAGCGGCGTCATGAGGAAGCCGCCGCCGATGCCGAAGAGGCCCGAAATGAAGCCGACCGCCGCTCCCATCGCGAGGATGAGAAGTACGCTCACGGGCATTTCAGCGATCGGCAGGTAGATTTGCAACCCGGTTCCCCTATGGCCGGTGCAGCCATGTTGTTGTTATGACATCGCCCGACCGGATTTAGCTCCTACGTCCTGAACCGTAGCTGACCGCATCCGTATCCCGTCAATTCCTATTGTCAGACGTCCGGTCCGGAGCCTGCCCGACCGCCGGCAGCGGAACTTCGTTGGCTATGGGATCGACGGCCCGCGGGCGCCACCGTTCGACGGCGACCTTCGCGCTGCCGAGCTCCTCCGTGGAAAGCCGCATGGCGATCTCGTCGCGCTTCTTCCTCGCCTCTGCGTCGCCCTGGTTGGCCGCGAGCGAGAACCATTGATAGGCCTTCGCGAGATCCGGCTTGGAGCCGGCACCCCGGGTCAGGAGAACGCCCATGTTGAACTGGCTGTCGCGCCAACCGGACTCGGCCGCCTCGGCGTACCAGCGGAGCGCCGCCGCATAGTCCGGCTTGCCGACCGTGCCGGAGGCCAGGAGGGTTCCCAGGTTGTGCATGGCGCGGATATTGCCGCCCTGAGCCGCGCGTTCGTACCAGACCACGGCCTGCTTGGGATCGCGCCAGATGCCGGTTCCCGTCTCGTAGAGGCTGGCGAGCCGCTCCTGCGCCGGGGGCAGGCCGGCCTGCGCGGCTCTTTCGAAAAGCCGGACGGCCAGGATCATGTCCTTGTCGAGGCCACGCCCTTCGGCCGCCCGGGATGCGATCTCGAAGATCGCCGCCGCGTCGCCCGCCCGAGCGGCCTGCCGCAGCGGCACAGGAACCATGGGCGGGATCTCTCCGACCGTGCTCGGATCGACGATGAATTTCGGCGCCGGAGGCGAGGCCGGGACAAGGGAGGCTGCGAGGGGCGAAGACTGGGGGGCGCTCCCCATGCTCGCAGGCTGGAAGAGATCGGTTTCCGGCTTGGCGATGGAGCCGGTCACGGCCTCCTTGGCCGGTGCGACGGGCTGTGCCTTGGCGGCCGGGGACTTCTCCCGTGCTGCCTGCGCGGCCTCTTCGGCAGGAGTCGAGGCGAGAGCCGGGGAACTCGATCCCGTGGAGAGGATCTGGGCCGTTCCAGCGGCCAGGATCAGGAACGCAAGACCGAAGAGGAGAGGGCGACGATGGCTCTCGAAGGTGCGGCGCAGCCGCTCCATGAGGGAGGGGGGCGAGAGAGCGTTCTCGTCCGCGGCTTCATCCCCGGCTGCGCCCGGGCCATCGTCCTGCTTCACCAGGGACAGGAGCGCGGGCGCCTCCCTCTCCGGTGCGGCCGTCTGCGCGGCCCGGCGGGCGGCGGCGATAAAGCTCGCCCGAACGTTACCGAGATCGGCGTCTTGAGGCGGGACCGACGCTGCAACGGTGCGCGGGAATTCGGGGTCGGAGGAGAGTGTTTCCGGCACCGTTCCGTGCGGAGCGGTCTGCGGGCCGGGAGCGGCGACCTCTTCGATCTGAGACAGGGTCGCCGCATGAAGCCTGCGCACGGCCGCCTCGAGCCGGTCCGCAGGCGGCAGCCTGCCGAGGGATGGATCGGACGCTGCCTCCGGGGCGCCGCCCAAAGGAGGAATGGCTGGGCCGTGATCCTGAAAACGGGACACGATTATGTCCAGGGCATCGTGCACGGCGCGCAGGGTCTGCTGCGTCTTCTTGTCGGCACGGGCCTGGAGAGCCTTCATCTCGACGAGGCCCCGCTTCAGCGCGTCGAGGTCGCTCGCATCGGGAAGGCTGGTCTGAACATCCTTCAGGACGGTCCGGGCCGCGCGCTCGGCGATGTCCGCCGCCTCGTTGTGCAGGTTCTTCAGATGCGCGGTCGCGTCATTCAGGGCTAGCAGCAGAGGATCGCCCGGCGTCTGGTCGAGACGGTCGGCGAGGGACACGATCCGCTGCTCGAGGCTATCGAGGGCGGTGATCCCGGAGGGGGGGCGCTCAAGTTTCTCGTCGATGGAGCGCAGCATCGTCTCGACAGGCGAGGCGTCAGTCTTCTGGCAGACCTGCCGCAATTCCTGCTCGATCCGGTCGAAGCGCTCCATGAGCGGGGCGTGGGACGGAGGCTCCCGCTCCGCCACTGCCGCGATCTGGGAGGACAGGCGGTCGATCCGCTCGGCCAGCGCATCCGCCTGATCGTGGTGACTGCCAGACAGGCCTGCCATCCGCTCCGTCAGGAGCGCCAACTGCTCGGCGATCGGATCGAGATCGGCAGGTGGGAACTCGGGCCGGTTGACCAGGACATCGAGACGGCGGCTCAAGGATTGGAGCTGCTCGGGCACGGTGCTCGCCTCCTGGACCGCGGCCGTGCGGTTCAGGGCGAAGCAAACGTTCTCGAGAGAGGTCTTGAGCGCGGTGAAATCGCTCCGGTCGACCTGATTGTCGTGAAGCTCGGCGACTTGACGGCCCAGGGCTGCGATCTCGCCGGACAGGCGCTCGATCTGCTGCGGTTCGGCGCGATGGGCCAGATCCTGGCGCATGTCGAGGATCTGGCCGCTGAGGAACTCGATCACGGAGCGGTCGACCCCTGTCTCGGCGACCTTGTCGATCTTGCTCTTGATGAGGTCGATCTCGCTCCCGATCCGCCGGTGCACGCCCTCGGCCGCCTCGGACGACAGGGTCTGAACCTGCTCGTAGAGAGCCGCCATCGAATGCGCGAGCGTCAGGAGATCCTTGCTGGAGCGCCCCTGCTCCAGATCTCGGGCAAGGCCCCTGGCGACGTCTCGGATCGCACGGTCGAGAGCCGCGATCTCATCCCGGGTGGCTAGGCCGCCCATGTCGGATCTGAGGCGCTCGATATCCTCGCGGATGCCATCGACGGCGGGAGTCAAGGCCAGATTGGGCTGCTCCAGGCGGTCCGCAAGGCGCGACACGTCCATCCGCAGGCCCACCAGGGTTTCGGACAGGGGAGCCAGAGCCTTGATGGCGTCCTGGACCGGAAACTCGATGCGCGGCGGGGCGCGATCCGAGACCACGTGGCGCTCGACCGTGTCGAGCCTATCCTTCAGGGCTGACAGCGCCTGCGTCAGGGCCGAGGCCATGCGGTCCTGATCGGGTGCGATGGTACGGGCCGCCTCGTTCCGGTGCTTCTCCGCCTGCTCGATCCAGCTTGCCATCGATTCCAGGGCAATGGCCGTGCGCGATGCCGTGGGCTGATCGGACGCAGGCCCATCGGCTTCCGGGGCGCGAGCCAGACGCTCGTAGGCTTGGCGCTCGCTCTCGGCCGCCGCGGCCGCCATGAGGGCTTCATGGTCCGAGATCTGTGCCTTTGGGTGCTGCGAAGGAGCGCTGTCGGGATCGCCTGCCTTCCGCAGAGGCCGCAAAGCCGGGGTCGATCGCTCCTCCCGCCGGCCTGCCAGAACCCGCGACGCCCATTCCTCCAGGGACAGGCCAGCCCGGCGCGCTGCAGCCTTGGCCATCTCGAGGGCATCAAAATCCAGATCGTCGAGATTCGAGGGGACGTGTCGTCTCATGGCCGCGCTCGCGGGGGTACTGGGAACTCCGACGCCGGCATGGCCCCACGCCCATGTCCGCCGTGTCGGCCCGGAGACTGGGTCCGGCGAATCGCAAAATCGCCTTCGGATCCATGGGCCGACAGCGCAGCTTTTGGCGAACGTAGTAAAAAAGCCGTTAAGCTTGGGGGATTTAGCGGCGGCGGCAGGCCGCGGAGCTCGGCCTTACCTTTCGTGATTGCAGAAGGAGAACGCCTCGGTGCCCTTGCGATAGACCATTCGACTTAGTGGGCTTGCCATGAATAGACCGAATGTTCTATCATTACAGACATAGATGCTTTTGCCTGGGCATCGTGTGAAGGAGCGGGATCCCGTCCTTTGCCGGCGGTGGGGTACCGCAGAGCACCCAGGCCAAGAACGGAATGACGGGGCAAGACATGGATCAATACACGGCAAATTCCACAGCGGGTGAAACCACCGAGGGCGTGAAGCTCTACACGATCGGGGATCTGGCGCGCGAGTTCGGCGTGACCCTGCGGACGCTGCGCTTCTACGAGGACCGCGGCCTTCTCTCTCCCCGCCGTGACGGCACAGCCCGCATCTACGACGCCCGCGACCGTGATCGCCTTTCAGTGATCCTCAAGGGCAAGCAGCTCGGCTTCACCCTGACCGAGATCCGCGCCATGCTGGCCGAGGAGCGTTCGGCCGGAGGCGCGGCCATGAACCTCAAGCTGTCCCTGGACCAGATCGAGGACCAGATCCGTCATCTCGAGCGCCAGAAGCTGGAGATCGAAGAAGCGCTCGAGGAACTCAAGGCCCGCCGTTCCAGCGTGGCCGTCGCAGCCTGATCCGGGCCTCGCGCCTTCGCGGGCTGCGCACGGGGTGTCCGGGACGCAGCCCGTCCGAAGTGCCGGGCGATCGACAAGGCATTGAGCGAGCGGAGCCCAGCATAGGGCTCCCTTTGCTTTGCAGGGCTCGTGGGGCATCCGGTAGTCGCTTCGACAGGCTTGTCCAGTCCGGGGCACCCATTCCTTACCCTTGGTGCCATATTCCGCGGCCATTCGGCCGAAGCGCGCCGTCCTGTCCGACGATCCCAGGACGCTAAAACATCGGACCCAAAAGTGGATTTGCACTTTTGGGATCAACTCCGATGCTCCTTCTCTGGGCTGGTGCATCGTTCGGGCGACCCGCAGGGCCGCGCCAGCGAATAACCGGATTCACTTTCCACGGGTGTGGCCCTGCGGGTTGCTGACGCGGACCGCCGCTTCCGCACGATGCTCCAGGCGTGTCTCGCCTCAGGCTTCGTTCCCGAACCGCGCACGTACCATCCTTCGCAATCCATGCCACCCTGAACAGGATTGAGCGGCCCAGAAATCCCGAGGTCGGGACAGCAGGGCAGGGACGAGTTCCGTGCCTGAAGCGCGACGAAGCCCGCGAATTCCCGCGGTGAAACTCTGCCGCATCATGTTCCTTGGAACATTTGGCGCCCTACCTCTTTCCCATCACGCCATGATAGTTTATATGTGAACTATCTGGTCGGCCAGCACGACCGGCCCTGAAGCGGCCGGAGGCTGGCGTCTCACCTGGGAGGAGTCCGAATGCCGGTCTACAAGGCCCCCGTCGATGACGTCATGTTCCTTCTGAACGACGTCTTTCCAATCCAGCGTTACAACAACCTTCCCGGTTTCGCCGATGCGACCTCGGATGTAGTGGAGGCGATCCTGGGTGAGGGCGCCAAGCTCTGCGAGGAGGTCTTCGCGCCTCTGAACCGCACGGGCGATCTCGAAGGCTGCACCCGCAACCCGGACGGCTCCGTCACGACCCCGAAGGGGTTCAAGGAGGCATACGAGGCTTATTCGGCCGGCGGCTGGATGGGTCTGTCAGTCCCGGAGGAATACGGCGGGCAGGGGCTTCCCTCCGTGCTCAACACCCTCATGCAAGAATTCATCTCCTCGTCGAACCTGGCGCTCGGCATGTATCCGGGCCTGACGCAGGGCGCCATCGCGGCGCTCCTCGTGCACGGGACCGAGGAGCAGAAGCGGACCTATGTGCCCAAGATGGTCGAGGGGACATGGACCGGCACCATGAACCTCACCGAGCCCCATTGCGGCACGGATCTCGGCCTGCTCAAGACCAAGGCCGTGCCGAACGGCGACGGCTCCTATGCGATCACCGGCACGAAGATCTTCATCTCGGCCGGCGAGCACGACATGGCGGAGAACATCGTCCATCTGGTGCTCGCCCGCATCGAGGGCGCGCCGGCCGGAACCAAGGGCATCTCGCTCTTCATCGTGCCGAAGTTCATCGTGAAGGATGACGGCTCGCTGGGCGAGCGCAACGGCGTCTCCTGCGGCTCGCTCGAACACAAGATGGGCATTCACGGCAACGCCACCTGCGTCATGAATTATGACGGCGCGAGGGGATGGCTCGTGGGCGAGGAAAACCGCGGCCTCAACGCCATGTTCGTGATGATGAACGAGGCGCGCCTCGCGGTCGGCGTGCAGGGGCTCGCCCAGTCCGAGGTCGCCTACCAGAACGCGGTGGCCTATGCGAAGGACCGCCTTCAGGGCCGCTCGCTCACCGGTCCGAAATACCCCGACAAGCCTGCCGACCCGATCATCGTGCATCCGGACGTGCGCCGCACGCTGCTCACCATCAAGGCCTTCAACGAGGCGGCGCGCGCTCTCGTGGTCTGGACCGCGCTGAACAGCGACATCGCCCATCGGTCTTCCGAGGAAGCCTCAACGCGGGCCGCGGACGACTACATGGGCCTCCTGACTCCGGTGGTGAAAGGCGTGCTGACCGATCTCGGCTTCGAGAACGCCGTGAAGGCGCAGCAAATGTTCGGCGGCCACGGCTATATCGAGGAATGGGGCATGTCGCAGTTCGTGCGCGACGCCCGCATCGCCATGATCTACGAGGGTGCCAACGGCATCCAGGCCATGGACCTCGTCGGCCGCAAGCTCGGCAAGGATGGCGGCCGCGCCGTCATGGCCTTCTTCAACGAGGTCGGGACCTTCTGCCAGGAACATGCCGGCGACGAGAACCTGAAGGCCTTCGTCGCTCCTCTGCAGCAGGGCCTCAGCCATCTGCAGCAGGCCACCATGTGGTTCATGCAGAACGCCATGGCCAAACCCGAAAACGCTGGAGCCGGCGCGACGGACTACATGCATCTCTTCGGCCTCGTGGCGCTCGGCTATATGTGGGCCAAGATGGCGAAGGTCGCGCTGGCCAAGAAGGCTGAAGGCACCGGCGCCGCCGAGAAGATGGACGCGAAGCTCCTGACGGGCCGCTTCTTCATGGAGCGCGTCCTGCCGGAAACCGCCACGCGCCTCGCCCGGATCTCCACGGGCGCGGACACCACGATGGCGATGCCCGTGGAAGCCTTCTGACACACGAGCGTCTCCCAGCCGGCGCGGAAGCGAGCGGCCGGGATTGCGTGACGAGTAGCCTTCGTTCTTGAAAACGATCCCGGTTCGCGCTTCGCTGGTCCGGGATGATGCCAAAATGAACTCTGGGAGGCCCCGATGGCCGATGCTTTTGTCTATGATGCCGTTCGCACTCCGCGCGGACGCGGCAAGCCCGATGGCTCGCTGCATGAGGTGCCGGCCGTGGATCTCGCTGTGACGGCGCTCGATGCCATTCGCAGGCGCAACGATCTCGATCCCGTCCTGGTGGAGGATGTGGTGCTCGGCTGCGTCGATCCCGTCGGCGAGGCGGGCGGCGACATCGCGCGCGCCGCGGCGCTCAAGGCGGGCTTCGGCAAAGAGGTGCCGGGCGTGCAGATCAACCGTTTCTGCGCGTCGGGCCTCGATGCGGTCAACCTCGCGGCCGCGCAGGTCATGGCAGGCATGAAGGACATCGCCATCGGAGGCGGCGTCGAATCCATGAGCCGCGTCGGCATGGGCGCCTCCGGCGGCGCATGGCCGGTCGATCCGGGCATCGCAATCGCCAACTACTTCCTGCCCCAGGGCATCTCGGCTGATCTCATCGCCACGAAATACGGCTTCTCCCGCGATGATGTGGACGCCTTTGCGGTCGAGTCCCAGAAGCGCGCCGCGCAGGCGTGGGAGGAAGGCCGCTTCGCCAAATCGATCGTTCCGGTGAAGGACGTCAACGGGCTCACGATTCTGGCGAAGGACGAGCACATGCGGCCGCAGACCGACATGCAGTCCCTCGGGCAGCTCAAGGCCGCCTTCGTGCAGATGGGCGAGATGGGCGGCTTCGACGCGGTGGCGACTGCCGCGCATCCGGATGTGGAGTTCGTCAACCATGTCCACCATGCGGGCAATTCGTCCGGCATCGTGGACGGCGCCGCCGCCGTGCTCGTCGGCTCGAAGGAGGGCGGCGCGAAGGCGGGCCTGAAGCCGCGCGCGCGGATCAAGGGCTTCGCCTCCATCGGGTCCGACCTCGCGCTGATGCTCACCGGTCCCATCGATGTATCGGAGCTGGCCCTGCGCAAGGCCGGCATGACCAAGGACGACATCGATCTGTTCGAGATCAACGAGGCCTTCTCGGCGGTGGTGCTGCGCTACATCCAGGCGCTCGATCTCGACCCCGCGAAGGTCAACGTGAACGGCGGCGCCATCGCCATGGGCCATCCGCTCGGCGCCACCGGCGCGATGATCTTAGGGACGGTTCTCGATGAATTGGAGCGCACGAACAAGCAGACGGCGCTGGTGACGCTGTGCGTCGCCGCCGGCATGGGCACGGCCACCATCATCGAGCGGATTTGACACCATTGTCATCCCCGGTGGCCAGTCAGGGCCGGGAAGGGGATTCTCTTCCCCTCCGCTGACGCTCCGGCCGGGAATGATACGAAGGTCCTGGGAGGACAATCATGACGAACTTCACCAATTTTCGCTTCGAGGTCGACGGCGACGGCATCGCGCTCGCGACCTGGGACATGCCTGAGCGCTCCATGAACGTCATCACCGTGCAGGTGATGGATGAGCTCTCGCAGATCATCGATAAGGTCGCCGGCGACGAGGCCATCAAAGGCTGCGTCATCACCTCCGGCAAGGAGGCCTTCTCCGGCGGCGCCGACCTCACCATGCTCCAGGGCCTGAGCGCGGAATACGAGCGGCTCGCCAGGGAGAAGGGCGAGGATGAGGCCATGCGCGTCTTCTTCGAGGAGTCGCGCAGGCTCTCGCTGCTCTATCGCCGGCTGGAAACCTGCGGCAAGCCCTTCGCGGCGGCGGTCCACGGCGTCTGCCTCGGGGGCGCGTTCGAGCTGGCGCTTGCCTGTCACTACCGGGTGCTCTCCGATGTGGATTCCACGCGCGTCGGACTGCCGGAGGTCAAGGTCGGCCTCTTCCCCGGCGCGGGCGGAACGCAGCGCGTGGCGCGCCTGATGCAGACGGGCGATGCGCTGCAGATGCTCTTCAAGGGCGATCAGATTCGTCCGCTCATGGCGCGCAACATGGGCCTCGCCCATGCGGTCGCGCCGCGCGATCAGATCGTGCAGGCCGCGAAGGACTGGATCCGCAACGGCGGCTCGGCGGTCGCGCCGTGGGACGCCCAGGGCTTCAAGCTGCCCTCCAACAAGGTCTATTCCGCGGCCGGCATGCAGATCTGGCCTCCGGCCAACGCGATCTATCGCCGCGAGACGCAGGACAACTATCCGGCCATCTACGCGATCCTGGAGGCGGTCTATCAGGGCCTTCAGCTTCCGATGGATCTGGCCCTGAAGGTCGAATCGCGCTGGTTCGCCAAGATCCTGCGCTCGAAGGAAGCGGCCGCGATGATCCGCACGCTCTTCATCTCCATGCAGGATCTCAACAAGGGAGCGCGCCGTCCGAAGGACGTGCCGCCGACGAGCATCCGGAAGGTGGGCGTCGTGGGTGCCGGCTTCATGGGCGCGAGCGTCGCCTATGTGACGGCCAATGCGGGGCTCGAGGTCGTGCTCGTCGACCGCGACGTGGAGGCGGCCGAGAAGGGCAAGGCCCATTCGCACAAGCTCATGTCCGACCAGATCATGAAGGGCCGTGCGAAGACCGCCGACCGTGACGCGCTGCTCGCCCGCATCAAGACGTCCGCCGATTACGGCGACCTCTCCGATTGCGATCTCGTGATCGAAGCCGTGTTCGAGGATCCCAAGGTGAAGGCCGAGGTGATCGAGAAGGTCGAGGCGGCGATCCGTCCGGACTGCATCTTCGCATCCAACACCTCGACGCTGCCGATCTCCGGGCTCGCCAAGACCTCGAAGCATGCCGGCCAGTTCATCGGCATCCACTTCTTCTCGCCGGTCGAGAAGATGATGCTGGTCGAGATCATCATGGGCAAGGAGACGGGCGACAGGGCGCTCGCCACCGCGCTCGACTATGTGCGCCTGATCAAGAAGACGCCGATCGTCGTCAACGATTCCCGCGGCTTCTTCGCCAACCGCTGCGTGCTGGGCTACATCCTCGAAGGGCATCTCATGCTGATCGAAGGCGTGCCGGCCATCATGATCGAGAATGCCGGCAAGCAGGCGGGCATGCCCGTCGGCCCGCTCTCGCTCAACGACGAGGTGGGCGTGGATCTGGGGCTGAAGATTCTCAGGGCTACGAAGACGCAGCTGGGCGACGCCGCCATCGTGCCCGAACAGGAGCAGCTGCTCACCCGTCTGGTCGAGCAGGAAGGGCGCCTCGGTCGCAAGAACCGCAAGGGCTTCTACGATTATCCGGAGAGCGGTCCGAAGCGCCTCTGGCCCGGCCTGAAGGATCTTCAGGCGAAGCACCTGGAGGCCGAGCTCGTCGATATGCAGGAGCTGAAGCAGCGTCTTCTCGTGGCGCAGGCGCTGGAAGCGGCCCGCACCTTCGAGGAGGGCGTCGTGACGGATCCGCGCGAGGCGGATGTGGGCTCGATTCTTGGCTTCGGCTTCGCGCCCTACACGGGCGGTGCGCTCTCCTACATCGACTTCATGGGAGCGAAGGCCTTCGTGGAGTTGTGCCGGAATCTGCAGGCCAAGCACGGCGACCGCTTCGCACCGCCGAAGATCCTCAGCGACATGGCGGCGACCGGCGAGACCTTCTACGGCCGCGCTGCGGCGAAGAAGGCGGCGTAAAGAAAGCTCTCGCTCTCCCGCATCGGGCGATCCACGGGAGGCTGCATCGGGCAGTCTCCCGTGACCTCATCGGAACGACATCATGAAGGAGCCCTCCATGAAATCGCATTTCGCCATGCTGGCGGCCTATAATGCCTGGTGCAACGAGCGTATCTATGAGGCTGCCGCGCTGTTGTCCGATGCGGATTACCGGGCGGACCGAGGCGCATTCTTCAAATCGGTTCATGGCACCCTGAACCATTTGCTGGTCACGGACCGCATCTGGATGAAGCGCATAACGGGGCAGGGCGACGCGCCGACAAGGCTCGACGCCATTCTGTTCGAAAAACTTGAGGATCTCTGGCCGGCCCGGCGCAGGGAGGACGAGCGGATCATCGCTCACGTGCAGGATCTCTCCGAGCAGCGGATTTCTCAGCCTCTCCGATACCGGACGCTCACAAATCCGGCGGATATCGAGCAGCCTTTGAGCTCTGTTCTTCTCCACGTCTTCAACCACCAGACCCATCATCGCGGGCAGGTTCACTGCCTGCTGACGGGGTTGGGCCTCGATGCGCCCGCTCTCGACCTCATCGCGTTTCAGCGCATCAGCGGCATAGGCATGGCATGAATCTCTGGCTGCGCGTCCTTCATCTCATCATCGCATCGTTATTCCATTCTAAGATCGATCCGGTGCGGGGCGTCTCGCGCCTCAGGTTCCGGGTCTGGCCGCATGACCTGGATACGTCGCTGCACATGAACAACGGGCGCTACTGGACGCTCATGGATCTGGGGCGTGCCGACGTCATGATCCGGTCCGGCCTCTGGCGTCCGATCCTCAGGCATGGCTGGCTGCCGGTGGTGAGCGCGGGACAGATCCGGTTCAGGCGCGAGATGAGACTGTTCCAGACCTTCACCCTCGAGACGCGCATTCTCACCTGGTCGGAAGGGCATGTGGTGATTGAGCACCGGCTGGTATCGGAGGAGAGGGGCGGACAGCCCGTCCTCAACGCCATCGCCCTCGTAAGGGCCGGGCTTTACGACCGCCGGGAGAAGGGTTTCGTCTCCATGGATCGCCTGCTGCAGGGCATCGGCGTGAACGCCCAGGCGCCCGAAGCGGCGCCGGAGGTCGAGGCGTTCCTGAATGCGGAGGAGACGTTGAAGAGGGCGGCTTGATCGGTCCAGAGCTGTTTTGACTCGCGTGGAATCATCTCCTTTCGTTCCCGTTCCGCATTTTTGATGGCGAACCGGATCCACTTCGCCGAAAAATGCACTAGGTTGGGCGGCAGCCGGCCGACATTCACCACAAGAGCGAAGTGACCCATGCCCCGCATCATCGACTATTATTTCTCCCTGATCAGCCCATGGGCCTATATCGGCCATGTTCCCTTCATGGAAATCGCGCAGCGGCACGGGGCCGAGGTCAATTTCAAGCCCGTCTTCCTCGGTCGCGTCTTCGCCGAAACGGGCGGCCTGCCTCTGCAGCAGCGCCATCCCGCGCGGCAGCGCTACCGCCTGCTCGAGCTGCAGCGCTGGCGGGAGAAGCGCGGCCTTTCGTTCAATCTCCAGCCCAAGTACTGGCCCTTCAAAGTGAATCTGGCCGACCGGTTCGTGATCGCGATCACGGTTTCCGGCAAGAGCCCCGACGCCTTCCTGCGCCGTGCCTTCGCGGCCGTGTGGGAGGAGGAGCGCGACCTGGGCGATCCGCTCGTGATCGCGGAACTCGCCGAGCAGGCGGGGCTCGATTCCTCGTCGCTCATGGATGTTGCCACCGGAAGCACCACCGAGGCGATCTACGCCCTCAATCTAGAGAATGCGGTGGCCGGCGACGTCTTCGGCTCCCCGGCCTATGTGCTCGGTGGCGAGGTGTTCTGGGGCCAGGATCGCCTCGATCTCCTCGACGATGCCCTCACGAGCGGGCGCGCGCCCTATACGCCGAACGCCTGAGGCCGCCGTGCAGAACCAGGCGACCATCGGGCTCATCGGCGGGATGAGCTGGGAGAGCTCGGCCGAGTATTATCGCATCATCAACCGGGAGATGCAGAAGCGGCTTGGCGGCGTGCATTCCGCCCGCACTCTCATGTGGTCTGTCGATTTCGGCGAAATCGAACGGCTCCAGCATGCGGGGGAGTGGGACAAGCTCGCAGAGGTCATGCAGGATGCGGCGCTCCGGCTGGAGCGCGGCGGAGCCGATTTCATCGTTCTGTGCACCAACACGATGCACCGCCTGGCCGATGCGCTTTCCTCGGCGGTCGGCATCCCGCTGCTCCACATTGCCGATCCCACAGCGGAACGCATCAAGGCGGCTGGGTTCACGCGCGTCGGGCTCCTGGGCACGGCGTTCACCATGGAGCAGGATTTCTACAAGGGGCGCCTGCGGGAGAAATACGGCCTCGACGTGATCGTGCCCGGGACGGAAGACCGCCGGGTTGTCCATGAGATCATCTATGCCGAGCTGGTCAAGGGACACGTGCGCTCCGAGTCACGGGCGGCCTACAGGGGCATCATCGCCCGTCTGGTCGAGCGCGGAGCGCAGGCCGTGATCCTCGGATGCACCGAGATCATGCTTCTGGTCTCGGACGAGGACAGCGTGGTGCCGCTCTACGACACCACGACGATCCACGCCCTCGCGGCCGTTGAGTATGCTCTCGGCGCATAAGCGAAACCAGGAGCGGCGCGCTACTCCGCCGCGATCCTGGTCGCGCGCCACTGGGTCAGGAGCGCGCGCAGAGCCGCCGGTTTCAATGGCTTGTTGAGCACGTGCACGTTCATGGCCGTCGCGGCATCGCGGACGGCCAGCGTGCGGTCGGCGGTGACCAGGATGGCGGGCATGTCGATCTGAGTCTTCCAGCGCAGGGCCTTGATGAGTTCGAGCCCGTCCGTCTCGTCCAGATGGTAATCGGCGATGAGAACCTCGGGAGGCAGCTTATGTGACCGGATCGCCTGCTTGGCGGTTTCGAGATCGGACGCGGTCCAGATGTCGCATCCCCAGCCCGAGAGCAGCAGGCGCATCCCCTCCAGAATCGCAGGCTCGTTGTCGACGACGAGAACGCGCAGGCCTGACAGCACGGTCGCGGGAGGCCGCGGCGGCTCGGGGGCTGCCGCCGTCGCCGGGAGAGCCGCGACAACGGGCACCTCCACGCGGAACACGGAGCCCTTCCCGACCTCCGAGGTCAGCGTCACCGAATGCTTGAGCACGCGGCCGATGCGCTCGACGATGGAGAGCCCCAGCCCCAGGCCGCGCGCTGCCTTCGCGCCCTGATCGAGGCGCTGGAACTCCCGGAACACGATTCTCTGCTTCGAGGCCGGGATGCCGAGACCCGTGTCCCAGACCTCCAGCACGAGATGATGGCCGCGCCGGCGGCCACCCACGATCACCCGTCCCTTGGGCGTGTACTTGATGGCGTTGGAGATCAGGTTCTGCAGCAGGCGGCGCAGCAGGCGCCGGTCGGAGCGGACCGTGAGGGAGGGCGCCACGAAGGTGAGAGTCAGGCCCTTCTCCTTCGCGATCGGATCGAACTCGCGCTGGAGCTGGCGGAACATCTCGTCCATGCGGAAGCTCGACCATTGCGGCTTCATGGCGCCGGTGTCGAGGCGGGAGATATCGAGGATGGCGGTGAGGATCTCCTCGACCGCGTCAAGGGACGCGTCGATGTTTTCGGCGAGCGTTGCGTCGCCCGTGTCGCGGTCCCTTTCCAGCAGGGAGGTGGCGTAGAGACGGGCCGCATTCAGGGGCTGCAGGATGTCGTGGGAGGCCGCGGCCAGGAAGCGCGTCTTGGAGATGTTGGCCTCATCGGCTTCCGCCTTGGCGCTCCTCAGCGCCTCGTTGAGGCGCGTCAGCTCTTCCGTGCGCTCTCGCACACGCTGCTCCAGTGTCTCGTTCGCGCGGCGGCTCTCCTCTTCGGCCAGAACCGTCTCGGTCACGTCCGTGTAGGTCGTCACCAGACCGCCGTCGGGCAGCGTGTTCGAGCGGATCTCGATGACCTTGCCGGAGGGAAAGAGCTTGAGGCGGGTGGGCTCCAGGTTGTACCGGAAGGACTCGATGCGCGCCTCGACGAGATCGTCCAGACCGCCCGGCCCGTAGGAACCGCGCTCGGCGTTGAATCGGATGATGCTGTCCATGCCGACGCCGACGCGCACGAGATTGGGCGGCAGCTCGTAGAGATCGACGAAGGCTTGGTTCCAGGCGAGCAGGCAGAGATCGCGATCGAGAACGGTGATGCCCTGCTTGGCATAGTTGATCGCATGCTGGAGGAGGTCGCGGCTGTGCTGGATGGCCGCGGAAGCATCGTCGAGCAGCTTGAGGGCCGCCTTCGTCGATACGGTGCGGCGGCGCAGCAGCAGCGACAAGGCCAGACGCGACGAAGCCGTGCCGATGGCGGAGGCCAGGAGGTGTTCCGCGTAGCGCAGGAGATGGATGTCGGCTTCCGCGCGCGGCTCCAGGAGTTGCCCGCGGCTGTGGGCGAAGCCCTCGAAGGACCGCGCCGTGCGCTCCTCGCCGAGATAGCGCGCCACGGTCGCGCGCAGCTCGTCCACCGTGACGCTGGCCCTGAACAGGCGGAAGTTCGGGGCGACGGAAACCGCCGTCTCTCCGACGAAGATGTTCGCCTGCACCTGCTCCAGCGCCGTGGTCGGCTTCCATAGCGAAAAGCCGATGTAGCACAGGATGTTGAGGGACAGGCTCCAGACCACGCCGTGCGTCAGCTGCGGCAGGTCCACGCCGAGCAGGGACGTGGGCTTGAGAAGCTCGATGCCCCACGGGCCGGTGAGGACCACGTTCGACCAGAATACGCCGTCCCACACGAGGCTGGGAAGAAGAAGCGTGTAGGCCCAGGTGGCGAACCCGATGATGAGCCCGGCGCTCGCGCCGAGCGCCGTGCCGCGGGACCAGATGAGGCCGCCGAGGAAGGCAGGCGCGACCTGCGCGATGGCCGCGAAGGAGAGCAGGCCGATGGCCGCGAGCGCGGCCTCGCCAGAGGTCCGGTAATAGACATAGGCCAGGAGGATGACAGCGACGATCGACACCCGCCGCACACCGAGGACGAAGCTGCCCGGATCGACCCCGGCGAAGGCGCGCCGCCGCAGGACGATGGGCATGACGAGATGGTTCGAGATCATCACCGCGACCGCGACGGAATCGACGATCACCATCGCGGTCGCGGCCGAGAACCCGCCCAGGAAGGCGATGATCGCGATCGTGCCCGCCTGGTTGTGCAGCGGCAGCCCCAGGACCGTCATATCCCGGTCGATCCATCCTTCGGGGAAGATCGCCAGCCCTCCCAGGGCAATCGGGACGACGAAGATGTTGATGAGAACGAGGTAGAGCGGAAACAGCCATGCGGCCCGCTTCAGATCCTCGATGGCGCGGTTCTCGACCACGGTCATGTGGAACTGGCGCGGCAGCAGCAGGGCGGCGCAGCTCGAGAGGAGAACGAGGGTGAGATAGCTGCCGAAGCCGGATGTCCGCCCGATCAGGTTCGAGCTGAGCTCCTGGGCGTGCAGGCGCTCCACGATGGCGTCGTAGCCGTCGAACATGACGAAGGTGACATAGGCGCCGACGATGAGAAACGCGATCAGCTTGACGACGGACTCGACCGAGATCGCCATCATGAGCCCATCCTGGTGCTCGGTAGCGTCCGTGTGGCGCGTCCCGAAGGCGACGGCGAAGCCCGCCAGCACAAGGGCGACCACGAGGGCGAGGTCGCCGATGATCGGGATCCGGAGTTGCGCCGTCCCGTTTGTTCCGGTCAGGAACACGTCCAGGGAGGAGGAGACCGCTTTCAGCTGCAGGGCGATGTAGGGAATGGAGCCCACGAGGGCGATCAGGCTGACGATCGCCGCCACGCGCTCGCTCTTGCCGTAGCGGGCGGCGACGAAGTCGGCAATGGACGAGATGTTCTGCGTCTTGGCCACGCGAACGACGCGGGCGATGAGCGCGTTGCCCAATCCGATCACGAGGATCGGGCCGATGTAGATGGCCAGGAAGTCGAGCCCCGAATGGCTGGCAAGCCCGACGGATCCGAAGAAGGTCCAGGACGTGCAGTAGACCGCGAGAGCCAGGGCCGCAATCGTCGAGCGGGCCGGCCCCTGGACGAAGCGCTGCCCTCCGTTGTCGCCCCAATGGGCGACCGCGAACAGGAGGGAGAGATAGACCAGCGCCGATAGAATAACCGCCCAGGTGGCGACCATATGCGAACCCTCGCAGAGATGCTTGTAACAAATTAGCCGGTCGGGGCAGTGAATGCCATGCCCGGTTGGTCACAGGCCCTTGTCCGGTTCCGGCAGTCTTCTTCTCCAACACAAGGGGCTGGGAATTCCTGGCGTTCTGGATCATCCTGGCATTCCTGATACAGACGCTGCAGGCCGGATCGGCGAGGGCTGCTCCCGCGTTGTCCACCCGGTCGGTGCAAAGGACAGGACCATGCTGAAATCCATCCCTCAAGACGTCGGACAGCCGGTGGCGCATCCCATCGATCCTCGGGTCCGGATCGGCCATGTTCACCTCAAGGTGGCCGATCTCGAACGCTCTCTCGCCTTCTATTGCGGTGTCCTCGGCTTCGAGCTGATGCAGCGCTACGGCACCCAGGCCGCCTTCATTTCGGCCGGGGGCTATCATCATCATATCGGCCTCAACACCTGGGAGAGCCAGGGCGGCTCGCCGCCGGCTCCCGGCACGACGGGGCTCTATCACGTGGCGATCCTCTATCCGACACGGGCGGCCCTGGCCGATGCGCTCGTGCGGCTGACGGAGGCAGGCATCCCGTTGCAGGGTGCGAGCGATCACGGGGTGAGCGAGGCGCTCTACCTGAGCGACCCCGACGGGAACGGCATCGAGCTCTATGTCGACCGTCCCGAGGACCAGTGGCCGCGGACGCCCGACGGGCAGCTCCAGATGATCACTCGCCGCCTGGACCTTCAGGACCTGCTGGCGAGCCGGGAGGCTTGACGATAATCCCAGACCGGGCACCTTAACTTATGGTGAGCCAATGGCCAACATGGGAGGTCCGGTCATGTGGAACGAGTTCAAGCAATTCGCCCTGCGCGGCAACGTGGTCGATCTGGCGATCGGCATCATCATCGGCGCGGCCTTCGGCAGGATCGTGGATTCTCTGGTGGGCGACATCTTCATGCCGATCGTCGGCGCCGTCACGGGCGGCCTCGATTTCTCGAACTACTTCACGGCCCTGTCCGGGAACGTCACGGCGACGTCGCTGGCTGAGGCCAGGAAGCAGGGGGCCGTGCTCGGGTGGGGCAACTTCATCACGGTCGCCATCAACTTCATCATCATCGCCTGGATCCTGTTCCTGCTGGTCAAGGGCATGAACCGCTTGCGCCGCACCGAGGACGCCAAGACCGGCACGGCCGAAAAGCCTCCGGAGATCCCGGCCGACGTGAAGCTGCTGACGGAGATCCGCGATCTCATGAAAACCGGGCGGGCCGCCTGATCCATCACGGGCCTCGATCGGTTCTTTCGGTTCTTTTCATGGGTGCGATCTGAAGACTTGCCTTAAACAGACGAACAGGTCATCCCTGTTCGCCTGCTTCGAGGAACCTGTCTCATGAACGCATCCGTCCCGATTTCTTCCATGTTCAACCTGCGTCCGGAAGCGGAGCAGGCTCCGACCAGCGGCATCGTCGATGTGACCGTCTACGGCAGGGGGCGCTCAGGCCTCATCCCGCTCTGGGTCGGCGAAGGAGACCTGTCGACGCCCGCCTTCATCTGCGAGGCGGCGACGCGCTCGCTCAAGGACGGCGAGACCTTCTACACCTATCAGCGCGGCATTCCCGATCTGCGCCAGGCCATCGCACGCTATCACGAGAAGGTCTATCGCAAGCCCTTCGACGTGGAACGCTTCTTCGTGACCTCGGGCGGCATGCCGGCTATGCAGATCGCCTTCCGCATGGTGGCCGGCAACGGCGACGAGGTGCTGGTCCCCACTCCCGCCTGGCCGAATTTCGTCGGCGCGATCACGATCACGGGCGCACGCCCGGTCAGCGTTCCCATGACCATCAACGAGACCGGCTGGCATCTCGATTTCGAGCGCCTCGAGCAGGCGATCACGCCGCGCACCCGGGTCATCGTCATCAACTCGCCGGCCAATCCCACCGGATGGACCGCGAGCCATGAAGACCTGCGCATGGTGCTCGACATGGCCCGGCGGCACGGCCTCTGGATCGTCGCAGACGAGATCTACGGCCGCTTCGTCCATGATCCGGCGCTCACCTTCGAGGATCGCGCGCCCTCGTTCCGGGATGTGATGGAGCCGGAGGACCGCATCATCTTCGTCCAGACCTTTTCCAAGAACTGGGCGATGACCGGCTGGCGTCTCGGCTGGCTCGAAGCCTCGCCCGCTCTGGGCCAGGTGATCGAAAACCTCATCCAGTACCAGTCTTCGGGAACGCCGACCTTCATCCAGCGCGCAGGCGTGGCGGCCATCGAGCAGGGCGACGACTTCGCCGCCGACCAGATCCTCCGCGCCAAACGCGGCCGCGAGATCGTCGGACGGCTCGCCGAAACGGGCCTCGTCGAGCTGCCGCCGCCGAGCGGTGCCTTCTATGCCTTCCTGAAGATCAAGGGGGCGACCAATTCCAAGGACATCGCCTTCCGCCTCATCGACCAGGCGAATGTGGGCCTTGCGCCCGGTTCCGCCTTCGGCCAGGTGGGCGAGGGCTATCTGCGCCTCTGCTACCTCCGCAAGGCGGAGGACCTGGAGGAAGCGGTTGCCCGGATCGCCGCCGCCCTGCCGAAGCTCGTGGCGTGAAGGGGCCGGGGCGATCCGCCTCCCATTGCATACCTTGCCCGCGTCTGGCGGCGGTTGACCCGAATCCCCGTCGCATTCATTGATCGGACAGAGCCTTCCGGCCCTGTCCACCGTCCCCCATGCGTCATATCTTCGTTCACCTTGCCCAGATCCTGGTCGCCGGTCTCGGCGGCCTCGCGTTTTATGAACTCGGCGTTCCGGCCGCATGGCTATCGGGGGCTGCCATCGCGGCGACCCTCTGGGGACTGACCGGATGGGCCGTGCCCATGCCCCGGGCGCTGGCCGACGCCGCCATGCTGATCTCGGGCGCCGCCATGGGAGCAGCGGTGACGCCCGCCGCCATCGCGGCCATGGGGCGCTATCCGGGCAGTCTTATCCTGCTGGTCATCGGGGTCATGGCGATTTCCGGGGCCTCGACGTTCTGGCTCACCCGCATCTCCGGCTGGCGCAAGGCCGACGCGATGCTGGCCTCCGTGCCCGGCGCGCTCTCGACGGTCCTGGCGGTCGCCGCCGACCGCAAGGCGGACGTTCCCTCCGTCGCTATCGTGCAGAACCTTCGCCTCTTCGTGCTGATTGCCCTCCTGCCCAGCCTCGTGGTCGCCACAGGGGGGGGCGGGAACACCGGCGCCCTGATCGGTCAGGGACAGCCTGTCGCGGGTCCGGACGACCTGGCGCTCGTCCTTTTCGGCGGCGTTGCCCTGGGAGCGGTGTTCAGAAAACTCAACGTGGCCGCGCCGATCCTGCTCGGAGCCACCGTGGTGAGTTCCACGAGCCACGGCACCGAAGCCGTGACGGGCGTCATTCCTCCGGTCATCGCCACCGGAGGGCTCGTGCTGATCGGCCTCTTCATCGCCGAGCGCTTCCGCAACATTCAGCGCTCGACCCTACGGAGGGCCCTCGTGGCGGCTCTCGGCTCCTTCCTGATCGGCATGGCGGTCGCGGTGGTCTTCGCCGCGCTGGCGGCCTGGCTGGCGGGAGTGAGCTTCGCCAACAGCCTCGTGGCCTTCGCACCGGGCGGGCTCGAGGCCATGACCGTGCTGGCCCTCGTCCTCGGACTCGATCCGCTTTACGTCGGCATCCATCATCTGGTCCGATTCCTCGGCATCGGTCTCGTGCTGCCCTTCATGATTGCGTGGATGCAGCGGAGGGCCTGATCCTTCCCTAATTCCGAGGATAGGATATCTTTCCGTAAGTTCTGATTTTATGCAAACTTACATTTGCGGCAACGCAAGTAAAATGCTTCGGCAACATGCAGAAGCGAATGGACCCCGGCACACATATGGCTTATTGAATGCCTCAATGAATGTAACTTTATAAAGTTAACGTCAGGCGGTTCCGGTCAACCCTCAAACGACAAAGGAGGGTTGATCGGGGCGGATGCTCAAGAGGGGGCTTTGCAATGACCATCTTCCAACTGGCCGAGGATTTGCCGTCTCGGCACGATCACCTGGCGTATTCCTCGGCAGAGAACGTGATGGACCGCGGATCTCCCGAACAGGCCTTGCCCACCCCCGTGCCGGACGAGGAACTGCCGATCCCGGTCAATCCCACGCGCATCCTGGAGAATGTCTCCGTCGCCGACTACTTCGTCGCGCAACTGGAAACAGAGGGAACGAATGCGGTCTTTGGGGTGCCGGGAGGCAACATTGCGGCCTTCCAGCAGAGTTTGCGAAAGCATCCGGAGATCAGGTTCGTCATCGCTTCGCATGAGGGCGGAGCCGCCTTCATGGCGGATGGCTACGCTCGCGCCACGGGCAAACTCGGGGTGTGCCTCGTCACTGCTGGTCCGGGTGTGACGAATGCCCTGACGGGCATCGCGTCCGCTCATCTCGATCAGGTTCCGCTCCTGGCCATCAGCGGCCAAATCCCCACAAACCGTTTCGGCCTTGGGGCGATTCAGGAGAGCACGGAGATCAATGGCGTCGAGACCGTCGGTCTTCTCGGCCATGCCTGCCAATTGTCGCTGCGCGTCGGCGAACCGCAGGTCTTCCCCCGGATGATGGCTCATGCCATGCGCACCGCTTTTGGTCTTCCGGGCGGAGCCGTGCACATGAGCGTTCCGGCCAACCTTGCGCGCCAGCCGATCGAGAGGGCCGCATTGCCGTCGTCCCGGCAGTCCTATCGCGCTCAGGCGCCGTCTGCATCCATGCGGGACATTGCCCTGGCGTTCGAAATTCTGCGCCGGGCCGAGCGCCCGCTTATCTTCCTTGGGGCCGGCGCACGCGATGCTCTCACGACGCTGGGCGAGGAATTCACCGCGTTCGTCCATCGTCACCGCATTCCGGTCGCATCGAGCATGCGCGGCAAGGGGCTGTTCTCCGAGCGCGATCCACTCTGCCTCGGAGTCATGGGCATGGCGGCGAGCAAGAGGGCTGCGGTCTATCTGCAAGACGGCGTCGATGTGATGCTGGTGCTCGGCAGCCGCGTTGGCGATTGGGCCAGCCGCAGCTTCCACCGGGACTTCGAAGCCATCAAAACGGTGATCCACGTGGATATCGATCCCACCGCGATCGGTCAGTTTCTGCCTGCGGCACTGCCGATCGTCGGCGATGTGAAATCCGTCGTGGCGGGACTGTGCGATCTCGGCCAGCGGACGAAGCCCCGCCGCTCGGACAGCCTGGAGCAATGGCTGCTGACCCACGAGCCGGTGCCGGTACCGGATCTGGCGAACGGCACGCCCCATGACGGAGCGCTCAAGCCCCAGCAGGTCATGGCGGAACTCGACCGCCATCTCAGCCCCTCGATGGACATCTACATGGACATGGGCAATTGCACCGGCTGGGCGACCCATTGCCTGCACATCGTTCCGCCGACCCGGATCTTCTATCCTGGCGGCTTGTCGTCCATGGGATGGTCATGCGGCGCCGTGATCGGCGGGAAGATCGGATGTCCCGATCGCACCGCCCTTGCGCTGGTGGGCGACGGCTCCTTCCTGATGAACGGCACCGAACTCATGACGGCTTCGCGCCACAAGGTCGGCACAGTGACCCTCATCCTGAACGACGATTATCTCGGCATGGTCAATCATGGAGAGCATGCCCAGGAGCCACATTACTCGCTGGACGACAAGTTCTACTCGCTCGGCGGCCCCGATCTCATCCGGTTCTCGGAATCCTTGGGGGCGCGGACATACATGGCGCGACGGCCTGGCGATATCGATCTTGCGCTGGCCCATGCCATCCAACGCGCCGACCTCGACGGCCAGCCTCAGGTCATCGTCGCCCGGATCGATCATCGCGTGCCGCCGCCTTATGGCGAACGGTTCACGGCCGTTGCCGGAGACGCCCATTAGAGCTGGTTCCGCGGCAGCGAAATCATCTCTCCTCCTTCAGCAAACCGCATTTTCCACCGGTGAAACGGACCCGCTTCGCCGAAGAATGCCCTAGGACCAACGCAATGCAGTCAATCGGCTTCCTGGGCACGGGCTACGCCGTGCCCGCGCATGTGCGCACCAACGAGGATCCCATCTTTGAGCCCCTCAGGAGAACGGCGGGCAGGGATGGAGAACTCAGCCTGTTCTATGGCAATCGTGAAAGACGCTGTCTTGCTCCCGGCGAAAGCCTCGTCGGGTTGAGCGCGCAGGCGGGGCGTGCCGCCCTCGCCGATGCAGGCGTCGATGACGGAAGCATCGACCGCCTTTATGGCTATCTCTCGGTATCGGAATACATCGTGCCGAACGGCCTCTACGCAGTCCACCGGGAAATGGGGCTGGGTCCCAAGGTGATGGTGGTTCCGGTCCAGTCCGAGTTCAGCAATTTCGTGCTCAGCGCCGTCCTGGCCTCGGAGGCGATTCAGGCTGGCAGGACGCGACAGGCGCTCATCCTCGCCGGTGGAGGCTGGACGCGCAACATGGACTATACCCAGGGGCACTCGATCGGGATCGGCGACGGTGCCGGCGCCGCTCTTCTGGGTAGGAGCGACCGGCTTGTCCTGGTGGATTGGGATGCAGATACATTCAGTGACGAATACGGCGCCATGGCGATGCGCCAGTGGCCCGACAAGCACCTGGACTATCCGACCTATGGCATCGACCCGAGCAAGGGCATTCAGGCCTTCATGTCATCGGGAATGAACGGACCGCCGCAACTCGTGAAACGGCTGCTTGCCAAGAACGGCGTACGGTCCGGAGACGTAACGCTCATTTCGCATCAGGCGACGCGCAAGCTTATGGATCACTGGGCGGAGCTCATTCAGCCAGGGGCCTATCTCGACACGTTCGAGGAATATGGGAACATGGCTGTCGCCTCCGTGCCGGTGACGCTCGCGCGGTTCTCCCGGGAGATCCGGACGCCATGGCTCGTCATGGTGAGCGTCGGCATCGGCGCGCATCAGATGGCCGTACTCGTTCGGGTCTAGGCTGTACTGCGCGTCTTGGAGGCGAACCGGAGCCGCGACAAGAAAACACCGGTTGCGATCAGCCTCCCTGCCGCAACCGCTCGACGGCCTCCATGCGCGGCTTCGCGGTCTCCCATAGGCGTTTCGTAACGGCTGCGATCAGCGCCTCGGTCAGCAGCAGAAGGCCCGCGGAGGAGTCCCAGTTCGAGGGGACGACGATGTGGGCCGGCAGGATATGCCGGGCGACGCGGGCGATGGGCGAGAGCCACGGGTCTGTCAGCAGCACGACGGTCGCGCCCTGCCGGGCCGCCGTTTCGGACAGAGCGATAACGTCCTCCTGATAGCGGCGGATGTCGAAGGCGACGACCACGTCCTTCCGGCCGATCTCGATCATCCGGTCGCGCCACAGGGCGGGTTGTCCCTCGATGAAATCCACCTGGCTGCGGACGATCCGCAGGTGGCTCTCCGCATAGCGCGCGAGTGCGCCCGTGAAGCGTCCGCCGGTGAAGTGAATGTGACGGCGCGGATCGCTGAGCAGCGCGACCACGGCGTCGAACTCCGCCGGGGCGATGCCCTCCACCGTCGCCCGCAGATTCCCGATCGCGGCTTCCGCAAAGGAAGACAGGGCCGGCGCTCCCTGGCTTCTGTCGGACGGGCCGGCCTTGGCCAGCGGGGACAGAAGCTGCGCCTCCAGTTCCTCGCGCAGGTGCTTCTGAAAATCGGGAAAGCCGCTGAAGCCCAGCCGTGTGACGAAGCGCAGCGCGGACGGAGCCGAGATGCCGGCCCGGGAGGCGAATTCCGCCACCGTGTCGAGACCCGCGAAGGGGTAGTGGCTCAGGAGCAGGTGCGCGGCCCGCTTCTCGCTGGGCGTAAAGGATTCCATCTCGTGGCGGATACGCTCGGCGAGGCTTGTCGGACTGGATGGCGGGGAGCTTGTCTCGTTTTGCATGTTGGAATGTTTCACTCCCCTCCTTGACGGCTCCGAAAAGCTGTATCAGACATTACAGAACGAAAAAAACAATACGAAACGTATCAAGCGTTCAAAAGGGAACATCAGCCTGCCACAGCGGGCGGACGGAGGGCCGCATGACGCATGCGAGTCGGACGGTGACAGGTGCTGGATCCGCCCTGAAGGCGGAGGAGCCGGTTGCCCTCGTGGAGAATCCGCAGGGGCGCTCGCCCATCCTCCTCATCTGCGAGCACGCCTCCAGGCATCTTCCATCGCGCTACGGCACACTGGGCCTCACGCCCGAGGAGCTGGAAAGCCACATCGCCTGGGATCCCGGTGCGCTCGGTGTCGCGCAGGGGCTCTCGCGCCTGCTCGACGCGCCGCTGGTTCACGCGACGGTCTCGCGCCTCGTGCTCGATCTCAACCGCGATCCGTCCGCTCCGGATTCGATCTGGACTCTGAGCGAGCGGACGGCCATCCCAGGCAATGTCGGTCTCGACCCGCAGGAGCGGGCGCGGCGCGTGCGGGAGGTCTACGACGCCTTTCATGGCACCGTGGATGCGTTCGCGGATGCTCGCAAGGCGGCGGGGCAGCTCGGCGCCGTCGTGACCATTCATTCCTTCACGCCGGTCTACCGGGACGTTCCACGTCCCTGGCACATCGGCCTCATCTTCGACCGGGACGAGCGCTTTGCCCGCAGCGTCGAGGCCGGCTTGAGGAATGACCCGGCGCTGATCGTCGGAATGAACGAACCCTATTCGCCAGCGGACCGGGTGTTCCACACCCTCGAGCGCCACGCCGAGAGGCGCAGGCTCGCGCCGCTGATGATCGAAATCCGCAACGACCTGATCCGCACGGAAGACGGACAGGCGTCGTGGGCTCGCCGTCTTGCGCCGCTTTTGAGGGAAGGGGCGCGGAGGCTTTAACGACCGTCATGGCGCGCAGTGTGCCGTGACTCCAGAGGCAGACTATTCGTGGAGGAAGAGTCGATGTCACAAGGAAGTACCGGGGTTCACGCCCCGCCGGCCGGCGCACAGAGCGCCTCCGGCGTCACCTATACCACCGTGGGTGAAAGCTATTTCGAGGCACGGCGTCTCAAGCGCCATGCCCGTGTCTGGTCGCTGTGGGCGCTCGGCGTCGGGGCCGTGATCTCCGGCCACTATTCGGGCTGGAATCTGGGTCTGGCCAACGGCTTCGGATCCATGTTCTTCGCGACCATCATCATCGCAACCATGTATCTCGGCCTGACCTTCTCGATCGCCGAGATGTCGCCTGCCTTGCCGCATACGGGCGGCGCCTATTCGTTCGCCCGCACGTCCATGGGGCCATGGGCCGGGTACATCACAGGCATCGCCGAGAACATCGAGTTCGTGCTGACCCCGGCCGTGATCGTGTTCTTCATCAGCTCGTACCTGTCGGCGATCTTCGGCACGGCACCCGAGTTCCAGCCCATCTACTGGATCCTGTGCTACGCCCTGTTCGTCGGCCTCAACATCATCGGGGTCGAGCTCTCGTTCAAGGTCACCGTCACCGTGACCGTGATGGCGCTTGCGGTTCTGGCCTTCTTCTACGTGTCGGTGCTGCTCTCCGGGCAATTCGACTTCTCCCGCTGGGCGCTGAACATCGGCTCCGACAGCGCGGAGCTGTCGAAAGGCAGCGGACCGTTCCTGCCTCTGGGCGTCGGCGGCATCCTCGCCTCGCTGCCGTTCGCGGTCTGGCTTTTCCTCGCCATCGAACAGCTTCCCCTGGCGGCGGAAGAATCGCATGATCCGCAGCGCGACATGCCGAAGGGCATCATCGCCGGCATCCTGACGCTCATCACGTCCGCGTTCCTCGTGCTGTTCCTGAACACGAGCATCGCGCCGGGCGCCGCGGGCCTGGGCAAGTCGGGCGAGCCGCTGCTCGACGGGTTCCGCACCCTGTTCGGGACCGACATCGCGAAGATCCTCGCGGCGATCGCGGTGATCGGGCTCATCGCCTCGTTCCACACGATCATCTTCGCCTTCGGGCGGCAGATCTACTCGCTGTCGCGCGCGGGCTACTTCCCGAGCTTCCTGTCGATCACGCATGGCGAGCGCAAGACGCCGCACATCGCGCTGGTCTCGGGCGCTCTGATGGGCCTCCTGGTGATGATGATCATCTGGTTCTCGCTCGGCGCGGATGCGGGCGGATCCCTGATCGGCGGAACGCTCCTCAACATGGCTGTGGCGGGCGCCATGCTGGCCTACTTCATGCAGGGCATGTCCTACATCGTCCTGAAGAAGAAGTTCCCGCAGCTCCACCGGCCCTATGTCAGCCCGTTCGGGATCGCTGGCGCGGTGGTGTGCATGATCATTGCGGCGGTGACGCTCTACTTCCAGCTCACGGATCCCGTGTTCCAGAAGGGCGTGATCGGCGTGGCGATCTACTACGCCGTGATGATGGCCTACTTCCTGGTGCACGGCCGCCACAAGCTCATCCTCTCGCCCGAGGAAGAGTTTGCGCTCACGAAGGGTCAGGGCGAGTATAAATCCTATTGATGCGCCGGGGAGTGCGCATCCGGCGCGCTCCCCTTCCTTTTTCTCGCTGGGGTTTCGAGCATGAACGCTCCCAAGATCAAAACAGCCGCCGACGCCATCGAGTATGTGCGCAGCCGCGACCTGCCTTTCGTGAAGATCGGCCTCGTCGATGTCGATGGCATCATGCGCGGCAAGTACATGGCCCGTGACAAGTTCGAGTCCGCCGTCGAGAAGGGCTTCGGCTTCTGCGACGTGGTGCTGGGCTGGGACTCGAACGATCAGCTCTATGACAACACGACGCTGACCGGCTGGCACACGGCCTATCCCGATGCGACGGCGCGGGTTTTGCCCGAGACTATGCGGCTCATCCCCTTCGAGAACGATCTGCCGTTCTTCCTCGCCGAATTCGACGGCTATGCGGAGGCGGCCTGCCCGCGCGGCGTGCTGCGCCGGGTCCTGAAGAAGGCGGAGGACATGGGCTTCGCCGTCTCGGCCGCGGCCGAGTTCGAATTCTTCGTCTTCGAGGAAACGCCCCATTCGGTGCGCGAGAAGAACTATAGGAATCTCAAGAACATCACGCCGGGCTTCTTCGGCTATTCGGTGCTGCGCTCCGGCGTGCACGCGGACTTCTACCATGAGCTTCTCGAGCTCGGCACGAAAATGGATTTCGAGATCGAGGGCCTGCACACCGAGACCGGGCCCGGCGTTCTGGAAGCCGCCATCCGGGTCGACGATGCGCTGCGGGCCGCCGACAAGGCGGCGCTCTTCAAGACCTACACCAAAATCCTCGCGCAGCGCCGGGGCTGGATGGCGACCTTCATGGCCAAGTGGTCCCGCGACTGGCCGGGACAGTCCGGACACCTGCACACCTCGCTGCAGGATATCAGGACCGGCAAGGGCGCCTTCTACGATCCCCAGGGGAAGCACGGCATGTCGGAGACCATGCGCTGGTTCGTGGGCGGTCAGCAGAGGCTGATGCCCGAGATCCTGGCCATGGTGGCCTGCACGGTCAACAGCTACACGCGGCTCATTCCAGGCTTCTGGGCGCCGACCGATTCCGCCTGGGGCGTGGAGAACCGCACCACGGCTCTGCGGGTCATCCCGGGCTCGGAGAAGTCGCAGCGCGTGGAGTACCGGGTCGCGGCCGCCGACATCAACCCGTACATCGCGCTCGCGGCCGCCATCGGGTCGGGCCTGTGGGGCATCGAGAACCGGGTCGATCCGGGCGAGCCGATCCAGGGCAATGCCTATGCGGTGGAGCATCCGAAGGAGCGGGCCCTGCCGCGCTCCCTGGGCGAGGCCGCCGAGCGGCTGAAAGGCTCGCAGGCCGCGCGCCAGCTCTTCGGCGACACTTTTGTTGACCATTACGCCGCGACGCGCGAATGGGAGGAGAGAGAGGCCCGCAAGGCCATCACCGACTGGCAGCTCGCCCGCTACTTCGAGATCATCTGACAAAGCACCATCATGGCTGATACCGATATCGTCTGTATTTCACCGGTCGACGGACGCGAGCTCGTCCGTCGCCCCATCATGTCCGAGGCCGCCATCGAGTCCGCCATCAGGGCGGCTCGCGACGCGCAGAAGGCGTGGCGCAACGTGCCGCTGGCGGAGCGCGCGAGCCGGGTTTCGGCCTTCCTCGACGCTCTGCTCGCCATGAACCAGGAGGTGGTTCCGGAGATCGCCCAGATGATGGGGCGTCCGGTGCGCTACGGCGGCGAGTTCCGCGGCGTGGAGGAGCGGGCGCGCTACATGATCCGCATCGCGGAGGCGAGCCTGAAGGACATCCCGGCCGACGACGAGAAGCCGGGCTTCCGCCGGATGATCAAGCGCGAGCCCGTGGGCCTCGTGCTCGTCATTGCGCCCTGGAACTACCCGTATCTCACCGCCATCAACACCATCGTGCCGGCCCTGATGGCCGGCAACGCGGTGCTGCTGAAGCACGCCTCGCAGACGGTGCTGGCGGGCGAGCGCTTCCAGATGGCGATGGACCGGGCCGGGATGCCCAAGGGGCTATTCCAGAACCTGCACCTGAGCCACGACCAGACGGGCCGCATCCTGAGCGGCGGTCTCGTGGACCATTGCAACTTCACCGGCTCGGTTTCCGGCGGGCGCTCGATCGAGCGCGCGGCGGCGGGCTCCTTCACGTCGCTGGGCCTCGAACTCGGCGGCAAGGACCCGGCCTATGTGCGGGAAGACGCGAATATCGACCACGCCATCGAGAACCTGGTCGACGGCGCGTTCTTCAACTCGGGTCAGTGCTGCTGCGGCATCGAGCGCATCTATGTGCACGAGAAGCACTATGACCGCTTCGTGGAAGGCGCGATCGATCTCGTGAACAAATACGTGCTCGGCAATCCACTGGACGAGGCCACGACCCTGGGGCCGATGGCGCACAAGCGCTTCGCCGATCTCGTGCGCCAGCAGAATGCGGAGGCCGTGGCGAAGGGCGCGAAGGCGCACATCGACGCGAAGCGCTTCGCGGCGGACGTGGGCACGACGGCCTATCTGGCGCCCCAGGTGCTGACCGGCGTCGATCACTCCATGAGCGTCATGCGCGAGGAGAGTTTCGGCCCCACCGTCGGCATCATGAAGGTGAAGCACGACGAGGAGGCGATCCGCCTCATGAACGACTCGCCCTATGGCCTCTCGGCCGCGATCTGGACCTCCGACGTCGATGCAGCGGAAGCCATTGGCGAGAAACTCGAGACCGGCACCGTCTTCATGAACCGCTGCGACTATCTCGATCCGGCCCTCGCCTGGACCGGCGTGAAGGATACGGGCCGCGGCGCGAGCCTGTCGCGTCTGGCCTACGAGTCGCTCACCCGCCCGAAATCCTATCACCTCCGTCAGATCTGATTGATAATCCCATGACCACATCACCCCGCTCCAACTGGAACTATCCCACCGCCGTCCGCTTCGGCGCAGGCCGCATTTCGGAACTCGCGGAAGCCTGCAAGTCGGTGGGCATGTCCGCGCCGCTCATCGTCACGGATCCGTTCCTGGCGACTCAAGCCATGACAAAGGCAGCCCTCGATCAGCTGGTCACCGCGGGCCTCAAGGCCGCGATCTTCTCGGACATCAAGCCGAATCCGGTCGAGACCAATGTCTACAAGGGCCTTGAAGCCCTGAAGGCCGGCAGGCACGACGGTGTCGTGTGCTTCGGCGGCGGCTCGGCGCTCGACGCCGGCAAGGTCATCGCCTTCATGGCGGGCCAGACCCGGCCCATGTGGGATTTCGAGGATATCGGCGACTGGTGGACCCGCGCGGATCCCAAGGGCATCCTGCCGATCATCGCCGTGCCGACCACGGCCGGCACGGGTTCGGAGGTCGGTCGCGCGGGCGTCATCACGCAGGAAGCCACCCATACCAAGAAGGTGATCTTCCATCCGCTCATGATGCCGAAGATCGTGATCTGCGATCCCGAGCTCACGGTCGGCATGCCGCCCCACATCACGGCGGGCACGGGACTCGATGCGCTCGCGCATTGCATCGAAGCCTATTGCGCGCCGGGCTATCACCCGATGGCCGACGGCATCGCGGTCGAGGGCATCCGCCTCGTGAAGGAATACCTGCCGCGCGCCTACCAGAACGGCAAGGACATCGAGGCCCGCGCCCACATGATGTCCGCCGCCGCCATGGGCGCCACCGCGTTCCAGAAGGGCCTGGGAGCGATCCATGCGCTGTCGCATCCCGCGGGCGCGCTCTACGACACGCATCACGGCCTGACCAACGCGGTCTTCATGCCCTACGTGCTGGTCTACAACCGGCAGGCGATCGAACGGAAGATCGAGCGCCTTGCGGCCTATATCGGCCTCGAGCCCTCGTTCCAGGCCTTCCTCGACTGGGTGCTGAAGCTGCGCAAGGATCTCGGCGTGCCGCACACGCTCGACGGCCTGAAGATCGACGCGGCCCGCTTCGACGAGATGTCCGAGATGGCGCCGAACGATCCGACGGCGGGCGGCAACCCCGTGCCGATCACCAAGGATAGCGCCCGCAGGCTCTACGAGGATGCGCTGGCCGGTACGCTCTGAATTCGGATCACAATCATCGGAATGGAGCATCGGACGATTACACGGACGCATATCCGGCTGCCTTGAGGTAGTTCCAACACTCTTGTGGCTCGAAGAGGCCGCAGATGTCGCCGAGCGCTCG
>JBOZRS010000032.1:0-42695 GCA_050789065.1 Microvirga sp.
CTGTTGAATACGTTCGCGTCTGCTCGACCTACGGTGCAGGCTTCTTCTACATCCCGGGCACGGAAACCTGCCTGCGCATCGGTGGCCGCGTCCGCGCTCAGTACATCTATGGCGAGCCGCTCACCCGCGCTCAGGACGCCATCGGCTTCTACACCCGCGGCCGTCTCCAGGCCGACGCTCGTACGGCGACCGCTTACGGCCTGCTGCGTACGTTCGTCCGCTTCGAGATCACCCGCACGTCGGGCACGCCCTTCCGCGGTCCTAACGGCAACGGCGCCATCGCCACCGGCGCGAACGTCGCCGAGGCCTTCATCCAGTTCGGCGGCCTGACCGCTGGTCGCGTCGTTTCGTTCTTCTCGAACGGCGACCTGCCCACCGGCCACTTCGGCACGCTGCGCTTCGACGACGCTCCCGACGTCGACCTGCTCGCCTACACCTTCTCGTTCGGCAACGGCTTCTCGGCCACCCTGTCGCTCGAAGACGGCATCGCTCGTCGCGAAGGCCTGGCTGCCATCGACCCGGCTACCGGCTTCCCGGTTGCGGCTCCCTACGCTGGTCAGCGCATGCCCGACGTCGTCGGCAACGTGAAGTACACCGGCACCTGGGGTACCGCTCAGCTCTCCGGCGCTGTTCACCAGATCCGTGACAACGTCATCGGCGCCAACAACGACTTCGACACCGAGTACGGCTTCGCCGTGTCGGCTCAGGTCGGCATCAACCTGCCGATGCTCGGCGCTGGCGATGCCATGTGGTTCGCCGCCACCTACGCTGACGGCGCTCCGGGCTACCTCGATGGCGGTCTCGCTGGCTCGACCATCAGCCCGTTCGCTGCCTTCGATCCGGCTATCGGCGGCCTGCCCACGCTCGTCGATGCGACGATCGATCCGGTCACCGGCGACCTCCAGAAGAGCCGCGCTTGGTCGATCGCCGGCGGTCTGCGTCACTACTGGACTCCCGAACTGCGTTCGAACTTCTTCGGTTCGTACCTGAGCTCGGACAGCCGACTGCCCTTCAACACCCTGGCTGACTTCCGCGAGTACCGCCTGGGTGGCAACCTGATCTGGTCGCCGGTCTCCGGCCTGGATCTGGGCGTCGAGGTGATCTACGCCAACACCGATCTGCGTGGCACGAACCCGACCACGCTGGTCAACTACCGCAACGCCAACGGCTGGGAAGGCCGTCTGCGCGTCCAGCGCGACTTCTAATCGGCTCAACCCGATTGGTTAGAGGAAACCCCGGTGGAAACACCGGGGTTTTCTTTTTTGAGGTCAACGACCGAGTGGCCCCTGAGGGGCGGGTTCCGTCGAAGTCCGCCAGTCCGCGAGCGGCGGGTGGCGCTATTGGAAGCGCATCCTCCACGACTATGGCTTGGCGATGTGCCAGACATTGTTGACGCCGTCGCCGGTGGTGTCGCCGGGCTTGGCGTCACGGGCCCAGGTATAGAGCGGCTTGCCCTTGTAGGCCCATTGCTTCGCCCCGTCGTCACGGGAGACGAGCGACCAGTCGCCGGACGGTGCCGCTCCCGAGGCGGCCAGGAGCGGCGGCCAGTTCTGGGCGCATTGCCCGGTGCAATTCGACTTGCCCGAAGCGTCCCTGTCGAAGGTGTAGAGGGTCATTCCTTTCGCGTTGGCGAGGGCTTTCCCCTTGCTTGTATCGGCCACCTGGGCCGGCTGGGCGGTTTGGGCCACGGCGACCGAAGCGACGAGCGAGAGACCGGTCAGCAGGGCGATGAGACTATGCATGCGCATGGGAGGCCTCCTTGTGCAGTCAAGCTGCCCTAAGATGACCTCCGACGAATCATTTCGTTCCCGCGCATACGCCTTCAAGAACGGAGTTGGCGGGGTTGCGGGAATTCCCACCATTGCCGGACAGGTTCCGTCGCCCGTTCACGATCCGCGCCTTTACCCTATCTAGGCCTTGCAGGGCCGACCCTTGAGCGGCCCTCATGGTTCAGTTCTCCCGGGAGATCCTCATGCCTGCCTTTCCCCGCAAAGTCTCGGCGCTCGCCACTCTGGCCCTGGCCGGAGGCCTGAGCGGATGCGCGGCCACGGCCGACGTTTCCTATGGGGAGTACCAGTTCGGCCCGGGCTACGAGACCGCGCGTGGCTACCAGGGCCGCGTCTATGGGGATACGCAAAGCGGCTTGGGAAGCCAGACATGCCGCGTCGTCGTGAGGAGGCAGGTCGATCCGTCCGGGAGGACGGTCTCGCGGGAGGAGACGGTCTGCGACGCCTTGTAGTCTCTCCAGCCTTTTTCGGATGATCCGAGCCCGGCCATGAGCCTCGCTAGCCTGCCGGGAACAGTTGCGATCACGGCCGAGTTTCATCCTGCCCCGCCACGAAACGGATCATTCGACCAGGATCCTGACAACGCCGGATTGACGCCCATGCCCGAGAAGCCTGCTGGAGAACGGCGCCGTGAATAGACCCGTCCCTTTGCGACACGATTTCATGGGCGAGGGAGGCGAGGCCGGGGCGCTCATGCGGGCGCATGACTGGGCTTCGTCGCCCATCGGCCCGCCCGAGACGTGGCCGCAGAGTCTGCGGACGATCGTCAGCCTTCTCCTGCCCTCGAAATTCCCCATGTTCGTCGCCTGGGGACCGGAACTCACCTTCCTCTACAACGAGGCCTATGCGCCGATCCTCGGCGCGAAACATCCCCGTGCGATGGGGCAGCCCTTCAAGGACATCTGGTTCGAGATCTGGAGCGACATCAGTCCCCTGATCGACCGGGCTCTCGCGGGCGAGGCCTCATTCCAGGAGAACATGCCCCTGACGATGCTGCGGAAGGGCTTCGAGGAGGAAACCTATTTCACGTTCTCCTACAGTCCGGTGCGCGATGGCGACGGAACCATCGCGGGCATGTTCTGCGCGTGCACGGAGACGACGGAACTGGTCCTCGCGAACCGGCGGCAGGCCAAGGCCGCCACCGCCCTGCGCGAGAGCGAGGCGCGGTTCCGCCATCTGGCCGATCATGCGCCCGTCATGGTGTGGGTCACCGAAGCGAACGGCTCCTGCTCCTATCTGAGCCGGAGCTGGTACGAGTTCACCGGGCAGACGGAGGAGGAGGGGCTGGGCTTCGGCTGGCTCGATGCCGTCCATCCCGACGATCTGGCCTTCGTCCGCCAATGTTTCTTCGCGGCGAATGAGAACAAACGCGAGTTCCGCGTCGACTACCGGCTGCGCCGCGCCGATGGAAGCTATCGCTGGGCCATCGATGCGGCCGCGCCGCGCGTCGACGAGAATGGGATCTTCCTGGGCTTCGTCGGATCGGTTCTCGACATCACCGACAGGAAGCTGGCCGAGGAGCACCGCGAACTCCTCATCCATGAACTGAACCACCGGGTGAAGAACACGCTGGCGACCGTGCAATCGATCGCCGCCCAGACGCTCCGCAATGCGTCCAGTATCGAGCAGGCGCGGTCCGCATTCGAGAGCCGCCTGCTGGCTCTGTCGCTGGCTCACGACGTGCTGACGCGTGAGAGCTGGGAGTCCGCGAGCCTCGTCGAGATCGTCGGCAAGGCCATCGAGCCTTATCGGGCCTATGGGGAGAGCCGCTTTCACATCGACGGAACTGATGTGCGCGTGCGTCCGAGCATGGCGCTCGCCCTTGCCATGGCCCTCCAGGAGCTGGCGACCAATGCGGTCAAGTATGGAGCGCTCTCGAACGCGGCCGGTGAGGTCTTCGTCAGCTGGACGGTTATTCCCGGGGCAGCGACGCCCCGTCTGCATCTTCGCTGGGAGGAGCGGGGAGGCCCGCCTGTCGAGCCCCCGCAGCGCCGCGGCTTTGGAACGAGGCTGATCGAGCGCAGTCTCGCACATGAGCTGGACGGAGAGGTCCGCATCGAATTCTCCCGACCGGGGCTCATCTGCACCGTCGAGGCGCCTTTGCCTTAGAGCATCGAAGGCAAAAGTGGGAACCGGTTTTGCCTGAAAAGATGCGCTGGGTCAGAAGTCTCAAGCATCGGGCGTGCGTTCGAATTCACGTCCGATGCTTGAGGGCCCGGATTTTCTTTTCGGGACCAGAAACCCGAAGGAACGAACGCTCACCTTGACCGTTGGCATCACACGTTTCGTTTGTCAGGAGAGCATCATGAACAACATCATTTGGCTGATCGGCGCTATCGTGGTCGTTCTCGCGATCTTGTCGTTCCTGGGCCTGCGCTGAGCAGGCAATACCGAGAATTCCATTTCGGCATCGGGACTTCGATTTGCGAGGTGGACAGTTTCTCTGCCCACCTCGCGGCGCAGATGCGCCAAGGATCGATCAGTCGATCAGAACAAAGACGACCGACAGGATATTGACGACGGCCAGGGCACCCAGCAGTGTCGGGACGAGCGGAATGCGAAGGCGCAATGTCAAATCCTCGTCCCGAGAGGACATAATGCGAGCCGCAAGATCAGACCTGTTGCGGGCCATTGCTTCTCTCCCTCATGCTCATGGCCGGTCTTCCAATCAGCCCGCACAATGAACCGGAAGCTCGTTTCGGGAGGTGCCGTTTCGCACGCAGCGACAGCTTCATCCGTCGCAGCATTCAGTGGCGTGTCGCGTTCTTCTGGAGCTGAAGGATCTGGCCTTCGATCGCGCGCATTCGCGTCATCAGACGATCGAGCTCGGCGAGAAGACGCTTCTCGTCCTCCTTGGCCTTCTCCACCACATCGCTGGAAGAACTGTGCCGTATCCGGTGGAGAGCGTCAGCCAACTGCCGATCCAGAAGCCGCATGTGCAGTTCGAGATCCAGGAATTCCTGGTGGAGTTGCTTCTCCTTGAGCACGGCGAAGATCTCGTGTGAGAAACGGTTGGCTCTAAGCTTAAGCTAAACCCTTCGAACAGGTTCCTCCAGAGAACAAAATTGAGGCGTCCGGAAATTTATCGGCGGCCAAGGTGAAACGGAGCTCCGTATTCACCGTTTTGTGATGAGGCATAGTCTGCACCCTGGCCAGGCGGCCCGGGAGGTGTGGGTGCGGGTTGGCCTTGTGAGCGCCTGAGCTCCGGATCGCGATAGGACGCATCTTACTGCTACGAGACCCCAAGCTTCATGGCGCCGGCAGTCCGGATTGTACGCGTGAGGAAGGCCGCTGCCATTCATCAACGAGAGCCTGAAACACGACGAAACGCTGCAACGGCCGAAAAGGGCGTGCAGGGCAGAGGAGACGACTGAATGGGACGCAAGATCGAACCTGAACGCATAGCGCTGATCGTGGAAGACGATTCCGACGTGAGGGGGCTGGCCGCGGCGCTTCTGGAGGAAACCGATCTCCAAGTCGTCGAGACATCCAGTGCGGAAGAAGCCCTGGATTACCTGCGGAATCATGCCGAAGAGGTTGCGTTTCTTTTCGCCGACATCCGGCTTCCTTGCTTGATGAACGGTGTGGATCTGGCCCGCACGGTGCGCATCAAGTGGCCCTGGGTCAGAACCGTACTCACGTCCGGTGGCCCCCTTCAGGATGGAGCCGGCGAGGTTCCCCGCGAAGTGCGCTTCATGCCGAAGCCTTGGCGAGCCCTCGAGGTCCTGATGGAAGCGGAGCGAGCGACGCAAGCCTGCCGTCGGACCTGAAGCCGCCTGGCCGTGCCTGCGCCATCGTGCCGGGGCCGAGCCCGGATGTCTTCACGCGTGGACGACGTGAGGGTGTGGAACCTTGGCGCGTGTGGTGAATTGCTGTCAGCAGTTCGAAGAGGATCCATCGATGCCAAGCACCACCGTCGCCACCGGAACGTTCCCCACTCGCCAGGCTGCCCATCAGGCCGTTCAGCGTCTGGTGTCCAGCGGCTTCGCCCGCAACAGCATCGAACTTCACCGGCACGACGAAGACGAAGGCTATGATCTGGAGATCCATACCCGGCGGGAGAACCTGAAGCGGGCTCAACGCCTGATCGAGGCGTCCGCACCCATGTACGCCATCGGGCACGCCATGTCCGGCGCGGCCCAAACGGCCCGATCCCATCCGGTCATCCTGCTGGGGGCAGGAATCCTGGCCGGCTTCGTGATCTACAACCTTCTTGCGAGCGGCGCGGAGTCGAGCCGCGCCGGCGGACAAGCCTCCCGCGGGCGCCCAGGCCGCTGATCGCGCCTTTCCCGCGAACCGGCCGAACCTTCGACCCATGACGAAGACGGGCGCAGCCGACGCTGCGCCCTTCGCCATTTCCGCCCGCATGGGCTCCTCTTCCTTGTCCGCTTAGCAATATCTGTCAGCGGGTCGGAGCCGCTTTACCGCCGGGGCCTTACCGATCTTCCTCATCCCGCCGGCTGTATTGCTCCTCCAGCCTGTCCAGCAGATGTCTGAAGCGATCCGGTGCGGGCTGTTTCAGAATGCTTTGGTAATCGGCTTGCAGTTGGCGTCCGAGGTGCTTCATGAGCTCGGTTTGTCCGGTCTGCGTCAGGCCGTTGGAGCCGATGCTCCAGCCGGTGTTGTTCACAAGCGGTTGTGGCTGACCGTCCGGTTGGTGTTGCCGCTTCGGCATCCCTGCCTCCGTCAACTGAGCCCGTTGAACGAGAGAACGGATTAACCTTTGTTAAGTTGCGGCTAACCTTCTGAAAAAAACGACTTTTTAGGGTTAGGTGGCAGTACCCACGATAGGAACGAAGTGGAGGATTTCGCCCCGCATTGCGGCTTGCCCGAGGACTGCCGATAGAGGACAGGCGACCCCCGGTCGCATTGGTTTCGGCGTGTCCTTGGTTCAGAAGCTCGGCCATAACAGATAAAAGCACAGCTAAGAACGGGGGCTGAATTTGCGCGAACTGCTCATGGTCTACCTTTGTGGAGTCATCCTGCTCCTCATGATTTCGACCACCATCGGGAGAGACGAAAAGATCAATCTCGACCACATCCTCATCGCGGCCTTCGGATGGCCGGTCCTCGCTCCGATGCTGGCCCTCAAGTCCTGGACCAGCCGGTGAGGGGATGGCACCGCGATCTGGTGCGCTGGTTGTAACCGGATCGGGCCGGCAGGCGATCTCAACCTTGTGACCTGCCGTTACGCTCCTGCGTTAGTGATTCTTCATTCCATGCATGTAATCGTTTGCACCTGATCGACTGCATGCGATCATGCGCGGGGGTGAGGGGCATGACGGAAGAAGAGATTGAGATCGTCGCGGAGGAGCTCGCGAAGATCGGCGGTGTTTCCTGGTATCCGGGACGAACGCGTGGTCCACTTCTGAGAGTGTTGAGCGAGCGCTACAGGGAACGGGCCCGCATCGCCATCGCGGCGATCGACCGCCTGCGCGCGGGACGCGATGGTTCCTCGATGCAGGAAGCGGTTCCGGACGATGCGCGCGGCGAGAGGCCAGGGCCGGAGCACGGAGGAGACCGGCTGCAGGTCGGCTCTATCGTGGTGTATCGCCCTCAGGGGGACAAAAGAGCCGTGCGCTGTCGGATCGAGAAGATCGAGAGTACGCGCGCCTATCTGGTTCCCTGCCCGGGGCCTGATTTCGGCTGGGTTTCCCTGAGCGACTTGTCACTGTTGAGGTCCGAAGACGCGTCCGACCTGCGGAGCTGACCGGATCAACAATACGTGCCCTTTCTTGCCCAGCCTGTCTGAGCGCGCCGGAAGGCTGCGCCCAGGTTGTCGTGTTATGCAGGTTTCACATGCGCTTCTTCTTCCACTTGGTGAACGGTCACGAAGCAATCCTGGATGATGTGGGCATCGAGGTTTCCGATCTTCGGACGGCGAAGGCTGAAGCGGCGAAGGCTGTTCAGGAACTCCGGCACGAAGATCGTGGGATCGCCTCGGAATGGACCGGGTGGCGCCTGGATATCGTCTGCCCCGACGGAAATCTTCTTTATTCCCTGAAACTCGACGTGACCGTCCATTGACCGAGCCGCGTGGCCGCTGGGCGCGCGATTCAGCTACCCGAATGTGCCCTCCGTTGCGGCTGCGACAATGAGGAGGCGGCCAGAGGGTAGATAGTTCGCATCTGAACGATTACCTGCCTTCTGTCGCCATATCGCCCACAGCCGTTTTCTTGATGATGAACATTGCTGCGCCGCTGAACGCTCAGCCGTCGGATCCTAGGGAGCATCCCGTTGCTCTCGTCGTCCAAGACGAGATGCTGGTCCGCATGGTGCTGGTCGACATTCTCATGGATGACGGCTTCGAGGTGATCGAGGCCACGTCCGGAGACGAGGCTCTGCTCGCCCTGATGCGGAGGTCCGATATCGACCTGATCGTCAGCGATGTCGAGATGCCTGGCGCCATCAACGGTTTCGCATTGGCGCGACGTGTCGCCGAAGAGCGGCCGGGCATCCGTATCATCATCGTGTCCGGCCGGGCTGCGCCCGGGGCCGGGGACCTGCCCGAGGCGGCACGATTTCTCGCCAAGCCCTGCTTCCCCGAGACGCTGCTCAGCGCGGCGAACGAAATGATGGGGCGAGATACGGCCTCCTGAGGACACATGGCCCCGCAGGTCGGAGTTCCCGGTCCTTGAAAAAGAAAAGCGCCGGGGAGGCGCTTTGAGTTTCCGGCTTTATAGGGGGCTGAAAAGCCGGGGTGGAATGGAAACAGTCAGGATCGGATTGGGGGCGGCTGCCGGCCGGCGGCCGCGGCGTGGGGGTGCTGCTGACCGCGAAGCCGTTCAAGCAGGGCAACGTAAGGCTCCCGCCTTGCCCGGTGCCTGGAGAGGATCGCTTCCCGAAGCGGAGTCTTGAGGTCGGCATGGATCGGGCTCTGCTCAAGACGAAGCAACTTCGCCTCGCACGAAAGATCAATTTCGGTTATTGTTCGTGATGTCCAAAGTATCTTAAGATCGAACTCAGACAGAAATCCTTTTGCGTCGACTTTATTCTGGGGAGAAATTGAAGATTTATTAAAAAATAATGTCATAATCCCTCCGGATTTTAGCATCCGTTAAGGGCAGTATTAGTTTACGTAGCGTTGATCCGCAACACGATGTTCCTATTCATAAGGGTTATATTCCCTCTCTCCCTATAGGTACTCCGCGAAGGCGAGTTCATGCCAGGCGCTGCGCCCATGGGTTGTCGCTGACAGGAGCCGGTCTCAGGGCCCCTCAGGCTTGTCAGGGCCCGACCAAGATCCTCGCCATGATCGGGGATAATTTGTGGTAGTGTGGCGACATCATCCGAAAACAGGATGGAATTGCCTCTTCTGCGCCCAGGAGGCAGGCATGGCGACAGACAGCGTGACGGGACCTTCTGAGGATCCCATGGCAATCGCCTCCCTCCGGCGGGCCACACCCGTGCGGCCCGATCTCTGGTGGACCGTAGCCGGAAGCTACTGGGGCGTCATAGCCGTGTTCATGACTGAGCGGCTGGAAAAGAACGATAAGGCCCTGCGTGACGCGGCTGCCTGCCGCGACTGGAACGATGCGCTCGTCCTCTGGTCGAGCTGGTCCGAAGATCTGCTTGAGGATTGCAGCACGATGGCGTCGGCAATGGTCTTGGCAAGTCTCGGCAAGGCCCGCAGGCAGCGCCGGACGCGCACCCCGGACAGCGCGATCTCGCCTTGGTCGGCCTGACACAGCGAAGCCGTTCGGAAAACGCCGCGATTCTGCTTGGATGGCACTCATCGTAGTGGTGCGGACGGCGGGGGGCTGGTTTTGTCGTCCAATTTCCTTATTTTATAAGGATTTTTGAGGGGTCCGGATTGGCTTTTCTGTAATCTGGCTTTGTAGTTGGAGCAAGGCTAACAAGCCGTTGCTACCACGGGGCATCCAAGAAGCTATCGGCAACTGGGTTCAGGTCGTATGCATTAGCTAGGGTAAGGGCCGCCATTCGGAGCAATTGATGCAAGTCTGTGCTGCTAGGTTGGAGGCATCTGCAGGTCTATTGCGCCGTCAAAAATTGTCATATCAAGCTGGCCCAAGGCTTTGACAATTTAAGGCTTATACCTGATTTTTCCTGCTCTTTCTGGGGAGCGGAAATAATGAGCATTAATGCGGCGAACGACCTTCTCGCAGCAAGGAAGCCAGCTAGTGTCGCAAAGACAATCGCAGAGAGGTTGTCGCAGGAAATAGTGATAGCATTGGTTGGTCCAGTAGGGTCTGGTGTGTCAACTGCGGCCGCTTTCATTAGGGATATTCTTAGCCAAGACTTTGGTTACAATGTTTGTCCAATCATTAAGCCTAGCGATATAATTAGAACAGAAGCGCATCGTGTAGGCAAAGTATGCCCTTCGACTGCCCCATTGGATAGCTACATTACAGAGATGCAAACAATAGGTAACGAGCTGCGCGAGAAGTTTGGCGGTGGTTACCTAGCAGAGAAGATTGTGGAGAGAATCTGCAAGTTTCGAAAAGACAATGGGGGCTACTCTGAAGCGAATGTACCTCTTCCTGGTCGGCGTGCTTACATTATTGACTCGCTTAAAAATCCAGAGGAGTTGGACCTTCTCCGGCAAATTTACGGTGAAACACTCTGCATATTTGGAGTATTTGCTCCCGATGCTAAACGGAAGCAGCGCCTTACGGACAATGGAATACCGGCTTCTGCTGTAGAAAAAATAATTGACCGGGACCAAGGTGAAATAGCTTCTTTTGGCCAGAAGACGAGGAAGTTGTTTGTAGAGTCTGACTTCTTTCTGTGTAACGATAAGAAAAAAGAGGAACTAAGGTCAAAAATTGGTCGATTCCTGGATCTTATGTTTGATACTGCTGTCAGGACACCTACAAGAGCAGAGTCGGCGATGTATGAGGCAACTTGTGCATCGGCAAATTCCGCTTGTATGTCCCGCCAGGTGGGCGCTGCAATCGTTTCCGAGCGAGGTGAATTAATTTCTGTCGGGTGGAATGATGTTCCTAAATTTGGCGGGGGGTTATACAATGAAGATGATCAATCTGTATTTGATGAAAGCCAAAATGGTATCGTAGATAAAGATTACCGTTGCTTCAAATGGAAGGGCTGTGTCTGTCATAACGAAACACGGCGAATGAACATAGTGGATGTGTTAGCCACAAAGGTGGTTAACTCAGGTCTTCTGAAAAAGGGATCTTTACCTCAAGATATCAAAAAGCTTTTTGAAGGCTCTGCAATCGACTCGCTTATAGAATTTTCTAGGTCAATCCATGCTGAAATGGAAGCAATACTTTCAGTAGCTAGGGAGGGGCGTCATTCATTGGTGGGGTCGACGCTATATACCAATACGTATCCGTGTCATAACTGTGCAAGACATATTGTTGCTTCAGGAATATCCACGGTTATTTATGTTGAGCCATATCTCAAAAGTTTGGCTACAAAATTGCATTCAGACGCAATCACCGAAGACCCGGACGAAAAGGGGAAAGTCGTTTTTCGACAGTATGATGGGGTAGCTCCTCGTAACTACCTGAAGCTATTTCGGCCTAAGGCTGAGAGAAAGATGAATGGTCAGTTGTCTAAGCCGCCTCTAAAAACTGCCGTACCTGTGTTCCGTATGCCACTCGACTCTCAGATGGATTACGAGGCAAAAGTGATTGCGGAACTTTCCAGTAAAGAGCAGATTGATATTGAGCCATGAAGCACGGCACCGACGGAGAAGAGATAGTGACCAAGCGTCGCAATGACCCTCCCGAGCAGCTTTCTCTGGACCTGGTGTCTAAAGCCGTAATCACCACGTGCGTCTCGGATCATGCCTCTCGGGGGAGGATCGTTAGCTTCATAGATGCTAGCACTCTTGCGATCCGACGGGACGCAATCAGGCGCGTCCAAGCTTCAGGCATATTTGAGGTTCCTTGCTTCCGGCAAAAATCGGACCGTTAAGTGGCCCTAGGTTATGGATACATAAAGGCAGTGGTGGTGCGCGCTACCGGAGTCGAACCGGTACGTCCTTGAAAGGACTACGGATTTTAAGTCCGATGCGTCTACCTGTTTCGCCAAGCGCGCCTACTTGCCTTAAATACTTTTAAGTCCCTTGCGTCTACCGGTTTCGCCACGTCCGCGTGATGATGAGGGTTATCGGTCTGCGACCTTGAGCGCAAGCCCGGGCTCGGGATTACTCCGGCGCACGGAACCCGTAGAGCCAATCGTATCGCTTCGTCATTCCCTTAGGCCCGAGATGGCGCATCACCCGATCCCGGCCGAACGCGACGAGGGCACCCGCATGGTAGATGCGCCCGTTCTTCCGGGCTTCGCTCTGGACCCTTTGGGCTCGCTTGAGCCGCTGTGCTTCATAGGCCGAGAAAGCCTGCGGAATGTCCTGCTGCCGCCTCAGCAGGGACGCGAGGGTGGCGACGTCCTCGATGGCAAGGGCAGCCCCTTGGGCCAGGAAAGGAAGGACCGGATGAGCGGCATCCCCAAGGAGGGCGATCCGCCCCTTCGCGAGGCGCTGGGCGGGATGATCGAACAGGGACCAGCGCAGCCATTCCGCCGGCTGGGCCAGGAGCTTGAGCAGGGCAGGGGCGGCCGAGGCATAGCGGGCGAGCAGATCCTCGGCTCTTCCGGGAGCGGCCCAGCCCTCCACCGGAGCTGCGCTGTTTTCGATCGCCACCACGTTGATCAGGCGGCCGCCGGCAATGGGATAGTGCACCACGTGGCCCTGAGGGCCGAGCCACAGGCCGGTCTCGTTCCCAGCCAGTTCCGCAGGGGCAGATCCCCGCTCGAGGGTGGCCCGCCAGGCAATATATCCACGGAAGGCCGGGACGGTCCCGTCCCAGAGCGTCTGCCTGATCTTCGACCAGACCCCGTCGGCTCCGATCACCGCGTCCGCCGTCAGGGTTTCGCGCGCGCCCCCGGCCGTGGTCCAGGTGACCGAGGCTTGGTCAGGCCCGTCCTGGGCATCCTCGACCGTGCGCCCGATGACGAGGCGGATGGACGGCTCGGAGCGTACCGCATCCAGGAGAATCGTCTGAAGGTCGGCCCGGTGCGCGACCCAGTAGGGAGCCTCGTAGCGCTGCTGCATGAAGGCGCCGAGCGCAACCTGCCCGATCTCGCGTCCGGACCGGATGCTGCGCACCACCACCCGCTCCGGCTCCGTCACGACCCTCCGCAGGGCGGGGCCGAGGCCGAGCCTGATGAGAATCCGGCTGGCATTGGGCGAGAGCTGGAGTCCCGCGCCGACCTCCGTGAAGCCGGTCCGCCGCTCGATGAGCGTCACGGCATGGCCTTGGCGCGACAGGGCCAGCGCTGCCGTCAGGCCGCCGATTCCGGCACCCACGACGGCAATCGAACGTTCTGACACCTTAGCGCGAGGACGGGTCGGTCGCGAAATCCGGCTCCCAGACGCACTCCGCCGGGCGAGCCTCGTCGGCCTTCAGGGAAGGATCGTATTTGAAGAGCGTCGAGCAATACGAGCAGACGGTCTCGGTGTCGTAGCCCATGTCGATGAAGATGTGCGGGTGATCGAAGGGGGGCGTCGCCCCGATGCACATGAACTCCTTCGAGCCCACATGAATGACGGGAACGCCCGGATCGTTGTGGAAGTGGGGGGTGCCTTTGTCAGCCATTGCCGTTGCTCTGAAGCGATGAAATTCGCGCGCACCATAATGGCCGAACGGCCATGCGCCTAGAGCAAAATTTCCGGGGAGATTGCGCCCGGGGGAAGGGATGCTTAGGTTGCGCTCAACCCGCCATTCCGATCTCCTCACACGCTTCGGTGCCATGCGTTTCTTCAATTCCAACGGCGTCAGCATCGCCTATATCGACGTTCCGCCCCACGAAGGGCAGGGCGATCCGGTCCTCCTCATCCACGGCTTTGCGTCCAATCATGCGGTGAACTGGGTCAACACCCTCTGGGTCAAGACCCTGACCAGAGCCGGGTACCGGGTGATCGCCCTCGACAATCGCGGGCACGGGGAGAGCGAGAAGCTCTACGATCCGGCGGCCTATGATTCCTATGTCATGGCGGAGGATGGGCGCCGTCTCCTCGACCATCTCGGGATCGAACGCGCCGATGTGATGGGCTACTCCATGGGCGCGCGGATCACGGCCCATATGGCGCTCGCCGCTCCGGAGCGGATGCGCTCCGTCATTCTCGGGGGCCTCGGGATTCATCTCGTCGAGGGCGTCGGCCTGCCGCTGGGCATCGCCGACGCCATGGAGGCGCGCTCCCTCGACGATCTGACGGACCCCATGCAGCGCATGTTTCGCGCCTTCGCCGAGCAGACGAAGAGCGACCTCAGGGCGCTCGCCGCCTGCATCCGCGGCACACGGCAGTCCCTGTCCGTAGACGAGGTCGCCTCCATCACGCTGCCGACCCTGGTGGCGGTCGGCACCAAGGATGACGTGGCCGGATCGGGGCCCGAACTGGCTCGGCTGATGCCGAACGCGACGGCTCTCGACATCCCCGGCCGCGATCACAACCTGGCGGTCGGAGACAAGGTTCACAAGCAGGGCGTGCTGGACTTCCTGGCCGCCAGGCCGTGAAGCTTGGCCGTTGATTTGCCGTCCGGTCCTCCCAGTTTCCACCATGGCAGGAGGAACGAATGACTCGGCTCGACAGTGCTATTCGGCGTTTGACGGCGCAGCGCGACCTTCTCGACTGGGCCTCTCGGGTCGTCAGTCCCACGGGGCTCGTTCTCGAAATCGGACTCGGCAACGGGCGCACCTACGACCACCTGAGGGCCAGGCTGCCGGGGCGCGAGATCTACGTCTTCGAGCGGTCGCCCGCCGCCCATCCGGACTGCATCCCGCCGGCCGGCTATCTGATCATCGGCGACGTGTTCGAGACCCTGCCCTCCTTCATCACAAGGATGGGCGAGGGCGTGGCCGCCTTGATCCACGTGGATATCGGCACCGGCGACGAGGAAGCCAATCGGGAGGTGGCCCTGCGCCTGTCACCCCCGCTCGAAACCCTCCTTCGGCCGGGAGGGCTGGTGCTCGGAGACCGGGCCTTCGACCTGCCCCTGTGCTCCGATATTTCATCCGAGACCGGCGTGCCGGAAGGTCGCTACTTCGTCTATCGCCGCGAGGGTGCGAATCCGGCTAGCGCCCGGTGAAGACGGGATCGCGCTTTTCCAGGAACGCCTGGCGTCCTTCCACCGCGTCCTCGCTGTCGAAACAGAGATCGGCCAGCGCGACCGGGTCCACCCGTGGGTCGCCGGTCCCGACCGCTGAGTCGATGCCGGCCTTGGCCGCCTTGATCGTCAACGGAGCATTCCCGGCGATGGTCTCTGCGAGGGCGAGCACCGTCGCTTCCAGTTCCGCGTCCGGGACGACCTGCTGCAGCACGCCGAGGCGCTGCGCTTCCGCCGCGCCGATCCGGCGGGCGGTGAAGAACAGATCCTTCGCGGCCGCGGCCCCGACGACCGCCGTCACCAGCTTGACGGCTCCCGGAGGGTAGCTGACGCCAAGCCGGGCCGCTGGAATGCCGAAGAGGGCGTTGTCGGCCGCAATGCGCAGATCGCATGACAGGGCGAGGCCGAAGCCTCCGCCGAGGCAGAAGCCCCGGATCATGGCGATGACGGGTTTGGAACAATGGGCGACGGCCCAGAACGCCGCATCGTTGGCGGCCTCGTAGACACGCCCGCTTTCGGCATCCGCTCGCGCCGTCTCGAATTCGCCGATGTCGGCGCCGGACGCGAAGGGCCCGTTCCCTTCTCCGCGCAGGACGATCACATGGACCCGGTCGTCACGGTCGAGGGCGGCCATGATCGACGGCAGCGCCCGCCACATTTCGAGGTCGATGGCGTTGCGCTTGCCGGGATTGTCGATGGCCACCGTCGCGATGGCTCCCTCGATGGAGACGTTGAGTCTGGACGTCTGCGTTGAAAAAGGGGCAGTCATGATCTCTTTGGGCTAGGGGGACAGGATTCGAGTTCCTATTTATCCTTATTCATCGCCGATGTCCTGAGCCGGCAGGGGAGAACGTCATGACACAGACACGCGCGTTGCCGAGTACGCCGGGCTTCATTGCCGGTACCGTCGATCCCATCTGGGGACGGCTGCGGGCGGAAGCCGAGATCGTGCTGCAGAGCGAGCCTGCCCTGGCCAACCTCGTCCTGAGCGTGATCCTTAACCAGCCAGGGCTCGAGGCGGCGGTGGTCCATCGGGTCGCCATGCGCCTGGACCATCCCTCGCTTCCCTCGGATATCATCGAGCAGACGTTTCTGGAGGCCGTCCAGCAGGATTCGGCCATCGGCGCCGCCTTCAGGGCGGATATCAGCGCCGTTCTCGACCGCGATCCTGCGGTCTCGCGCGCGATCGAGCCCGTGCTCTACTTCAAGGGCTTCCACGCCATCCAGACGCACCGGCTGGCCCATTGGCTCTGGCAGAACGGGCGGCAGGACTTCGCGCTCTATCTGCAAAGCCGGTCGTCGGAAGTCTTCCAGACCGATATTCACCCGGCGGCCCGGATCGGACGGGGCATCTTCCTCGACCATGCCACGGGCCTCGTGGTGGGAGCGACCGCCATGGTCGAGGACAACGTCTCGATGCTTCAAGATGTCACCCTGGGCGGAACCGGCAAGGAGCGGGGAGACCGGCACCCCAAGATCCGTCACGGCGTGCTGATCGGGGCCGGGGCCAAGATCCTCGGCAATATCGAGGTCGGTCATTGCGCCCGCGTGGCCGCCGGATCGGTGGTGCTGAAGCCCGTTCCGGCCAATGCGACGGTGGCGGGCGTTCCGGCCAAGATCATCGGCAATGCCGGCTGCCCTGAACCGGCCCGCTCGATGGATCATTTCGTGTCGGAGGCGGACGCGATCTGACCGGCAGGTCTGCCGAGGGACCTATCTCGGCTTGCCCGCGTTGCCCGGGCGTGGCAAGTGCATCGTCCGTGCAATGTAGAAAGGACCTGTAGTGGACAAGACGGAGATGGCGAAAGTCGAGCGCTACCTGCGCCAGACTTTTGCGAACCACTCGATCCGCGTGGTCGGTCGCCCGAAGAAGACCGATTCGGCGGAAGTTTATATCGGTGAGGAATTCGTCGGCGTTCTCTTCGTCGACGACGAGGACGGAGATCGCTCCTACAACTTCACCATGGCCATCCTCGATACCGATCTCGAGGACTAGGCGGCGCTCATCCGCAGCAGAATTCACGAGAGTTCTGCTGCTTCATTCTTTTTCGATAGAGAAGCCGTCGAACCGCTCTCGCGACCGGTCCGGAACTGCGTCGCTGCACAAACGAAAAAAGGCGGATCGACAGACCCGCCTTCATGATGAACATCGCTTGCAGGGATCGGTCCCAGAGCTGCTTCCATTCACGCAGAACCAGCTCTCTTCTTTGGTTCTCCGCATTTTTTGACCGAGAACCGAATCCACTTCGCCAAAATGCGTTAGCGGTTCGCAGTGGTGGTGGGCGAGGAGGCGATGCCTCCCAGCGAAACCCAGCCGACCGTGTCCTGGCTCTCGCGCTTCACATAGACATAGCCGGTCTGATACCAGGGCAGCACCGACGACGTCTTGTTGTCGAGAATGTAGTCGCCCTGGTTCGTGCGAACCACCAAGACGGCATGGCCTTCGCCCAGCTCGTCGATCACGACGGTCATGCGCATGGCGCGGCGCGGCAGGCCATTCTCGGCCAGGATGCGACGCTTGAGGAGCTGGTAGTCCTCGCAATCGCCGCGGCCGTCGTCCGGAAAGTCCCAGGTGTCGACGACGCCCCAGTGATCCGCGTCCGTCACGGCCTTGATGCTCGAATTCACGCGCTGGTTGACGGACACGATGGTCTTCCAGATCTGCGGCGTGAGCTCGATGACGGCGGGTTCGGACACGTCGACGGCGCATTCGGACTGAAATTTCTCGCAGAACTTGGCCCAGCCCTGAAGCGGCTTGGCCGAGCCCATGCTCGTGATCGAATTGCTAGGCCCGGGGAGCGCCGCCACCGTCTGGGCTTGGGCAGCCGAGCCCGAGGCCATCAGAAAGAGTCCGAGAAAGGCGGCTTTGATGAAATGAGCCGAGAACGCTATGTTCTCATTTCGGCCATAAAATTTGCCGTTCTTGAAATAATCCTGCCGCATGCCCCACCAGCCGGTTAACGTTCTTTTAACCAAACTGGCACGGTTGATTTTACGGCTCAAGAGGAAAGTAAAAGGTGAGTTAACGCGCCGCGCCCCGTTCTGTTCCGTTATGGTTAACGAAAAACTTCAGGGTGCTAGGCAGTTCAAGGAAAGAGTTCCTTTAGGGCGCCTTAAGTAACGCTAAGCTTATGATTTTTCTCGACCGGCGGGCCAATCGGGCGCTAGGTCGAAACCCCTTCAAGGCAGATCGCCCCGGGAGATCCTCGACGGCGGCTCAAGAAAAACAGTCCATGTCCCAGTACCAGCCCCGCCTTCGAGAGCCGATCTTCAACCTGCCGTCCACCGTGACCCTCACGGTTCTCGGCCTCATCGCCATTCACGTGATTCGGCTGCTCCTGACCGATGAAACCGATTTCGAGCTTCTGATTGACTGGGCCGTCGTCCCGGCCCGCTGGTCGGTGGCTTTCGGAGGGGTGCGGGTCGAGGACGTGATGAATGCTCTGCCGGAAGGGGGATCGGAGGAGATGCGAGCCTCTCTGACGGCCTTGGCGCAGTATGTCCTCGGTGAAGGCGAGGGGCGGCCGTGGACGGCGCTGACCTATGCGTTCCTGCACGGGTCCTGGGCTCATGTGCTCATCAACAGCGTATGGCTCGCGGCCTTCGGCACCCCGGTCGTCCGGCGGTGCGGGGCAGGGCGCTTCTTCGTTCTCTCGGCGGCATCCGCCATCGGGGGCGCATTGCTCTACACGTACATGAACCCTCTCCAGATCCTGCCCATGATCGGGGCATCCGCCGCCGTGTCGGGCCTCATGGCTGCGGCGTCCTGGTTCATGTTCGCCCCCGCGGCGTGGCATCCGGCCGGCCGGATCACCGAACCTCATGAGAGGCCTCGCGAGGCCCTGGGCGACATGATCCGCAACCGGCAGGTGCTGATCTTCATCGGCATCTGGTTCGCGGCGAATTACGTATTCGCCTTCGCCAAGCCCATCGGCGTGACGGATGCGAGCATCGCCTGGGAGGCGCATATCGGGGGCTTCCTGGTCGGCCTCGCGATTTTCCCACTGCTCGATCCCCTCCCGGCCCGCCGGAGCCGCATCTCGGCTTGAAACCGGCCGGGATTCGCAGGATCATCCTTCGATTGACGCAGGGGCATGACTCCGTTCCGCCGGAGCGTGGATCCGTGCTTCAGCCTTGCGAATGCCCGGGCTGACAACCTTCGCGTTCGCGCAACGGGAGGAAAGTATGATCGTCGATCGCATCCTTTCACTCAAAGGCCGCGACGTTGTCACCGTCGAGCCGAACCGCTCCCTGGGCGAGGCTGCCCGGGTTCTTTCGGAGCGCAGGATCGGCGCCCTCCTGGTCGTCGACGAGCGGCGGCCGGTCGCCGGCATCGTGTCGGAGCGGGACATCGTCAGGGCCGTTGCGTCCCGAGGCCCCGGAGCGCTCGACGAGCCCGTCTCCCGCTTCATGACCGAAAAGGTCGTGACCTGCACGGGCCAGACCTCCATCAACCATCTCATGGAACTCATGACCAACGAGAAGTTCCGGCACGTTCCCGTGGTCGAGGAAGGGCGTCTCGCGGGCATCATCTCCATTGGCGACGTGGTGAAGTCGCGACTGGAGGAGATCGAGGCCGAGGCTCAGGCGATCAAGGAATACATCGCGACGGCCTGATTAGGCTCCCTGAACTTCCTGAATGATTTCCAGGATGTCCGGCAGGGCGCGTTCCGTGGCCTGCCGGCCAAGCGCGATGCATTCCTGCGCCCGATGGAATTCGAACAGCCCCATCCTGGCGAGTTTCGGCGCAACCATGACGTCGGGCGGATCGCCTGCCAGTCGGGAGCGGGCGATCCGGTCCTGCGTGATGTTGAAGGCGTCGACCATCACGGTGGCGATGCCCGGCGCATTCGGCTTGCGCGGCTTGTCGGCCCGCGAGGTCGGGAAGATGCCCCAGCGCCGGGGCGCTGCCTCGATGGCCTCTTCGATCTCCTGCTCGTCGCTCGCCTCTTCGGTGTCGTAGGACTGGATCACCGTTCCGCGCACGCGGACCTCGCCATTGAGGTTGACGCAGATGACGATGTCGGCGCCTAGCGCGCGGGCGGCCGTGATCGGAATGGGATTGACCAGCGCTCCGTCCATGAGCCAGCGACCGCCGACCAGCACGGGATCGAAGACCCCGGGAAGAGCATAGGAGGCCCGCATCGCCTGGACGAGCGGACCGCGGGTCAGCCAGATCTCGTGCCCGCTCACGAGTTCGGTCGCAATGGTGCAGAACCTGATCGGCAGGGTCTCGACCCGCCGGTCCGTCAGGTCCTGGTCGAGGAGCCTCTGCAGGCGCCCGCCGGCGATGAGGCCGGCTCCGCTGAAGTGGAAGTCCAGCAGGCCCATGACGCGTCGCTTGGTCAGGGACAGGGCGAAGGCTTCAAGCTCCTCCAGCTTGCCTGCGGCATAGCAGCCGCCCACGACGGCTCCGATGGAGCAGCCGGCGATGACGTCCGGAACGATGCCGGCTTCCTCGAGAACCCGCAGAACCCCGATATGAGACCAGCCTCGGGCCGCGCCGCCGCCGAGCGCCAGGCCGATCTTCACCTTCGCCCGGGGAGCCCTTTCGACCGGCGTCTTGATCTCCGCGACAGGGCCGCCGCTCCCGCCACCCCCTGACCCGGCGTTGCGCCGGGCGATCCCGTCCCACAACATTGCTCAACTCCCCGGCCTGCAACTGCCATTCATGCCCTGATCCCATGAAGATCACATGAATAACGTCGCAGAAGCTTATCAGGTCGCATCTGTGGAAAACTAAACAGTTCGGGGGCGCAGCGTGCGCCCGGCCAGCGCAACGATCGTCAGCGCGACGATCCCGAGCAGGCCGATGGCTGTCCGCAACCCCATGACGTCTCCGCCAAAGCCGATGAGGGGCGGACCGAGGAGCGAGCCCGCGTAGCCCAGGGTTGCCACCATGGCGACCCCCATGCTGGGAGCGATGCCCTTGGCCTGGGCGGCCGAGCTGAACAGCACCGGCACCGCGTTCGCGAGCCCCAGGCCGACCAGCGCGAAGCCGAACGTGGCCGGGAGTGGCTGAGGCATGGCGGTTGCGAGCGCGAGGCCCGAAGCCGCCAGCATCCCGCCGAACCTCACGGTGCGGACGCGGCCCAGGCGCTTGACCACGAAGTCACCCAGGAACCGGCAGATCGTCATGGTGAGGGAGAAGGCGGCGAAGCCCGCCACCGCCGCTTCGAGAGGGGCTCCCGTCACGCTCTGGAGGTAGATCGCCGTCCAGTCGACCATGGCGCCCTCCACGACCAGACAGAGGAGGGCCATGACGGCCAGGCCGACGATGACGCCGCGCGGCCAGGCGAAGCCGTGCCCCTCGGACGCCCGCTCCGCCTCGTCCAATGCGTGGAAGGAGGCGGCGAGGAACAGCAGGCCCATGAGAAGGCAGGACACGATCAGGGTCGGGACGATGCCGAGACCGGCTGCGATCAGCCCTCCCGAAGCGGCGGCTCCCGCAAGGCCTCCCAGGCTGAAGAAGGCGTGGAAGGAGGACATGATGGGCTCTCGCCATGCCCGCTCGACCATGCTGGCATTCGTGTTCATGGACACGTCCATGGCCCCGTTGCACGCTCCGGCCAGGAGAGAGGCGGGCACGAGCCAAGCCAGGTTCGGCGCGAGGCCGGGCAGCAGGAGGGTCGTCGCGAAGGCGAAGGCCGCCGAAAGGGCCGTCGCCCTACTGCCGATGCGGGCCGCCAGCCAACCCACGACCGGCATGAGCACGATGGCCCCAAGGGCGAAAGACAGAAGCGCGAGGCTGATCTGGCCGTCCGAGAGGCCGAGCGCCGCCTTGAATCGGGGCAGCTGCGCGGCCCAGGTGCCGATGCCGAAGCCGTTGCCGAAGAACAGGGCGGCAGCGGCCGCCCTGGCGGGAAGAAGATCGCGTCTTGTCATCCGACCGTTCTTAACAGCCGGAGCCAGGACATGCATCCGCACAGGCCGGAACGGCAGCCCTTGATCCCTGAGGGGGCGACTGGTCCTCAGCCCTGGACGAGGCGCGGCCCGTCCGTGGAGGTTTCGACCTTGCGGTAGAAGCAGGAGCGCCGCCCCGTATGGCAGCAGCCGCCGTCCCCCGCCACGGTGACCTTCAGCCACAGGGCGTCCTGGTCGCAATCGACCCGCATCTCGACGACGGTCTGGATCTGCCCGCTCGTCGCGCCCTTGTGCCAGAGTTCCTGGCGCGAGCGGGACCAGTACCAGGCCTCGCCCGTCTGAAGGGTCTTCGCCAGGGCCTCGGCGTTCATGTGCGCGACCATGAGGAGTTCGCCGGTCGCCGAATCCGTGGTGACGCAGGTGATCAGCCCGTCCGCCCCGAAGCGGGGCGTGAGGGCCGTTCCCTCTTCGAGGTCGGCCTTGGCGCCGGGAGCAGGGAAAGGATGGGCGTGGGACGCGCACATGAAGGGCCTCGGAAATCAATTGCCTCGAACGTAACCGTGACGCACCCGGGTCGCGGAAATCGAACGGTGCCCTTATATGGGATCAGTCCCTTCGAAGTCACCTGTGGGCCATGCTGAACGAGATCTACAACCGGCGCATCCTGGAGCTCGCCGCCGACATCCCCTGCCTCGGACGGCTCGAGAACCCTGATGCCTCCGCGACGGCCCGTTCGAGGATCTGCGGATCGACCGTCACGGTCGATCTGAAGGTCGAGGGCGATGTGGTGACGGCCTTCGCCCATGACGTGAAAGCCTGTGCCCTGGGACAGGCCTCTTCCTCGATCATGGGCCGCCATGTGGTCGGCTCGACGGCGCAGGAGCTTCGCGAGGTCCGGGAAGCGGCGGGCCGGCTCCTGAAGGCCGGTGGAAAGCCGCCCGAGGGAAAGTGGAGCGATCTGGCGGTCCTGGAGCCCCTGCGGGATTTCAAGGCCCGGCACGCCTCGATCCTGCTCACCTTCGATGCCGTCGTTGATGCCCTCGACCAGATCGAGGCCCGGCGCGGCCGGGGCGGATAGATGGCCAGTCCGGTCCGGCAGGCGGCGCATTGGGCGATCCGCGGCTATCAGCTCACCCTTTCGGGCCTCGTCGGCCGCCAGTGCCGCCATCTGCCGTCCTGCTCCGAATATACGGACGAGGCGATCCAGCGGCACGGCTTCTGGGCCGGCGGCTGGATGGGCGTGGCCCGGATCTGCCGCTGCGGCCCCTTCGGCACCCACGGAATCGATCTCGTGCCGGAAACGTTGCCCGAAGGGTCCGGCTGGTATAAGCCCTGGACCTATGGTCGCTGGCGGGGCGTGAACGCTCCCCCGATCACCTGCGAGGCAGTCGAACCTGACGGCGGCTGACTTCGCTTTCGGATTCCAGCAAACCGTCGGCCCCCGCTTACCTGCTCCGTTGGCAGGAGTGAGCCAGGAGAACGCTCAGACATGATTACCCTGACATTTCCCGATGGCGCCCAGCGCCAATACGCCCCCGGCACCACCGGCCGCGAGATCGTGGAAGGCATCGCCAAGTCGCTCGCCAAGCGCACTGTCGCCATGGCGCTGAACGGCACGGTGACCGATCTCGCCGATCCGATCACGCAGGATGCCAGGATCGAATTTCTCAACCGCGAGGACCCGCGTGCGCTGGAGCTCATCCGGCACGATTGCGCGCACGTGCTGGCGGAGGCGGTGCAGGAGCTTTTCCCCGGCACCCAGGTGACCATCGGTCCGGTCATCGAGAACGGCTTCTATTACGATTTCGCCCGCAACGAGCCCTTCACCCCGGAGGACTTCCCCGCCATCGAGGCGAAGATGCGCGAGATCATCGCGCGGGACAAATCCTTCACGAAGGAGGTCTGGAGCCGCGACAAGGCCAAGCAGGTCTTCGCCGAGAAGGGCGAGGCCTACAAGGTCCAGCTCGTCGATGCGATCCCCGAGGGGCAGGATCTCAAGATCTACTTCCAGGGCGACTGGTTCGACCTCTGCCGCGGCCCGCACATGACCTCGACGGGCAAGATCGGCAACGCCTTCAAGCTCATGAAGGTGGCGGGCGCCTATTGGCGCGGCGATTCCAACAACCCGATGCTGACCCGCATCTACGCCACCGCCTGGGCCTCCCAGGAGGACCTTGATGCCTATCTCAAGCAGCTCGAGGAGGCCGAGAAGCGCGACCATCGGCGGCTCGGCCGCGAGATGGACCTGTTCCACTTCCAGGAGGAGGGGCCGGGCGTCGTCTTCTGGCACCCGAAGGGCTGGACGGTGTTCCAGGAGCTGATCTCCTACATGCGCCGCCGCCTGAAGGAGGACTACAAGGAGGTCAACGCTCCGCAGATCCTCGACAAGGCGCTCTGGGAGACCTCCGGTCACTGGGGCTGGTACCGGGAGAACATGTTCGTCACCAAGACCGAGGACGAGCGCGTCTTCGCGATCAAGCCGATGAACTGCCCCGGCCACGTGCAGATCTTCAAGCACGGTCTCAAGTCCTACCGCGACCTGCCGCTGCGGCTGGCCGAGTTCGGTTCGGTGTCGCGCTATGAGCCGTCGGGCGCGCTGCACGGGCTGATGCGCGTGCGCGCCTTCACGCAGGACGACGCGCACATCTTCTGCACGGAAGACCAGCTCGCCGCCGAGTGCCTCAAGATCAACGACCTGATCCTCTCGACCTATGCCGATTTCGGCTTTGAGGAAATCGTCGTGAAGCTCTCGACGAGGCCCGAGAAGCGTGTCGGCACCGACGAGATGTGGGATCACGCCGAAGAGGTGATGACCCGCGTGCTCAAGCAGATCGAGGAGCAGTCGGGCGGGCGCATCAAGACCGCGATCAACCCGGGCGAGGGCGCGTTCTACGGGCCGAAGTTCGAATACGTGCTGCGCGACGCCATCGGGCGCGATTGGCAGTGCGGCACCACGCAGGTGGACTTCAACCTGCCGGAGCGGTTCGGCGCGTTCTATGTCGACCAGGACGGCCAGAAGAAGACTCCCGTCATGGTTCACCGCGCCATCTGCGGCTCGATGGAACGCTTCACCGGCATCCTGATCGAGCACTTCGCCGGCCACTTCCCGCTCTGGCTCGCGCCGGTGCAGGCGGTCGTCGCCACCATCACGTCCGAGGGCGACGAATATGCCATGGAAGTCGTGAAGGCGGCCGAGCGTCTCGGCCTGCGTGTCGAGGCGGATCTGCGCAACGAGAAGATCAACTACAAGGTCCGCGAGCATTCGCTCGTCAAGGTGCCGGTGCTTCTCGTGGTCGGCCGGAAGGAAGCCGCCGAACGGACGGTATCGATCCGCCGTCTCGGCAGCCCCGACCAGAAGACCATGTCGCTCGACGAGGCCCTGCGGGCGCTCGCCGCGGAAGCGGTCACGCCCGACCGCAGGCGCGCGGCGAAAGCCGTGGCCGAGCCCGAAGGGCACGCGACTCTCGACGGTCACCACGTCGTCGCCCGCACGGTCGCCTAATAAAAACCTCAAGGTCACGGCCAGAATTCTGGCCGTGACCGGGCAGCCTGTCTGTCACACCGCCGTCATCGACAGGGCATAGGCGCTTCTCGGCACACCCGAGGAGAGGACCATGCCGGTCAAAAATGCCCTTGTCTGCACCACAGCCCTGTTTTGCCTAGCCTTCGCGCTTCCCGCCGCGGCGCAGGACAATGCGCCGCTCAAGGTGAAGAGCGTCGAATTCACGGCAACGCCCGCTCCCGCGAGCGAAATGGAGATGGCGAGCGCCTATACCCGTTCCGAGGCCGTCGTGACCCTCGAGGATGGCACGACGAAGGCTTTTCCTCTCAGCTATCAGGTCCTGCATCGCTCCGGCGATTACGTGAACGGCTGGTATTCGGGCCTCATCGCCGACAAGTCCGGCAAGCCGATCATGCGAACGATCCCTGACAAGAAGGGCAACGTGGCGCAGGGGCCGTTTGCTTCCGCCGGCGCCGACGGCACCTCGATGCTGGTGATCCCGAACGCCAAGGTGGACGGCGTGAAGGGACACACGGTGTTCCTCATCAACCATCTCGAATACGACACCGAGGGCAGGAACGTGGATCCCGCCAAGCCCCCGGTCGATCTCTATGGCCAGCTGCCGATGGCCATGAATCTCACGGTTCTCGACCAGGATCCGGTTTCCGGTACGCTCACGCCCGTGAAGCTGTCCAACGTCGATTTCTCCGGCGTGGACGGCCTCTGGATCCCGTGCAACGGCTCCACCACGCCCTGGATGACCCATCTCGGCAGCGAGGAATACGAACCCGACGCTCGCATTTACGAGGACAAGCCGCTCGAGCCGATGAACCTTTATCTCGGCACCGTCGGAAAGACGGCGGCCGAGGGCGGAGCGAAGCCCTACCAGTACGGACATCTCGTCGAGGTCGCGGTGCAGGCCGACGGAACCACGAAGGTCTCCAAGCACTATTCGATGGGTCGCCTGGCCTTCGAACTGGGCGACGTGATGGCCGACCAGAAGACGGTCTATTACGGCGACGACGGCGACGACGTGATCCGCGCCATGTACGTGGCAGACAAGCCGGGCGACCTTTCCGCCGGCACGCTTTACGCCGCGAAGTGGACTCAGGAGGAAGGCGCCAATTTCGGCAGGGCGAAGCTCCAATGGATCAATCTCGGTCATGCAACCGATGACGAGGTCAAGGCCCTGATCGACAAGGGCATCCGGTTCAGCGACGTCTTCGAGGCCGCAGCCCCCGACGCGGTGAAGGCCGATCCCTCGAAATTCGCCGATTTCAAGCCGGTCTTCGTCTATGCCGGCACGGGCGGCAAGACCACGACCGAATACCTCAAGGTGAAGCCCGGCATGGAGAAGGCGGCCGCCTTCCTCGAAACCCGGCGTTATGCGGCGCTGCTCGGGGCCACGACCGAGTTCACCAAGATGGAGGGGCAGGCCCACAACATCGCCGACAAGAAGCTCTACACGGTGATCAGCTACGTCCGCAAAAGCATGATCGACGGCCAGAACGGCGAGCGTCCGCAGGACCACATCAGGCTCTCCGGCGATGAGAAGGATCTCACCTGCGGGGTCGTCTACGAGAGCAGCCTGGCGGGCGGCCAGAAGGACACGGCCGGCAACGCGATCGCCAGCGATTGGGTGGCGGCGAACATGAATGCGCTCGTCACCGGCGCCCGCCAGCCGAAGGACGCGAAGACCGGCAAGTACGACCAGTGCGATACGGAGAAGATGGCGAACCCCGACAACATCCGCTTCTCGGAGGCGATGCGAACGCTCTTCATCGGAGAGGATTCAGGGAACCACCTGAACAACTTCGTCTGGGCCTTCAATGTCGATACCGGCAAGCTCACGCGCATCTTCAGCGCGCCTGCGGCGGCCGAGAACACCGGCCTCAATGTCTACGACAACATCAACGGCAAAGCGTATATCACGGGCAATATCCAGCATCCCGGCGCGACCGAGGACATGGCGAAGTACCCGAGCGAGATCAAGGATCGCCTGCGGCGGATGGTCGATGAGCGCGGCGCAGTCGGGTATTTCGGCGGGCTTCCGGCAATGGTACGCGCGACGCCCCGCTCCTAAAGCCAATAGAGGCAGCGGGTCCGCTGCCTGAAAAGGATACGGCCTGCTCCTGGAGCAGGCCGCATTCGTTTTTTAGGTCTCCTGCCGCTGTCGGCCCGTTCTTCCCGTCGTGCGGCCGCCGGGGGACGTCCCGGCCGTGGCCCCCGCCGGTCCGATGCCCGGATTGCCCGTCGCGGCAGCCGCGTCGCCCGCCTCGGTGCCGGTGTGACGTCCCTCCTGCCGCTGACCGACGCGCAGGTTGTTCTGCACATGGGTAACGCCCGAAACCGACTCGGCGATATCCTCGGCCCGGCGCTTCTCGTGCCGGTCGCGGACCGTGCCCGTGAGGGTGACCTCCCGGTTCTGGACAGCGACCTCGATCTCCGAGGCATCGATCATGGCGTCGTCGCTCAGGCGCTCGTTGACATCCTCGCGGATGCGCTCGTCGGAGCGCTGGTAGTTGCGGGGACCGCGGCCGCGATGATCGTCGCGGCGCACCTCGCCGCGGCTCGCGGTGGCATCGTTCTCGAAGCGCGTATTGCCGGGACCCATGCCATAGTTGCTGTGATCGTGCCGCTCGTTCACGAGGGTCCAGGTCCGCTCGCGGTCCTGCATGCGGCGATCGTCCTCGCTGCTGTCGTCTCCGGCGCGCGCACGCTCGCCCGTGATCGTCGAGGCGCCGAAGCGCTTCGGGTGGTAGCCGTGCCCGGCCGAGCCTCGCCCAGCATATTCGTCGCCATAGCTCTGATAGCCTTCGCCGCCGAAGCCGCCGCGCATGCGCGCATTGCGGGCTCCTTCCTCGCCCGGATAGCCGAAGCTCCCGAAGGCGGCCCGCACGTCGTCCTCTTCGCGGAAGCGGAACCGGTTTCCGCCGCGGTCGACCGGGTGCTCGGCGCGCCAGCGGCCGCGGTCCTCGTGGTAATCGTGCGGACGGTGCCGCCATTCGTCGTCCTCATCGGACCGGACGCGCTGGCCCAGCTCGCGGCGCTCGTCTCCCGTCAAAGGGGCTGGCCTGCGGTCCCGCGTCTGGTCGGCCCTCATGCTCGTGGGCGTTCCCGTGCGGTCCGGCTCGGATGGTGTGGAGATGCGATGCAGCGCGCGGGACGCATCCTGCTCGTCGTCCGTCGCGAGATCGCCCAGCGCCACGATGCCGACGAGATGCTTGTCGCGATCGACCACGGGCAGGCGGCGGATCTGATGATCGCTCATCAGCTGGACGATGTGATCGACGTCATCGTCGTCGAAGCACCACCACACATTGTCGGACATGATGTCGCGCACACGGGTGGTATCCGGCGGCATGCCGGCTGCCGTCGCGCGGACCGTGATGTCGCGGTCGGTCACCATACCGCGCAGCCGGCGGCCGTCGCAAACCGGCAGGACGCCTACATTCATCTCGTCCATCAGCCTTGCGGCCTCCTGGATGGTTCTGTCGGGGCTGACCACGCGGACGTTGCGGGTCATGATGTCTGCGACCTTCATGAGCTTCCTCCCTTGCAAGGTCACGCCTTGAAGGTTCGAGCTCATGCCCGGCGCGACCGATCACCAGCGTTCGGTCAATGCGGCCGGGGCGGAAAGGTTCAGCGGGTCTGCGGCTTGGCCACGATCTCGATATCGCGGTCGAGCCCGCTCTCGACCTTGAAGTCTCGGGTGTAGACCTTGCCCTCGTGGCGGGCGATCAGCACGTAGTCGCCTTCCGCAAGGGTCACGGACGGAAAGGCCCCGATGGCCTCACGGATCACGTCGCCGCCCGGCGTGAGCAACGTGAAGGCCGTCCCGGCAAAGGCCTCGCCGCCCTCGGAGCCCACCAGCTTCAGGGTCACGGTGGCGGCCCGATGATTGAGGGTCGCTTCCGTCACCCGGCCGTTCTCCACCTTGAGGTCGCTTCGCATGATGGCGTTGGCGTCGCCATAGGTGGACACCACGTGATAGGTGCCCTCGGGGAGGCGTATGACGTCGTTCGCCTTGGCATTGGCGATGACGAGCCGGCCTTCGGAGTTCTGGGGCTCGGGCACGTAGATCGTGAAGGAGATGCGGTTCGGCGGGATGGGAGTGTCCCCGACCACTCCCTTCAGCCTGAGGGCTCCCGCGCTGATGGTCAGGCGCTCGTTCAGGTTCCCGGTATGGACGCTGATGCGCTTCGAAGCGCTCGCGAAACCATACGCGACATGCACGATGTAATTGCCCGGGGGCAGGGTGAAGACCGGCGTGGGGCTGCTCGACCGGGCCGTGATGGTCGGCTGCGCCGTGTCTCCGCGATCCTCATAGACGCGCCACACGAGCCCGGAGCGGATCGGCTGCTGGTTTTCGGCGAAGACCGCGCTCGCGTTCAACACGACCCGTCCGGTGGCGACCGGAGGCGGGCTCTGCGACAGCGAGGGTATGGACGGAGGCGAGAGCGAGGGCTGCGCGGCGGGAGTCTGCGCCGAGGCCGCAGACGCCGCCAGCAGAACCGGAAGAAGGGCCAGAAAGGAACGTTTCACGAATCGCTGCATCAAATGGACGGACTGTTTCTTATCGGAGCGGGGAGGCCACGGCTGTCCTGATCGGTTCGCTTTCGCTCTTCACGAGATCGGACGCGGCCGCAACCAGATTCTGCAGGGACATGGGGCGGAAGTGGAACTCGACCCGGTGATGCCCGGCGGGCACCTCCACGCCGCGGAAGAGCAGGTTGGCGCGCAGCACGGGCCGGCGCTCCCCATCCACCAATGCCTCCCAGCCCGGATAGTAGATGTCATGGAGCACGAGCACGCCGGCATCGCTGCTGTCCACGTCGATCTCCACCGAATTGCGCTGGTAGCCGACGATCCGGGCCTCGCTGTCCGCGCCCGTCTGGCCCGGATGCGCCTGAGCCGGAGGCGCATAGCTGGCCCTGAGCAGGGGCATGCTCTGCTCGTCGATCAGGGCCTCCGTGCGGCGATCGAAATCGGGAAGCTCATCCTCGCCGAGCATGGCCTCGGAATCGACCGGCGTCACGTGATGCGCCACGTAGACCCTGGGGCTCGGCGCGCTGAGGCGGTAGATCCACATCTTGCCGGTCCCGTAGACCACCTCGGCGCCGGTCAGGCGCGGGAAATGGCGCGGCAGCTTCTCGGCGGGGCGGTCGAGCACGAGATATTCCAGGCCGAGCAGGTGCGCGAGCTTGCACTTGTAGCCTCGGAAGGTCGCCGGGAACTGGCGCAGGTTGGGGTCCTCCGCATTCTCGCCCGGCCCGATGGCCCGCTCGTAATCGGCCAGACGCAGCGGGTTGTAGCCGATGATGTCCTCGAGCTCGAGCACCATGGAGGCGTTCTGCCAGGGGCCCTGAAGCCCCAGGATCTCGACCCGGGGGTACTCGCCCAGCTTGTGGCGCTCCGCAAGCTCGCGCTTCAGGATCTGAAGGCCCTGGAGCTGCTCCGGCGGAAGCTGCGTGAAGACGGTGTAGCGCGCGGCGGGCTCCGCGTTGAGGGCCGAAGCCGCATGGCGCCCGATCAGCTCGGCGCCCGTCAGCGTGACGAGCACGAGCGCGACGGCCTCCCGCCAGCGCGGGGCGCCGCTCAGCCTCATCAGGAGGGCCATGGTCAACGCGGCGGCGGTCAGGCCCATGCCAATCTCGGACATGGACGAGGGGAGGTGGCCAGCCTTGATGGCGAAGGCGAGGGCGCTTGCCACGGCGGCGATCACGAGCCCGACGGCCGCCATCGGCCAGAAGACCCAGAGCTTTCCGAGCGCGGCCCTGTTCCAGCGGGGGAGACCGTCGACGACGTAACGGTGGACCAGATAGCCCACGGCAAAAGCGAGGGCGATGTTGATGAGGAAGGTCGCATCGGCAGGCCGGCGATAGAGATCCACGCCCGGCATGTGGTCGAAAATGAACTCGAAGCCGGGGGTATAGCGTCCGAGAGAATAGAGCAGGGCGAAAATGCCGACCCCGAGGAAGAACCGGAATTCGCGCGCGAAGAGCCGCCCGCCGGCGATGCCGTGCCAGATCAGGAAAAGCGCCGGGAGCGTGCCGACGAACAGGTAATTGGTCGCCCGGTCGGTCCAGGTCCCCTCGGCCAGGCTGTGCCAGTCCGGCCCCCAATAATCATAGGTCCAGCGCAGCGAGCCGAAGACGTTGCCGAACAGGATGGTCGCCAGGCTCTCCGGAGGCAGCGAGCCCATCGCCGCGACGCCGAAGCCGAAGGACGGCCTCGTGGACGTGGCGAGGAACTGCATCGTCAGAATGACCGGCACTGCCAGGAGGGTGCCGCCGATGAGTGCGATGGAGGCCAGAACCCCGAGGCGCGACCGGAAATAGGCCAGGGGCTGCGGCGCGGTGCAGATGCGGTGGACCGCGACGGCGATGAGGGTCAGGGCGCAGAGGAAGGCCACCTGATCCCGCCCGATGGTCATCAGGAATGCGGTGACGGCGAACAGCGCTCCGTAGCGGTAGGAGCGGCGGTCGAGCGCCTCCTCCAGGAGCCACAGGGCAAGCGGGACGAAGCCGTAGCTGAGGATTATTCCCGTGTGCTGGAGGCGGGCCGTCGCGGAACCTCCCAGGAAGAACACGATGGCGGCCACCACGGCGCCCGCAGGGTGCCATCCCCTCCGCCGGAAAAGCGGCACGAAGGCGAGGGCGCCGGGCAGGAAATGGGCGAAGACGACCACGTCGAACATCTGCATCGAGGGCTCGGGGACGAGCCAGCCGAACAGCAGCATGGTGGGCGTGAAGAGCAGGGATTGAGGATCGGCTGCTGAAGGGTGCCCGCCGAAATGGTAGGGATTCCAGAGCGGCAGCTCGCCATGGGCGAGGGCGGATCCGAGATAGCGCAGCGTGGGGTAGAACTGGTTCTTCGAGTCCCAGGGCACGACCGAGCCGGTCAGCGGCCAGATGGCCGCTGCGATGGCCCAGGCCGCCATGATCAGCCCGAAGGCAATGAGGGTCCGGTTTCTCGACCATATGTCGGAACTGCCGGGTTTGTCGAACGCGTGTAAGGTTGTGGCCATTGCTCTACTGCGGCGTCTCGCCAGACAAGCCCCTGGATTTGGACAGCTCCCGGCCCGTCAGAGCCGACCTTCGGCATGATGCTGTGCCGGCCGCGAGCTGGAAACCTGCTTGGCGTATGGCCGCACTCCCCCTATACATCCGTTGCTGTTTCTTATGTGGCAACGGCCCGTTGTTGGACGCTCGCACTTCCTCAAGCCCACCAAGGCGGCAAGACCATGGCAGGCCTGCGCTTTCCCCTCGGCAGCGGCTCTCGTGAGCGATCAACTTCACTATTCCACATTATTCAAGCCGGATGAAGCTCCCATGAATGAAAGCCTTTCCCGCCTTCAGAGCCGCCGCTCCGTCCCTCCGCGCTGGCTCGGAGAGCCCGGCCCGTCCGCGCAGGAGATCGAGACGCTGCTGACGATCGCGGCCCGCGTGCCGGACCACGGCAAGCTCGTCCCCTGGCGCTTCGTCGTCATCGAAGGGGAGGCGCGCCACCGGCTCGGCGAGGTATTGGCGAAGGCCTTTCAGGCGGACAATCCCGGCGCGGATGCCGAGAAGGTCACTGCCGAGCGCGGCCGGTTTGCCCAGACGCCCCTCGTGATCGCCGTGGTGTCCCGGGTCATTCCGCATGTGAAGATCCCGGATTGGGAGCAGGTCATGTCCGCGGGAGCGGCCTGCATGAACCTGCTCAACGCGGCGACGGCCCTCGGCTACGGGGCCTCCTGGCTCACCGGCTGGGCCGCCTTCGACCGGCGCGTGCTCGATGCGCTGGGCCTCGCGCCCGGCGAGCGGATCGCCGGCTTCATCCATATCGGCACGGCCCAGGAGACCCCGACCGACCGGGACAGGCCCAAGCTCGCAGACATCGTGACGCGGTTCTGACGTTCATGTTCTACGATACAGCGACCAATGCGCACGGCCTGCCGCACGACCCCTTCAAGGCCATCGTCGCCCCGCGTCCCATCGGCTGGATCACCGCCATGAGCCGGAAGGGGGAGGTGAACCTCTCCCCCTATTCGTTCTTCAACGCGGTCTCCGACCATCCTCACATGGTGGCCTTCTCGTCCAACGGACGGAAGGATGCGGTGACCTTCGTCGAGGAAACCGGCGAGTTCGTCTGCAATCTCGCGACCTACGACCTGCGGGAGCAGATGAACCTGACCTCCGCTCCGCTCCCCCGGGGCGAGAGCGAGATAGCTCATGCGGGGCTCCATCCGGCACCGTCCCGCCTCGTGAAACCGCCGCGCGTAGCGGAATCTCCCGCCGCGCTCGAATGCAAGTGGCTCCAGACCGTGCCCCTCGTGCCCCTGGAAGGCGGCGATCCCGTCTATTTCCTCGTGATCGGGCAGGTGGTCGGCATCCATATCGACGACCGCTTCATCGTGGACGGTCTTCTGGATACGGCCGCCATGCGTCCGATTACCCGGGCCGGCTACCGGGACTACTTCGTGGCCACCCCCGATACCAGGTTCTCGATGACCCGGCCGGGAGGCTAGAGCCCGGATGCCCTAAAGCTGCCCCGCCCGCTTCAGAAGCCGTTCGGCCCGAAGCAGGTGCGGGCGGTCCAGCATTTCGCCGTTGACGCCGACGACGCCGGCGCCCGGATTGGCCCGGAAGGCCTCGATCACGGCTTTCGCCCGCTCGACCGCTTCGGACGACGGGGTAAAAGCCTCATTGATGACCGGAACCTGCGCCGGATGGATCGCCATCTTGGCCACGAAGCCGTCGCGCCGGGCCGCCCGGCACTCGGCCTCCAGGCCCGCCATGTCGCGGAAATTGGTGTAGACGGAATCCACCGCATCGACGCTCGCCGCCGCCGCACCGAGCAGAGTCAGGGAACGGGCGAGGCGGTACGGATCCGTATAGGCCCCGTCGTCGCCACGGTTCGTCTCCGCGCCGAGATCGGCGGAGAGATCCTCGCCGCCCCAGGTGAGTCCCATGAGACGGTGGCTTGCTCCGGCGAAGGTCCCCAGAGCGAAGACGCCCGCGGCATTCTCGGTGGCGATGGCGAGGATCCGGGTCGCCCCGTCCTCCAGGCCGTATTCCGCCTCGCGGACCGCGAGCTTCGCCCCGAGATGCGCCACATCCGCGCCGCCGACAGTCTTGGGCAGAACGATCCCGTCGGGCGAGGCCTGCATGACGCCGTCGAGATCCGCATCGGTGAGGCCCGTCGTCAGGCCGTTGACGCGCACGTAAAGGCGGGGCCGGTCGGCCCTGTCCCGGTGCTCCGCCAGAAAGGCGGACGTGATGCGCCGCGCCTCGTCCTTGGATTCGAGCGAGACCGAGTCCTCCAGATCGATGAGGAGAACGTCAGCCCCCGAGGCCAGTCCCTTCTCGAGCTTCTTCCGGCTGTCGCCCGGCACGAAGAGAAGGGATCGCATCAGGCGCTCCTCTTGCGCATGAAGGCCTGCCGGCGGCATTCGGCGACGAGCGTGCCGTCCTGCTTGTAGGCGCGGTGGATGAACTCGACGATACCCGCATCCGGGCGCGACTTGGATTCGCGCTTCGCGGCCACTTCGGTCGTCGCGTTGACGGTGTCGCCCTCGAACAAGGGGGCGGGGAACTTCACGTCGGTCATGCCGAGATTGGCGATGGTCGTGCCGACCGTCGTGTCGTTGACGGAGATGCCGACCATCAGGCCCAGCGTGAACAGGGAGTTCATGAGCGGCTTGCCCCATTCCGTCTCGGTGGCGCAGAAATGCGCGTCGATGTGGAGCGGCTGAGGGTTCAGCGTCATGTTGGAGAACAGCATGTTGTCCATCTGCGTCACCGTCCGGGTCAGGCGGTGCCTGATGGTGACGCCGACGGTGAAATCCTCGAAATAGAGGCCGCCGCGGGGGTGCCTGTTCTCGTCGATCATGACGTGGTCCTCCTCAATCATGGGCATGTTCGCGCGCATGCCTCTTCATCGTCGTCAGTAGCCGAACTGCTCCCGCAGGATGCGCTCGTCCAGGCTATGTCCCGGATCGTGCAGCATCACGAGGTCGACGCTCCTATCCATGGAGACATGCACCCGGGAGACGTTGCGGAATTCCGTGTGGTCGGCCACCGCGCTCACCGGCCGGTTTTCGGCTTCCAGCACTTCGATCTGGATCTTGGCGTGGTCCGGCAGGATCGCCCCGCGCCACCGGCGCGGGCGGAAGGCCGAGATCGGTGTCAGGGCCAGCAGGGGAGCGTTCAGCGGCAGGATCGTCCCGCCGACCGAGAGGTTGTAGGCCGTCGATCCGGCCGGGGTTGCGACCAGGATGCCGTCGGCGATGAGCTCGGGGATCCGCACATGGGAATCGACGCTAACGCGCAGCTTGGCGGCCTGGTAGGTCTGCCGCAGCATGGAAACCTCGTTGATGGCGCGGGCCGTGTGGGCCACGCCATGCACATCCCAGGTCACCATCAGGAGCGGGTGCACGACGCTTCGTTCGGCATTCTCGAGCCGTTCGAACAGATCCTCCTCCCGGAAATCGTTCATCAGGAAGCCGACCGTACCCTTGTTCATGCCGTAGATCGGCGTCGCCGTGCCCATGAACCGGTGCAGGGTCTGGAGCATGAGGCCATCGCCCCCGAGGGCCACGATGACGTCTGCCTCTTCGGGGGCGACGTTTGGATAGTGGCTCTGGAGCGCCAGAAGCGCATCTTGCGCGTCGGGCGCGGAACTCGCCAGGAAGGCGACGTTGTTGAAACGGCGGGCCATGCCCAGATACCCTCGTTGCATCCCTCAGGCGGATGCGGACCAAAGGCATAGCATGGACAACCCACTTCTCGTCTATACGACCTTTCCAGGTATGGACATTGCGCTCTCGGTCGGGGAGACCCTCGTCCGCGACAGGCTGATCGCCTGCATCAATGTTCTGCCGGGAATGCGGTCGGTCTATGCCTGGCAGGGAAAAGTGGAGCGGGCAGAGGAGGTGGTCGCCATCCTTAAGACCCGCAAAGGACTTCAGGACCGGGTGCACAGCGCCCTGAAGGAGCGCCATCCCTACGAGACGCCGGTCATCCTCTTCATCGAGCCGACCGGCGCGGACGCAGCCACCCTGGAGTGGCTGCTCGGCGAAACGGCGGGCAGCTAGAGCCGTCTTCGGCAAAAGCGCTCCCGCCCGCCTCTGCTCTCAGACGGCCGTGCTCCACTGCACCGGCACGAAGCGGTAGCCGCTGCCGTCCTTGGCGATGTGTCCGGTCGCCGGGAAGGGGGCGTGGTAGAACGACACCTGCGCCCGCTCGGCCGCCGCCATGTCGAGCATCCGGCGGCGGGTGGTCCGGGCCTGATCGGCGTCCATGTCGAACACGGCGGCCCAGTCGGGATTCCGCACGAAGAGCGCCGGGTGGTTCGTGATGTCCGACATGATCATCAGCTTGCCGTTGCCCGAGGACAGCGCATAGGCCGTATGGCCCGGCGTGTGGCCCGGAGCCGCGATGCTGGTGAGGCCGGGCACGATCTCCTTGTTCATCTCGTAGCGCTTCACGTCGTTGGCGATGGGGCCGAAGACGCGGCGCACGCCCTGGAAGGCTCCCTTCATGGCCTCAGGCGCCTGATTCATGCGGGCATCATCCATCCAGAAGTCCCACTCGGGGGCCGGCACCATCACTTCCGCGTTGGGGAAGACCGCCGTACCGTCCTTCAGGCGCATGCCGTTGATATGGTCGCCGTGGAAATGGCTGATGACGATGGTATTCACCCGGGCCGGGTCGAACCCGGCTGCGCGGAAATTCGCCATCCACTGGCCGGAGGTTGGCGCCCCCATGTCCCCGTTGCCCGTGTCGATCAGGGTGATTCTGCCGCCGTGGTTCAGGACGAGGGTCGTGAAGGTGATCGGCAAGGCATCCTTCGGAAGGAAAGCCTCCTCCATGGCCTGCTGGACCTGCGGCAGTTCCGCGTTGCGCACGAAGCCTTCGAGGGGGCGCCGGGCGAAGCCGTCGTGGATCGCGGTCACTTCGACGTCGCCGACCTTGTAGCGGTAGAAGCTTGGCGCCTGAGACAAGGGCGATGCCGAAGGGCTGCTCTGGGCGAGGACGGTGCCTCCGATGGGAACGGCCGCGAGGGCGGGGCTGGCAAGGATGGCGCGGCGCGTGATGGTCATGTCCTGTCTCCCGTCATTGGATACCGAGAGGCTAGAACGGCTCAGCTTGGACGCAAGAGAGCGGCCTTTCACAAGTCAGCGAGCATGCATCTGCGCAAGCTTCAGCAATCGGGCCCGGTCCGGGCCAGGTGATGAAGGGCAATGCCGCTCGTCGTTGCGACGTTCAGAGAATCGAAGCCGCCGCTCATGGGAATCGAGACGCTGCGCGTCCGCGCCAGGAGATCGGCCGGCAGACCCGGTCCCTCCGCGCCGAGGAGCAGCGCCGTTCTCGGAGAAGGGCGTATGTCCGAGAGGATCTCCCGCCCCGAGGGTGAAAGCGAGATCACGTCGAAGGACGCCGCCTGCAAGGCTTGCACCATGGCTTCCGCCGAAGGAGCGCGGGTGAAGGGCACGATCAGCGCGCCACCGACGGAGACGCGGACCGCCTTGCGGTAGAGCGGGTCGCAGGTTTCCTCATCGAGCAGCACCGCCTGCGCACCGAAGGCGGCGGCGTTGCGGAAGATCCCGCCCACATTGTCGTGGTTCGAAAGACCGACCAGTCCGACCACGAGGGCTTTTTCCGGCAGGCCGGACAGGAATTCCTCCACCGGGGGCAGGGGCGCACGGCGGGCGAGTGCGAGCACGCCCCTGTGGATCGGAAAGCCCACGATGGCGTCCATCACGGTCCTGCCGGCGGTATAGACCGGGACTTCGGGAGGAAGTCCTTCGAGCACATCGCTTAAGGATTCGACCCGGTTTTCCGCCAGAAGGAGGGATTCGGCCATGAAGCGCGACTGCTTGAGAAGAACCCGCAGAACCACTTCGCCCTCGGCCACGAAGCGATGCTGCCGACCCACCAGGTCGCGCTCGCGCACGGCGCGGTAAGGCTTGATCCGGGGATCCTCAGAGTCTGAAATGGCGATCAGCATCGTTTCGTCTTCAAGTCTTCGGGGACAAGGCTGGGCCGGTCACGATGATCGGGTCGAGCCTGCGGCCTTGCCTATGGCAGTCCCCTTCACGGAACAACGACTTTGTGACCCGGTCAGGCGCCGAGGCTTTCCGGGGCGATTGCACCGCCCTTGCATGGAGACGGAGCAATGGACTGGGACATAGCGGATGGTTGGGGCTGGGCCTTCGTGGTGATCGGTGGCCCGCTGCTGTTGGGCATCTTCATGGACGTCTACGGCCAGCGGCGCCGCAGGTTGACGCATGTGGAACAGGAAATTTCCGATCGGGCCGCACACGAGAACTGGGGCAAGGAGCGGATCCGCTAGGAGGACACGCCGGCTCCGCAGCTTCTCAGCGCATCGTCTTGTTGTCGTGGAAAGGCAGAGGAATGGTGCCGGTGGAGAGGATCGAACTCCCGACCTTCGGTTTACAAAACCGCTGCACTACCGCTGTGCTACACCGGCTCCCTGTCGTGTTGAGGTAGCAGCACGGGATTGAGGACGCAAGTTCCATCGAAACGTAAAAATTAAGTGTCGTGGCGCACCGCAACCATCGCCGGATTCTGGAATTGTCAGAACAACGATAGTCGAGGAGACGGTGCTATGACTGCCCTAAAGGCTTCATTGGAAAGGGAAAATTCGCCGCGCGGCGAAGCCCTGAGATTCGTTGCGGCCGCTTTGCTCGGGACAGGCCTTGCTTTCGCATCGCTGCCGGCGCAGGCGGCCCAGGGTGCATCCGCCGAGCGGCATGAGACCAAAGCGGCCAAGGACAAGGGAACCGCGCTCGCTGCCCGGGATCCGGACACCACGTCCTCGATTCAGGCGACGGACGGAGAGGCCAATTGCGCCCGCTCCCGCCAGCGTCTTTTCGTCGAGGGCGAGGGCTGGATCGTCCGCCGCGTGACGACCTGCTACTGACATCTCTCGACAGCAATGAAAAAGCCCCGCCGGTCGGCGGGGCTTCTCGTTTGGTCCGGAGCAGGTCCGGATCGGATCACTCACCCTTGTAGGTGAAGATATCCCGATCCTTCGTCTCGGGCACGAAGAGCAGGCCGATCACGAAGGTCATGAGAGCGATCACGATCGGGTACCAGAGACCGGAGAAGATATCGCCGGTCGAGGCCACGATGGCGAAGATCGTCGGAGGCAGGAATCCGCCGAACCAGCCGTTGCCGATGTGGTAGGGCAGCGACATGCCGGAGTAGCGGATCTTCGTGGGGAACAGCTCGACGAGCTGCGCCGCGATGGGGCCGTAGACCATGGTCACGTAGACGATCAGGATCGTCAGGAGACCGATCATCGCCAGGATCTGGCCGTTGACGCCAGTCTTGTTGATGTTGGCGAGCGCCGGGTCGTCAGCCTTGGGATAACCGGCAGCCTGGGCCGCCGTCACGATGCCCTTGGCGAAGTTGGCGTCCACCGGAACCTCGGTGCCGCCGATGGTCACCTTGGTCGGCGAGCCGGCCGGAGCGGGTTCGAGCTGGTACTTGATCGCGGCGTTCGCCAGGGCCTTGCGGGCCGTGTCGCAGGGAGCCGTGAAGGTCCGCACGTTGACGGGGTCGAAGAGCGAGCCGCAGGTCGCCGGATCGGCGCTGACGGTCGCCTTCACGTTCTCGAGCGCTGCGTAGAGGGTCGGATTGCCGACCTTGGCCAGGCTGTTGAAGATCGGGAAGTAGGTGATCGCCGCAATGAGGCAGCCCGCCATGATGATCGGCTTGCGGCCGATCTTGTCAGACAGCCAGCCGAAGAACAGGAAGAGGGGCGTGCCGATCGCGAGAGCCGCTGCGATGAGAACGTTGGCGGTCGTGCCGTCGATCTTGAGGGTCTGCGTCAGGAAGAACAGAGCGTAGAACTGGCCCGTGTACCACACCACGGCCTGGCCGGCGGTGCCGCCGAGCAGCGCGATGAGGGCGATCTTGCCGTTCTTCCAGTTGCCGAAGGCCTCGGACAGAGGAGCCTTCGAGTGGGTGCCTTCCTCCTTCATCTTCTGGAAGGCGGGCGATTCCTGCAGCTGCAGACGGATCCAGACCGAAACCGCGAGCAGGAGGATCGAGACCAGGAATGGCACGCGCCAGCCCCAGGCGGCGAAGCTCTCGGCCGACATGCTCAGGCGCAGGGCGAGAATGACCAGGAGCGAGAGGAACAGGCCCACCGTGGCGGTCGTCTGAATCCAGGAGGTATAGAACCCGCGACGGCCTTGGGGAGCATGCTCGGCCACGTAGGTCGCGGCGCCGCCGTACTCGCCGCCGAGCGCAAGGCCCTGCAGCAGGCGGCAGGCGATGAAGGCGATCGGCGCCGTCATGCCGATGGAGGCGTAGCCCGGAAGCAGACCGACGATGAAGGTCGACAGACCCATCACCAGCATGGTCACGAGGAAGGTGTATTTGCGGCCGATCATGTCGCCCAGACGACCGAAGAACAGCGCGCCGAAGGGACGCACCGCAAAGCCGGCCGCAAAGCTCAGCAGGGTGAAGATGAAGCCCGCCGTGGGGTTCACGCCCGAGAAGAAGTTCGCCGAGATATTCGCGGCGAGCGAACCGGCAAGGTAGAAGTCGTACCATTCGAAAATCGTGCCGGCGGAGGAGGCCAGAATGACCTTTCTCTCTTCGCCAGTCATAGGCCGGGTTGCAGTGCCCGTCCGTGGCGTAGTTGCTACTGTCGCCATAGCGTTCCCTTCCATAATGAATCTGCCCGGTGATCCGGGTTCTTGGCCGCAGGCGAGAATCGTCTCGTCTGGGCCTGGGCGTCCTGGCCGCATGGGCGGGCAAGAATCCTCAGACGGGAAGGCTAGCGCAGAGGGCGTTCTCCACAATTCCCAATTGGTATTTGCGACTTCCGTCTAAGAAGCGGCGCAGCAACGCGGGAATGGAGCCGGTAATAAGGACCTGGAAAGCTTGGCCGGGGTCTTCTTTTATTTGGATGCGCCTGTAGAAACCGCCTTCGTGACGGCATAGAGCGAGATGGCGGCGGCATTCGAGACGTTGAGGCTCTTGATGGCTCCGGGCATGTCCAGGCGGCCGATCACGTCGCAGCATTCCCGCGTTCTCTGGCGCAGCCCCTTGCCCTCGGATCCCAGGACCAGGACGACGGGCAGCCTGAGCTGCAATTCGTCGAGGTTGGCCTCTCCCGACGAATCAAGCCCGATTCGCTGGAAGCCACGTTCTCCGAGGGCCACGAGCGTGTCCCCGAGATTGCGGACGATCATGAAGGGCACGTGCTCGAGGCCTCCCGAGGCGGACTTCGCCAGCACCCCCGTTGCGGCCGGGCTGTGGCGCGCGGTCGTGATGATGGCCTCCACCCCGAAGGCGGCGGCCGTCCGGACGATCGCCCCCACGTTATGCGGGTCCGTGATCTGGTCGAGGGCCAGGACCACGCGCTGCCCGCTGAGGGTGTCGATCGTCGGGGAGGGCAGGGGATCGGCCTCGAGATAGAGGCCCTGGTGCACGGCATCGGGCTCCAGAAGCCTGTTGATATCGTCCGGGCGGACGATCTCGGGCTCGACTGGGAGGGGCTGGCCCAGCTCCTCGCTCAGGCGGCGAGCCGAGTTCTCGGTCACCAGGAGGCGGCGAATCGCCCGGTTTCCGTTGCGGAGCGCCTCCACGACCGGGTGCCAGCCATAGAGAATCGTCGTGTCGATGTCGGAGGGCAGACGCCGGGCCTGAGGGTCGCGGCGGCCCTGCTTCCCGTGGGGGCGCTGGAACCTCGGCTTGCGGGAATGGAAGGGGCGCTCGCTCATGATGTGCAAATCTCGTCTGATGAAGGCAGGGCCATAGCACAGCGCGAGTTCATTCTCGACCCATCGGATATTCGTCGCGCTTTGCTGTTGACACCGGCGATGGGTGTCACCATAAGAACGCCACGGAGCGCCCGCCTCGCGGCAGGGCGATCTGATGAATGACCTCGGCGCTATGCGTTTGGGGTGGGTTCAAGGGGGAATGTCCCGAGCGGCAAAGGGGGCGGACTGTAAATCCGCTGGCTATGCCTTCGTAGGTTCGAGTCCTACTTCCCCCACCACCCAATCCGCAGAGCATGCGGGTGTAGCTCAATGGTAGAGCAGCAGCCTTCCAAGCTGAATACGAGGGTTCGATTCCCTTCACCCGCTCCAACTTCTGCTGCCTTTCCCAACTAAACGCTTGCATTTGGGGTGCTCTGCGCCTTTATACGCAGCCGCAACGGCTCGCCTCTGCGCCGCTGTTGGATGGAAGCTTGGCCGGTTGGGAACGCAATATCAGGCATTCCGTTCTGCAATATCGAAATTGGCTCTTGCGCAAATAGCGCAACCGCAATATCGGGACGCCCTAGGTTTTTTGTTCCTGGCCTATGTAAGGTAGAGATCAATGGCGAAGGAAAAGTTTGAGCGGACGAAGCCGCACTGCAACATTGGGACGATTGGTCACGTGGACCATGGCAAGACGTCTCTGACGGCGGCGATCA